>NZ_JAVDWS010000001.1:0-785728 GCF_031457395.1 Algoriphagus sp. 4150
GAGCATGAATATGAAAATTTAACTTCTTAGCGTTTTCTTACCCTTACCTAAAAATATAAAAATGAAGTGACAGAAAAATTATAAACATATGAAAAGAATGATCAAGGTAGGAGACACCGCTCCTGTGATTCAGACAACTGATTTATGGGGGCACAAAATCAGTGTACCGGCAAATGACAAATGGATTTTTTTATCATTTCATCGTTTTGCAGCATGTCCGTTTTGCAATTTGAGGACAAATGAATTGATACGGAACTATGAACTCTTCGAGAAACACACTATTGAAGTTATATCTATTTGGCCTTCTGACAAATATAAGCTCCTAAATCATGCAGGAGGTGAAAAATCTCCTTTCCCCATGCTTTCTGACGAGAATAAGAGCATTTATAAGGCTTATGGGGTTACAGAATCTTCATTTATTGGAGCTGTTAGACTCCTGCTTCATCCTCAATTAATAGTTAATGCCATCAGAAACGAGCATAAAAACATTGAAGTTGATGCTGACCCAAAATTGATGCCTGCAAGCTTTCTGGTAGATCCTGATGGTATCATTCAGATGGCATATTACGGCAAACACTTTGGGGACCATCCTACTATTGAATCTATTTTTTTAATTGTAAAATAAGCACTATGAAAGCTATCTTAATTACGCTTTTGGTACTTCTGTCTTCGCATCTTTTCGCTCAGAATAACAGGCAGTCATGTGGTGGAAGCATTGCAAAACAATCCAAGCTTGGAATATGCAGTCGTAGCAGCTTGTCGAAAATGACGTTAGATTATAACCCTAATGTCTACTGGAAAGAAAGTATTGGTCTTCAATTAGAAGAAATGAGCAAAAACCGGAAAGGAAAAATGAAATGAATAAGATTTAATATTTCTATCTTTCTAAAGGTAAACTGGTTACGAAATTGTATAAAAGCAATAGCGGGTAAAGGGGGAAATTTGAGGTTTGCGCAATTAATAAACTTTGGTAGTAACGGACAGGTAATCGCATTGAAATCCACTGGTGCTTTTATGCTTGGCCGTTGTGCCCAATTAACGAAACGAAAAACACCATTTCAAGAATTTAATATTTATAAGATGAAATCGAGCCCGCCTGAGGCCAGGCATGCGTACCTACGGGAACACACAACTTGTCCCGAGCTTGCTTCGGGAGTGGGATGATTATTCACCGTGCGAGATTCTCCCGATCCGCCGCGGCGGACGGGACAGGCTATCCCGTTTCCTTCGTCACGGGACAGGTTATGACCATTAAAAATCAAAATATAAACACATGAAATCGAGCATGACTCGAGAGCCACACGGAGGAATGATTATCTGTGAAGCGAGATTCCATATGACCTTTAAGAAAAAAATATAATCATATGAAATCAAGCATGATCCCGTACGTACGGGATCACACACTGGGATGATTATCTGCCATGCGAGATTCCATGTGACCATTAAAAATCAATTATAAACACATGAAAAATAAAATTTTGATATTACTTATCCTTCTTTATGGAACAGCTAAAGCTCAAGAGAACTCTTCTCCACTTGAGTTTATTTACAAAACCATTGAAACTGATACCTTAAAAGCATATGTCTTTTTACCCAAAGATATCTCTGATAAGGAATCACGACCATCAATTGCAATATTCCATGGAGGAGGCTGGGCAATGGGAGAACCTTCATGGGGTTTTGGATATGCTGATAAATATGCAGAATTGGGAATGGTTTCAATTTCTGTAGAATACAGAATTTCCAATAAAGAAAACATTACTCCGATAGATGCAATGGAAGATGCCAGGGATTTTTTTATTTGGGCAAGAGAAAATGCAAATAGATTGAATATCAATAAAGACAGTATTGCAGCTTTTGGGTGGTCTGCTGGAGGACACCTAGTTGCCGGTGCCGCTGTTTTTCCCAAATACACTTCAGATTCATCTATATCAAGTAAGCCAAATGCGCTGATTCTTCAATCTCCGGCAGTTTCAATTTTGAATGATGAATGGTTTAAACAGTTACTTTTAGAAAGAGGTAAGCCGATTGACTATTCTCCTGCCCAGCATATTAAAAAGAATATGCCTCCAACAATCATTGTGATCGGTAGAGATGACTCTGTAACTCCTTTAAAAAATTCAGAATTATTCAGGGATGAAATGATTAAAAATAATAATATCTGTGAGCTTCATGTATACGATAGTGTTGGACATTTGTTTACTCCCTTACCGGATAATGGATGGCCAAAACCAGACGAGGAGATTTCAAAAAAAGCATTTATCCAGATAGATTTATTTTTAAAAGGACTTGGATATATAAGATAACTGGGCACAACAGCACCTAAGAAAACATGGTGCGGTCAGTAGTTTCCGTAAAGATGTCTTTTCCTATACCTTTAATCCCGAGAACGTATACGGTTAGGGAGCGAAGTGACTACACCAACTTTTATCACCCATCCGGGCATAAATCCGGAAACCATCAAGCACCATTTGAAACTGATATATGGATGATAGTACAAAACGATCGCCCTCTCTCTTCAGAGCCCGTCCCGAGAATCGGGAAGAGGGTTGGGGTGAGGTCGTCAGCCAATTACAAATTGGTAAGAATATTAGGGTAGGACAAGCCGTAAGAAATTTTCCTACGAAAGATTTTAGCCTTGGGCCAGCTTGTAGGAGGACTGAGCGTTTAGGATTAGTCCGGTGGACTAATCTAGCGAAGGGCCAGCTTGTAGGAGGACTGAGCGTTTAGGATTAGTCCGGTGGACTAATCTAGCGAAGGGCCAGCTTGTAGGGCAGGCAAACTTCACCCTGTCTCCACGAGCGTTTTGACTACACCTAGAGGAGGAAAAACGGCAAAATTAACAGTGACCATGGACACGTCTAAATGGTATTATTGGTTAATGAACAGAAATGCAGGACACAACGCCATGAAAACCGGTGTCTTGGAATTTTGTGGCATAAAACCAGTTAAAATTTCTGCCTCTGCCCCTGTGAAATCATCAGATGATTTGAAAAGAAAAAAGTGGCTTGATGAAGTTGAGGCTTAAGGGAAAAATCAAAATTAATTTTAAAGTATGAAGCCAGCAACTGCAAGAGCTATTTTTATTTTCTTATTACTATTTCTAGGCGTAGGCGCCTTAGGTGGTGGTGCATTGCTCATCATCTCACCATCAGGAGAATTATTAGGTGGTTTGCCCTTATCAATTTTAGACCAATCACCTTTCAATGACTTTCTAATACCTGGCATTATTCTGTTTTTGGTTTTAGGGATTTCCCCATGTCTTTTGGCGGTAGCTTTACTTAAAAAGCCTTCAAACAGATTTGCTGAATATTTCAACTTCTTTAAAGATATGTATTGGGGTTGGTCATTCAGTATTTACATAGCTTTCGCACTAATTATTTGGATACAAGTTGAAACAATTTACATACAGGGCACAAGCTGGCTACAAACTTTCTACATGTTATATGCCATACCTATCATTTTCGTGGCACTGTTGCCCCAGATCAGAACACTTTACAAAAAATGAATATTATGGTAATTGTATTTTCAATTCTCGGACTTATACTAGTAGTCTTAATCATTGGCAAAATAAACTTATCCATAAAATTTCGTAAACAAGTAAATGAACTTTTTTATTTATCAAAAAGTATATCTCAACAACAATTTCACAAAAGCCAAATAGACGGTTTGCCAGAACCGGTGCAAAGATATTTTAACCACATTTTAACGGAAGGACAACCTTTGAAGTTCTTTGGAGATTGGAAAAGGGCGATTTCAGTTATGCAAAATTTTACATCACCGAAATTGAGTATGACAATCCTGTAATAAGCTGAACGAATACCTATCAAGAGCTTGTGTTATTTCCTTATGGATATTCTTTCCGTGACGGAAGCCGTACCTGTAACCTTCGAGCGTGAGTTCATAGTTGGCCAACAGTAGTCAAATACGGCGAAAGTACAGTTGATCTTATCAGTTTGGATTGTATTACGATATGGTTGCTGATTGTGGTCTTCTGTCCATATGATTAAGATCATAGATAATGCATCTAAATCATTGTACCCTTGTATGTGACATTACTATAAAATCTACAAGGATAAGAAAAACAAAAAATGGAAAGCTTAGAACAAGAAGTAGCAGTGGCCATGCCTCGCATAGGAGATAAGGCTCCTGAATTTAAAGCCATCACCACACAGGGAGAAATCAATTTTCCTGCAGACTATAAAGGTAAATGGGTAATTCTTTTCAGTCATCCGGCAGATTTTACGCCTGTTTGCACCTCAGAGTTTATGACGTTTGCCAAACTAGAGCCGGAATTTTCAGCGTTGAACTGTCAGTTGGTAGGTTTGTCCATAGATGGCTTATACAGCCATATTGCCTGGCTCAGGACCATTAAAGACAAAATTGAATTCAAAGGCATGAAAAACATGGAAGTCAAATTTCCATTGATTGAAGATATTACCATGTCGGTGGCGAAAAAATATGGAATGATACAACCGGGAGAGAGTTCCACTAAAGCAGTCCGTGCAGTCTTCTATATCGATCCAAAAGGAATGATCCGTGCCATTATTTATTACCCACTATCAATGGGTAGAAATTTTGATGAATTAAAAAGAGCGCTTATCGCTATGCAAACGGCCGATGCCTACAACATTGCAACACCTGCGGATTGGCAACCGGGTGATGATGTGATCGTGCCAACTGCAGGCTCTTGTGGCGTTGCCAATGATAGAATGGAGACCAAAGAAGAAGGCATTACCTGCACTGATTGGTTTTTCTGCACCAAAAAGCTCTCTTTGGAGCAAGTTAATAATCCTGCTCATAGCAATTAAGGACAAACCATGGAACCCCACTTTTATAATGTAGATATCAATTGGGAAAACAGTCGCAAAGGCATTGTCTGTTCTCCCGAATTGAACAGGAAAAACGGGCTTTGCATCGAAGTAGCCACCCCGCCGGAATTCCCAAAAGGTATGGAAGGAATTTGGTCTCCGGAGCACCTGTTTGTAGCTGCGGTAAGCGGTTGCTTAATGACTACCTTTTTAGCCATTGCGGAAAATTCAACACTGGAGTTTGCAAGCTTTAGCTGTAAGGCAAAAGGAAAATTAGAAACCGTGGAAGGAGTTTTGATGATGAGCGAAATCCTGCTAAAACCTACTGTGGTTATCCATAGTGAACAGTATAGGGACAAGGCAACACGAATTATAAAAAAGGCGGAAAACGCTTGTTTGATTACCCATTCGATTAAGTCAAAAATCACAATGGAAATAACTGTTGAGGTAGCTCCTTATTTAATTGAATATAAATGAAAAAACTACATGTATTCATCCACTGCCTCGATTTTGCCGGACTATCCCCAGCAAGATAAAATGAAATAGTTGAATCATTACAAAACATTTGAGAGATATTACTACTGTATTAAAGTAGAATTATGCCAAGACCAACAGACAAAAAGGACTTATTGACACTGAGTCAAAAGAATTTTAAAGACCTGAACGATTTTGTTGATTCTTTCACGGAAGAAGACAAAAACAAAGAATTTCCCAAAGGAACAATGAACCGAAATTTTAGGGATGTTCTCGCTCACTTATATCATTGGCATTTAATGATGATAGCGTGGTACACTATTGGAATGAAAGGTGATAAACCTGAGATGCCTGCACAAGGGTATACCTGGAAAACAACTCCTGAGTTAAACAGAAAGATTTGGGAAACATACAGGACAACGGAATTGAAAAAAGTCAGAAAATCACTTGATAAATCCTTTAATGATGTTCAAGGAATTATTAATAATCATTCCAATGAGGAACTTTTTCAAAAGAAAAAATACAAATGGACAGGAACAACTTCATTAGGAGCTTATTTGGTTTCTGCTACTTCCAGTCATTACGATTGGGCGTTAAAACTTATGAAGAAAGCCATGAAGTAAAACTACCGCTAACAACTAAGCTTTCGTTGCGTGCGCGGCACTGCCTCTCCCGATATTTCGGGAAACAATGAATCACTTCCCAAAAGCATTCGGGAGGTGAAGTTCCTATGGAATTGAGGAAATTTTAGGGTCTGAGCTAAATACATCTACCTCATCGCCTTCAGCTTTACCCCCATATCCCTTAACATATGCAGGATCACCATGGCATCCTTTTCCTGTTCCATCTCAATAAACTGCCTCAATGCCCGGGAAAGAGTTTCGATTTGTCTAGCCTTATCAATCCTTGCATGGGGAAATGGATTTGCATTCTCAGAAATAATCGCATCTATTTTCGCATCTACCCGCTTTTCCAGATCCTTAAGCTCACTGCAGATTTCGGCCCAGTTGTACATCATATGAATGGGATTGACTTAGTGACAAAGATCTGCTGTTTCTGGACTAAAAGAAAATGACCAAGTAGGAGATGTGATAAGTTGTGTCAGGTTTTGATTTTCATTCCCGCTCCCAAAAACCTCAAATTCTCCTCATTTTTCTCTCATTTTCCCAAAAAAATACCCTGTATAGGGTATGTTTTCCTATCATTTTATTCCCTTTATTGCACAAGCCTTTTAATTATTGAGAACAACCAACTTACTTCTTATCTCTGATCCACGTCTGGATCAGGATCGATCGCCCTCTCTTTAAGGAGAGGGAGGGGTGAGGTAGGTAGAACAGCCAACTTTTATAGCACCCATCCGGGCTTAAATCCGGAAACCCACTTAATTCTGAATCTGATAGTGAAATGATAGCAGAGCCTATTGCCTTCTCCTAAAGGAGAACGAAGCAATTCGGGAAGGATGGGAGGAGGTAGAAAAGCCAATTATAAATTGCCATGAATATCTAGGAGGGATTTTGGATTCAACCCAGTCACCAGAATGATCTAACTACACCCAGAAACGGGACTGCTGTTATCACCCATTTTTACAATGATATTTTAACTTCTTAACAAAAACGTTCATGAAAATAGAATTTGAAATAAATGATTCGGACGCTAATGTCTTAGTCCCTGCATTACAACATGCTGCATCGCAAGCACTTGACATAAATACTTTTGAAGTTTTGCAAAAGGTTATTCAAGAGATTCAGGAAGATATCCAGAATGGAGTCTCTATTTTTCAGCAGCTAATTAATTATTTGCATCCGTATACAAATGGAAACCCTATTCTAGCTTCTTCTAAGTTGATTATAAACCTTGGAATATCTCAAAATTTTATGGAGAGTTCACAAGGCATGCATTATGTACTAAGCTATATTTTGAAGGTGTTAGTTAATACTCACAAACCTGGTAAAACTCCAAGTGGAATTACTATGACCGAAATAGGAAAATTAATAACAATTGATGATTGTATTAATCTAATTCAACATCACTATGAAAAGTCATAACATTCTGTTTATAACACTAGCATTCACTGTCCTCCTTAGTATATCTAGTACTTCAGCCCAATCTCATCAAAATCAACCAAGAGATAGTGTCATTTTCAAATTAACAATAGCAAAGGCTTCAGACAATGATTTTACAAAAGGACAATCTGCGGAATTTATTGGGACATTCCCTTCCTCTGATACAGTTAGCAATAGTTGGCTTACGAATGCTTTTATAGAAACAAGTGTAGGGACAGCCATAAGCCGATGGAGTTTTGGTCTGACGGCTGAGTTGCATCGAAACACATTGATTGAAAAGAAACAAGATGTTAGACAATTTGGGGTTTCTGTAGGAAAAGTCTTCGTTCTTCAAAGAGAGCCAATAGGTTCCTCTTCACTTGAAATGCCTGTAACCCTTAATTTCAAAAAGTCAGAAGATAAAATTAAGGATACGGAGGAGTTGCAAGCTATTCTTGGATTATCTTTCGACAGGTATGTTGGAGCACAAGTATTTAGAACAAAGTCTCTATTTCCAGCATATGGTAAAGGGCTCCCTCAGGTTTTTATGTTCTCGCATAATCATAATTTTGGTTTAGCCTATTTAGGAGGTGAAAATGCAGTTTTGGGACAATTTGATTTTGAATTTAACTTATTTCTTCTTCCAATACTTTCAGATTTATGGGTAGAAAGATTTGATCTTTTCAAAGCTCAATTTAGTTACAATGGAAGAAACGAATTTATTGGTGATGCGAACAGGGATTTAAATTCTCAATTCAATTTTCAAGTTGGTATAAACTTACCATTCGGTTCTGATGATCAGAATAGCTTAGGTATTGCTCATGATTGGATCAATGGTGCTGATCCTCTCAAGGGATTGGATGATCAACAGTATCGCACATTATCAGTTAAGGCCAAAATTATTATTAAATAGAAGGCGCGATTTGAATAATGGACTGTAGCCTTCTATTTAATAAGGAGGGGGGATAATGTAGACAATACCAACTTTAATTGGTAATAAAAAGGTGTGAATGCAGAGAAATATTTCAGTACTTCACAAAATCACGGAGTAAGCCGCCCTGCGTTTATTCAAACTTCTAGACATGATACAAAAACTATGAAGAATACAAAATTCCTAATGATAATTTATGTGATATTGTTATTAAATAACAATAAAATTTTTGGTCAAGTTAATCAAGACTCTACGTTTATTGATTCAAATATATTAAGACCTTTTTCTGAGTTTGAAGAAATAGAGAATGAAAAAGAAGAGTTTATACAAGAATTACTTCAACTCGATTCGTTACTGCAATTTGAAAACTATTTAGATAGAATCCATCTTTTAAAATTCAAAAAACTATCTGTTGATATTAAAAATGGTGTGATTAATCTTGATTTTTCAGAAATTTATTGCAAGGAATATTCAAAATTAAATAGTGAAGATCAAATTCCTAACATAGAGGTATTAAGAGCTAAGAAGAAAGTTAGCTTTTATTGTAGGAGTATTGCAAGTGATTTAGATGTTTTCCCAAAACGTACAGGAAATCTCGAGAAGGACTGTGAATTGTATAGTAAAGCTATTAAGAAATTAATAACTGCAAATCAAGAAGTTCTTCAAGGTTGGAGTTACGAAAAGTATTTAAGATTAGAGGTAAGTAGAAATATCAATACCTCCTCCGAAAAGTTTGTCTTTCGTAAAAAGTTTTTAAAATTCTTACATGAAAAGTATTATGTCTACATTGAATAGAATATCAGTTAACCGAAATTTATTCTTTTTTTGGATTTTATTTTCTCTTACTTCATCAGCTTGCGGAATGCAAGAAGATACTACTCTACAGATTGAGGAAGAATTTGATGAATTTCTCAAAAAAGAAAAATCCTCACTTTCTGATTCTTTATCTTATTATGGAGATTTAAGAGAAATAACAAAGCTTAAATATGAGATAGCAAGAGAAAAATATTTTGAAAATCAATATTCCCAATATTTCACTGAGAATCTAAAACATAGAAAGCAAACTTTTGATTGGCAGCTCTTTTCAACAAAATTGATATTCTTTACTGTAATAATTATTGTATTATGTGGTCTTTTGTTTTCTGGTATTCAGTTTTATCAATCTATAAAACAGACGGCCGCATTGTATAAATTAGCAAATGCTGAAAATATTGAGCAACTTGCAAAGTTAGATCCAGCTGAAAAAACTGAGATCGAATTATCAATAAGCAATGGGGTTAAAATTACATCATCAATAATTGGATTGGTTATCCTAGTGGTTTCCATTGCCTTCTTCTATTTATATATACTTTATGTTTATCCAATCAACCAAATAAATATTGACAATGCAAATTTCAACAAGACCGAAATTTAAAATATAAGTATTATTTCTAATACGAAAGATAAATTCTTCAAGGACGAAAGTAAATTAAAAATAGAATTCAGTTTTCAGCAAAATTTGATTGTTATGAATAGATACTTTAAATGAAAATAGCACATGGTTGAATTTTATAGAATAGATACTTTAGTCAATGAAGCTAGCTCTTTTTGGGTTAGTCTTTTGGTAACGGTAATAGGTACTTTGTTAGGTTTTTTGGGGGCATTTTTAATATACAATAGAGCTGATAGAAAGGAAGTTTATAAGGAAAATAAAGCGAAAGAAGACCGATATAAGGATAGGCTGAAGTACTTGAGTCAATTAGTGGATGATTCACTATTAATGTTAAGTAATCAACTGGATAATTTTGAAGAATTAGCTAATGACATAAGTCAATATCCAACTGAACAACACAAATTGAAGATTAAGGCTAGTGATAATTTGAAACGACTGCAAAATATGGATACTGAGGAAGTGTTTCATGCTTATCACTTAGTAATACCAGAAAGCGATGAGAAAATAAAGAACTATAAAAATATTTATAATTGTATTGATTTTTTATATCTTAGACTTGAACAAGCAATCGATTCAGCGGATAAGACTGTGAACTTTACATACAGAGATCAGATGTTTATTAAAGAGAAAATTGATTATTTGTCAAGTGTTATTTATTTAAAGATTAATGATTTAAATAAAGACCCTTCGAAAGATCCTGATTTTTATAGCTTTTTGATTCATAGCCATAGGGAATATATGAAATTAGTTGAGGGTAGTTCAAATATTGGGAACTATGAAAAAGATTTTCTTGTGCCATTTGGAGAGGACTTGAGGAATAGATTTTTAAATCATAGCTTTTTTAATGAGTTAATTGATTTAACTAGCAAGGCTTTGGTTAGATTTAATCATATGAAAGTGAATGCCTCTTTGTTTTCCAGCGAATTGAAAGGATTAAGAAAGGAAATGAAAGATTCCTATGAAAGATTAGCCCTAATAAACGATGAAATTAAGATTCATAATAAGTAGATATTTACCGCCTCTATGAAGCTTTTTGCTGTATCTACATTACACGTAATCGTAGCATACCTAATTGAAAAGACCCCACTTCAAAATGCTTGAGGTTGGCGAATTCTTGCACTTAAAACGGGTAGTTTCCCTAGTTCTTTTTTAAAAAGAATTTAAGGAGAAGGAAATTTCATAAAAATCATAACTTACTCACAATGAATTTTTTAAAACTTCAAATAGATCATTTTCTCGAAAGTAAATCGAGAAATCCTGATTCTTGGCTAATTCATTGCGCCAATCAACCAAACCTTCGGGATGCAATAGCCTTTGCAGCTTTGGCAGAAAATCATCTTGGCAAAAGGCATCCTCACCAGTACAGAAGACAAAAGACAGCCTTAGAGAAATTTGCAGGGCTACTATTAGGTCAGAGTGATGGCATAAGTAAGGCAGAATCTTTTCACGAGCTACTGAATATTGTGGGAGATTGCAAAGTCCCGGATATTGGCTCACTGACTTTTTACGATACGGCAACCCGTATTGGTGCTTACCTTAAAATTTTTCCCGAAAAAATCTATTTGCATACCGGAACTAGACTTGGCGCTGAAAAGCTATTGGGGAGAAAGATTAAGACGGCTACACTTGAAAGATATGAGTTGCCAGCCGTTTTTCAGAATCCTAGAATCAGCTGTGCTGATATTGAAGATATTTTATGTCACATGAATAAAGTGCCTGCTGAAGTTAAGAATGGAGGAGGGAATATAGTCGGAGCCAAAAAAACAATCCGTTAATCCCTACAACTCTGATTTAAAGTCCTCTAATAGGGTTTTGCGATATTCCATTTACATATAAATATAGCAAAACCGTATTTTCACTCTGTTTTCCTTTATTTTGTACGAAAATACGTACAGATTTTACTTACCAATGCACACCGAAAAACTCACCTTCACCGGACACGATACCTTTCACTGCCGAAGTTTCTGGCTCAAGAAAGGAGTTGATTTTCTGGAAGATAACGGGGATTTTGGAGCAGAAAACTCAGTTCTGAAACTTGGAGTCGGGAAAAATATGGTGGCAGCTATCCACTTTTGGCTCAAGGCTTTTGGTGTCAAAGATGATGAGGGTAATATATCAGAACTTGCTAATAGCATGCTGAGTAGAGGAGGATGGGACGAATATTTGGAATTCCCCGGAAGTCTGTGGATTTGGCAATACCACTTAGTGAAATTGGGGAAAGCGAGTATCTATTCACTCTTCTTCAAGGAGTTCAGAAAGTCAAGACACCGAAATCAATTCCAAAAGTCCCAATTACAACAGTTTCTCAATCTTAAGGCGGAAGGGAAGGTTGCCTCCAAAACCCTGGAAAACGATATCAAGGTATTTATTAAGATGTACCTAGTTGAGGATAAGGTAGGCAAAGGAATCGAAGATGATCTTTCTTCCATGTTCGTAGAGTTGAATCTGATTACTGAGGTTCCGAATGCGAGCAAGGAAATCACCTATCAGGTTCGAGTCGATCATAAGAAGGAGATCCCCTCCTTGGCTTTTCTGTATTGCATATTGGATTCTTTTCCGGATCGGGAATCGATCGCTGTTGAAGAGATTATTGATACTGTAGGAGATGCATTGGCTTGTACCAATGAGGGTGTGGAGCGGCATATAGGGTTGCTTTGCGAGCTGTTTCCAGGGCAAGTAACATTCAAGGAAGATGCGGGAAGAAAAGAAGTACAGCTTGATCCCGGTTTGGACAAGTGGGAAATTTTAGAGAGATATTACAATGACTGAGTTTTCAGTTTCTACCAATATTATTCGGGATCAGGCTAGGGATATTCATTATATCGCCACGCCTAATGCCAAGCAGGTTTTTGAGCGCATTGCCAATAACTTTAGGACTGGACACAGAGCCTTCAATATTATCGGTTCCTATGGGACAGGTAAGTCCAGTTTTCTTTGGGCTTTGGAGCAAAATCTTGAAGGAAAAAATGATGCTTATTTTGGATCGGTCAATGGCCAATTTAATGGGATCAAATCATTTGAGTTCGTCAATTTCATTGGTGAAAGCCGATCCTTTAAAGAAGTTTTTGCAGAAAGACTGGGAGTTAAAAAAGATACTACCAAGGCTATTTTACAGCAGTTGGCAGCAAAAACCAAAGCAAATACCTGTGTAGTTGTCCTGATAGATGAATTCGGTAAATTTCTGGAATATGCAGTCGCCAATGATCCCGGATCTGAATTGTATTTCATCCAAGAACTGGCCGAGTTTGCCAATAGTCCTGATCACAATATTCTGCTGATTACCGCACTTCATCAGAATTTTGGTTCCTATTTCTACAACCTCAAAGCCAATGACCGGAATGAATGGGAAAAAGTAAGGGGTAGACTGTTGGATGTTAGTTTCAACGAGCCAATCGAGCAACTGCTTTTTCTCGCTGCCGAGCGACAGCAGGAGATGGGTTTCAAGGTTAAGGATGAAAGTAGGTTTGATGAGTTGAAGCACCTCCTTCAAAAATCCAACTTGATCAATAATACAGGTATCCTCGATGGCGACCTTGCCCGGAAACTGTATCCTTTGGATTACCTCTCGGCCTATGTTTTGGTAAATGCCTTGACACGCTATGGTCAAAACGAACGCTCCTTGTTTACCTTCCTTTCTTCAAATGAGAAGGTGGGTTTGAAAGGATTGGATCTCAATAGTGGCGAGGGATTTCACTTGGGAAAAGTTTACGACTACCTCTACAACACACTGTCCAGCTACCTTTTGGATAGAAAGTTTAACAAGGACAAAACCCAATGGGAAGGAGCTTTTTTAGCTTTTGAAAAAATAAGTCTAGTTGCTTCCAACAGTAAAGAACTTGTACAGCTGGTAGAGCTGCTCAAGACAATTCTCCTCGTAAATTTATTTGCACGGGAATTTGGGACTTGGGATGAGGAGATACTTTCTAAATACGCCAGATTGAACATGGGGATTGCCGATCCCCAAAAGCTGATTACGACACTTAAGAATCAGCGGGTAATATTCTTTTCTTATGCCTCCAATAAATTCAAGTTTACGACCGGGACGACTCTTAATATTGAGGAGGCGATTGAGAATGCTGACAAAAATATAAACAAGGAACTGCCTATTACGGGTCAGCTGAAGCGATACATTGATTTGCCAATCGTTCAGGCAAAAGCGTACCAATATATATTTGGTACTCCCAGGCTGTTTAAGTTCCGCTTTGCAGAAGAGCTTGATTTCTCCGAACCTGAAGGAGAGCTTGATGGCTATGTGAATATTCTCTTCACGGATAAGGAAATCAAAAAGCAGCTATCTGAGATTTCGAAAAATCTGAAGTATCCCCAGCTCTTTGTGGTGGTGAATTCATTGGATAAGATCAGAGGCCTACTGCTTGAGGTTGACAAGATCAAAACCGTAATGGAATCTGATGCGAAGGATGATATACAGGCGCAGGATATTCTATTAGAGGAACTCATCTATCTTGAGAATGAAATTACCGAATTGATAGAGAGCTACCTTTTTTCCAGTTCCCCGGATTCATATTGGATTTATGATGGTGAGGAAATCAAGATCACTTCTAAGACGGACTTCAATAAAAAAATCTCACAATACTGTGAAGGGAAATATGGGCTTACTCCCAAATTCAGAAACGAACTGGCAAACCGTGAGCACCTGAGTACCCCGATCATGACAGCCAGAAAAGCACTGCTGTCGGATTTGCTTGAAAATGCGCATTTGGAAGACCTAGGCTATCCTAGAGATCGATTCCCTCCCCAAAAGACCATCTATTTATCCCTACTGAAAGATACGGGAATTCATAGCGCTCAAGATTCCCTCTACGGGCTTGGAGCTCCAACAGACCAAAGCTATAGGCCACTTTGGAGGCAGAGCATAGCATTTATGGAATCTGCGGGTTTTTCCAAGAGGAATCTCAATGAGCTCTACGAACAATTGAAATCAGGTGGCCTCAAACTGAAAAAGGGATTTGTGGAATTTTGGGTGCCGATTTTCCTCATTATCAAAAAAGAGGACTTTGCCCTTTTTCATAACGAACGGGGTTATGTACCCTACATCGATAGTGACGTATTGGACTTGATCCATAAGAAACCAGCTGATTATAGTGTCAAGTCTTATAAGATCGAAGGGGTTAAGATTGACCTTTTTCATCAGTATCGGGAGATTACGGCTATGGCTGAGGGTGTAGGGCAGGGGACTAGCTTTATTAGGATCTTTAGTGCTTTTGTACGCTTTTATCGAAAGCTACCGGCATATACCTTACAGACAAATAAGTTAACGGATCAGGCGAAAGGATTTAGAAATGCTATCCAAAAAGCAGAAGATCCGGCAACGGCCTTATTTGAGTCTATCCCAATGGCACTGGGGTATGGGAAAATTAACTTTGAAGAAGATAGTGCCGTACTCAAGGGGTTTATAGACCAACTGAACGGTGCAATCTATGAGCTTAGGACAGCGTATGATGAACTGCTGAATCGTATTGAGGCCAGTCTTCTCAAAGTGACTTCTTCAAAAGAATATGATTTCCCCAAGTACAAATTGGTATTACAGTCAAAATACAAGGGAGTCAAATCCCATTTGTTGATTCCAAAGTTCAAAGTCTTTCATACCCGGTTGATGTCTAAATTGGACGACCGGGACAGTTGGCTTAAATCATTGGCAGATCAACTCATGGGTAAGTCCATAGAGCAAATAACTGATCAGGAGGAGATGATTCTTTTGGATAGTTTCAAGGAAGCATTTTCCAATTTAGATCGTGTGCTGGAGGTTCATAAATTTTTGGAACAGGAAGAAAATGAGGCTTATACATTTGATCTGATTGATAAGACTGGTAAAGTCTTTCATGACAAGGTCACCTTGAATCCGGATGAACAGAAGAAAGTTGGTGAACTTTATGAGCAGCTGAATACTTTACTAAACAAGAATGAAAAGTTGCTTAATAAGGCGGCTTTAGTTAGATTGTTGAAAGATTTTTGTAAATGAAGAACGTGCGACACGTCTTAGGGATATCTGGGGGTAAGGATTCTGCTGCCTTAGCCTTGTATCTCCGTGACCTATATCCTCAACTGGACATCGAATACTATACCAGTGATACAGGCAGAGAGCTTGATGAAACCTATGCCCTTATTGAGCGATTAAAAAGTGCGCTGGGCAGGGGCATCACTGAGATAAAGCCCATTGAGGAGAATCACACCAATGCGGAGAGCAATTTTGATCATTTCCTTGAATTGTATGGAGGATATCTTCCCAGCTCCATGGCAAGGTGGTGTACCAAAAAACTGAAGCTGGAGCCTTTTGAAGAATATATTGGGGAGGAGCCTACCATTTCTTACGTGGGCATCCGTGGAGACGAAGACAGGGAAGGATATATTTCCAAGAAAGCCAATGTGCAGTCCATATTTCCTTTCCGTGAAAATATCTGGAGCGAGGATGTGATCAAGAAAGTACTTTCCAATCAAAATATAGATCAGCTAATTGAATTGTATAAGCATGTAATTGATGGAAAAGACCTTGATGACGTTATTAAATACCTATATAAACCGATAAATTTTCGGTTTACACAAAAGCAGAAACTGGAAACGCTTTTAAGAATAGGAGTGAAAGCATTCAATCAGGTTGTATTTCAATTTCTAAAAACTACAGAGTACCCCGTAGGGAAATTAGATTCGTTTCCGCTGGTTGACAACGATGATGTCATTCGATTGAATGATGTGTTCCAAATTTTAGAAGATACAGGAATAGGAGCCCCTGGCTATTATAAGAAGCTTGTCTATGAAGTAGAGATAGACGGTGAGCTAAAGAAGGGAGTGTATGCAAGAAGTAGATCCGGCTGTTTCTTCTGCTTCTATCAGCAAAAGATCGAGTGGGTATGGCTTTTAGAGCAACACCCACAACTTTTCAGGAAGGCTATGGCCTATGAGGTTGATGGCTATACTTGGATGCAAGAAGAGACCTTGGAAGAACTCGCTCAGCCTGAGCGGGTAATCGCCATCAAAAAAGAACATTATTTAAGAACCCACCGCACACAAAGTAAATCTGCCAATAATTGGCAAGATGATATTTTGGCCGCTGAAGGAGTGGGGTGTGCAAGTTGCTTTATTTGAAATGCTAGAAATATTTGAATTTTATTTTAAGATTTGCAAAAGTACATGGGTTCATGAGGGGGAATTAGTATTTGAGTTTAATCAATACTTTATTTATTATTTGTTCGAGAGAACTGAGGAAGATGATGAAGATTTAGAAGATGAATATGAGGATGATTATTACTCCTTCGTACATATAGATACATTAAAAGATTTTGAAAAACTTAGGCTTCAAAAGATAAATTTCAAGTCATTTTCAATAAGAGGGATTGAGTTTTTGGGTGATAGAGAGTATTGTGAAAGTGGAAGGTCGATTACGAGTGAAATGTTCTTTTGTATAAAAAAAATTGAATTATTTCAGCCTAATATTATAAGTTGCACATTAGTTGATATCGATTATGGCGATCCAATGTGCTACAGTCCAGGTAACTATTATTTTTCAATTGAGATCGTGAAAGATAAATGGTGGGATTTAGGTCTTGCCAGATTTTTAATAGGGATATTAGAAAATGAGAATCTTAATGAAGTTCCTAATTTATATACTAGCCATTTTAGGAGAAATAAATTAATAAGAGATAATAAAAAAATATCTATTATTTCCACAAATACTAAGGTTAGAAGATTGGGCTATTTTAAAATTTTATCTTTATTTGTTGGCGAGTTAAATCGAATACCTATATATTCAATAAATAAAAAATTTGAAAATTTTTGTCTAAAATATCAATCTTTATTAAATACAAGTAAGTTTAAGAGGGGGTTGGTTATTGAAACAAAAACTGGAATTTCTGCTAAACCCTATATTGATGTTGCTATTAATTTGGGAATGTTAACAAAAATTAATAATTTGTTTTACATTGGTAAATCTTTTAAGGTATATCATGTTCTTCAGGAGAGCCTTTCAAAAAATGAAAATATTTTTGAGTTAAGTGATTTTGATAAATTATATTTTATAGAAAGAATATTGAAAAATGATTATTTCTACTTTAGTAATCTTTTAGAGTTGATATTTTTAAAAGAAGAGATAAGTTACTCCCAATTGTTAGACTTTTTTCAAGTTAAATTATTGTCAAGTTTAGATGAGTATAAAGAGAGTATTTTTAATGAGGATATGAAGGTAGTGCGTGAGTTTAATGACATAAATTATCGAATTAGTAATTGGGAAAAGGCAAAGGTGTATTTAGAACATATATTGATGCCTAGATTGAACTGGATGCTGGATTTAGAGATTATAAAGTTTGCGGAGGGGAATAAATTTGGTCTAACAGATATTGGGACTAAGTTTTTTACTCATTTGGCTGTTTGGAACGATATTAATACCTCAAAAGTAGTTTCTCCTGATTCTTTCATTGATAAATTTATTGTTCATCTATATGATGACTGTTATAATGGGAGTAGGGTCAATAATCCAAATGATTATGAATATATTACTAAGTCGGTTTATAAACATATTAATGATAGTTTTGATTTGTTTAAGACTTTAGCTCCCAATAGAGTTACTGTATCTCAAGCTGCGAACTATGCCAAATACATGTTGTACTTTTGTGATAAAATTAAAGTTGGTTATGACTTTATTTTAAGAATATTAGCAAATGATGAGAATAGTGGATTTATTTTTAAATATCAAGAACAATATCAGGATGGTTACATACAAAAAAAGATTTAATTATGACTGAATTCAATCAAAAATACAAACTTACAACTAATCCATTCCGTCTTACTCCTGCTACTAACCCTAAGGAGCTGGTTTGGGCTGGTTTTGAGGAAATTAAAGTTAAATTTGAAAGGAGAATTGAGAGAAGTATAAGAATTCCTAATTCAACATTAGTCCTTAATTGGGGAGAGTATGGAAGTGGGAAAACTCACGCAGCTAGATATTTCTCCAAATCTGAGGTTTTGTCTGGATTGGCTTCAAAAGCTCAAAAATCTATCCCCTATTCTATGGTGATTTCTTTACCTAAAGGTAAGGAGCCTGTGTATAGTATATACATAGCAATTATTGATAAACTTAATATCGAGGATATTAGAGAGAAATTCGCAGGAAAAGAAGGGGATTTAGATAAATTTATAGAATCAATTGGTTCGAATATTCATATTCAAAATGTAATTAAGGCAATATTTAATTCTTCTATTCCATATTTGGAGGTTAAGAAATATTTGTATGGAAATATGAATTCAAGTGAATTTAAAGGCTTGAGCGCTTCTGGTATATTAAGAGTGTTAAGAGATGATAGTGATTACTCTGCGGTAATCGCTGGTTTATTTTCTTGTTTGACGTTTAATAAAGAGGTGTTTTCTTGTATTATTATTTGGATAGATGAGTTTGAAGATATTGCAGTATTGAATAATACAAACATTGATAAAATAAATAATTATATCCGTGAAATTTTGGATAGCGTACCTAATAATTTATTATTATTTTTAAATTTAACTCAGTCAGCTTTAATTTCAGTTGAGGATTTAGGTCAATATGTTTATGATAGTGTTAGGTCTAGAATAAAAGAGAGAATTAGCTTTGATCTACCTTCAGGGAAAGTTTTTAAAGATTATTTAATTCATTTACTTAGTTATTTCAGAGAGGGGGAAGATGAAAATCCCTTTTTTCCATTTGAGGAAAATGTAATTGATAGAATAATTCGTGAGCAAGGGAGTGCCTCTCTTAGACAATTTAATGAATCGCTTTCTTTACTTCTTGAGCTTTCTGATATGGACGAGAAAAGCCCGATAGATATGAATGTGTTTGAAGAATATAAGGAAGAGATTATTTGGCATAAGGATTAGATCTATGAATAATATATGCTGTTTATTAGATGCCTGTACAGTAATAAACCTAATTTATATTGATAATGATGATTCTCTTTTAAAAAAATTGAGTTCTCTTGAGATTCACATAAATGATATAGTTTTTAGTGAAATTCGAGACAATGTGTACAATAGAATTTTGAATTTGGAAATGGATAAATATTCTAATAAACTTGAATTACGTCAAGTGAGGAAGGATATTGACCAGAAACTATCTTTTTTTCGAGGGAAAAAGAATAATAATCAAGAATTATTTCGTGATTTGGGAAGTGATTATTTCAACAAAATTGCTGAATTAACTAAATATAATAAACGAACAAATGGTGAATTATGTTCTACAGCGCATGCTCTTTATTTAAGTAGAATGAATGAGAACAAAATTTTTTTTTATACTGACGATTATCCAGCAAAAGATTATTTTTCTACATTTTTTAATTATCAGCAAATAGGACATATTAAGGATTCAGTAGATTTACTGATTTTACTTTTTTGGTTAGATGATAAATTTTCTGTAAAGATGCTAGATGATTTCTTGAGCGAATTACATTCCCAATATGTTACACAGATTTCTGATTTAAAGTCTTGTTTGAGAAATTTTTATGCTGAAAAAGTTAATGCTAAATTCAAAAGGGAGAAAAAGGAACTAGCACATAATATTACTGCGTTGATTAATAATTTAGATAGGATGGAGTTTAATTCTATGAAATTAAGTTGGCAATATTTTGAAAAAAACAGTAAAAAGCATAACGAGGTATTTAATCTTATTAAAAACTACCATTCTGTATTTGAGTTAGAAGCAACTCCAAATTCAGACACATTGCTCGGAAAGATAGTTCTCACTAGAGAAATGATCAAAAGTAAAAAGATATATAAATGGGGTGATATTTGCACAATTTAAATACTTTATAAAAATATTGATTATCTGCAATTATACCAAAAGCACTAATTTACTTATTTACCAAGACTTAAGACAGGTGAACGAATCACCTAAATGTTAATGAAGACCGATGTTATTATCTTTTTACTAGTAGAACCTAAAAAAGTATATACGTATAAATTATTCTTCATTTAAATAATTTGGAGATCGTTATTGGGTTTTTTCCAATTATTCCCCAACAAACCCTTATCGAATTCTCTGCTTCTCTATCATTCAACCCCATAGCCTTAAGAACATGCGACGGCTGAATTAAAGCCGAATTACAGGCTGAGCCTTGTGCCACAGCTATTTTATTTCGGTTGCGTAGAATAAAAGATTCTGCTTCTTCATTTAGTAACTGGAAATTACTGAAGTGAGGGAGTCTTGGTGCATTCTTCCCGTTTACCTTAATTTTTCCCGCTATCTCCAACTCTGATTCAAATTCATCTCTGATATTTTTGAGTCTCCAATAAGTTTCTTCCATGTCTTCTAGGCAAAGCTGGGTTGCTTTCGCTAAGCCAACTATTCCTGGGACGTTCAACGTCCCGGATCGTAGTCCAAATTCATGACCACCTCCATGAATTTGTGGAGTAAGCTGTATCCCCTTTTTAACATACAGTCCACCAATTCCTTTGGGGCCATAAATCTTATGGGCGCTAAAGCAAAGCATATCTATTGAAGTATTTAAAACTTCAATAGGTACTTTTCCAAAAGCTTGGGTAGCATCAGTGAAAAACAAGACTCCTTTTGAATGGCATATTCTTCCGATTTCTTTAATTTCTTGAAGCACCCCCGTTTCATTATTGGCAATCATAATACTTACCAAAAGCGTGTCTTTTCTTATACTTGATTCAAGCTGCGCCAAATCAATTAAGCCATCCGTATCAACTGGCAGGTAGGTTACTTCCGCTCCAATTTCCTCTAAGTAAGCACAGGTGTCAAGAACTGCTTTATGTTCTGTTTGTGAAGTTATAATATGAGGCTTTTGATGCCCGTGGGTAAAGAACGCGCCCTTTAGTGCCAGATTGATCGCCTCTGTAGCACCGGAAGTAAAATGCATTTCTTCCGGTAATGCATTTATCGCATCAGCGATAAGTTGTCTGGATTCCTTGACCGCTTTAGCAGCTCTTTCTCCATAGGTATGCGTAGTGCTGGCAGCATTTCCGAAATCCTCCAAAAAGTAAGGTGTCATTGCCTCAAAAACACGGGGGTCTAGTGGGGTGGTGGAGGCGTAGTCAAGGTAGATTGGTGAGTCAGTCAATGTTTTTTCATTTTCTTAATGACAAAGATAGAATCAGTAATCAGATCATGGCTCCATTCATGAAAGCTAACTGCTCTTCTAAGAAGTATAAACGAAAATATTAAGGATACAAGCGTTAATCCAACGACATCTACAGAAAGCCCTCCCTTAATGAAGTTCGAAATTGGGATTCCAATACCAAAAAGAAGAAGAGAAAAGAATCCATTATAGCACATGGTTCTGTGTGCAAAAAACGTATTCAGTACTTTGTAATTTTCAGGAGCTTTTTCTCTTATCAATGAGACTTCTTCGCCCCTTTTTCCAAAACTGACAGGAAAACCTTTTGTTCTTTTTTTGCCCCAAAGTGGAACAAGATGCTTAAAAACTTCATAGGACAAGTATTGAGTGGAAAAACCAATCAAATAGGCGAAAAGAAGTGCGAGAAGAGAAGTGCTAAGAGAAAGGTTTTCTGTTCTCTCAATCAAGTTTAGAATATTGGTTGGTGATTGATTAAATAGGCTTATTATAAGAATCAGCATAGGGATTCCCGGAATAATTGCTCCAAACAAATCAAAAATGCTGAGTCTAAATGAGTCCATGTGCTAATATAAGCATCGTTTGACATTTTATGGCCAAAATCAAAACACCTTCTTCCCCTCCGCAGTCACCGCATATCTCCGATCCAGACTATTTCGGTATTTTCGAGATTGGTCATCTTTACCCATGTAAGATGCAAAGCTATTCCATCGGTTCTTTTAAAGTTGCTTGGCTTTAAGGTGCCCAATATTCTTTTACCTTTTTATTTCCAAGAGAGCCATCTTTTCGTATGTTTATTGTTTTCTCAGCTGCAAGAATTTCCTGCGTGACAATATTTGCTAAATCTCTGGAAAGGTCGTTGCTAGTGTAGTATAATCCCAATTCTTTCAATTTTTCAAGGATGTCATTAGTTTTTCTTTTTTCTTCAAAAAAACCTTGTTTAATCAGTAGTTTGATAGCTGATTTCGTTTGATTTTCAGTTTCATAGAATTTTGAGTCATCAGTCTTAATGTTATCTTTTTCAAATTGCTCTAAAGTATTATTGATTTTGATTTCATCAAATTCTAATTCGAGGTTTTTAAAATCACCTTCCTCAAAGCCAAATTTTTCGGTAACGCAATTGATCATTGAGTTAGTTACTAGTTTATTTCCATTCATAATGGCGCTTATATACTTCCCACCACTGGTATATCCTAGTAGGACTTCAAACCCTAAATATGACATTCCAGCCTTTTTGATTAATTGTAACAAGCGCTTTTTTGCTTGCTGATGAGTTATACCTTCTAATTTTCCCATCCCCGAAGGGATAAAAAAGTTTACTCTAAAAAGTAAACTTTTTCTTGTTTGATAAATTTTATTTGTAGAGATTTAGATCATCAGAGTTCTAAGAGTCAATTTCTTGGAATACTAAAAGAGCAATTACTTAAGAGTCTCGATCGCAAATTCCGACCTTTGTTATCATGAACGAGACGGTAGGTAACTGCTCATAGTCTTGTTATGCTATATTTGCATAGCTATGACTGTGGGCACCTATCGATATTCCGTTTCATGAGGTGTCGGAACCCTGCGATGCGGTTGATAGGAGCCCCGTCATAGCTTCCCCTCAATCTTCAAAGACTCGTTTTACCATTTTTCATTACTAATGAAAACGAGCATGATTGATTTACTTCCTTTTCTGTTGCAGACAGTATCCTGTAGGATCCACAGGGTGGGAGGGTATGCTCTGGTGGTAAGCGGGTCAGTTTGTTCTCTTCCGATACCTATCGGAATCTATTACATCCTTCCAGAGGAACACGGCATCGCCGCGGTAGATCGCCTGTATCCCCTGAAGCCCAAGAATCCTATCTAAGGGTTCCGGTAAACCTGGACTTTGCATTGGCTTTCGTAGCGAGGGTTCAAGTTGCAAGAGAATCAGGCTGTTTGGAGAATGAGGCATAGCACCGCTATGGTGAATTCGAAAACAGCAGCGAAGCGACTGATTATAAAGCAACTTTAGCCCGCAGTAGATTTGCTAATGCATATTCCAGGTTCTGGCCGAGAAAGGAGGCAGCGCGCGCCTCTGAGCAGATCGGCTACTACATATACGGTACATCATATTATTCATTTTGCTGGTTGGTCGGTTGGGGCGAGGTGGGATTACTATGTCTTGTTCGGAGACGTCATTGCGAGGAAAGGTACACGACGATAGGAGTGTGGCTTGACGCGGCAATCTCATGGAGATTAGTACTTCGCTTTTGAGATTGCTTCGTCCTTCGTCCTCGCAATGACGGTACTCACATCGGTCACCCTACTTCCGTCTCCCGTCTTCCAGCATAAACACTAAAAGCATGAAAAAAACAATACTCATCTGCTTACTGGGATACCTATGCGTACCCACAAGCACCACGACAGCACAAGTTGCCGATTCACCCGGGGCGGATTTTCTTCATAGGTCGCGCCCCAGCGTCTCCCCTGATCCGGGAGACTCCCATCGGGGCGGAGCAATCCGTCCCGATACTCTGTCCATCGGAGTTGATAGGACTACTAATAAGAGAGCTGTGGAGAACCCGGCCGCCTCCGAGGATAAGGTGTGGATTTATATCGAAATAGAGGGAAGTCTTCCGGATGAACCACTGGTTTTATCCAGATGGAGCCGCTACAATGGGCTTGGTTTTGAGAAGGAAGAAGCCGAATCCCATATTCTTGAAACCGTTTCACCGGATTTCTTCCGTGGTATGTTGCCGACTATTTCAGCAGCTTCCAATACTATAGTCGAATCTATCGCCAAGCCGGAATACATCGGTTTAAACTTAGGAGATCACAAGGTGATGCCTCCCATTTTGGCCTTTCCGGGAGATTCTATACTAATCCGGTACAATACAGCCAGATCAGAAACCCTGTTCGCAGGACCCCAAGGCCGGGGAGCTGAGCTACAGCAGGTGCTGGCTACCCTCCTGGACAATTATGAATTCACTCCTGCGCAACTGATCGTGGTCGAAGACCGGTCCCGGTATCTCTCAAACGGGGGTACGGATGCCAAGCTTCATTCAGCCGGTAAGCTGTTTGGGAGGTTTCTTCAAGTGGTTGAGAAAGGAAGGGAGCAGATGGATGTTTTGGATAAGAGAATATCAGATTCCGTTTTGGTTCAGAAGATTGATAAGCAGCTGGAGGTATATAGAGATGACATCCCTGAAGACCGACTCCTGCTCTACCGTGCAGATATTCTGGGGAAGTATTATGCCAAATTATCCAGAAAGCTGGGCAGAATACTTGATGGCCATTCCGATCCGGCTGGGGATGCAAAGGCAACACACCTGTTGGATATGCTTACCGCTCACTATATGAAAGGATTTGATGAAAGTTTGGTTACTGGCGGTGGGGTGGATTTCTGGATAGGGTTGGCTGAAGCGAAGTGGATTTATGAAAATACCGCACCGCTCCAATGGATCAGCAGGGTTGAAAAAGGCTATTCCCGGGATATATTGATAGAGTCCTATTTTTTGAGAAAAGGAAAAGCCCTGGGTGATTTTGACACCCAATTGGAAAAAGGGATTGCTATGGTTTCTGATTCCCTGGTGCATAATAACCTTCAGGCAGTGAAGTCCGCCAGATCCGTAGGGACCCGGATTGCTCCAGTAAAATTCCTAGCTGCTGATGGAACCAAGGTTCCGCTGAATCACTGGAAAGACAAAGTTGTATTGGTGGAGTTCTGGATATCCGGCTGTGGTGCATGCTATAGTACCTATCAGGAAATCATAGCGCCGTTGGAGACTTATTTTGACGGGGAGCAGAGGTTTGAGATGGTGTCAGTTTCGGCGGATAAGGATATAGACCGCTGGAAAAGCAGTATCGGTACCTACAGTTCTGTCGATTCCGAAAATTTATTCCTACTGGAAGAAGGCTTTGGGGCTCTTTACAGCTATGGTATCCAAAGCTATCCTTCATTTATCCTACTGGGTAGAGACGGTCAGATCCTCAGGCTTTCCGGATTCAACCGTGACAGGGATTCCATGATCAGCCTGATAGAAGAAGCACTTGAAATGGAATTCTCCGATGTCCTCTAAAAAGCATTTAGCTATGAAAACGTATGTAAGTTTATTGATTTCATTGGTAGTTGCACTTCTGTCAGGCACGGCAGATGCCCAAAATGCAGCTACGGTAATAGGGGGCGTGTATGCAGCACAGGATAAATTGCCGCTTCCCGGAGCGAATATCCGTGTCAAAGGGAGCAGCCTTGGAACAATTACGGATGAAGATGGCCGGTTTGAACTTCAGCTCACTTCATCTGATACCCTTTTGGAGGTATCATTTATAGGGTTTGAGAAAATTGACTATAGGGTACGGTTTCCTCTCACTGATGAGCTTCATATCATCCTGACTCCATTGGAGGTTGGGCTTGGTGAGGTGGAGGTAGTCTCTACAGGATACGAAAAGCTACCCAAAGAGCGGACCACAGGATCCTTTGCTTTCCTAAATCAGGAGCTGGTAGACCGGCGTGTCAGTACCAATACCCTGGATAGATTGCAGGACATTACCCCCGGATTGGTATTCAATAGATCAGCTTCGGCAAATGATCCGATTAGCATTCGGGGAAGAGGGACCATTTTTGCCAATACCATGCCCTTGATTGTAGTAGACAATTTCCCCTATGATGGACCTATAGAGAATATCAATCCTAATGATGTGGAAAGTGTTACCGTTCTCAAAGATGCTGCTGCGGCATCCATATGGGGGGCAAGAGCAGGGAATGGGGTGATCGTGATTACGACTAAAGGAGGGAAAATCAACCAGCCCATGCAGGTTTCCCTCAATATGAATTTCAACCGCACAGAATCACCGGATTTGTTTTATGATCCGCAGATGACAAGTGCGGAAATGGTCGGGGTAGAGCGGATGCTTTTTGAAAGAGGATATTATAACAGTGCCGAACGATCCAACAATAAAACAGTACTCTCTCCGGTGGTAGAAACGCTTATCGCCCTGCGTGATGGAGCGCTCACCGGGGCTGAAGCGGATAACCGTCTTGATTCTTATAGGCAGCAGGATTCTAGAAGAGATTTGCAGCGGTATTTCTATACTTCTTCATTGGCTCAGCAATATGCTCTTTCAGTTAACGGAGGAGGAGCCAATTCCAGCTATTTTGTTTCTATGGGTTATGATCAGGTGCAGACTGCTGTGGAGGGAAACCACAACAACAGGTACACCCTGAATGCCAGAAATCAGTGGAAATTTGACCGTAATAGGCTGGAGGTGGATTTGGGAGTGTATGTAGCAGGTTCACATGTGGTCGGGGATACAGAGATTCCTTCACTGTATAGTTACGACCTACTGGCAGATGGTGAAGGGAACCATCTTCCGGTAAACAAAACCTACAGCCGCAGGTATATTGAAAGCGAGGAAGTGAAGGCTCTGCTGGACTGGAACTATTATCCGCTTGATGAGCTCGGAAATTTGGGAAACCGAAGACAGGCTTCGGATCTGAGATTGAATATCGGACTCTCTTATCAGATCCTTCCGGATCTCAAATTCGGCGTCTCCCACCAATATTGGACAAACAACTCAGTGGGTAGAAATCTTCGAAATCAGAACAGTTTTTTTGTCCGTGATCTCATCAACCAGTTTTCCCAATACGATGAAGAGGGTAATATCATCCATAACATTCCTGCGGGAGATATTCTGGATTATCAGGGAGGAACTTCTTCCAGTCATAACTTCAGGGCTCAGGCTTCTTACTCAAGAGATTTTTCACCTCGCTCGGATCTACAGGTGATGGGCGGATTTGAAATAAAGGATCTGTCGGCTATATCAAGCATGACCCGGTACTACGGTTACAATGACGAACTTGGGATCAACATGCCGGTGGATACCAAAAATACCTATAGGCGGTTTCATAATAATAGT
The DNA here is from genome assembly GCF_031457395.1 of Algoriphagus sp. 4150. Classification (NCBI taxonomy): domain Bacteria; kingdom Pseudomonadati; phylum Bacteroidota; class Cytophagia; order Cytophagales; family Cyclobacteriaceae; genus Algoriphagus; species Algoriphagus sp. 4150. Next base: position 27,642 of record NZ_JAVDWS010000001.1, read on the forward strand.
TTAAGCAGCATTCCATTCGGGGATGGGCATACGGGCACCATCGACCGTTTTATTTCAGGATTTGTCAATGCTTCGTATACGCTGAGTCAGAAATATACTTTTACAGGCAGTGCAAGGCGGGATGCTTCCAATCTATTTGGTGTGGATGCCAATCAGAGAGCAGTACCGCTTTGGTCAATAGGAGGCTCTTGGATCATCAGCGGGGAAAAGTTTGCAGATTTCACTTATATGCCGTTTGTGAGATTAAGGGCGACTTACGGCTATAATGGGAATATAGACAGATCTATTTCTGCATATACCACAGGGAGGTTTTTTTCCGACCCCTTTGGGATGGTTCCCGGCCTTCCTTATGCGGATATTGTCAATCCGCCGAATCCCGACTTGAGATGGGAGCGGATAGGGATTTTCAATGTGGGTTTGGACGTGGAGACTCAAGACTCCCGGTTGCGGATGTCTCTTGAGTTTTATCAAAAAAAAGGTACAGATTTGATTGGGGATTCTTCCGTTCCCCCATCTCTGGGTGTACCCAATTTTCGGGGAAATTTTGCGGATTCAAAAACAAATGGAATTGATTTGGAATTAGTATCTGCGAATCTCCAGGGAGCGCTGAAGTGGAACACGCGTTTGCTTTTAAGCCACGTAAGAGAGCAAGTGAGTAGCTATGGCCGGGAAACCTCGATATATGATTACCTGGAAGGAGCTATCAGAACTGTCCCGGTAGAAGGGAAGCCTCTTTTTGCTATCTATAGTATTCCTTTTGCAGGATTGGATCCCGCATCAGGAAATCCTTTGGGATATCTGAACGGTGAATCTTCATCTGATTATGCTGCCATATTTTCTACACTTACGGCTGAGGATCTTCTGTACCATGGTCCCTCCAGGCCTACTTTCTTTGGAGCCCTTACGAATAATTTTGAATGGAAGAACTTCAGCTTCTCAGTGAATGTCACTTATCGAATGGGCTATTACTATAGAAGACAAACTGTCAATTATGGGGAAGTGTTGGCGGGAAGGATCAGCCATTCTGACTTCTCAGAACGATGGCAACAACCGGGTGATGAACAGCATACAGAGGTGCCGTCGATGCCTGAAACCAATAACAACAACAGAAACAGACTGGTCAGTTCAGGGTCCAACCTGGTGGAAAAAGGAGACCATATCCGGCTTCAGGATGTTCGTGTGTCCTACCTGCTAGACAGGTCAAAAAGTATCTGGTTACCTGTCCGACAGGTGGATTTTTATGCATTTGCTGATAACGTGGCAATGCTATGGAAAGCTACTAAAGATCCCTTGGATCCGGATTTTAGATCGATGAGGCCTTTGCGGAGTCTTGCGGTTGGAATGAACATCAGATTTTGAAAACAGAAAAATCACAACAATTGAAAACTATAAACACATGGGCAGGGAAGGTTATTTTCCATGCAAGATGACATGTGGCCATAAGAAATCAATTTTAAAAACATGAAAAATAAACCGATACTCTACTTACTGGTTATCGCATGCTGTATGGCTGAATCAAGCTGTGGCGATTTTCTGGATGCAAAGCCTGAAAAGGCGATTGTGGTACCCTCTACATTGACAGACCTTCAAGCCCTGTTGGACAACGGAAATAGGATGAATGTCTACTCAGGGATCAGCGATATTGGTACAGACGATATTTACATTGAGGACGGGGCTCTTGATGCACTTTCCAATCCTATTGTCGAAGGGAATTCCTATCTGTGGAAAGAGGATATTTTGGAAGGATTGGGATTCAGCGAATGGAGTTCCAATTATACCGCTATTCTCTATGCCAACATCGTATTGGAGCAGTTGGAAGCTATTTCAACAACAAACGCCGATAGGGCTTCATGGGAAACCATAAAAGGATCCGCATTATATTTTAGAGCCTATTCTTACTATGATTTATTAAGGATATTTTCAAAGGCATATGATCCAATGACTTCCTCATCGGATTTGGGAATACCACTAAGGCTAAGTTCGACAGGAAAGATGGAGGTAGAACGGTCCACTGTAGAGGCAAGTTTTCGTCAGGTTATAGAAGATTTGGCAGAAGCATTAATCCTTCTGCCGGATTTGCCTAGGGAGTACCCGACTAGACCTAGCAAACAGTCGGTTACAGGTTTACTGGCGAGGATATATCTTGAAATGGGTGATTATGAAAAGGCGATTGATAAAGCAAAACAATGCATTGATTTTGGAGGAGAACTTTTAAACTACAATAGCTTGGATTCAACAGTTAGGTATCCTTTTCCACAATTTAATTCCGAGGTAATCTTTCATTCCTTGATGATATCCTATTCCTATATTAGGTTACCGACGACTATTATATCGGAAGAACTCATTGATTCATATCAAAAAGAAGATCTCCGGAAGCACCTGTATTTTGATCGACTTTCAGAAGGTAATAAATCAACTTTCAGGGGAAGTTATTCCAGCGGTTTTAGAGGGTTCAATGGGATTGCTTTGGATGAAATATATTTGATTCTTGCAGAATCCTACATTAGAATAAACCAAACAGATAAAGGCATGGAGGTTTTAAACCACTTACTACAAACCCGCTGGCAAGAAGGATCATTTGAGCCGTTGGTAGCCGACAATGTGCCGGATGCTTTGACAGCAGTACTGGCAGAAAGAAGGAAATCACTGGTATTAAGGGGGATTAGATGGGCTGATCTGAAAAGGCTTAATAAAGAACCTGGCATGCATAAAACAATTGAGCGAATCTATCAAGGAGAGTATTTTTTCCTTGATCCGGCAAGTGATAAATATATATACCCTATACCTGACAATGAGATTTCAATGAATCCAATTTCCCAGAATCAAAGAAATGATTGATAAAGATAGCCCCATAGAATTTCTATGGGGCTATCTTTATTTTGAACTTGGTTTGACACTAGAGTGGAACATACATGGTTCTGATAGGACTTACCGGGTTTCCGTTTTCAGCATCATAAAGGCAATAGCCATCAGGTGCGCTGTCACAATCATACTGACCGTTTGCCACTGCTTGAGTGACATTTTCAAATTCACCATCTATAATGGCCCATCGTTCTTGTTGTTCGTCCTCTTTCGGTCCTGTAAACGCAACTGCCGCGAAGGCAGCTACTACAAAGGCTATTAGGGGCAATTTGCCCTCGAGCTTCTTCATATAATGTCCTGTTTTTTAACAGTTCAAAAACAGGGAAACCGTTTGGGGTTCCGAGAGGAAACAGTAATGCATTCTCTCGGGACGTGGTTAAAATGCCTACTCTGTTCAAGGGTTTTCGGCATCTCCCTGCGGAGGTTCATCGGCGTTGGCTTGTCTCTTAGCCCAAGCCGGTAAGAGAAATGATCCTCCGGTAATGCTATTTTTTGGGTGGGGATCTGACCAATGTCCCTGCCCGTTTTTATTTCATGTTTGATTAGCATTTAGTGCTTAATCAGGTTTATTGGGTAAATTTGTTCCATAGAAGCACAATGTTTCTATATCAATTAAAGCTTAACAACCTGTTAAAAGCCTGAGGCATCCGCCTTGGGCTTTTTTGCCGGGTATTGGTAAAGGCCGTAAATGCCAGACACTGCCGGGCTCTTCCCTTAGGATTTCCAATCGGATAATTTAAATCCTCAAAGAATCAGAGACTCAGCTCGCGCAAGTCTCATGACTTGTGCGGTGGATAATGCAGTCTCCTGACTGCCTTTAGTTGATAGGTAAACTTTACAATTCAAATTCTACTTGCTGCTCGACTCCCGATAAGTGTTGCGCTGTTATCGTAGGATTTCTAATCCGATAATTCACAAACTCTGCAGATCTCCTCGGGAGAAGCCTCCGTCTTATCACTATACCTCATGTCCGAGGGAAATGGCCTTGTTTCCTTATTCAACCTAGGGTTAAAACCCTAGGCTACAAATCTGCCATGCCTACGGCATTGCTTCATTTCTGCCAGATTTTGGAAATCATTCAATCAGCTCGCGCAAGTCTCCAGACTCGTGCGGTGGATAATGCAGTCTCCTGACTGCCTTTACTTAGCTGTTCGGGATTTGTAATCCTCTCGTAGGATTTCTAATCCGACACTTTACCGACTCTAATGACCACCTCGGGACAAACCTTCTTCATATAACTGTATCTCATATCCGAGGCAATGGCCTTTTGGTCTTTTTTACGCCGGGTTAAAACCCGGTGCTCCGCCACGGCGGACAAGTATAAAATCTGACATGCCTACGGCATTGCTTTGTTTCTGCCGGATTTGAGCAATAAATCAATCTAAATTCTCTTCCCACAGGGTACAGGTTAACCTTTAACCTATATTCCTCTATTATGCTTCGACTTCGCTCAGTCTGACCATTCTGAATTCCAGTAGCCAACTAGCAGATTAACTTTTAACCTCTTAACCTCCAGCTTCCAACATCCAATCTCTCAGTGTATCTCTCATTCCCTCTGTGAATCTCTGTGCTCCTTAACCTTTTAACCCTTAACCTTTAACTATCACCCAACACCCGTCATCCGACACCCAACTCCCCTTAACCTTTAATCTCTTAACCTATATTCCCCTGCTAGGCTTCGACTTCGCTCAGCCTGACCATTCTGAATTCCGGTAACCAACTAGCAGATTAACTTTTAACCTCTTAACCTCCAGCTTCCAACCTCCAATCTCTCTGTGTATCTCTCATTCCCTCCGTGTCTCTCTGTGCCCCTTAACCTTTAACCCTTAATCTTTTAACCTTTAACCTATTAACCCTTAACCTCTTTTCTCTTTGTGATCACTTGCTACCATCCCCCACACCGCCACCCCGATAAACCCCAGATTCATCCAGAAGTGTTCTGCCCACCCTAGACTCTCTAAGATCCCCGCGCAGTTGCACGGCACTCTTGGAAAAGCTCCCACCCAGATCAAGCCTACATAAGTAGTGAAGATGGAAAGGAGGAGGATGCTTGAGAGATATCCCCACCATCTCGTGACTGAAAAGAGCAGGAGCAGGGCAATCAGCAACTCTGCCATTGGTATTGCATAAGCCAGTATTTCCGCCAGCTCCGCAGGAAAGGTCTGGTTATGGAATGCCTTACGGCTGGACTCCCAGCGGATAAGTTTGTCCAAGCCGGTATAGGTCCATAGCAGCACCAGGATTAATGAAATTATGCTGTCTGATTTGTCCATGATTTTTTATACCGGATTGATGAATCAAAACTCGCGGATTGAAAAATTTAAAATTCACAAGGTGTGAAAAATTATTTTTTTTATGGACAATGTCCTGATTTTGCATGTTTTAGCACAAAAAATCGAAGATATTCTTGCATTTCTGAATTCATAGATTCTATATTATACTTGTTAGTTTATTGTTTCTGAAAGGAAAGGCGCTGTATTGCAAAGGATTGGCTATCCAAGATGACCTTCAGAATCCCCCCTGTCTGATCATATATGAGACAGCTTTGGGGGAAATTTTTAATCTAAATGAATTGGTTATGAATAAGAAAGAGGAATGGTCACCGGTGGCACTGAAGCCGGTGCTGGACCATTTAAAGAAAATGCCAGAATCGGCCTATGAAGAACTCAGGCCGTACGTTGAATTAGGCACAAAAAAGCGGAATGATGTAATTCTTGCCCCGGGTCATACGGAGATCGAATCAAGGTTGATCCTCAAAGGTATAGTGGGTAAATACCTGCAGGGTGCGCTCATAAGGCTATATGTGGAAGGGGATATCTGCATGGAAATGGATTCCTATGCCCAGCAAGTGGCCAGCAGGTTTGAACTCCGGGTAATTCAGGATTGTACCTTTTCAAGACTGAGCTATAAAAATGAAAGTATAATATTGGATAGGCATCCCCATTTTACTGGTATTTCTGAAGAGCTGTACCGTCTGGCAAGACACAAGGAGGAAGAATGGATGGCCATTCGCAGATTGCCTTACAAGGAGGCACGGAGTCTTTTGAATAAAAGATATCCCGGTTTTGAATCCCTCATTACACAGGTGTCACTGGCAGGTCTGCTGGGCGTAAATATCAAGACAATTGCAAGGGATAATGAGCGGCAGCACTATGCCAACAAGATGGAGGTGATGGTAGCCAAATTAAGACAGTTTCTGCGCTATCCCTTTGAATCAAAAGTCCATCAGGCAGTCAAAAAACTTGATGCAGATACACTTGTGTGGGCATCAGTGATCCATAAAGTGATCTGGGACAGCAGAGAAGTAGAGCGCTATTCAAAGATGCACTTTACCTGGCTGCCTGCCAGATTGTATCCCGATGCGGAATGGAAAAGTATATTCTGGATTTCAAGGCTGTACATACTGTTGTTTGCAATGGATGATTTTTCGGACAGGGTGCCGGACGGTATGAAGGTCAAGGTCTGGCAAGAAATAGAAGGGGGCATAGTCAGTATACTGAATGGGCTGCCAACCCGTTCCTATACCATCAGGATACAGGCATTTTGTGATGGCTTTGCGGATCTATGGAGTACCATCGGAGAGTTGGCACAGGTTGACTCCGACTACATCAGTATGTTAAAAAGAGAGGTGGAAATTTATCTGGCCTCCAACCGCTGGGAGGCTGAAAACCGGGATAATCAAGCTATACCAAGTTTGGAAAGATATAAGTATGAACGGCCGCTATTCTCAGGGGGGAACCTTTCCATTGCATTGATCCCTTTAGGTCTGAACCATCCGTATTCCGATACCCGGAAGGCTTTTAAATCAGTGACCGGGCTCAAAGAGAGCGCTTCCAAACTTATTTATCTCACCAATGACCTTTTTTCTTTTGAAAAGGAAAAGCAGTTGAACGACTTCCACAATCTGGTGCTGTTGAAAATGCACCATAAAAAATTCAGTGAGCATCAATCCCGTGATGCAGTGTTGAGGATACACAGTGATATTCTAGAGGAATTCACCCACTTGGCCAACACGGTTGTCAGGAAGAACGGGATAGAACGGGAGTTGGTCTCGCAGTTGGAATATCAGGTGGCAGGTGCTGTAGCCTGGTCGCTGGAGGATACCATACGATACGATGGCATTGAGAAACAGGTAAACATACAGCTACGATGAACTGCAATGAGTTTGCCAAAGACCTGATGGAAAAGCTTCAGCTTAAACTGGATCAATTTCCGTTGGGAAATGATAACGGCCTCCTGATGATAGAGTCCTCGTTTAACCTGATCGACAAAACTATTGATCAACTGAAGGAAATTCTCAGTGGCTATCACTTTAAAAGCGAGGATGAAGAAATCGAATTTTTTAAAATATGGATGACGGCACTCTTGTCCCAATCTATCTTTTATTCAGAACTCTTCCTTATTGAATCTGACAGGCCTAAAAACAAAAGGAGTACACAGACTTCCTATTATGGCGAAAAAATGGATGATATCCAGGAGTATATCCAGCGCTACGCTTCCTTGAACAATTATCTGGTGATGGAGAAGACATATCTGGACAGGGTATACTTTCTCAGGAACTCAGAAGCGCCCCTGATCTATCCCGATTTGGTACATCAGACGCTGGATACCAGGTTTTGCACGGTTTACACCCTTCATTTTGCCCGGCTCAAAGCAATGATCCGTCTGATGAATTATTTGGCGGCAATGGATCATTCCGGTATAAGGATGCCAAATCAAAAATCAAGACGGAAGGATCCGCTGCCTGTTTTGCAGTGGACAGGCAGCAAGGTTGAGTTGGTAGAACTGGTCTATGCTCTGAAGACCGCTTCTGTTATAAATAAGGGAAGTGTGAATTTATCGGATCTGGTGTTGGTCTTCGGTGAGGTATTTGGAACGGAGCTGAAAGACTGTTACAGGATATTTCTTCAGATCAAATCCCGGAAGAAAAACAGGACAGTTTTTTTGGATGCGTGTAGGGATAAGCTGGAAGCTTATATGGAAGAAAAAGATGCAGGTTGACAGTTGCCCGGATCAGAGGGGAGATTGGATGTGATTGATAGAAAAGGGTGCTGCCTGATTTGAGAGACGGGAAGTGCCTGGGTTATATAAATATGGGAGAGAGCTTTCAGATGTGATTATGGGCATAGTCGGGAACATTGTTTCCGGGCAGGTGACCGGGGACTCGGCAAAGCAATTGTCAGACAGGATAGGGAAGATTATGTAGGACAGACAGAGTCTTTCGATCAACAGTGCCGATACCTCCATCAGCAAATCAAAACAACTGGAATCTGCTGTCCCGCCTTCCACAGTTTCATCACTTTCATGTGTTTAATTTGTTTTTTAAAGGCCACATGGAATCTCACGTGTGGGATAATCATCTCAGTGTGTGATCCCGTAGGTACGGGATCATGTCTGCCTGACGGTAGGCAAGCTCGATTTCATCAGGTGAGGTTGTAGGAATGGTGGCGGATAATCCGGACTGCAAGCTGACGATGAAAGCTTTTCATTCTGAAATAATCAACAACCATAAAGCATTGAAAAAGGAGCAAAATAACTATCAGTCAATCCCTGAAATCCGTAAGCTGGACAATACTATTGTACAGAGAAACTATCTACAGATTAAGCAGGATATAAAGGATATCATTCTGGCTGAAATGGATAGGCTGGTAAATGATCCGGCGCAGAGGCATTTGGTTATAAGGAAGGGGTAGATGCCTATAAAGTATAAATAGATAGTTAATGGACTTAGCCTCACAGAGAGTACACCAACGCTTTCAATTGAACAAATCCAGATTAGCAGTACGCCAGTATATACTCAGAAAGCGGCTTGAGATCAAGCATTTATCCAGCTATTTGCTTTTAGAATCTGCGGTAGTAAAAGCAAGTCTAAAACTTAAATGCGTTCTTTGATTCCGATCAAAAATGATTCTAATATGGAAAGGGTATGATCAATGGATTGATCTAGTTTTACGGCCCAATCTTTTGCTATGGCTGATTGATATTGGTCTTTGATATTTTGTTCAATTACACCAAGAATTCGCTCCTTCAGTTTGTTTGAAATTTGCAGGAATTTGGCTGCTTCTCTTCCCAATACTCGCGAAGCAACAATTCGTTGGCTGATTTTACCATCGTTCCCTAAAAGTTCCAACAGATCTGAGTGATCATCAATTATTGAGTCATTCATTAGCCAGTAACCCTGCGAAATGATCATTAGAATGTCATTTAAGTCATTTTCTCTTTCTTCAGGACGGTCTGACCAAGCAACCAATTTTAAAATAATCATACCCGGTAACGTTGGAATATTAACTAGGATGTTTTCTATTTCTACTTGTGTTGGCCTAGACATGACTTCTTTAAAACCAAGGACATGTAGGTCGGTATGCCTTTCGTTAAAATTCTCGGTGTAGTTTTCTTCAATTTCTCCAAATGGGAGAATATCTACGACAACATCATATTGAGGATGTCTGAAGGTCCATGGAGCGGCTACTTTTACGAATCCTCTGCCTTCAAGCTCTCTGGTAAATTGCTCATACGCTGCTATAGAGCTTATCATGATGGCGAAATCAATGTCCTTTGTGCCTCTTGAAGGTTTTATCCCATCTTTTAATAGTTCCAAAGAAATAGCAGTGGCTCCAAGTAGATAATATGGAATTCCTCTTGACTTGAATGTCTCATCAAGCAAATCAAACACTTCCTTGAAATGGGGAAGCCCCAGTTCTTTATAGCTCTGTGAGATATTCTTCATAAATAAGTTTGGCAGTTTCAAGGCTTCTTTTGTCTCCATTGATGATTAGGTCGGCATAAACTAGAAGTGGAGGGGCACACCCTTCTTTTTCGTTCCCTTTTTCCCAGAAGGTTTCATAAACTGCAATTTCTCCATTTGGATCGGGCATCAGGCGGGTTGCCTTGATAAATTCTGTTTTTTTGAGGTCAGTGAATAATATGAATTTTTCCGGTCTGAGGTAATTAGTCAGAAGGTCTGCGCCAGGTTCACCGCCCCAGCGTGTTTTTGGGGTTGGGAGATGGATCTCTGTCCAGAGTCTGTCTTTTGGAAGCCTATACCTGCCTTGGTATAGGGCTGCCTTAAGGGTATCTCGGTATCCGGTAATCCACTGGTCCACAGCTTCATCTTTATTAGCCCATTGATATCCTAAGTCATTTTTTTTAAGCAAAAGCCCTAAAGTCTTTAGACCTTTTAGCACCAAAGGAATATTTCCTAAGGCTACTCCTGCTTGTTCGGCCAAATCTCTTTGGGTCTTAAATAGATTTTCGTTGCTTACCAAAAGTTGAAAAAACACCCTGAGTCCTGTCTTGGTAATTGCTCTGTTGGCTTCTTTTTCCGGTTCTTTAAGCAGAGGGTATTGATTAATCAAGATAAAGGTGCCTTGTTTTTTAATAAATACATTACCATTGGCTTCTAGATAGTTGATGCCCATTTCCTGGAGCAACTTCTTGTACTTCGGGTACAGTCTATAGGCTATCAACAAGAAATTAGAATTTTCTTCTGCCAAAAGTTTAAGATTCCTGAGAATACTTTCCCTTATTTCATATTTCACCTCTGCTTCAAACGTGATTGGTCTTTCGGGCAAGTATAAGGTTATGTAGGCGTCCAACTCTCTGTGGTTTAATCCATCCCAGTATCCTTGTACCATCAGAGTCCTGTTTAGGTTGGCTAATGCTGTCTCTATAATTTCTCGCTCTTCCATGTTCACAAATATAACTTGTTCATTCTTCGTGAACAATACAAAATTATGAACAATTTATTCTTTTTATGATTTCATTACAGAATTATACTTAATTAATTTTGTCTGGGTGATTTCCTTGTTCTAGGATAGTCTTGCCTCATTGAACTTATAGCCTTAGACAAGGAAATCTTTGAGTCGTTGGGTTGCCCATTGACTGAAGTACCTATTTTGAATTCAGCCGCCAACTGACAGCAATTATCACATTTAGGCTATAATGTGCTTTATCTCTTTCTACAGCTCTTTTACCTTCCATTTGAACTGTTCGGAAATCCCGAACAGTTGAGTCTTTTCTAGCTTCTCCGATTCGAAGATGTTTTTGATATGTTCACTGATGTTTGCTTTACTCGATTTAAAAAGCTCTACTAACTGGCTGTTGGTTAACCAGGTAGTTTCATTCTCAAATCTTACCTCAATTTGAGTCTGGCCATTTGGTCCTTGGTATATTTCGATTTTATTATCCATTGTTGTTGTTCAATTTAAGATTCATTTACGGGTTTCAGCCGTTTCAGTAAAAAAAGAAATCAGTCCCGATTTCATTGTAATTTCTCCCTTAGAGCCTTCATGTCAAAACTTATCGTCGCATCCAGAATTTTGGCGTAATGCTGCGTTTACTTTAGGGATTTGTGCCCTGGCATTTTTGATACGGTTTCAATAGGGACTCCATTGGCTAGAGTGATTGTTGTGGCAAATGTGTGCCGTGCGATATGGAAAGTGAGCGGTTTATTGATCTCACAGACATCTGCGATAAAAAAGGAGTAGGATAACTATGTGCCTATCCTTGACATCCGAAAGTTGGATAATACCATCGTTCAACGAAACTATCTACATATTAAGCAGGATCTCAGAGATATTATCCAGACTTAAATGGATAGGCTAGTGAATGATCCCAGCTTTGGGGCATTTGGTGATGAAGAAGGAGTGATTGATACTCATTCTTATGTTCACTTGTTGTTCTTACATCCTTTCCAAAATAGGCAATAAAAAAAGCGAGTCAACAATTTTTAGGATTGTTGACTCGCCGGTTTTTCAGTGGTTTACCGGTAGAGAGTGGGGGATTCGAACCCCCGGTACGCTTTGACACGTACGACAGTTTAGCAAACTGCTGGTTTAAGCCACTCACCCAACTCTCTAGATACTTTAATTTGGCTTGCTTTTTTCGATTTGTAAAAACTCCCTTTCGGTGTTTTTTTTTAAGAAGGGGTCGATCTATTCGCCTATTCCACCTCGTAAATCGATGCAAATATAAGTCAATTGATCAGATTTTAACAAATCATTAACAGATAGGAATTCAATGATTGAATTTTTTTGCCTAATGGTCTGAAAATCAAATTAAATAATTTGACAATTAGTTTCCTGAAACCTGAAAAATACCCTGTACAGGGTATATATATCTTATATGTGGAAGCTAAATTTGTCTTTTAATTAAAAGCCTACTCTATGATAATCCAGACTTCCACCGCAAGTTTTTTGATTGAGAATTCTGATTCCAAGCATGGATGCGTCTCTATCCGGTCTAATTCCCAAGAGGAACTCCATCGCTTTTTTGGGTCCTTAGAAATTCAGGAAACCAATGAACTCTCCTATGCTTACGAGGTTCTTGCCTGCAAGCAGGAATTTGCAAATGCAGTGATTCTAATGGTAAAAGAGATTGATTATTCCGAATTTGGGAATTTCAGTTTCAAAACCTTCAAAAACTGAAATTTCATTTGCTTTCGGTATGTTCCGTTTTTGGGTTTGGAATACTAAGCTATCCACAGTAAGCTGCTGTCTCCATAGCTCAGGAATCTATAGTCATTTGCCAAAGCTTCGCCATAGACACGCTTCCAATCTTCACCAAGAATCGTCGCAATCAAGAGGATTAACGTAGACCCGGGCTGATGAAAATTGGTGATAAGGCCTTTGACTACCTTAAATTCATATCCGGGGAAAATAAATATCTCTGTGGTACCCATGATTGTTTCCAGACTTTTTGCATCCATTAATGCAAGAATGGCCTTATAGGACTCCCGGGCAGTAGGGAGACTTTTTCGCTCTTCATAAGGAAACAGTTTTTCGATTTTCAAATCTTCGCCTTTTCCTTCGAGTAATTTCACACCATACCAATACAAACTTTCCAACGTACGGACAGAAGTAGTTCCTACGGTGACCACCTTGCCCAGGTGCGAGCTGATCCGTTCGATTGTTTCCCGATTGACATGGATTTGCTCACTGTGCATGGGATGCTCTGTTACCTCCTTTGCTTTGATCGGCTGAAAAGTTCCGGCACTTACATGCAGGGTGACTTGCGCTTGTATGATGCCTTTTGATTTCAACTGACCAAAAATCTCAGGTGTGAAATGTAGTCCTGCAGTGGGGGCTGCTACAGCGCCTTCTTTCTCCGAATATACCGTCTGATACCGTGATTTGTCTTCCTCTACAGGCTTACGGTTCAGGTAAGGGGGAAGTGGAACCTCACCACTAGCCTCTACTACATCCACAAAAGCCACCTCTGTACTGTCCCAGAAGAATTCCACTTGACGTGCTTCCCTGTCGATTAATCTGGCCTGAAGTGTGATCGTAGTATCCTGAAACGGGACCAAACCTTTCAACACCTCTCCGTCCTTCCATTTTTTGGCATTGCCTATCATGGTTTCCCAGATTACCGGATGCTTTGCAAGCATAATCTCGGGAATCATCGTAGTGGGAGCAATGGGTTGAAGCAAGAAAATCTCTATTCTCGCGCCGGTTTCCCGCTGGAAAATCAACCGTGCAGGGATGACCTTGGTGTCATTGTAGACAAGTAAGGTGTCTGCCGGAAGTAAATCTGGAATTTGGCCAAAGTCCAGATGGGAGATCTGACCATCCTTGTAATGCAATAGCTTCGAAGAATCCCGCTTTGCCAAGGGGAATTTCGCAATCTTTTCAGGGGGTAATGTATATTCGTACGCGGTTAAATCAATTGCCGGGATCTGCATAAAATAGGTGTGATTCTGCCTGCAAATATAGCCCAACTCATTTCATATGATTATAATTGTTTTTCAAAGGTCAGATGGAATGCCCCAGATAATCATCCCCTGTTTGAGAAAGGTTCTCTCATGGGCATTTCAAGTACCTTCCAAAACCTTTCATAATCTATGTCCGACTCTTCCAAAATCAACTTTGACTACGTAAAAAGAACTTTGGTTTTTAAGTTTGACGCAGGTACCTCCAGAGGAGTGTTGAAAACAAAAGATGTGTTTTGGATCAAAGCTTTCCATGCTGAGCGTCCCGGACTGCTGGGGTGGGGTGAAGCCGCGCCTTTGGTGAAGTTGAGCCTGGACGACAGGGAAGATTTTGAGCATGTTCTCAGAGAAATAGTGGTAGGGCTGTCGGGAAGATCCTTTGAAAAGAATGAAGCGGATGTCCTGAGACAGTTAGGGGAGTTAATTCCATTTGAGCTGCCCAGCATTCGTTTTGCCTTGGAGACGGCCATTCTGGATTTGATAAATGGAGGTAAAAAGAAAATTCTTGGCAGCGGCTTTTATAATGGGGAAAAGGCTATTTCTATCAACGGACTAATCTGGATGGGGCATCAGGATTTTATGCTGGAGCAAATCAATGAAAAGTTGGCGCAGGGATTTGACTGCATCAAAATGAAAATAGGTGCGATTGACTTCCGGCAGGAATTGGATTTATTGGATTACATCAGGTCTAAATTTTCCAAAGATCAGGTTACACTTCGTGTGGATGCAAATGGTGCTTTTTCTACGGAAGATGCACTTGGCAAACTTCAGCATTTGGCTCAGTACGACTTGCATAGCATTGAGCAGCCGATTGCTGCGGGCAATTGGGATACGATGAAGCAGCTATGTGCAGTTACCCCACTGCCTATAGCACTGGATGAGGAACTAATCGGTGTAAAGGGCAAAGCTGAACTTCTTGATAAAATTGAGCCCCAGCATATCATACTAAAGCCGACTTTGCTTGGCGGGATATTGGAAACCAAAGAATGGATTGAGCTTGCCGAGGCTAGAAGTATTGGCTGGTGGATGACCTCGGCCTTGGAGAGTACTATTGGGCTGAACGCCATCGCGCAGCTTGCCGATAGCTTGGAGACAAAGATTCCCCAAGGTCTGGGTACAGGAAAGCTCTATATGAATAATCTGGAATCCCCCTTGGAAATAGATCGGGGTCAGATTCATTATAATCAGGCTATTGCTTGGGAGGAACCTGCTTAATCGCCTAGTCTGAAGAGGTAAACAGGTTTGTTGATTTCAACTTTCCAGGAAGTTTGGGTTAGTTTCCCTGTTTCTTCGTCCCGTTCAAAAACCACAATATAATTGCTTGCCTGATGGGCGGAGAGTAAATACTTGCCATCTGCAGTCAGATTGAAATTCCTTGGCATAATTCCCCCGGAGGAAATTTGCTGGGTGAAGTCGAATTCACCGGAAGCCGTTTTGCTGATTACAGAAATCGTGTTTGCATCCCCACGGTTAGATACATAAATGTTTTTGCCATCGGGAGACAATCTCACTTCCGCTGCTCCTACATCTCCTTCAAATCCATCCGTGACTAAGGAAATACGCTGTTTTGCACTGATTTTTCCTGCGTCAAAACTGAATATATCGAGCATGGCTGTCATCTCTTCGACCAGCATGAGCTCTTTTCCATCTTCTGAAAAAAGCAGATGTCGGGGTCCATCGCCGGGAGTGACTTTATACGTGTTGTTCAACGTCAGCGGCTCAGGCGCATCCATGTCAAAATCATATACATAAACCTGATCCGTGCCAAGGTCTGCTGCCAATAAGAATTTTCCATCCGGGCTAAATACCGTGCTGTGAACATGGGGAGAGTTTTGCCTCGCTTTATTGACACTGCTTCCCTCATGCCGGATCGTCTGAAGGTGTGTTAATTCTGCTGCTTTGCCAACCTTATAAGCACTTAAACTGCCACCGCTGTAGTTTGCCACGGTCAAAAACTCCTCTGTTGGGGATAGCGCGAGGTAGCAGGGATGATCACCGTAGCTGGGCAGTTCGCTTAGTTTGGTAAGGGATTGATTTTCTATAGAGCGGCTCAAGCTGATTATATTTCCGCCCGGGACATTGCCTATTTCTTCCAACGTGAAGACCTTGTCTCCTGCTGAGTTAGCTACTACAAAGGAGGGGTTTTGAATGCCGGGAAAAATAGTACGTACTTCCAGTTTATTTTCTGATGGAGAAAAGTCAACTTGGTTAAGGCCCTGACTTTCTTCGTCCGTGTAAGTTCCTACCAAAAAAGAATAGGTAATGGGTGTTTCGGTCATTTCAGTTGTTTTTTCGGATGCGCAGGCG
Source organism: Algoriphagus sp. 4150 (assembly GCF_031457395.1). Lineage (NCBI taxonomy): Bacteria > Pseudomonadati > Bacteroidota > Cytophagia > Cytophagales > Cyclobacteriaceae > Algoriphagus > Algoriphagus sp. 4150. Next base: position 43,519 of record NZ_JAVDWS010000001.1, read on the forward strand.
AAAGAGATTGCGAGAAGTATGGCAGGTAAAAATGATTGTTTCATCTTGGAAAGATATTGAAATATCTGAAACGTTGATTTTGTGTTTTTATCGATAAATTGCCTGTTTGATTAATAAAAAGGAAGAAAATAAGATTATTTGTTAATGAATACTCAATAGTTATTTCAGTTTTTAGAATTTTCACTAATTTGCTAATCCATTAAAACGGAAGATGAATAATGTACAAAACCTATGATACCCAAGTAGCCAAGCGCTTCACGATTTACAACAGTTTATTTTTGGATCTTCCCTTCAATGACATTTACCGGACAGGAACCTTGCTTCCGATTTTGGGGACGGCATGTCAGAATGGTTTCCAGAAAGGATTGACTCCCAAGGAAATTATTGCAGGGTTTTTCGATGAATTAATGCCTGATTCTACGGAATCCCAGCAATCTGATTTGCTTTTCCAGATGATACAATACGTAGAGCGGCAGGTCGTTTTGTTTGACTCCATAGAAGATGCAGCCTATGAAAAGATCCATGACCTGAATGGAAAGGGTACGATCAAAGCTTTGATAGACCGTACAGACAATGACAACAAGCGGGAAGAGCTTGTCGAAAAATTGAAAACTTTTTCCGTGCGTCTCACGCTGACTGCCCATCCAACCCAATTTTATCCGGGCAATGTCCTGGCCATTATCACTGATCTGGAGAATGCAATCCGTACGGATGACATAGGTAAGATCAATTCATTGCTGCAGCAATTGGGTAAGACAGGGTTTACCAAACGGGAGAAACCAACGCCTTACGATGAAGCGATAAGTTTGATATGGTTTCTTGAAAATATATTCTATCAGAGTATATCTGATATCATGATTCGCTTATTGGGAGCCTTGAATATCCCTCTTCATGATTGGGAGAATCCGGGCTTGCTGAAGGTTGGCTTTTGGCCGGGCGGAGACAGGGATGGCAATCCATTTGTGACACATACGATCACCAAGCAAGTGGCAGATCGCCTGAAAAAGTGGGTTCTAAAATGTTATTACCGTGATGTACGTAAGGTCCGAAGAAGGCTGACCTTCAAGCACGTGGAAGAAATTCTGATTAATATAGAACGTGGACTTTACGCTACTTTATTTGAAAACGATCCGGTCTATAAGACCAAGGATCAGTTACTTGCCGATCTTCTGTCTGCCAGAGAAGGCTTGATCACCTATCATGAAGGACTTTTCTTGGATGTGCTGGATCAGTTTATTCTGAAAGTAAAAATATTCGGTTTTCATTTCGCATGCATGGATATGCGTCAGGATAGCCGCAAGCACGATACGCTGATAGACGAAATATTTCAGCTTCAGGGTAAGAAACTTGAGGGTACGGAAGATGAGCAGATTGCCCAAATTCTGTCATTGACAGAACTCCCGGAAATAGCTTCATTTCAAGACGAGTTCAACCAAGAGATACTGCAGTCATTGGGTGTGATAGACTCAGTACAGAAGGAGAGTGGCGAGGAAGTTCTCAATCGCTACATCATTTCCAATTGCCAATCCAGAAAGCACCTGTTGGAAGTTTTCAAATTGGCAAAGCTGACCCTGGGTGCGGACAAGGAAAATCTTCCTTTGGACATTGTGCCGCTTTTCGAGACGATCGATGATTTGGCAGAAGCACCTGAAATCATGACCAGTCTTTACAAACTTCCTGAGTACAAAGAGCATTTGGCATTCAGGGGAAATAAACAGACTATCATGCTTGGCTTCTCTGATGGAACCAAGGATGGTGGATACTTACAGGCCAACTGGTCTATTCTACGAGCAAAAGAGGAGATGACCAGAGTCTCCCGGGAGAATGGGATAGAAGTCGTCTTCTTCGACGGTAGAGGTGGGCCTCCTGCCCGTGGTGGGGGAAATATGCATAACTTCTATGCTTCCTTGGGAGAGAAAGTAGAGAATTCAGAGATTCAGATTACCATTCAGGGGCAGACTATTTCGGCTAATTATGGAAAAGTGGCTTCCTGTACCTACAATTTTGAGCAGCTTCTCAGTGCAGGTTTGGAGAATCATCTTTACGCCGGTGAAGACAAAAACCTAAATGCCGATCAGCGGGCATTGATCGATGAACTGGCAGGAGAGGCATATGAAGCCTATAAGAAATTCAAAAGCCACCCGAAATTTGTTCCTTATTTGGAGCATGTGACACCGCTCAAGTACTTCGGTATGACAAATATCGGTTCCAGACCATTAAAAAGAGGCAAGGGAGAAGGCTTGAAGTTCGAAGATCTAAGGGCAATTCCTTTTGTAGGATCCTGGGCTCAGATGAAGCAGAATATCCCCGGTTTTTACGGGGTGGGAGCAGCGGTGGAAGTTTTGGAAAAGAGGGGGAAATTGAATGACTTGAAAGAGTTATACAACAACAGCTTATTCTTTAGAGCACTTCTGGGCAATTCCATGCAGTCACTCACCAAGTGCTTTTATCCGGCCACGGCTTATCTGAAGCAGGATAAAAACTATGGTGAGTTCTGGGAGATTATGTACGATGAGTACCTCAGATCAATAGAGAAGCTCAAAGAGGTATCTTCAATGGATGAACTGATGGGGGACAACAAAGTCATTAAAAAATCAATAGAAATCCGTGAGCGTATTGTATTGCCTTTAATTACGGTACAGCAGTACGCTATTCAGACAATTCTCGAAACCGGCAAGTCCACAGAAGTGCTTCAAAAATTGATCTTAAGAAGTATGTTTGGGATTATTAATGCAGCAAGAAACGCAGCGTAATCCCTGTATAAATAGCTATGGAAAAGCCCGGCTGGATTTGATTTCAGTCGGGATTTTTTTTCTGGCATATAAATATAGTTCCCGCTGATACGCGCAGAAAAAGTCGCTGATGTGCGCTGATCTTTTAAATGATTACATGCTACTTTCATCACCGTTTGTAAAGTTCTAATTCAAGGGTGTTTTTTGTAAACCTCAGAGTTTACAAAGGTTTGCGCAGAGGACACGGTTGTCCTGCTTCTCCGAAAGCCCGGCTTGGAAGATTTAACCGCAAGGTCGCTGAGGAAAACGCTGAGATCACTGTTTTCGCCGCTGTTCGTGTCATCACGAACAGCTTCTCCAGAAATGTGTTTTCCAAAATTGATTTGTGATCCTGAAGGGATCAAACATTTCAATAGCCGGGGGTGCAACCCCTGGTAAAAGCATTTGAGTTTATAACAAGGACCCTGAAAGGTGTCCAACTTAAAATTTTTTAGCCGGATCCGCGGAGAGTCCATTGAAAGAGGATTGTCACCCTGAGCAGCCAGTCTGCCGAAGGCATGAAAGTCGAAGGGTTTAACCGCCAAGTCCACAGAGGGAAACGCAAAGAGCGCGGCTTTAGAGTTCTACTGCTTCCTCCGCCGCTGTTCGTGTCCTCACGAACAGCCGAGGGAAATACAGTGAACACAGCTTTAAAGTTGTCCTACTTCTCCAGAAGCAGGACTTTACATATTTCTGATAAGAGGAATTACCAATTTATAGAATAGAAGTTTGGACCTTCAAGCTTTCCAAAACTACACGGACATTCAACGCCGCGCAGCCGCGAGAAAACAAACTCAGACTTTTGTTTTTGAATTTAAACCACGAAGTCCACGGAGGAAAACGCAAAGAGCACGGCTTTAAAGTTGTCCTGTTTCTTCTGGTAAAATTGAAGTTTCAACCTTCAAGCTTTCCAAAACTACACGGACATTCAACGCCGCACCGCCGCGAGAAAACAACCTCAAACTTTGCGCCCTCGCGCCTTTGCGGGATTTACAAAGTGCTTACGCCACCGTTTGCCTCACGAACAGCTTATTAATGGTTAGTCGTAAATAGTTTTATTCCTTTAACCAAAACTCCTTTGTTGTATAAAATACTGTATCTATGAAATATAAAATGTCGTTTCTTGTCAAGACATTTTCATCATGTAAATCTTCTAAAATGATGCCTAAATCAGGATTGAAATAATCATGGTTGCGATTATTAATAAAACCATTTGATTCAAGAAAGATTTTTACTTGTTTCAAATCAGTAGGTTGAGTGATGGCAACATAAGACTGCTTAACTACCGCATAAAGTGTGTTGTTATCCTCTGTAAAACCAAGGAGTTCGTATGCTGTATCCGGAAAAAAGAAGTTGTGAAAAAGTAAGTTATGGAAATAATCTAACCAGCAAGCGTAATAAATGGCATCATTTAGTTTGAGAACATGATCAGAATCTTTCAGAAACACTCTTTGCTCGGCACCTTCGCTTACGTATAGGGAAAAATCAATACTATTAATCCAAAGGTTTTTTTCAAAAACTAATTTTTCTAGCCTCTTTGTTTCTTGTTCTCTGATTTGCTTTGCATCTTGAGTTTTTGGGCTTGAATCCGTGCCATCTCTAAGGTAATTGGCAACTGCTTGGATAGTTGCTCCAAACCTAACTTCACTCTTTCCTGAAATGATATTGCGTAGTTCATTTTTTAGATGATTTTGCATCTTAACAAAGATATGCAAAATCTTTAATTTCAGAAAATACCTGCTTCTCAGAAGCTGGACTTATATAGGGGTTTAACCATAAAGTTCGCAAAGGATAACACAAAGGTGATCCTGAAGGGATCAAACATTTCAATAGCCAGGGGTGCAACCCCTGGTAAAAGTATTTAAGTGTGTTAAAAGGACCCTGAAGGGTGTCCAACCTAAGATTTTTTAGCCGGATCCGCAGAGAGTCCATTGTAAAAGGCCCAACCTTCGCCGCTCTTCGTGTCACGAACAGCCGAGGGAAATACAGTGAACACAGCTTTAAAGTTGTCCTGCTTCTCCGGAAGCAGGACTTTACATAGTTTGGACCTTTAAGTTTTTCAATACAACACGAAGATTCAACGCCACGCCGCCGCGAGAAAACAAACTCAGACTTTGCGCCTTTGCACTTTGCGGGAGACCGGCTTTATTATCCCAGCTTCTCCAAACTCTCCTCCAAAGCCTTGATTTTGCCTTCCGCATCAGCTTGCTTTTTACGCTCCATTTCTATAACCTGTGCAGGAGCTCCGGCCACAAACCGCTCGTTGCTGAGTTTTTTCATCACTGAATTCAAGAACCCTTTGGTGTAATCAATCTCCTTCCGGATATTCTCTTTTTCCTCTTCTACATTGATCGAGTCACCCATAGGGACAAAGCACTCGTCAGACTTCACCACAAAGCTGATCGAATTGGCTACTTTCTCGCCGAAATTAAGAGAAGAAAGATTGGCCAGCTTATTCAAAACTGCTTCGAATCGACCATATAACCCTTCGTTTTTGGCATTGATGGTTAAGTCAAGGGATTCTTTCGGTGACATGCCTTTGGATGCACGGAGATTCCTTACTTGGGAGACCACCTCAAAGACCTGATTGGCTTCCTCGATAATCTTGGTGTCAAACCCTTTTGCTTCAGGCCAAGAGGCTAATATCAGAGATTCTTCCACTGATCTTTCCTTAATCTGATGCCATAGTTCTTCGGAGATAAACGGCATAAATGGATGAAGAATTTTCAGGATATCTTCGAAAAGCACAATGGTCTTATCATAGGTCGCCTGATCGATTGGATGCTGATATTCGGGCTTGATCATCTCCAGGTACCAGGAGCAGAAGTCTCCCCAAACCAACTTGTAGGTAGTCATCAACGCATCGGAAATTCTGAATTTCTCATAATGTTCATTGATCTCTACCAAGGCTTGGTTGAATCGGTTTTCAAACCATTCTATACTTGAAGCATTGGACGAACCGTCCAGATTCGGATCGATTTCCCAGCCTTTTACCAGACGGAACGCATTCCAGATTTTATTGGCAAAGTTTCTTCCCTGCTCCACCAACTTGTCATCATAAGGCAAATCATTGCCGGCAGGAGAGGAGAACAGCATTCCGGTACGTACCCCATCAGCTCCGTTCTGTGCTATCAGATCCAGCGGGTCAGGGGAGTTGCCCAGAGATTTGGACATCTTTCTGCCCAGTTTATCCCGTACGATTCCGGTTAGGTACACGTTTTTGAAAGGCTTTTCACCCATGTACTCGTATCCGGCAATGATCATCCGTGCTACCCAGAAGAACAAAATCTCCGGAGCAGTTACCAAGTCATTGGTAGGGAAGTAGTATTTCAGTTCTTCATTCGGCTTGCCGGTGGTGAAGACCTCCGGATCGAAAACAGATATTGGCCAAAGCCAGGAGCTGAACCAGGTGTCCAAAACATCTTCGTCCTGCTGTAAATCCGATAAGGTGAATTTGCCGTCAAATTTCTCATTGGCAATGGCCAAGGCTTCCTCAGCAGTTTTTGCGACTACAAACTCCCCATTTGGAAGGTGATAAGCCGGGATTCTATGTCCCCACCAAAGCTGACGGGAAATACACCAGTCGCGCACATTTTCCATCCAAGAGCGGTACATGTTCTTGAATTTTGGGGGGTATAACTGGATCACATCATCCATCACGGAGCTAAGTGCCGGCTTGGTGATTTCGTCCATTTTCAGGAACCATTGTAAGGAAAGTTTTGGCTCGATCACCGCATCCGTTCTTTCCGAATGGCCCACATTGGATTTGTAATCTTCGATTTTCTCCAACTGATCGATTTCCTTTAGACGCTTTCCTATCATTTTTCTGGCGACAAAGCGATCTTCTCCTACTAGAATCTGAGCTTTTTCATTCAGTGTTCCGTCATCGTTTAGGATGTCGATTACCTCAAGCTTGTGCTTCAGTCCAAGTTCGTAATCATTGATATCATGTGCAGGAGTCACTTTCAGGCAGCCTGTACCGAACTCCATATCCACATACTCATCCTCGATGATCGGGATGGCACGGTCGATCAATGGAATAATGGCTTTTTTGCCCTTTAAGTGAGTAAATCGTGGATCATTTGGATTGACGCAGATCGCCACATCGGCCATGATAGTCTCCGGTCGGGTGGTAGCGATGGTAAGGAATTCATTCTCCGATCCTTCGATCCTGTAGTTGATGTAATATAGTTTGGATGCAATTTCCTTGGTGATCACCTCGTCGTCAGACAGGGCAGTTTTTCCTTTAGGATCCCAGTTGACCATACGGATGCCACGGTAGATTTTGCCTTTTTTGTGGAGGTCCACAAACACGGAAATCACCGCATCGCTCAGTCCTTCATCCATGGTGAAAGCCGTTCGGTCCCAATCGCAGGAAGCTCCTAACTTTTTGAGTTGTTCCAGGATAATCCCTCCGTATTTTTCTTTCCATTCCCAGGCATGTTCCAGGAATTTCTCGCGGGTCAGGGACTTTTTGTCTATTCCCTGTTCTTTCAGCAAGTTCACCACTTTTGTTTCCGTAGCGATCGAAGCATGATCTGTTCCGGGAACCCAGCAAGCATTTTTACCCTGCATTCTGGCGCGGCGGATCAGTACATCCTGGATGGTATTGTTCAGCATATGTCCCATGTGCAAGACGCCTGTGACGTTTGGCGGAGGGATTACGATGGTGTAAGGTTCTTTATTCGGGTCAACTTTCGAAGAAAAAAGCTTGTGCTCCATCCAGTAGGCGTACCACTTGGCTTCGGTAGCTGCCGGATCGTATTTGCTGGCAATAGACATATTGGATAAGTATTTGAGCCGCAAAAATAGCGAAAAAGCCAATTTCGGAGGTATGATTGGCGGATCAATTGTGGAATAATGAGGTTTTAACCACAAAGTCCGCAAAGGAAAACGCAAAGAGCGCTGCTTTAGAGTTGACCTGCTTCTCCGGAAGCTGGACTTGTAAAAGGTTTTAACCGCCAAGGTCGCAAAGGAAAACGCAAAGAGCGCTGCTTTAGAGTTGACCTGCTTCTCCGGAAGCTGGACTTGTAAAAGATTTAACCACAAAGTCCACAAAGGAAAACGCAAAGAGCGCAGCTTAAAGTTGTCCTTCGTCTTCGGAGCTGGACTTGTAAAAGGTTTAACCGCCAAGGTCGCAAAGGAAAGCGCAAAGAGCGCTGCTTTAGAGTTGACCTGCTTCTCCGGAAGCTGGACTTGTAAAAGGTTTTAACCACAAAGTCCGCAAAGGAAAGCGCAAAGAGCGCGGCTTTAAGGTTGTCCTGCTTCTCCGGAAGCTGGACTTGTAAAAGGTTTAACCGCCAAGGTCGCAAAGGAAAACGCAAAGAGCGCGGCTTTAAAGTTGTCCATTAACCCTTAACAAATTAACCATTTAACAAATCAGCATCCCAACTTCCAACTTTCTTGGCAATTATTTGCATTTCTAAACTTACCGAGTAAATTTATTACTCAGTCATTGGAAAGTTCTAAAAGGGACTGAGCGGGCGAAGCTGTTTTTTTTAGTAGCAAGTATCAAGAAGCAAGATTCTAGAGCCAAGGTCCGTCATTGCGATAAGTGAGGTACGAACGAAGAAGCAATCTCATTTACATTAGAGTAAAGCAAAAAGTATCAAGATGAAGCGAGATTCTAGAGACAAGAAGTAAGAGACAAGAAGAAAGTTGAGTCGATGATAATCTGAAATGACTGGCATATTCAGTATTAATTCCCATGCCCATTTTTAACCTTTAATCCTTAATCTTTTAACCCCTTAACCCTTACAGTATCAAGTATCAAGATTCTAGAGCCAAGGTCCGTCATTGCGATAAGTGAGGTACGAACGAAGAAGCAATCTCATTTACATTAGAGTAAAGCAAAAAGTATCAAGAAGCGAGATTCTAGAGACAAGAATCAGGAGACAAGAAGAAAGTTGAGTCGATGATAATCTGAAATCACCGGTACGCTCAGTAGAGAATCCCTGACATCGGTTTTAACCTTTAAACTTTTAACCCCTTAACCCTTACAGTATCAAGTATCAAGATTCTAGAGTCAAGGTTCGTCATTGCGATAAGTGAGGTACGAACGAAGAAGCAATCTCATTTACATTAGAGTAAAGCAAAAAGTATCAAGAAGCAAGATTCTAGAGACAAGAAGTAAGTCCCGTACCCATTTTTAACCTTTAACCTATTAACCCTTTAAACTCTTAATCTTTAACCTATTAACCCTTAATCTTTTAAACCCTTAACCTTTACCCCCCCCTATCCCTTTCCTCCCTAACCGGTAATGTCTAAAACAGTAATAAAAGTAGAGAACCTTTCTAAACGCTACCGAATTGGACTAAAAGAAAAACAAGCCGAAACTCTAGCGGGTCAAGTGGCTAATCTGATTAAATCCCCTTGGCAGAATCTAAAGCGACTTCGTGAGATGAGTCGATTTGGAGTAGAGGATGAATCAGTTTTTTGGGCATTAAAGGATGTCAACTTTGAAGTGAAAGAGGGGGAAGTGCTTGGAATCATCGGCAAAAACGGAGCGGGAAAATCTACCCTGCTAAAGATACTTTCTCAAATTACCGAGCCTACTTCAGGCAGAATAGAAATTCATGGTCGAGTGGCTTCCCTTCTTGAGGTAGGAACCGGTTTTCATCCAGAGCTCTCAGGAAGAGAAAATATCTATATGAACGGGACCATTCTTGGAATGACCCGCAAAGAAATTGATTCCAAGCTGGATGAGATCATCGATTTTTCCGGAGTGGAGAAATTTATCGACACACCGGTCAAGTTCTACTCATCCGGAATGAAAGTACGATTGGGCTTTTCCGTGGCCGCCCATCTGGAGCCCGAGATTTTGATTATCGATGAGGTACTTGCTGTGGGGGATTATGAATTCCAACAAAAGTGCTTAGGGAAGATGGAAGATGTAAGTAAAAATCAAGGAAGGACGGTGCTTTTTGTGAGTCATCAAATGGATGCAATTAATTCACTATGCCAGTCTGTCTTAGTTTTAGATAGAGGAACAGTTGATATAAAAGGAGATGTACAGGGTGGTCTTGAAAGATATATGGGCAAATTGGCATTAAAATCAGAAATAACCTTTACTTCTGATTTAGTGAAACCATCTATTTTGGAGGTAAAGTTATTTCAAAGTGACAATGAATTAAAATTTCGTGTAGTTTTTGAGAGTCCTTTTCTTTTAAATGAACCTTCAATAGGGATTGTTGTCTACAATCAGTTTGGCAGTCCTGTTTTTGGATCAAATCCAAGGTTTCATAAATCGAAATCAATACCAAATAAAACTAAAAAAGGGATATTTGAAGCAGTTGTGAATAATCCGGAATTGCATTCTGGGATATATAAAATTTCTGTATGGCTGGGGGATTCAATAGGTGATTATGATGTAAAGCTGGATACATTGATATTTGAGTATGTTTCAAATAAGAAATATACCCAAAAACCAGACCCCAAGAATATAGGATCGATTGATAAATTTTTTGATTGGAAATTCATTGAAGAGGTTTATGAATAATACGGCATACGTACATAATGAAAAGGTTCACAATACTGAAGCTTCCAGTATCATTATTCCCGAAATCATAAAATGGATAAAACCAAGATCAGTCTTGGATGTAGGGTGTGGAATTGGAACATGGCTGAATATATTTTCTCAATTTGGGGTAAAGGATTTAATGGGAATAGATGGGGATTATGTTGATAGGGATTTACTCTATAAACATATTGATTCTGATGATTTTAAATCCTGTGACTTGGAAAAACCATTTGATCTGAAAAGAAAATTTGATTTGGCTATTTCCGTGGAAGTTGCGGAGCATTTGAAAGCCTCCTCAGCCGATATTTTTGTAGAGAGTATTTGTAGGCATGCGGATACCGTGATTTTTTCTGCTGCTATTCCGGGACAAGGTGGTCAAAATCATATCAATGAACAATGGCCAAGCTATTGGGAAGCAAAGTTCAAGAGACATGGATACCATGTGTATGATCCATTTCGACTGGTATTTTGGAAAGACCAAAAGATAGAGCCATGGTACAGACAAAATATATTGCTGTTCTCTAAGAATGAGTTGGATATCCCTAAAGCTAATTGCATCGATATTGTATTGCCGGATTTCTGGGATCAGAAGATTCGGCGAATTGAAAATTTAGAGAATCAAATCCGGCGCATCAGATCAGGTAGAGTAGGGCTTGGATTTTATATTAAAGGAATAATTAAAAGTCTACGCTATTTTGGAAGAAAGCAAAAATAATCCTTTGGTGTCCGTGGTACTTCCCATTTATAAAGGAGAAAAATACTTGAAAGAAGCTATCCAAAGTATTCTTGACCAGAGTTACTCCCACTTTGAATTGATCTTGGTCAATGATGCTTCTCCTGACGATTCTAAATCAGTAATCGGGCTATTCGATGATGAAAGGATTCGCTACATCGAGAATGAAGTTAACTTGGGCTTGATAGGTAGTCTGAATAGAGGACTTGATGCAGCTCAGGGAAAATACATTGCCAGGATGGATCAAGATGATATTTCTCTGCCGGAACGATTTTCAAAGCAAGTGATTTTCTTGGAAAAAAATCCGAAGGTGGTAATTTGTGGGATGCAGGGACTGGTTCTTGGCACAGAGCAAAAAATAGAGTTGCCTGAAAAAGATTTCCAAATTAGAACATTTTTGTTTTTCGGTTCTCCTTTTATTCATCCAGTTGTGATGATCCGTAGAGATACATTAATTCAAAATGATCTAAAATATGATATGAAGTATTTTCATGCGGAAGATTTTGGTCTATGGGTGAATCTCTCTTTCAAGGGGGAATTGGCAAATCTCAAGGATGTGGGAATTTTATATAGAAAACATGATCTGCAATACACCAAAGTTTTTGTGGAAGGGAATAAAAACTCATCTTTTAATGCTAAAACTGAATATTTGGATCATTTGGGAATAAAGATAAACAAGGATCAAGAAAACATTTATTTAAAAATATTTAAAAGGGAAATTGATAAAAGCAGCAGTGAAGAAATGAAACGAGTGGCTTCTTTTTTTATGGTCTTTTATCAAAAAGTCATCAAACTTGGTTTTGATAAGATATATTTAAGTAGATTTCTGTATAGGAAATGGAAAGTTATATGCTCGGATAGGCAGAAAGAAGGTGTGTTTTCTTATTTAATTTTTTTAAAGGGTCCGTTTGTTTTCAGATTTTTCGAGCCTAAGGTGCATCTGTGGTTTATAAAAAAACAAATTGGGCTGTAACATTATGATAAAAGTCTTGATTTTAGGTGGAACCGGTTTTTTGGGAAGTGCTTTAGCAGAAAATTTATCAAAAAGAATTTATCATGTGCGTATTTATTCTCCTTCTGCCGAGAAAGTTAAGAAATCAGAAGGAATTGAAGCTGCAAGAGGTTATATAGAAGATTTTGAGACGCTTAGAGTTCATTTGGAATGGGCAGACCATATTTATCATTTTGTATCAACCACTAACCCTAAGTCATCTTATATAGACCCATCCCATGACATTAAATCAAACCTATTACCACTGATTCCTGTATTAAATTTTTTAAAGGAAAATACTGAAAAATATCTACTTTTCTGCTCTTCAGGTGGGGCAGTTTATGGAGTTGGTAATGGAAAGCCAATAGTTGAAGACCATCCGAAATCTCCAATTTCTTCCTATGGAATAGTCAAATCTACCATGGAAGATTATATATTATACTACAAGCATTTATTTGGAATTAAAGCCTTGATTTTAAGACCATCAAATATCTACGGTAAGAAAAATCACGACATCGGTAAGCAGGGTTTGATTAGCACCTTGGTAAATAATGTTGTTAGAAATAGATCAACCGATATTTGGGTATCGTTGACCACCTCAAAAGATTATTTGTTTGTTGATGATTTTGTGAATGCAGTAATACTATTAATCCATAATCAAACTGAGGGAGTTTACAACTTATCTTCTGGACAGACTCATACCATCCAAAACATTCTTGATACTATTTTCAAAGTGACCGGTCAATATGCATCCATTGACAACAAGATAGGAGATGCTTCAAAAATTGATGTGCCTGTAAATATATCATCTGAAAAAATGAAAACAAAAACTGGTTGGAAAATGAAGACTAGTTTAGAAACTGGAATTAATAATATTTACAAATCTGATTAAGAATGAATGAATTCAAGGTTTCTGTTATAATTCCTATTTATAACGTGGCGGAATTCATTGAACAAGCTGTAGAATCAGCTGTTCACCTACCTGAGGTAGCTGAGGTTTTACTTATTGATGACGGATCGCCGGATCACAGCTTAGAGGTTTGTATGAGATTGAAGGATCAATATGCTAAAATATCAGTATTTCAACATTCAGAGGGGAAGAATGAAGGAATAAGTGCCAGTAGGAATCTGGGAATCGAAAAATCAAATTGCGATTTTATCGCCTTTTTAGATGCAGATGATTGGTATTTACCTCATCGCTTTCAAAAAGATAAGATGATCTTTGAAAACTATCCTGATGTAGATGTAGCTTACTCTTGTGCCATTTTGGAGGAAGATCTTGGCAATGCTGAAAAACGGTATGGAATTAAATCGGATCCAAATCCCCTTCGGGGAAAGCCTCAGGACCCTATGGGCTTTTATCAGAAGAAAATTGAAAATCAAGCAGTTTTATTCCATACAAATAGTATAACCATTAAAACGCATTTTTTGAAAAAAGGAAAATGCTTTGATGAAAGGTTAAAGCTTCACGAAGACTCTGAGCTTTGGAATAGATTAATGCGAATAGGTAATTTTTATGCCGCCGAATGGCAAAATCCAGTAGCTGTAATTAGAAGACATTCTAAAAATAGTATTACACAAAGAAGCTGGATGACTCATATAAAAATGATTGGGGTTCAAATAGATAATATAGGTTTGAAACATCTTGAAGGCTTTGAAGTAAATGAGCTATATACCAGAATTTGGAGACAAAAAAGTAAAAATTATACAAACCATTGGATTAGAAGGGGGTATTTCTATTCTAATTATTTTTTGAACTGGTTTTTCAAGAAAAAAGCGTTGGATAGAATAAAAAACACCTATGCCCACGATTAGTGTAATCATTCCAACTTACAACCGTTCACATGTATTGCCCAATGCAATTCAAAGTGTGCTGAACCAGACCTATGAAGATTGGGAGTTGATTGTAGTGGATGATGGGAGTGGAGATGATACTAAGGAGGTGATAAAGCCATATTTGAAGGATAATAGGATTTTCTATTTTTATCAAGAAAACAAAGGTGTTTCTGCTGCAAGAAACTATGGGGCATCAATGGCAAATGGTAAATATCTGGTTTTTTTGGATAGTGATGATTTGGTTGAAACGAATTGGCTTTTTGATTTTTGGGACTTAGTTTGCATTACAACTAAGGTTCATGTTGTATTTTGTGGAATTGAAGTCAGGAAACTCCATTTGGGTACAACGAAAGTCGAAATACCATCCAAAAGATTAAGAAAATCTGGAATGGATTGGGGATTACCTATTCCTGGGAGCTTTTTGGTTGAGAAAAATGTTTTTTGGGAATTAGGAGGGTATGATGAGAAGTTGAAATTCTCTGAAAATACAGACATGCTTATTAGAATGCAATTCTTTGATTTAGAATTTACTTATACTGATAATGTTAATTTAGTATATCTTCAGAATGAAAAAGGCGGAAACAGTATTTTGTCAAATAAAATAGATTCAATAGAATATTTACTAAATAAACACCAGATTTTTTTTAGCCAGTTCAAAAAGAATAAACGGAGTTTATTTCAGATCTTGGTAGTTAGTTGTTTAAAACTGAAAATGTATTCAAATAGCAGAAAATGGTTTTTGCCTAGCATAAAGATAGCTCCGTTAAATTTAAAGGTGTATTTGCGATATATTATAAGCTATTTTCCTTTCGTTGTGGGGAAAGTTTATGGATAGCTTATGATTTTTTTTGCCAATAAAAAAGTATGCGAATTAGAAATATATATAAAAATCTAGGAAAGGTGAATTCTTTTTTAAGAGAAGATCCATTTTTAAGAAAGTACTTTGTGCATTGGATTTGTTCTTTAATCAATTTTCCTTTTACGAGAAAATATCCATGGCTCACTTATGGAGCAATAAGTTGGTTAAAGAAGAATGTACAAGAAGATTGGAATATACTAGAGTTTGGATCAGGTTCTTCTACTGTTTTTTTTGCAAAACATTGTCAATTTGTAACTTCTTTTGAACATGATAATAGTTGGAGAGAATTAGTTCTTCAACAATTAGGACAAAAAGGCTTTATAAATGTGAAAATATTGCCTTATTCTGCTGTGTATCAAGATGAATACCTCTATTTTAAGGATCCAAAAGTCAATTTGATATTGCTAGATGGTATTGATAGAGAAATCACATTTAGGTACTCATTTCCATTACTTTCTACAGGAAGCTTTCTGATATTGGATAACGCTGAGAGAAGCGATTATTCAAATATACATTTGGCAATGGAGAAATATCCTAGTTGTACTTTTTCAGGAGTATCTCCATATAACATGAAAATTACAACTACTAAAATTTGGCGAATTGAAAATACCTGAATTCTCAGTTATTATCCCAACCTATAACAGGGCATATTGTATAAAAAATGCAGTGGACAGCGTTTTGAATCAAAATTATCGGGATTTTGAGTTACTTGTTATTGATGATAACTCTAAAGATGAGACGACGACTGTTTTAAATGAATATGGAGATTCTATTAAATCTATTAAGCTTTCAAATAATTCAGGAAATGCAGTAGCACGTAATGTTGGAATTAATAATTCCCAAGGAAAAATAATTGTGTTTTTGGATAGCGATGATACTTTTGAGAAATTTTATTTAGATGAATTATATAAAAGTGCTCAGAAGAATGGAGATTTTGACTTTTTTTGGACAGGGATAAATCTCTTTAATAATGGTGAGTTTCAAGGCAAACGCCATTGGCACCCAACCTTTACACAACCGGGATTAGAGTTTTTTAATGAATTGCGAATAGGAACTAATTTTGGATTGGCAATTCGGAGTCATGTATTATCCAAAACTGGGCTATTTGATGAGAGTTTAAAGGCTTCCGTCGATAGAGATTTTCTGTTGCGAATATCTCAAAATTTTAAAGGTTTTCCAATCCCAGGCCATTTTATTAACTATACTTTAAATTCTTCCGAATCTGTAAGAAAGGATAAAACAAACCAGGCAAATTCATACCTTATAATGATTAAGAAGTATGAAGAAATCATAAACTCAGATATACGTTTTAAGAAATTTTGGTATCATAAAACGATGTGGATTTGCTATTATTCAGGAATGAAAAAGGAAGCTAGATTGATGCTGAAAAAGTCGCCTTTAAACATAAAAACTTCTCTTCTAGCCATTATTTTTGAGCTTTTTCCGCTACAACAGGCCATAAGCATTCATCAATGTTTTGGAAATAAAGGTTTTTACAAGTGAAAATCCTCTTTATTCAAGACACCTTAGCCAATGCAGGAACAGAAAAAAGCATGTTGCAGCTATTGCCGCTTTTTTCCGAGGAGAGTGACTGCAAGGTGGTTTATTTATATGCTGGCCACGATCTTAGGGAAGAATATCTGTCTGCCGGAATATCCTTGGAGTTTTTGGATTTGAGAGGTAAGTATGATTTTTTTAATGCACTCAGGAAACTAAATGAATTAGTAAGAAAGGATCAACCGGATATCATGGTTTCTTCATTGATGAGAGCTAATTTATTGACTAGGGCAATTTCAAAGATTAATGATATACCTCTCGTAGGAACATTAGTGAACGACAGCTATAATTCTTTTCGGATCCAAGAAAATAAGGGAAATGGTTTCTGGAAGTTCCGCGTATTTTGGATGCTTGATAGATGGACGTCGAACATCCCGGTCCATTGGATTTCAAATGCGACATGTTTGGTGAATTCCCATAATAAAACCTTGGGGATTTCTTCCTCCAAAGTTTCAGTCGTTTATAGGGGAAGATCCATAACAGATGAAATGAAAAGAAGACCTGTGAACTCTTTGAAATTTGTAACCTACGGCAGGTTGTTAGAGAGAAAGGGATTTTTAGACATATTGGAGGCAGTTGCTTTGGTAAAGCAAAAGTTCCCGTTTATCTCGATGGATATATTTGGGGAAGGACCTCTTGAAAATATATTGAAAGAAAGAATTGTTAAGTTGAAGTTGCAGGATAATGTTGCTTTAAAGGGAGTTGTCATTGATCCTCAAGTTAGACTTAAAGATTATGGGGTGTTCGTTTTCCCCTCACATTACGAAGGCTTTTCAGGCGCGTTGGTAGAAGCGATGATGGCCGGTATTCCAATAATAGCATCGGATATTCCCATGAATTTGGAAGCGGTCAAAGATCAGGAATCGGCTTTGGTTTTTCCCGTGAAAAACATCCAATCCTTAGCGGAAAAAATGATCCACGCCATAGAACATCCTGAGGAAATGGCCAAGCTTGGGGCTAAAGCCAGAGAAGTAGCTATGGAGCGGTTTGATATAGAAAAGATCGCTAAGGAATATGAGGCAGTTTTGCATAAGGTATATCAAAAGCACAAGAAGTAGAATGGTGATCCTCAGATGAAGATTCTATTTCTTGATACTTCTCCCATCCGACGCGGTGCCCAGGTTTTTATAGTGGAATTGACCGATGCATTAGATCAAATGGGGGAAATTCAGACCTATAGATTCTATCTGTATAAGCCGGATGAAAATGCTTCTTCGGTAAAGATCAGAAATCAAGATAAGGTCTTAGGGTTTGATCAAGGGCATATTTTTGAAAAAATACCGACACTCCAACCTCCTCTTCTCTATAGACTTATAGTCGAAATCAAACGAATCCAACCGGATATTGTCCTGCTCAATGGCTCCCGTACGCTTAAATATGGAGCAGCGATCAAGCGCTTTTTTCCAAAAAAAGTAAAGTGGATCAGCCGGGTGATTGATACCGCAGAATTTTGGAACCCCGGGAAATTCACCCATTGGTACTATAAAAAACTAGTGATTCCCCAATTGGATGGCACAATAGGAGTCAGCCGGGCATCTCTGGATTCTATGATCCGTCATTATAAGTTCAAAAAGCCTGCTACGGTTATTCATCGGGTAGTTGATCCGAAGAAATTTGAAAAAGCACTCAGTAGGAAGGAGGCAAGAAAGGAATTGGGGCTGGGTGATAAAGATGAAGTACTGCTTTTTCTGGGAAATCTTACTGCTCAGAAACGACCTGATAAATTTATCAGCATTGTCCATCAGCTCTCCCTAACTCACCCCAATCTCAAAGCATTGGTAGTAGGGGACGGGCCACTGAGAGGTGATTTGGAGTATCAAGCAACAGGTATCAAGAATCAAGAGCCTAGAGCTAAGAATCAAGAAACTTCAAATGAGACCTTGTCAGTAGGGAGTAGCCAATACATATCGCCTACACCGGAGCTAGCATCTGACATCCGGCATCCGACACCAAACATCTTTTTCCATGGTTACCAACAAGACGTATCATCTTACCTGGCTGCTGCTGATATCCTTGTGCTTACTTCGGATACAGAAGGCTTGCCGGGAGTTGTTCTCGAAGCGGCCCATTTTAGAGTTCCTACTATAGCATCTGAGATAGGAGGGATTAGAGAATGCCTTATTGATGGTGAAACAGGCTTTTTGATTCCGAATCGATCTGTGGATGCGTTTTGCCAAAAAATCACAGTACTTTTTGATAATCCTAAGCTGAGAATTCAACTGGGAGAAAAGGCATCAAGCTTTGTTTCCCAAAATTTCCGAATGGATAAAGTTGCCCGGCAGTACTTGGATTTTTTCAATCAGCTTTTCAACCTTTAAGCAAAGAAGTACGTAAAGGGATTTCTAACCACATAGAAAGACAATAGCCACATAGTTTTTTCACGGAAGTGGAGTCCTAATTGCAGTTTTTTCGTCTGCTGTTTCGGATTAGCTTAAGCCATCGGTGATGATACGAACGGCGGCTTAGGAGACCTCGAAGATTCTGTTTTTTACCACAAAGTCATAAAGAAAGCAAAGAAGTACGTAAAGGGATTTTTTGAAAAGTATTATCTGCTGTCTGTTAGTTTTGAATTAGCTTAAGCCATTCGTGTCGCTACAAACGGGTTGAAGCCGTCTGTGATGACACAGATGGCGGCGCGGATTTGTGATGACCAAACGGCGAAGTGGTGCTTACCTGACCTCCCTTCTCTACTACCTACACAAAACAGTTCAGATTTTACCACCTTGGTTTAGTGTGAATGCGGGGAGGAGGTCGCAGCAGCGGGCCAGACGGCTGGTCTGCGGGGAGAAGCTTTGCTGCGACGAAGGTTTTTGTTACTTTTTGCCTTCAAAAAGTAAGAGAGAAAATCACCTTAACATTATCGATACTGCTTAATAGTGAAATTTATAGTAAGTCTTGAAGGTTTTGGTTTTTAACCATATAGAAACACAATAGCCACATAGCCTTACCCCCTGGAAATGGAAGCATACATACATATTTGCAGTCTACTTGCCGTGTTCGGGATTAAAACTTAAGCCGTTTGTGACGACACAAACGGCGGCTTAGGAGACCTTGAAGTTTTTGTTCTTTACCACAAAAGTCATAAAGAAAGCAGTAGAATCATTTGGCTTTTGCGGGATGATTTTAAATCTTGACCGGATTTCCTAAAAGCAATACCATCATTACTTTTGGGATAAGCATAACCCATTTCACAAAGAATATGAAACCCATTTTACGTTATGCACTAGGTATGTTGCTGTGTTTTTACACAACAAAACTTCATGCAATTCAAATCGAAGAACCTGGCCAAGAAATAAAAACGGGCGCTGAGCAAACCGACCTATATCTGCCATTATTGGAAGGGAAAAGGGTCGCGGTATTGGCAAATCAGACATCAGTCATTGGCAAAACCCATTTGGTGGATAGTCTACAAAAGTTGGGGATTAACCTTGTAAAGGTTTTTGGACCGGAGCACGGCTTTAGAGGTGATGCCAGCGCCGGTGCCAAAGTGGTTAATTCCATAGACGAGCGGACGGGAATTCCCATCATATCTTTATATGGAAAAAAGAATAAACCCAGCAAGCAAGATTTGCAGGATGTGGATATTTTGATCTATGATCTACAGGATGTGGGTGTTAGATTTTACACTAATATAAATGCCTTGGCCCGTTTAATGGAAGCTTGTGAAGCACATAACAAACGCTTATTGATCTTGGACAGACCAAATCCCAATGGATATTTAATAGATGGTCCTGTACTTGATATGGAGTATAAATCAGGTATTGGTATGTTCCCGATTCCGATGTCCCACGGACTCACTGTGGGTGAATTTGCTTTGATGGCCAATGGAGAAGGCTGGTTGGCTAATAATGTGAAAGCGGATATCAAAGTGATACCGGTAGCCAACTATGAACACGATATGCGTTATGTTCTGCCTGTAAGTCCTTCTCCGAATTTGAACACTGAACAGTCAGTTTTGCTATATCCTAGCCTCTGTATGTTTGAGGGCGTTTACGTGAACCATGGGAGGGGAACTTATTTCCCCTTTACAGTATTGGGCAGCCCGGCTTATAAAGATATTTACGACTTCAGTTTTACGCCCATAGGTATAAAAGGGATGGCTGAGACTCCCATTTTTATGGATGAAGTGTGCTATGGAATCGACTTGCGTCAGTATGATACAGAACTTTTAAGGAAGAGTGGTCAAATCAATTTTGAATGGATAAGAGAACTTTACAAAGCCAGTCCGGAAAAAGAGAAGTTTTTTGATTCTAAGTTGAGCAATCAGATGAACAACATCGAAATTCAGATTGGACGTGGAGATTTCAGGCAACAGATAATTGATGATGTGCCTATGGAAACCATCAGAGCTGGTTGGGAACCGGAGCTATCTGAGTATAAGAAAATGAGACTGAAGTATTTACTTTACCCTTAAGGAGGCATTGACCGTAAGCGGACAAAAACGTTCGGTGGTTTTCTTTAGATTATTGATTTTTCGACCTGCATGTGCAGATTTAAGGGATTTTGACTGGCATAGAAGTGGAATTGTATAGGTCGTCATAGTGAACGACGAAGGTGGGCGGCAAGCTGTTTTTCCTACAGAAGAGATTGCTTCGTTCGTACCTCACTGGCAATGACGAGTAGAGAATGACGAATGTAGAACTCCGAATAATGAATATTGAAGTATTGGAATTAAGAACAACCTAGAATTATCTGCCATGTGGAAAAACTATCTGAAAATCGCCTGGAGAGTCCTGAAGAAAAATAGACTTTATACCATACTCAATGTATTGGGACTGACGATGGGGATTTCCGGGTTTTTGATGATCATGCTCTTCATTCAGGATGAGGTGAACTACGATCGCTTTTATCCCGACTCTCAATCGGTTTTTCGGATTTCATCCCATTGGGGAGATTACCGCACGGCTAGCTATGCTACAGCGCCTCCTCCACTTGGTCCCAGAATTCTTGCTGATATCCCTGAAGTAGAGGCTGTTACGAGAGTTTTGAAGTGGAATGATTTTACCATACAGCCTGGCTCAGGACAAAATAAAGATCAGGTTTTCAGGGAGGAAAAAATCTATTATGCAGAGCCTAACTTTTTTGAAGTTTTTGATCTGAATCTGTTGGCTGGAAATAAAGAGAAGGCATTGGCGGATTCTAAGAATGTTGTAATCACGGAGAGCTTGGGACATAAATACTTTGGTGTTGTCTCTCCTGAGGAGATGGTGGGGAAATCCATTCTTTTGGGGAGCAATAATCCAGATCTGAGAGAGATCTCGGCAGTGGTGGAGGATATTCCATCCCAGTCTCATTTTCATTTTGATATGCTCGTATATGATCCGGGTATGAACGCCGAGATATTTGACATGGACCAATGGTCTTGGTCTATTCTGTACACCTACGCGAAGTTTCCAAAGGAAAAGCAGCAAGTCGTTGGTGAAAAGCTGGACCGTATAGTAGCGGACTTCGCTGTTCCTATGCTGACGGGTGAAGATGATAATTCGAATTATAATCTGAAAGTAATGCCCGTTCAGGATATTCATCTGAACTCACATTTACTCCGTGAGCATGAGGCAAACGGTTATCAGAGTTACATTTATATTTTTTCATTGGTCGCAGCATTTGTACTGCTTTTGGCTTGCATTAATTTTATGAACTTGGCTACTGCCAAAGCGGGGCTTCGTTCTATGGAAGTAGGGGTGCGTAAAATAATGGGATCACAGAAATCCCAACTCATCTATCAGTTTCTGACAGAAGCACTCTTATTGGTGCTGATTAGTGTGGCTATTTCATTGGTAATCGTGGCGCTTGCAAATGAGCCTTTTAATCAGATTACGGGGAAAAACCTGAAATTTGATCTCATGGCAAACGGCATGATCCTTTGGATGTGCCCTGCCTTGGTTGTCATTCTGACGTTGCTTTCGGGCTTTTATCCTGCGTTTTACCTTTCCTCTTTCAAGCCGCTGCTAATCATCAAGCGGCAATTATCGGTTGGGAAAAACTCTCATAGTTTCCGGAATGGACTGGTTGTTTTTCAATTCGTTACTTCGCTGACTTTGATCATCTGCACGCTACTCGTTCAACGTCAGATGAGTTTTATCCAAAATTCTGATCCGGGATTTGATCGGGATCAGTTGGTGATTATCCATAACGACGGAGAAATTCAAAATTCCCAGCGAGAGGATTTCAAAGGGCATTTTGCATCCAGTTCGAATGTGCAGTCACTGAGCTTTTCCACAGGGATCCCTATGTCCGGCCAATTTCACATGCGCTCCTTCAAGCTTCCAAATGATGATCTGGATCAGGGAATGAATTGGTATGAAGCTGATGGGTCTTATTTGGAAACCTATCAATTCAAACTTCTGGAGGGACGAAACTTTGCAGAAACGTCCGGCGCGGACCAAAACAAGATCATTATCAATGAAATGGCTGCAAAGCAACTGGGGATTTTGAATGATCCAATAGGCCAGTTGGTAATAAAAAATGAGGGAGAAAATGATGAGGCTACACTTGAAGTCATCGGGGTAATAGAAAATTTTAATTTTGAATCTTTCCGGAATGAAATCAAACCGCTCGTGATTGAATATATGCATGATTACTTCCTTAGAGACTATATTTCTGTGAAGATTCAGGGTGGAAATATCCAGGCTGGAGTAGATGAGTTGCAGTTAGCATGGAAGCAATATGAACCTCGCGTTCCTATGAATTACAGTTTCTTGGATGAGGATTTCGGGAGAGTCTATCAGTCTGAAATGAAGATGGCAAACCTGCTCCTGGTGTTGACAGGAATTTCAATTATCATTGCCTGTTTGGGTTTATTTGGATTGACGGCTTATACTACTGAGTTGAGAAACAAAGAAATCGGAATTCGTAAGGTTTTCGGAGCGACTATGCCGGAGATTTTCCTGATGCTTTCAGCTTCATATTTCAAATTAATACTGGTTGCTATGCTGATTGCTGTGCCAATAGCCCTGGTGTTTATGAAGAGGTGGTTGGAGGAATTCACCTACAGAATAGGAATCGAGATTTGGGTGGTTGCGCTGGCAACTTTGGCGTGCTTTGGGTTGGCATTGGCCACGATTTTCTTCCAAACCTATAAAAGCGTCCGCGCAAATCCCGTGAAAACGCTGAAGAGTGAGTAGTAAGTGATAGTATTGTCTCCCGCGAAGGCGCAGAAGGCGCAAAGAAATAGGCTCGCAACGGCGCAACGGCGCGGTGGAAAGATACTCTGATTATCCGCAATGATGCCATTTGCCTTAGACCCTTAGCTCATCCGGTCAGATGACCGAAGACGGGTGACCGAAATGACCTTCAATGCTATTTTTGACCAAAGCCTATATTGGTTTTGGATCCTTAATGGCAGAAAAGCGGATATACCTATTATATTCCCATTCATCGTATCCAGCCTGGGATAAAATCTTGGTACTTCCATTCTCCATTCTCTTTTACGAAAACTGCCCCATTTCCCATTCCAAAACCTCCAATACCGTTGGCGTAGAAATCGTGTTGCAGGTAAACAGCAGAAGAATCAGCACTGAAAATTGGTAGATAAAAGGAATACCATGAATTCTGCTCCTTATTATTCATTCCAAAGAAAAATCTGTACATGGATCAGAACATTAGTTTATGTGTTACAAAATAAAGCAATATTCCAGGTTCGGATTATATGGATTTAAAATTTTTGGGATTTCACAATCTTCATCTGGACTTACTGTTTCTTTAGTCATTTTTTTATTTCCTTTTTTTTTGAAAATACTTTTCTACTGACAATATGCTTTTCTCATCATGGGCTGAGCGTGTAGAATGTTTACCCTGATATTCTGAATATACTTTACCCAATAGAAATTTATGTGGCCAGATGAACGAAAAAAGCCCGAATTAACTCCGGGCTTTGGGAATTTCACGTCAGATATTTTTCTAAAATATACCTTTGAACTGTTCTAATTTTTGAGATACCTGAGTATCTACTTCAAATGAAAGCATGACATCTGCCCACATAAAAGTAACTGAAGCTACTTTATTGTTCTCCGCTGAGATGAAGTAAGCAAGTCTTTCGAAGGTCTCAGGTGCGGCGATTGGAGCTACTTTGATCGCTACAGCATCATCTTTTGCGAGGGCTTCTTCGTCGACTTTGCCATCTTTCATATAAGCATAGATTGCGTTTGCTTTGCCGTTCAGGTGGATAGTCCAGTCTCCGGATTCCTGAGGAGTGATGAAAAGAGAATATTTGCCTGCCCCAATAGTTTTTCCGGCAATGCTCACCTCGGTACTGAATTCAATGATCGTCGGGCCATTGGCACCGGCTCTCCAAGTGGTGCCGTATTTCTCCAGTTCTCCGAATACCTTTCTTCCTTTTACTGCCGGAGATGAATAGTCAATGCTGATTTTGGTGAAACCTACATTTTGCGAAATATAGGCAGATGGACTGGGGGCAGGTGCCTGAAGTTGTGCAAAAGAAGCTGTGGAAACTGAGAAAAAGAGAATCAAGGCAAATGCTGCTAAAAAGATTTTGTTGTTTTTCATGTGTCAGTAAATTGTTTTTTGGAGTTTATAAAGAGGGCAAGCTAAATCAATTTTGGTAAATATGTATATCCGATTTTTTGCAGGATAGTGTTTATGAGACTATGCTCACATTCTGGGCGTTGAAATTTTAGTTAGTTTGTTTTTGATGGATCCCATTAAGTCCTTCGGATAGCTTCTACTTCCTACATATAGATCGGTCATAAATGAGATGGCATAATCGCCATGTTTTTTGAGCATCAGGTTTCGTATAATCCTGTAGTTG
Organism: Algoriphagus sp. 4150; assembly: GCF_031457395.1. NCBI lineage: Bacteria > Pseudomonadati > Bacteroidota > Cytophagia > Cytophagales > Cyclobacteriaceae > Algoriphagus > Algoriphagus sp. 4150. Next base: position 68,552 of record NZ_JAVDWS010000001.1, read on the forward strand.
TAAAACCATTTAGCTGCCGTATGCGAGGTATTGATTTCCGGCAACAAACTTTCTTCTAGTTTTTGCTGGTAGATAGCCCCGGCTTTTTCCGGATTCAAGCCGGCTTCGAAGATAGCTTCCACTACCAATTCTCCACTGTACAATGCATTGGAAATCCCTTCTGCAGTTACTGCATCTGCAAATCCTGCCGCATCTCCGATCAGAAAAACATTATTTCTATAAAAACCGTCGGTACGTGGGGAGACTGGAATCTGATAGCCATGGGCTTTTTCACTGATAATTTCTTTTATCCCCAGTTTCTCCAAGTACTTTTTGTAATACACCTTTAGATCAATTTTTTTCCTTCGGGTAGAAGTGACGCCTAATGACAGGTGGTTCTTCTTGGGAAAACTCCATGCATATCCGTGTGGAACGCTATCCATATCAAATCTCACTTCTTTGGATAATCGGTCAAAATCTTCAGGACTTACCTCCACTTCATACTCCAAAGCGGGAATAAGCTTTCGGGTTTCCTTCCATCCGGCCAATTTCGCCGTGGGACTTAGTGCTCCATCCGCAGCAATGATCAATTTTGCGCGGATATCACCTTGACTGGTATGAAGGGTGGGGATATCTCCGAAAGTGATGCCTGTAAGCTTATGTTCCTCTTTTATATCTACTCCCAGTTCTTTGGCTTTTTCTATAAGGAAACTGTCAAATTTATCACGCATCACCATGCTAATGACAGGAACATCACGCTCAGTAGTAAGCACTTTCTTCTCACCTTCGAAGTAGAGTTTTATCTGATAAAACTCACGTTCTACAACTGTGGAAATATCAAAGGGTAACTTCTGCCTTCCCCTATAGACCAATCCTCCTCCACAGGTTTTATACCTGGGTAAGGATTCCTTTTCAATTAATACGGCAGATATTCCTTTTTTTGCAAGATTATACGCTGCCATAGCACCTGAAGGCCCACTGCCTATTATTGCTACATCATACCTACTTTTCACCTCAATAATTCCTTCTGGATAAAAGCTACACTTAATGGAATCTGAGCCACTGACCTTGAGTTTTGGTCCTCTATAGTCAAGTATTCAGTTCCCTGCTTTTTTGCTTGATCGATCTAAAATATGGATTATTCTTCAGTTTTCGATTGTTATACTTAAATTCAAGCTTAGTTCTTTATATATGAATTCTGATCGTAGAAAGTTTATCCAGAATACCGCTCTAATGGGGCTCGCTATGTCTATATCCCCTTCTTCATCTTTTTCCCAAAGCCGTAGTAAACTAATTGGACACGGAGATTTTCAATATCAGATAGATGCTAAATGGGGAATGCTTGATCCTGCCAAAGTACCGGTCAATAACTGTCACGAGATGGTCATGGATCGCAAGGGAAGAATGATTATGGTGACAGATGAGCCCAAAAATAATATTATAATCTATGATCAATCCGGTAAATTTCTTCAGTCTTGGACTCTTGGGATGGACCGAGCGCATGGATTGACTCTGATAGATGAAGGTGATGCAGAATATCTCTGGATCTCGGATAATGCCGGTAGAGTGGTGAAAACCACCTTAGATGGTACGATCGTGGCGGAAATAGCAGCTCCTGTCAATGAAGGGATTTATACTGAGCAAATGCCCTTTGTTCCTACCGAAACCGCAGTAGCTCCCAATGGGGATTTGTATGTAGCAGACGGATATGGGTCACAGTTTTTTCTCCGCTACGACAAAAACGGTGAATTTATCCAAAAATTCGGTGGCAGTGGATCAGGTGATTCAGAGTTCAGTACTGCACATGGTATCGCTGTGGACCAACGAGGAGGCAAAGCTCCGACTTTACTTTGTACTTCCAGGGGCCATAATTCTTTCAAGAAATTTACCATGGATGGAGAGTATATAGAGACTATTTTTTTACCGGGAGCGTTTGTATGTAGGCCGGTGATTCATGGTGAAAATCTCTACGCAGGTGTGTGCTGGTCGAGACTTAGGTATCTGGAGCAAACAGCTGATTCGGGATTTGTAACTATTCTGGACAAAGACAATAGGGTGGTTTCCAACCCGGGTGGTACAGCACCGGAATATAGAAATGGGAAATTGGAGTTGATGGTGCAGTCGGAAGCGATTTTTAAGCATTGCCATGACGTATGTATTGATCAGGATGAAAATATCTATGTATGTCAGTGGAATGCAGGAAAGACATATCCGGTCAAGCTAGTCAGAGTATAATTTACCGTAGTATAATTTTAAATCTTCTATTCATGAAATGTGGAATGGAGATTTCGGTATCAACTATGGATAGTGTGATTATTTTTTGCGAAAAACAATAATTACGATTGAGTTTCGTTACCTGGGCATGTTTTTGGATTCAAAGGATATTAGATAGCGCTTCATTCGATGGGTAAAACTAGGGGAATAGCCCTTAGCTTTAAATTTTCACCATAAAATAGACGTGTTCAGTCTTTGGAGTGGACTGAGATTCTAATTTTCGGATCAATTTAGTTTAGAGTTTTTTTATGAGGCTTGCCAAAGGTTTGTTGATTTCTGAGGAGAATGTCACCAATTTGGAATATATCCAAAGAAGAATAGCAATGATGTTTGCGTTTTTAGCGTTCGTGTTATTGTTGTTGCTGGGTATTTCTGATGTATTTCTTGGAATGTCGCCGGTGATTGCTTGGGTCAAACTAGGTGTTTCTTTACCTTTTTTGGCTGCGTATTTTTTAGTCTCCAAATATGGTAAGGCTCAACTGATCTTAAATATCCTGCTGATTTTTGCTCATATAGTAATCTGCTTTAATTTTCTCTACAATGACGGAAATGATGGCCCTACAATCTATGCTTTTTTCTTGATGGTGGTTGTATCATCCTTGCTGATCAGAGGTTGGCCTAAAGTGATGTGGTTTGTAGGCTCTCTAGCTATGTTTTTTCTCTTGTTTTTTGCTGAATTGGAAGGGTATATAGTGATCGAACATTTTTATGAAGGAGTCCAAAATCAGTTTATTGATCATGCCGTTACTATACTCTGGATAAGTGCTTTTGTATTTACGATACTTCATTTTTTTACCAAAAGTTACCGAAACCAAACCCAACTACTTAATGAGATTAAGCTGAGACAAGAGCAGACGCTCGATGAAGTAAAGATGCTAAACGATCAGAAAACAAAGCTGATAGCCTTGCTTTCCCATGACTTGAAAACTCCCATCGGTATGCTGAACACTACCTTGGGATTAGTTGATAAGGATGTTTTTGAGCAGGTAGATATGGAACAAATTCTCAGGAATTTAAAGGGACAGAGTTTCCATCTGAATAAAGTGCTTAACAATACCCTGAGCTGGGTAATGACTGAACTGGAGGATGAACCCGGTCAACTTCACCATAGCAGTTTAACGGATCTTACACTGGAAATGAAAGAGATGATGGAGGTTCAGGCTGTTGAAAAAAACCAGGTGATTGAGGTTTCAATAGAGGGGGAGGATCGGAATATTTCTATTGAAATCAACGAGATTAGGATTATTTTGAAAAATCTGCTTGATAATGCGATCAAGTTTTCGGCACTGAATTCTACTATCGAGCTAAGTCTCAAGATCGAAGAGGACAAGTTGAGCTGGTCGGTGGGAAATCAAGGTGCTATTATCTCTCCGCTAGAGCAGAATAACTTGTTTGTCTTCCGGGCTAGAACTTCTTACGGCACCAAAAAGGAAAAAGGGACAGGTATAGGCTTACCCCTTTGCAAAAGAATAGCAGACAAAATAAACTTTGATCTAAACTATGCCTGTAGTAACGGAAAGAATTACTTTATCCTGACCAAGAACCTGGACTAAAGGATAACGACTCTTAAACTCATGGCTCCATGAGCACCTACTACTAGGGATTGTTCAATATCTGCAGTTTTGGAAGGGCCCGCGATAAATACTCCGAAACCGGAGTTTGTAGTTCCGATGCGTTGATAAGCTTCATGCATATTCCCTACGATATTCTCCTTTTTGATCACTATGACCAAATGTGCTGTGATAAAGGGAATAGCTCTCAGATCCAGATTGCTTTCGTCCAGCCAAATAGCAGCATTCTCTGCCGAGGCAAATTGGCCTTCAATGACGGCCAGATCCAAATCCGCAAAATCTGCAGGATGCAGGGGTAATTCACAGTTTGTAAAGTGTGCAAATGAAGGAACGGAGCTGTAGATTTTGGGGAAGGCTGTTTCTGCTATCATCTGCTCAAGTTCCTCCTTATTCACTACAGTGCCTTTGTTGGCATTCAAAGAATGGGTGTAAGCCTCTACTAAGTCAGCAGCGACGTCGAAATCAGGAATGTCCGGAAGAGGTTTTTCTTCCATGTCCAATCCTTTGATTGCAGCCAATATGGATGTCTTGCTGTTCATCTTCTATTCTTTGTGTACCAAACTTTAAATGACTCGGTGGGTAAATCAGGTAGGTTTCGACCTTTTCCCCATGCATTTAATGGATTGTAAATTACGCTGTCAGGTAGTGTCTTTAAAGAAGCCCTCATCAGTTGCCCTGAGATCTTATATGCCAGAGGGCTTTTGAAAATTCCATTTGCCAATTTCATGGATAAGCCCTTGAGGGATGAACCCTGTGCTTTTGTGATTTCCTGCCTCCATTCGTAAAGTTGCTCGTGAATGTTGATTTTGACAGGGCATACATCTGAGCAGCTGCCGCATAGTGTGGAGGCAAAAGGCAGTGTGCTGTATCTTTTCAGATCCATTCCGGGAGAAAGTATAGATCCAATAGGTCCGGGAACAGTACTTCCATAACTGAATCCACCGCTTCGGCGATAGATAGGGCAGGTGTTCATGCATGCTCCGCAACGGATGCATTTCAGTGAGTTTCTGAATTTCTCCCGGGCAAGCTGCTTTGTTCTGCCGTTGTTAACCAGGATAAGATGCAATTCTTTTCCGGGAGAAGGGCTTCGGAAATGTGAGTTGTAATTCGTAATAGACTGTCCGGTAGCAGATCTGGCCAGAAGGCGAAGGAATACTCCGAGATCTTTTCGTCTTGGGATAAGTTTCTCTATTCCCATGCAGGCAATATGTGTGTCTGCCAGATGTACGCCCATGTCGGCATTGCCCTCATTGGTGCATACGACGAATTCTCCCGTCTCTGCCACGGCAAAATTGACCCCGGTGATAGCTACCTTGGCTTGGAGAAATTTTTCCCGGAGGTGCAGACGTGCTGCATGTGTAAGGTAAACGGGATCTACGTTTCCTTTTTCGGTTTTAAGTTTTTCGTGGAAAATCTCAGAGATATCGGACTTTTTCAAGTGAATAGCCGGCATCACGATATGACTTGGTGGCTGCTTGAGAAACTGGATAATCCGCTCTCCCAAATCGGTGTCTACGACCTCTATGCCTTTATCTTCCAAGAATGGATTCAAATGACATTCTTCCGTCAGGATGGATTTACTTTTGACGATGGCCTTGCAGTTCTTTTCATCCAGAATTTTTCCAATGATCTCATTGTGCTCCTGTGCATCTTCAGCCCAGTGGACTTTGATACCATTTGCCGTAGCATTTTTTTCCAGTTCTTCGAGATAGAAGTCAAGCTTGGAAAGTGTGTGATCTTTGATTTGGGATGCAAGTTCACGCAGCTTTTCCCATTCAGGGATCTGATGGATGGTTAAGTCGCGCTTTTGGCGCACAATCCAGAGCGTATCATCATGCCATTTGGCACGGGCTTTATCTTTTAGGAATACCGTTGCGTTCGCAGGATGACTCATGAGATGACTTGGTTTAGGATTTCCGCAAAATGCATCAGCTGAACGTTTGCTTTGTCCCTGGTAGCGATTCCCTGCAAGTGCATAATGCAGGACATATCTCCGCCTACGATGATTTCTACACCTTTGTCTGTATGATCTGCCAGCCGGTCTTTTCCCATCTGCACGGAGATGGCTTCTTCGCTTACAGCGAACGTTCCGCCGAATCCGCAGCACTCGTCTTTTCTGGTCAACTCCACTATTTCCATTCCCTGCAAGTCTTTCATTAACTGTAGTGTTTTGTTGAAAACCGGCTCGTTTCTTTCCGAATCACTGGCAAGTCTCAGACCCCGAAGTCCGTGACAGGAAGCATGAAAGCCGATTTTGTGAGGAAAACTCCCTTTGATTGAATCTACTTTCAGCACGTCGGTGATGAATTCACTGAGTTCGTAGATATGCGATTGTACGTATTCCTGGTTTTTTTGAAGCTTAGCTATCTTCGGAGAATGATCTTTGACATGCAGCACACAGCTGCCTGAAGGAGCCACGATGTAGTCGAACACAGCAAAATCACGGATGAATTTGGAGGTAGTTCCGGCAGTATCAGACTCGAATCCTGAATTTGCCATGGGCTGCCCACAGCAGGTTTGGCCTATAGGATAGGTGACCTTACAGCCTAGTTTCTCCAGCAGTTCTAGCGTGGCGATGGCCACATTGGGATAGAACTGATCGATGTAGCACGGGATAAACAGGCCAATATGCAGGGCGTTTTTTTGCATGTGTTTATAATTGATTTTTATTGGTCACTACCTGTCTCGCGGGGAGAATCGTCATCGATTTATTTATAGCCTGTATTATACTCGATTTCATTGAAGATGTAAATTAAGCCATCTATTCCATGGATACCAACATGGCAGCTCCCAATGCTGATCCATTCGGGAAATCACTTGGAATAATCGCTAATTCGGGGAGCTTTTTGCGGAGCATTTCCACAAAAATATCGTTGGCATTAAAGCCGCCGTCTATGAAAAGCCTGCTTACCGGCGCATTGTCCACGACAAGCTTGATGGCGGCAGTCTGCAGATCCGTGAGCTCATGGATAAAGGTGTAATATGCCTCATTAAATTCTTGGAAGGACGACCAGTCATTTTCCTTGGCTTGACCCAATCCATAATCTTCCGGTTTGAGGTAATGAAAATGAATGCGCTTTCCCTCGTGATCTTTTACTTTTTCAAATAGAGTAGCATTGAATTTTAATTTCTTGTAGGTGCCAAGTGGCATCTGGAAGTGCTCATACAGCTTTTCTACTTGGTACTTGTGCTCTTCTCCTATGAAGAGCCGTGAGATTTTGATCGGATCGCCCTTGATACTGAGAAACTGTAGGCAGTCTCTTTTAAGCTCTTTCTTGGTGAGCTTAGTCTTGTTAAAAGGATTGATGCAAATCGCCCATGTTCCGGTAGAAAGTAGAGCAAAAGGGGTTGTTTCCTGCTTGATGTAAGGGAGAAGCGCAGAAGATGAGTCATGAACTCCGATTCCACAGGGGATATTTCCAAGTTCAGGTTTCGTCTTCAAAAGCGTATTGCCGGGCACAATAGGAGGAAGTAATCTTCGAATTCCCTCTCTATCTACCCACTGATGATAATCAGCAGCCTCATAATCCCACAGACCGGTGTGACATCCTATACTGGTATAGTCAGAGACCATTTCTCCTGTAAATAAGTAGCTGAGGTACTGGGGGAAATGGAGTGAATGGGAGATCTTGCTGAAGAAATCCCGCTTGGTGTATTTGATGAAGTACAGCTGCAAACCAGAATTGAGCATCGCGAGTGGGGGAGATGAAGTAGCTCTGCAGAAGGTCATTTTTCCACCATTTCCCTCATAAAACCTACTTAAAAGCTCCTCGGGAAAAGGCTTCAGGTAATCATAAAGAGGAGTGGCGGGAACGCCGTGCTCATCTGTATGCACAAAAGAAGCCCCGTGACAGGAGAAGTTGAGGCGTTTGATCTGATAGTCCGGAGATTTCAACGCCTCCCTGAAGGTCTTCAGCATCCATTCCTCCAGCGGAGCCAGAGGTTCACTTGGGAAATTGTCTTCGTCAGGAATGGGATCCAGACGGATGTAAGAACTGTGAACTTCAGTTAGATTTTCATCAAATAGGAAGAATTTCTTGTTTGTCTTGCCGATATCAAAAACCGCCGTTACTGGAATTTTACTCATAGCTACGCTTTCAAAGCGATTTTCGGATGATCATTTTAAAAGGATTTTTAAGAGGGATCTTGTCCTCTTCTCCCAAGATTTGGTTTGCGATGGTAGTGCCCATTTCGACGAAGTCAGTGGAGATGGTAGTGATTCCTTCTGCCAAGATCTCCTTCAGTGGAGTTTCATTGTAAGAAATGATCCCTATATCTTTCCCTAGATCGAATCCCTGCTCTCGGGACTTTTTCACGATATTGGCAAGGTCTGTTTCCGCCATCACGATAAATGAATCTCCTTCATAGAGGGGCTCATCATCAATTCCATCGAGGATCAGGTTGTTGAAATTGTGGAAAAAGCAAAAGCGCTTGAAGCCATCTATAATCTCAACAGGATACATGTCTCCTTTTGGGAAGACCAAAATCAGCCTTGAATATTTTCTCAGATGTGTAATACCTGATTCCAATGCCTCAAGAATATCTCTGGCAAAATCCTGATAAACTCCCGGGAATTCGTTTTCATGGTTTTTCACGTCACGATCCATGATCAGGAGTTTATCTTTAGGAATTTGCTGGATCAGGTCATAGCACGTTTCCGGATGATTGTTTTCATCAAAGAAATGTGGCGCCAAAACGTAGTAATTATAGTTCCCCAAGTTTCGCTCCAATAGATTTTCGAAAATCGTGCGGTTGTAGTGGTGGATCTGAAGATCTACAGTTGCATTATTTCCCAATGTCTCTACAATAGAATAGTAGATAATCTTTTTGTATGAGCTCAGCTTATTGAATATCAATAAAACCTTTAGTTTGTTAGCCATATTCGTAGAAGTTACATAGAAACCTTTGCCTCTTACAGATGTAATGATGCCCCGATCGCGAAGTTCATTGTAGGCTTTTTCTACGGTGTCCCTCGATAGCAGAAAGTCGAAACTCGTTTCATTGATCGAAGGAATTCTATCTCCGATTTTGAGCTTACCACTGTCTAGGTCATCCAGAATAAGATTGACTACCTGCATATATTTAGGGGTTCTTGAATCCGTATGAATCTTTTCCGATTTGTCAACTAACATAGCATTTTGGGTTATTATTGGGGACTAAGGGTAATTTATCCGTGTTCTATCTTGGGAATGCAGCGGCTAGTCCGCCATCCACATTCAGCATATTTCCTGTTGTTTTACCCAGTTGACCACTTACGAAAACGAATGCTGCGTTTGCGATATCACTGGTTTTGACACTTTCTTTCAATAGGGTACGGTTGGCATAGAACTGAGGCAAGTCTTTTACTTCAATACCGTAAGCTTTGGCGCGGTTTTCACCCCATCCACCTTCCCAGATGTTTGAATTTTCGATCACCGCATCAGGATTCACGACATTGACTTTGATTTTGTCCTCAGCCAGTTCGGCAGCCATTAATCTTGACATATGGAGTTGAGCTGCCTTGGCGGTTCCGTAAGCCACGTTTTTTGGACCTGCTACCAAGCCGTTTTTACTTGCAATGTTTACAATATCTCCACCGTGACCCTGGAGCTTCATGATTTTGACACCGGCTTTGGAAATATGGTATTGACCCATTACCAAGATGTCATTCAGTCTATCCCAATCTTGATCGGTATGGTCTTCGAAGGTCTTACTGATAGAGATTCCTGCATTATTTACCATAATATCCACTCCACCAAATTGTAGGCAGGTAGCTTCAATGGCGGCTTCCAGACTTTTGCCATCAGTCACATCCAGTTTCACTGCCAAGAATGCATCTTTGCCGTATTTCTTCAGAAGCGCATCACCGGTCTGTTGCAGTCTGTCTCCATCGATGTCTGTCACTACTACACAGGCACCTTCCTGAATGTATTTCTCCGCGATAGCCAAGCCTATGCCGCCTGCACTTCCGGTCACTAATGCTACTTTTCTTGAAAGCGGTTGCTCTTTTGGCATTCTCTGAAGTTTAGCTTCTTCCAGCAGCCAATATTCAATATTGAATGCTTCCTGAAGAGGTAGAGAAACGTATTCGGAAACTGCTTCTGCACCACGCATTACGTTGATGGCATTGATATAAAATTCACTTGCTACCCGGCTGGTTTGCTTGTTTTTGGCGTAGCTGAACATTCCCACACCCGGCCAGATGATGATTACCGGATTTGGGTCACGCATAGCCGGGCTATTGGCATGCTTATGCTTCTCGTAATAATCAGCATACATTTCTCTATAGCTTTGGAAAGCTGCTTCCAGTTTTTCTTTTAAAGCAGAAGGATCGGACAGCTCCGTGTCTGCTGCAATATCCAACACTAAAGGAGAGATTTTTGTCCTCAAAAAGTGATCAGGACAGCTGGTTCCCATAGGAGCCAATTTGCCAAGATCGTTGCTGTTGATAAATTGAAGTACTTCCGGAGCATCAGTGAAGGTGCCTACCATCAGGTTTTCGGAAGAAGCAAGTCCTCTTAGTAGTGGGGCTAGTTTAGCTGCTTGGCTTTTTCTCTGTTCCGGGGCAAGAGACTGTATTTTTTCTCCACCGAAAATGGGTCTTTTTTTGCCGTAATTCTGAGCCAGATATTCTGAAGCGGTTTCTATCACTTCCAAGCTATTGATATAGCATTCGTAGGCTGTGTCACCCCAAGTGAACAGGCCGTGACCACCGAGCATTATACCACGGATGCCGGGATTGTCATCAAGTGCCTGCTTCAGTTGTAGTCCCAGATCAAACCCCGGCTTTTGCCAAGGCACCCAAGCGATCTGACCATTCCAAAGATCCTGAGTGATCTGCTCTCCGTCTTTTGCTGCGGCAATAGCGATCGCGGCATCAGGATGAAGGTGGTCTATGTGTGCGAATGGAAGAAAAGAGTGTAAAGGGGTATCAATAGATGGGGCTTTGGACTTTAGGTCATAGATGCAGTGATTGAAAAGTTCCACCATTTCATCTTCAAATTCCAACCCTCTGTAGATGCCTTTCAAAGCCCGGAGCTTATCCACATATAATCCGGCAAGTCCTGCTTTTGTCAAGGTGCCGATATCTCCGCCAGAACCTTTTACCCACATTACTTCTACTTGCTCATTGGTAAGCGGATCGGATTCATAGGTTTTGCAGCTGGTGTTCCCTCCTCCGTAATTGGTTATTCTAAGATCGGCTCCAAGTATATTAGAACGGTAAATAAGAAGATCAACTTCTTTGCCCTCGAGTTTGGATGCTACAGCATCATCCCAGAGGTAACTTACATGCTTAAAGTTTTGTGTTGTTATGCTCATTGCGTTTAGCAGATTGTTCTGACAGTGAATATGGGTGAAAAGATTACCTCAGGTATCCTGTGCTGTCTTGAATACCTAAAGTTTTTATTGATTTATCGGATTGATAATGATTGTAATATTTGGTGTATGTGATTTATATGTATTTAATATAAGTATTATTTTCATGATTCGAAATTTACTTTGGTTGAGGTGTGAAAAGTAGTTTCGTGGAGAAGATTACTTCCGGAAGATTTGGACAGGAATGTTTTTGAGGAGATTAATCACCCATTTTATTAATGCTCTAATCTAAAAAGTAAAAGCCGGAATCCATAAAGACCAAGGGACTATCGAATGGGATACTCCTTCATTCAAAATGATTTTCCGTTTCGGATCTTAAATAAAAGAATGCTTTGTAAGGAATATTGAAATGGATGTTATTTTTTGGTTACCCTTTTGATTGAAGTATCCGCGGGCACTCATTTCTATGAGAGGATTGTACTGAGCCGATATGAATTTGCATTTTCACAAAAGAGTTATTGGGATTGTATTGTCCTTGGTTCATAGATTACATATATTTAATGAAAAGTGCTGATTTGTAATGTTTTGCATTTCGCGGTTAAATTGAAGTGTATTCAGTATGAAGCAGCAAGTGATGTCTGGCGGATATATGTTATAGCATTTGAGGAGGATTTAGAGTAGAGAATCCTTGATTTTTGACCTACCGTCATCAGGTGGTTATATTCTATCAAATCTGTCGGGCTGTCCCCTTTATAAACAAAAAGCGTAATAGCGCAACAAGCGCGACATTAACAGAATAAGAATGAGAATTACAGAAGATCAACTAGCATCATTTTCTTCCACAGACTTTCATACCCGCTCCTTAGACCTTTTGAGGGAGCGATTTTCGAATCAACATATTGATTTGGAACAAGTGATCCGTAAGATTCAGGAGTTTCAGATTGCAATTCCCAGCGCGGCATTGGGTAATGGCAGGTCGGGCAACAAAAAATTCAGAACAGGAGGAGAGCCTAGAAATCTGGGCGAAAAATTAGAAGATATAGGACTATTGCAGCAATTGACCTGCAAGACAAACTCTGTGTCGGTCTATATTCCATGGGATATGCCGGAGGATTATAGAGAGGTAAAGGATTTGGCAAATGAGTTAAATCTGAAATTTGACACAATGAACAGTACCGGTTCACAAGATCAAAACCAAAAAGAATACGCCAAATTGGGGTCCTTGGGCAATCCTAATAAGTCCATTAGAGAAGAGGCCATTGCCCATAATGAAGATGTGGTCAACATTGGGAAAAAGCTTGGAAGTAAGGCGTTGACAGTTTGGATGGCAGACGGAAGTAATTTTCCCGGCCAAGCCAAATTCAGAAGTACACTGGGCTGGACAGAAGAGTCGCTCCGTGAAATCTACGAGTACATGCCTTCGGACTGGGACTTGATGCTGGAGTACAAACCTTACGCACCCAATTGTTATCATACCGTGGTACCGGACTGGGGGACTTCCTCCATGCTGGCCAAGAGGTTGGGATCACGGGCCAAGGTGCTTGTGGATCTGGGGTATCATCTTCCCAAAACGAATATTGAACAGATCGTAGCTACGCTGATGTATCAAAATCTTCTCGCCGGCTTCCACTTCAATGACAGTAAATACGGTGATGATGATATGAATCCCGGTAGTATTAAGCCCTATCAGTTGTTTTTGATTTTTTGCGAATTGATCAGTGGGGACCAAGATGGTGCTCAGGACTGGGATAGTATTTCCTGGATGATCGATGCCAGTTACAATACTCAGGATCCCCTGGTGGATTTAATTCAGGCATTGGAGACAATTACAATTGCTTATACCAAAGCGCTGCTTGTGGATAGAAAAAAACTCCACGAATGCCAAAAAAACGGAGAAGGTTCGCAAGCTCAGGAAATTCTACAAATGGCATATTTGACGGACGTAAGGCCTTTGGTGTGCGAAGCCAGAGTACGCGCCGGAGGTGCGGCAGAACCGCTGGAGGCTTACAGGATTTTGATGATCCGTAATAAATTGGTTCATGAGCGGGGGCGGAAATCTTATTATTCAATGGTTTAGCTAGAAATAAATCTTATTATCTTGGGGTATGTTAAAACACTGCGGCATACCACTTTTTTTACTTTTTCTTTTTTCTTCCACCCTGTTAACCGGTTGTGATTCCAAGGAGAAAAAGACGGTAGAAGCAGAAAAAAAGACAAATATCATATTTATCCTGGCAGATGATCTCGGGTATGGAGATCTGGGTTTTTTGGGACAGGACTACATAGAGACCCCCAATATCGACCGACTGGCGAAAGAAGGTATGTTTTTTACGGATCATTATTCAGGAAGTACGGTATGTGCGCCTTCAAGATCATCTTTTTTGACCGGGTTGCATACCGGACGTACGCCGATTCGGGGCAACCTGCAAGTAGGGCCTGAAGGACAGTATCCTATGCCTGATTCCCTTCCTTCAGTTGCCAAGGTGATGCAGCGTGCAGGCTACAAGACCGGTGCTTTTGGGAAATGGGGACTTGGGTTTGTCGGAAATACAGGAGATCCAGAGGAGCAGGGGTTTGAGCGGTTTTATGGTTATTATAGCCAAAGCTATGCGCATCGTTACTACCCTGTATACCTTTGGGACAATGGCGAAAAGGTGATTTTGGAAGGAAATGACTGGATGGAAAAGAGAGTTTATGCACCGGATCTGATACAGCAAGAGACGATTTCATTTATTGAAAAAAATAAAGACGATCCCTTCTTCTTATTTATGCCTATAATAATGCCGCATGCGGAACTGGCGGCTCCCGACGATGAGATTTTTCAAAAATATAGAGCCAAATTCGGAGATGAAATACCGCACCCGGAAGGAATAGGTACTGAATATGGGCCTGATATTAAGATATCTGCTTACCAATCCCAGCCTTATCCCCATGCCTCTTTTGCCGCAATGGTAGAGAGGATCGATGTGTATGTGGGTGAGGTCGTATCAAAACTGGAAGAATTGGGCTTGGCTGAAAACACGATGATCATCTTTGCGTCGGATAATGGAGCTCATCAAGAAGGTGGGGCTGACCCTGATTTTTTTGACAGCAACGGACCGTATAGAGGCTATAAACGGGATTTGTATGAGGGCGGTGTACGTACTCCTATGATTGCCTGGTGGCCGGGCAAGATCCAAGCAGGTTCACAAAGTGACCATATCTCAGCTTTTTGGGATTTATTGCCAACTTTTGCCGATATAGCCGGTGCTGATATTCCGGAGAATATCGATGGTATTTCGTTTTTGCCGGCGCTGCTACAGCAAAAAGATCAGAAAGAGCATGGGTTTTTGTACTGGGAATTTCATGAGCAGGGAGGAAAGCAGGCTGTCAGACAGGGGAAATGGAAGGCTGTAAAGCTCGGGGTTTTTGGCAATGACGAGCCTGTGCTTGAGCTTTACGATCTTAGTGTTGATATAGGAGAGGAGAATAATATTGCTGCGCTACACCCGGCTAAAGTTAAAGAACTGGAAGGATTGATGGATTCTGCACATAGACCAAACCCTATTTTCGGTTTGCTGCCTTCTGAGAGAGCGCATGGGGATTAAAAGAAGAAAGACGGGGAATAATCCCCGCCTTTCCATACCCAATCTATTTACTGTAAACCTTTGAATAATTGAATATATATAAATCCTAGAGTCTGAGTATCCTCCTGTGTCCTGTTTTAATGTTATCCTCTAATCTTATTGATGTTTGAATCCTATTATAAAGCAAAATAATGAAATCGAGCATGATCCCGTACCTACGGGACCACACACTGGGGGATGATTATCAGCCATGCGAGATTCTCCCGATCCGCCGCGGCGGATCGGGACAGGCTATCTGACCATTAAAAATCAAAATATAAACACATGAAAAATTCAATAAGCTTGATTTGCTTGGCAATCGCTTTAGCTTGTACCAGCCCCAAGGGATCGGCAGATGTTGAGGTATTGACACCTTACAAGACTACAGGTTCTGTAGAACTATTGCATTCTGAGCTGAACGCATTAATTCCTGAAGGGACGGAAATAGAGATTTTGGCTTCGGGGTTTGAATGGTCGGAGGGGCCACTTTGGCTTGCTGACCAGAATGCAGTACTGTTCTCGGATGTGCCTACCAATAAAGTATGGAAATGGACCGAGAAGGATAGTTTGAGTTTATTCCTGGAGCCTTCGGGGTATTTGGGAACTGAAACAAATAAGAAAGAGCCCGGGGCAAACGGCTTGGCATTGGACGGAGATGGGAATTTGATTCTTTGTCAGCATGGTGAAAGAAGAATCGCAAAAATGAATTCTCCGCTCTCTGCTCCTCAGTCTGATTTTACCGTATTGGTGTCAGATTATAAGGGCAAAAGATTTAACAGTCCAAATGATCTGGTTTATAATAAATCAGGTCAGTTGTTTTTCACGGATCCTCCCTATGGTTTGGATGATTGGAATCCAAAAGAGTTGGATTTTCAAGGCGTATATCGGTTGGATGTGGATGGAAGCTTGAATCTGTTGGTGGATAGTCTGAGCCGGCCAAATGGAATAGGATTAAGCCCGGATCAAAAAACGCTTTATATAGCTCAGTCTGATGCTAAAAAGGCCAGGTATTATGCCTTTGATTTGGATGAGAAAGGAGATGTGGTGGGAGGTAGGATTTTATTGGACGCTACTGTACAAGTAGGTAAAGAGAACCCTGGCTTGCCTGATGGCTTGACTGTCCACAGTTCGGGAACGCTGTTTGCGTCAGGCCCCGGGGGGATTTGGGTGATCAGCTCCGAAGGCAAGCATCTTGGGACAATACGTACCGGTCAGGGAACGTCAAATTGTACGTTTGATAGTGAGGAGACCTATTTGTATATGACGGCAGATGCCTATTTGATGCGGATCAGAGTTGGGTAAAACGGAGTGCTTTTTAGTTTTTATAGATTTGCCTCAATTTGTTATTAAAAAGTTGATAACCATGAATTTAAGGTTGATAAGTCTGTTGATTTAGAATAAAATTTGGTGGAAAGATGGTGGGGAAATAGAGGCCAGAAATATTGCGATTGGTTGAAATAAGGGAGATATTTAATAGACCAAGTGAGAGATAAAAAGGCCGGGAGTACGATCCCGGATAAGGTTAAAAAGCCCGTAATTGAAATACGAATGGTCAAGGTTCTTCGGGAGTTTGACTGAAATGGAATACCACAGAAGTGTTGATTGAAATCTTCAAAACCCCAGGGTGGAGAAGAACGGATTTTGAAAACCATTATTAAGAGTCCGGGTAACTGGATGAAAAGTCTTTAAACAGTAGCTTGGCTCTTATTGCTGACCAAGGTCATCAGTAAGAGAAAGGGAAACGTTCGCAAGAGGGTTTCCCTTTATGTTTTTTAACCCGGATTTTGTATTAGGTTTCGTTAAGAGACCATTAATTGCAATAAAATCAGGCTGTTTGGAGACTGAGGCATAGCACCGCTATGGTGAAGTCGAAAACTGCAACGCAGTGACTGATTTTGAAGCAATTATTGGTCGCAATAGAAATGCTAATGCATGATGCGGGTTTAGCTCTGCTTCCTCCAATCCCAGATCACAATATTCCACTCTTCCACACCATCATGAAAAGTGTGGATCACATCAAAGCCTATGCGACGGTGAGCTCGGATCGACCGGAGATTCGAAGTGGAAATCTCTGTGATTGCGAAATCATATTTTCCTTCAAATGCTTCCTTGTATTTCGCATAGCACTTATCAAAAAGTCCCTCGCCCCGATAGGTTTTTCCGACACAGACCTGACCTACCGCGATGTAGTTGTACCCACTTACTTTTTTGCCCATATATTCGATCTTGTCGAATTGGCGAAACATGGGCACAAGTTGTGGGATATCTGCTTTGGAAGCCTTGGTCATCGCCAATATATATGCTGCAATATGATTTCCATCGAGTGCAATGACGTGTGCTTCGATAGCATTCAGTTTTCCGAGATCTTCCAATGAATGCCTGACGAATACAAAACCTTGTGATTCTTTTTCATCAACAGAAATCTGCGTGCTCAAGTTAGCTTTTTGAAGATCGATGATTCCCTGTAAATCGGCTGTTGATTTACTTTGAGTGAGTGTGATCATGTAAATAAGAGGGTAGGGATATTGCCGCCAAATTTAATAGAAGTATTTTAGTGCATATGTTATTCTGTCAAATAAAATATAATCGGTTGTTTTACCGTAGTTTTGATCAAACCCTGAAATAGTATGAAATTTAACAGAATCTTTTTCGGACTATGGATTTTCATCTTTGCGCTTTTTGCTTATTGGCAATTCAACGATCCTGATCCTGAGGTCTGGGTAAGTATTTATGGCGTGGCCATGTTGTTTTGTATCATGGGAACCCGCGGGATTTTTCCGAAAATTCCACTTACGGTAGTGGTGGTGGCCTGCCTTTTAGGAGCTGTGTACTTTTATCCTGGAGAAATCGGCGGTTGGGTCTCGCAGGAGCTGGAGCAGCGCGATCTTACAATGAAGACACCGCAGATGGAAGAAGCACGCGAGACTTTCGGTCTTTTGATTGTGGCACTGGTGCTTAGTCCTGCGCTTTGGAAGGCATGGACAAAGAAAGGCTAGCTGTGACTAAAAAAAGAATAGAATTGGTGTGCTTTTCGCTAATATGTTACCTAACTATGAAAATCTGCTTTTAAATACTATACACCTCAAGTTAGAAGAAGGTCTTACCGCTTCTTTCTGCAGGGTATTGGAAACATAGCTTACAGCCGTGCAAGCAGAGGAATTGGAAGTAACGGCTTCATTGAAAATAGTCAATACCTACACCTATCAAACCCAATAACCATGAAAAAATTAATGCTGACTATGTTTGCCTCACTCTTTGCCTTCGCAGGTTTTTCGCAACAACTGAATGGAAGCAATTCTACCTATTTTGAAATACGGAAGTACTATGCCAATGAAGGTAAGCTACCGGATTTGATCAAGCGATTTGAAAATCATACGCTGGCGCTTTTCGAAAAAAACGGGATGGAAAATATTGCCTATTTCATTCCTGCCGACAATACAGACAATTCTCTGACCTATATACTGGGCTATCCTAACGAGAAAGCACGTGATCGTATGTGGGATAAATTTGTCAATGACCCCGAATGGACGAAAGCAAAGAAGGAATCCGAAGTGAATGGCGGCTTGGTGAAAAGTGTGGATCAGACTTTTATGAAGTTGGCAAAAGGGCTCAATGATACACCGAAACCTCAGAAAAGCGGGATATTTCAATTGAGAACCTATACTTGTGTAGATGGCAGATTGGATAATCTAATCACACGCTTCAAAGATCATACACAGGATCTTTTCGAAAAACAGGGATTACGAAATTACCCCTACTGGGTAACTGTTGAGAAGGATGGAAGCCAGCCTAAGCTGATTTATCTTTTGGGCGATAAGGATCAAGCCTCTTTCGAAAGGGATTTTCAGAACTTTGTCAAGGATCCTGCCTGGATAAAGGCCCGTAATGCATCAGAGGAAGATGGTAAGATAGTAGAAAGGGTGGATGCCGTTTTTTTTAGGACACTGCCTTTTTCCCCTCTCAAATAATCTTCATAAAGTCAGTTTGTTGCTTTGAGCTAATCTGAATATTGCTCAGTTTAGCTCTGCTGTAGCGGATAGAGACTAGTTCCCGTATTGTTATTGACCATATTGTTCATTAGCTAACCGGACTTGTTTTATGAGAAAGTCATTCTACCTTCTTTTGTTCTGTTTGTCATTCAGCTTTGCCTGTGATGTTAACCATGATCCCTCTATAGCTTGTGGAGTCAGAGATCCCATAGAAAATATAGCTTGGCTAAGACAATGGGCTGAAGAATCAGCAAATCACAGCGACGCGGAATATTCTTACATCAAGCAGGCCAACTATAAAGGGGAAAGAGTTTTTTTCTGGGGTAGCTGTAATCCGGCTAGTCTTTGGGCTTTGGTATTGCGTGATTGCTCAGGGAATCCGATAGAAGGGGAATATACATTTGATGACCTTAAGAATCAAGTGGTAATCTGGCAGCCGGAAAATGCTCCGTGTAATGTCTGAGTATGGATAAGCTGGGTATATATAATGAAAAACTCCGATTTGCCGGCCATAATGTTCAAACCGGCAAATCGGAGTTACTCTTTAGAATCAATAGGTATCCAGTGAATCAGATTTAGTTAAAGAGGGACATATCTATCAAACACCTGTGATTCGATGCAATTTTGAGGTTCTCCACACGGAGGGTGAATCCATGTCATTTCATTCTGATTTTCACTGAAAGCAACAGTTACTGAACTGGCGTAGTTTTCAGAAACCTGTACCAGTTGATCGTGAGAGACATAAGGAGCTTCAGCTGACTCAGGTACGTTATAAACTACCGTAGTTTGAGTTGATAGCTGATCATTCACCAACGTAAATGTTCCGTCTGATTTGCCGGAGTAACCCAATAAAGAATTTGTATTTGAGTTGATATAGGCTATTGATCTATTGTAGCTGCCATCTTCCAAAAATGCATAGGTGTTGTAGATCTGTACACCTTCTTCCACATCTATAATTTCCTTCCAATAACCAATGATAGGGGAGGTGTTTTTAAGTTGTGGTTCTTTGTCTCCTTGGCATGAGCCAAGTAATATGGTTCCTATAATACCTAGTAAAAGTACCCGCGGAAAATTTCTCATGTGTAAAATAGTTTTGAATACAAATGTACTACGAAAACTTTAATTTGATTGCTACAGAACATACTTCCGGTTTGATCATTTAAAGAAAAAATAATGGAACGTTGATCGTAGATCTGATTTTTTGGGGATTCTGCAGAGGATCAACTGATTGATTTTTCTGCCGGCTTCCACCTTTCTTAGCGGTGTAGACAAATTTCACTTCAGTAAACCTTGCAAAAACCTTCCGTCGGCATGTAATCATAATTTTCCCATGTATAAGAAAAGAAGTCAAACTTCCTGAGAATAAAAAAATCCAACCCCGGTATCGGGGTTGGATTTTCTGATTTATCAAGTAGGTATTACTTAGCGTTAAACGTCAATCCGGCAAGGATAAACATGCCTGCTTCTCCACCGGTAAGTGTTTTGGTAGTGATATACAACTTATGAACCTTGCCATCTGCTTGCCCTGTCACAGGGATGGTTACCGGGTCAAACGCAGGGGCGCCGGCCGGTCCGGTCATAGGGCTTTGATTGTATTCCTTGCTTCCCACTACTTGTCCTTCAGGACTGTCCAGTCTTAGTTCAAATAGAAAACCATCTGTTAGCTTGGCAATAGCAGCGGTATTCAATGTCACTGAAGCAATATTTGTTAGATCTACCCTAGAGATTGCAAATGAAGCAGGGTCCGAAGGAACTGTTAATAAGTTCATACCGCCGTAAGTCATTTTGCTATATCCTCCTGTAAGTTCTACAGCAGTCCCAGGATCAATAGTATTGCTGGAAAGTATGTAGGAAGAAGAGCCTGTTAGTGGCTTGATGCCATCTCCGCCCTTATCCGTGTAGGAAGCACTGATCACCAGCACTCCTGTTGGCGTGGCGGTCTTGCCTAAGGTTGAATTTACCGAACCTGAGCCAGGCAAGGTTTCTTGCGTGACCTGATCAAGGGAAAGAATGTAACTGATCAACGCATTCAATTCAGATTCCGGCAAATCGGGGTTGGCAGGCATAACTGTTTCTCCCCAAACTCCACCTCCACCATTTCTGATTTTGTTTTTGAGGTAATCTATATCCTTTTCAGTGTATTTTTTAGCTACACTCGTATAATCGGGGCCTATGGAAGCTTCAGCTTCTTTGTGACAAGTCTTACAGGTCAAAGAAGAGACCAGCGATTTACCCACCATGGCATCTGTCATGATTTTATGCCCTTGATTAGCTTCTGCCTGATCGAATCCTTCCAAGTAATCCGCACTCACGAATAGGTTGCCTGCATCATTTGCAGCATCGGGATGATCCTCATCGGTCACAGTGACTTGATAAGCGACTTGCTTGCCCGGGAAATAGAATGCTTTATTACCTTCTATTGCAATGCTGACTTCAGGGGCGATATTACCGGAGTAGACGGTAACAGGTATTCCTTTGCCTTTAAGCCCGGCAGGATCAGTTGCAGTCACGGTGACAGCATATTCTCCCACGGTAGTAAATGTGTGCGTAAGCGTAGGCTCCTCGGTAGTTTTGGATTCTCCGTTACCCAGATCCCAAGTATAGGATATAGGATCACCTTCAGGATCTGATGCTTCAGCAGTGAATGTGGCTGTCAACGGATTAGAACCTGAGGTCTTGTCTACCTTTATTTTGCTAACAACCGGCGCTCTGTTTCCACCATTGTAATCTATACGGAATAGACCGGAATCTGCATTTTTGGAGAACCAGCCATTTCCATACTCCAACCCATATATATGTCCGTCAGGGCCCATCTCCATATCGATGAGTGCATTGAACTTGGTATTTGGCATAAATGGATCCATCTTGTCATAATCACCGGATTCAGTCATGGTGACAAGTTTGATCCAGCCTCTTACCCAGTCATAGATGATCAATTTTCCGTCAAAATAGTCAGGCAATTTACTGTCACCCGTGTACATATCAGAATAATAGATGGGACCAACCATCGCATTTCTCCCACCGGTGCCCAAAGTAGGGAATTCTTCAGATTCTCCGTAAGGATACCAGATGAATGCCGGTTGAGTAGGGGGCAATACCTCAATTCCTGTGTTGTACGGGGAGGTGTTTTTAGGACCGTTAATGTCATAAAGTTCTCCCGATGTACCATTGGAATAATCGTACTCACGGTAAGGATAGTTATCGGCAATCACATAAGGCCAGCCAAAGTTGCCTGCTTCACGTGCCTGATTTATTTCATCGTATCCCTTTGGCCCCCGGGTCTCGGTGCTATCACCATTGGCATCAGGTCCTACTTCGCCCCAATACAAGAAACCGGTTTTCTGATCTACGGATATTCTATAGGGGTTTCTAAGTCCTTGTGTATATATTTCAGGTTTGGTGCCTTCTGTTCCTGCAGCGTATAAGTTCCCCGCAGGAATTTCATACGTTCCGTCTTCTTTTACCTTGATTCTGAGAATTTTGCCCCGTAGGTCATTTGCATCGCCTGAGCTTCTTCTGGCATCAAACTGCTTGTTTCCCTCCCTTGCATCCAATGGCGCATAGCCGCTGGTGACGTATTTTGTATTAGGCTGATTGAATGGAGTGGAATTATCTCCTGTAGACAGAAATAAATTTCCGTCCGCTCCGAAGGCGATTGATCCTCCGGTGTGGCAGCATATTTCTCTTTGGGAGTAGAGTTCCAAAATGATCTGCTCAGAACCCATGTCCCAGACTCCCTCTTTATATTTGAATCTGGAGAGGCGGTTGACTTCCTTAGCTGTAGGTGAGTAAAATACATACACCCAGTTGTTTGTAGCGTAATTAGGGTCTTTTTGAAGGCCTAAGACACCTTCTTCAGCATTTACCCCTTGGACGGATGTTTTCCAATACACATCCAGCTTAGCTACTTCGGAGATCTCTTTTGTTTGGCTATTGTAGCGCAGGATTTCTCCTCTTCTCTGTGCTACGAGAACATCCAAATTGGGCAAAACAGTCAACTCCGTTGGTTCCGTGAATTCGCCTACGGTCAACATCGTCTTCTCAAATCTGTTTTCTTCAGGTACTTTTTTACTCTTGGCTTTAGAGAAATCCAATTTTTTATTTCCGCCTATTGCGTATTCGATTCCCGCCAAGAGGTGTTTCAAAAAAAGTTCTTCTGTAAATGATTCGTTGGTATGACCACCGCCTGTGTAGAAAGCACGGCCTCCATCATAGTCATGATACCAAGCGATTGGGTGCTCGCCCATATCCAATCCCCCTTGGTAAGAGTCCTCATCCAAATTCAAGAGAACGTTTACCTTAGGATTCATTTTCTGATAGGAATACCACTCGTCTGTTCTTTCCCAGGAACTCGGGAGGAAGGATGTAGCTTTATTGTTGGCATCCACTACAGTTATTTTACCAGCCTGCACATTCGGATGAGGATCCTGGATGCCCGGATGATCGCTGAAATATCCGCCAACTAAGCGATTGTACCAACCCCAATGATATTCAGTATCTGCCGCTGCGTGGATTCCTACAAAGCCGCCTCCAGCTTGGATGTAGCGCTCAAATTCTGCTTCCTGTACATGATCCAGCACATCTCCTGTAGTGCTGAGGAAAATGACCGCTGCGTACTGGGATAAGTTTTTTTCGTTGAAACTGGTGCTTTGAGTGGTGGTGTCCACCTCAAAGTCATTTTCTGATCCCAGTTTTTTTATTGCTTCTATTCCTTTCGGAATGGATTCATGATAAAATCCTGCTGTTTTACTGAATACAAGCACTTTTGGTTTTCCGGAGCGGGAATTACAGCTCCAGAAAACCACACTCGCCATCAGTCCAAGCAGCAGTAGGTTTCTTAGGTTTTTTAGGAAATTCATAGGTTTTAAATTTTTCGGGAAAATTGTTAATAAACTCGGATAAAAGTTTCGCCCACAAATTGGGGATTTTTTTGATAAAAATTGTATAAAATGTCTTTTTGAAACAATAGAGACTGCAATTAGGGAATTATTCCAGTATTCCTGCACCTTCGGAAAGCGCCACGGGGATGAAATCGGCTTCTATTTTAAAGGCTTGCTTATAAGAAGAATACATCACTGATTGGAAATTTTCCAGCTGCTCATTGGAAACCAAATTGATCGTACAACCTCCAAATCCCCCGCCCATCATTCTGGATCCAATGACTCCAGGTAGTTTCCATGATTGCTCGGCAAGAAAATCAAGCTCAGGGCAGCTTACTTCGAAATCTATACTCAGGCTTCGATGAGATGCTTTCATTAAATTTCCAAAAGCGGCTAAGTCTCCTGCATGAAGTGCATTTGAAGCCAAATTCACCCGGTCTATCTCAGTAATGACATGTTTTGCCTTTGGGTAAAGTTCAGCAGATAAGATCTGCTCTACCTTATCAAGGTCTTTTACAGGGATATCTCTGAGTGTGGTGGCATCAGGATAAGTAGCCTGAAGAATCTTCACACTTGCTTCGCAAGCTTCCCGTCTCTTATTATAGGCTGAGTCAGCAAGGTTATGTTTTACTTTGGAATTAATAAGTATGAGCGAGTGATCACCAAAATCAACCTCAACCTCAAAGTGTGTATTGCTACGGCAATCCAGCAGCAACGCACGGTCTTTTACCCCAAAAGCGGAAGCATAGGGATCCATGATGCCACATTTTACTCCGGCAAACAGATGTTCTGCCTTTTGTGCATAGAGAACAATTGATTTTTTGGTGATGGTAAGTTTGAATAATTCGGTGAGTGCAGTGCCGATTGCCACAGAAAGTGCAGCAGAAGAAGATAGTCCTGAAGCAGGGATGTTTCCTCCAAATACCAGATCAAATCCCTCCAGTTTATAACCGGCTTGTTGAAGCTGAGATACCACACCCATAGTGTAGTTTGCCCAGTGTCCTTTCTTGGGAGAAAATGAGTTGATGTCAAAAACAAACTCTTCCTTAAAATCCTCTGAATAGAGCCTACAGGAAGGAAGTTCGTTTTTTTGAATTGCTACCCATATTCCCTGTTTTACCGCGGCAGGAAAAACTAAACCTTCCTGATAGTCTGTGTGCTCACCGATTAAATTTATTCTTCCGGGAGCGAAGGCCACAATAGGTTCACGGGCAAAAAGCTTACGGAAGGTTTGGGCAATTTTATCTTTCATGTGTTTATTTATTTTTTAAAGGTCACCCTGATGAGTCAGGGCAGGTAGGTCGTGGCAAATAATCATCCCAGCGTGTGAGGCTGTCTCATAATCATGTTTTCTTGTCAGGCTGAGCGAAGTCGAAGCCTTTTATGTGGTAATTAAGCCCATTTCGACTTCGCTCAATGTGACAATTATGAGTTATGAGACAGCCTCAGGCAGGCCTGCCTACCGCAGGCAGGCTCGATTTCATCTACTTAAATAAGGGCTTTTGTTGATTGTCGTGGGACAAGTGTCGTCTCCAATACAATAGTAATAGGATCATCCGAGGCTTGTCCTTCCAGTTGATCAAGCAGATGAGTCACAGCCAATTTTCCCATTTCATAGCCTGGTTGAGCCACAGTTGTCAGTGGTGGCTCTACCACCGCGGATGTGGGATTATTTGTAAATCCCGCAAGAGCCATGTCTGAAGGAATCTTGATTCCCATTGGTTTCCATACAGACATCAAGTCAAGTGCTATCGGGTCTATCATGCAGAATACTCCGTCAGGGCGATCGCTCATTGCTGCTATTTCATGTGCTATTTTCACGTTACCTTCCTCTGTGAGGTCAGAGATTTTCACCAAGGCTGGATCCGGGGTAATCCCAAACTCATTTAGCGCGTGGAGATAGCCTTCTTTACGTTTCTTGCTGATGTACAGGTCTTCAGGGCCTGATACATACATGACGCGCTTGCAGCCTGTTTCCAATAAATGCTTGGTGACCTGATAGGCTCCACCTTCATCATTGAATGTGACTCTGGAGACAGGTATGTCTTCATTTACTCTGTCAAAAAGCAAAAATGGAATTTCTCTGTTATATAGATCCAGCAGATGATCGTACCGGTTTGTCTCACGGCTCAAAGAGATAAGCAGGCCGTCCACTTGGGAGGCGACCAACGTTCTGATATTGGCTTTTTCCAGTTCCAGCGTTTCGTTGGATTGGCAAATCATCACATTGTATCCACGCTTGTTTGCATGATCTTGGATTCCGGAAATACAGGAAGCAAAGAAATGCGAAGTGATTTCAGGGACGATTACTCCCAGCGTATTTGTACGGCTTATTCTAAGACTTTGAGCCAGGAGGTTAGGCTGGTAATTCATCTCTTTTGCCATTTCCACTATCCGCTTCTTAGTGTCGGGATGCAGTTCAGGAGAATCTTTCAGTGCTCGGGATATGGTCGATACAGAAACGCCCAACTTCTTGGCGATTTCTTTCATCGTAACCTGATGACCTTTTTTCATGGGGCAAAATCATTTAACAATCCACTTCAAATCAGTCCGTTTTGGACGATTCTAAGCTGGAAAGATAAGCTTTTTACTCTTGGTAAACAGTAAATAGAACAGTTTCTCCCACAGCCTGTAAGGTTCTGCGGTCAATAATGTCCATATTGTCACTGTGCTTGTGATGATACTGGGAAAAACCAAAATCAGGAGAAAACTCAATGATATCTATCATCGGGATCTTTGCATATTCATTTACAAAGGCATGATCATCCATAATCTCAGGAGCATCTTTATAGATGAAGAAGTCTCCCTGACCGATTTGGGCGGCATTATCCCAGACTTTTTTGAGAATCCCCGAGGCATATTGACGGGAATATCCCTCTCTGTAGAATCGTGCTCCTTTGGCTCCGACCAGATCTACCAATATGCCATAATAGGCAGAATAGTTTGGCTTATGCTTGTTTTTGGACCAATGCTGAGAACCCAGGCACCACCAGATTTGACTGTTGTCACGGGAAGTGGCTGTTTCAGGTTCTCCATCATCTTCACCGTCAAATAGAATGATGTCAATCCCTACATCAGGTTTTAGCTCCTGAGAACCGATTACACGGGCGATTTCCAGCAACACACCAACCCCGCTGGCACCGTCATTGGCCCCATCGATAGGCTCATCTATTCGTTCAGTGTCTTTGTCAGCAATTCTTCGGGTATCCCAGTGAGCTGCCAGCAGTATTCTTTTGGTGGCTTGAGGATTGTAGGAAGCAATAATATTACTCAAATTCCAAGTAAGGCCATCATAGGTTTTAGCTTCGAAATCCTGTGTTTCCACTGCAAATCCGTACCCTTCAAACTTAGCCAAAAGCCAGTTTTTGGTTGCTTTATGTGCTTCCGTTTCCGGTACTCGGGGACCAAAATCTACCTGCTTCTGCACAAAAGCATAAGCTGAATCGGGGTTGAAAGTAGGGTAGGGCTTTACAGGTTTCTTTTCAACCTGTGTATCGGTAGAGTTTTCTGAACCTCCACACGCCCAAACCAATGCCAACAGCGCAATAAGCCATATTCTATTCTTCATATGCCCAGTCAATTTTATCTTTCATGTCTTTCACTACAAATCCCATTGCCTTCAACCCCGCTCTGATGTCATCCACTTTGGCATAGTCCCGGGCTGTTTTTGCCTCAGCATACAATTGCAGTAGTAAATCCAGCATCTCGTTTTGAGTATCTGACTTTTCTTCTATCAATCCCAAGATATCAGAAACGAAAGTGCCGAAGGCCTCGATTAATTTATTGAAAACGGTCTCACCGAAAACAGCAGGGTTTAATTGGCCCGTGTACATGGAGTTGATTTTCTTCAGCAAGTTAAACACATGCCCTATAGCTTGAGCAGTGTTGAAGTCATCGTCCATTGCCCGATAAGCATTGGCGATGATTTGCTCCACTTGCTTGATTTGCTCTTCGTCTTGAGCTGCCTCGCCTGCCTCGAACTTCAGCAACTTGGAAATTCTCAGCCCATTGATCAGTTTTTTATACCCTTTCTGTGCCGCTTGAAGCGCTTCATTGGAGAAGTCCAGCGTAGAGCGGTAATGTGCCGTTAGGATGAAGTAACGGATCGTCATCGGACTATAGGCCTGATCCAGAAGTTTATGGTCTCCCGTGAAAAGCTCCTGCAAGTTGATGAAGTTACCCAGCGACTTACCCATCTTCTGTCCGTTGATGGTGATCATATTATTGTGCATCCAGTACTTGGCAGGGTCCTGATGATTGCAGGCGTTTCCCTGTGCGATTTCACATTCGTGATGGGGGAAAAGTAGATCCATTCCACCGCCGTGTATGTCAAATTGCTTGCCGAGGTACTTGGAACTCATAGCTGTACATTCCAAATGCCAACCCGGAAACCCAACTCCCCAAGGGGAATCCCATTTCATCAAATGCTCCGGTGAAGCATTTTTCCAAAGCGCAAAATCTACCGGATTTCGCTTTTCATCCTGTCCATCCAATGTGCGGCTTCCGCTCATTAGATTTTCCAGATCACGGCCCGAAAGCTTGCCATACTGGCTGGTTTCGTTGTATTTCAACACATCAAAATAGACCGAACCATTGATTTCATAGGCCAATCCCTCTTTCAGAATGGCTTCCACCAAGGCAATCTGCTCAGGAATATGGCCGGTGGCACGTGGTTCTATGCTCGGTTTCCAGGTATTCAAGAGTGCCATATCTCTATGGTAGCTGTCCGTATATTGCTGGGCAACTTCCATAGGTTCCAGCTGCTCTAGCTTGGCTTTTTTTGCGATTTTATCTTCTCCTTCATCGGCATCTCCCTGCAGGTGTCCCACATCGGTGATATTTCTTACATAGCGAACCCTGAAACCCAAGTGCGTCAGGTAACGGTTTACCGTGTCAAAAGTGATGGCTGGGCGTGCATGGCCCAGATGGGCATCTCCATAGACTGTCGGTCCACAGACATACATGCCTACGAAAGGCGGATTTATGGGTTGAAACTCTTCTTTCCTGCGGGAAAGCGTATTGTAAAGTTTAAGATTATGCGATTTCATTTATAGAATCAAGATTCAAGTATCAAGAAGCAAGAACGGAAAAAGCCCGAAATTGATTCAGGCTGCAAAATAGGGGATTCGGATGGGGAAATGAAAGGGAATGGAAAAGATGTATTTATTTAAAATGCACTGACTTTTCAGGAATTTTCAATTACGAATTGGATCGATGAATATTTCAGCATTTATTTCATTTAGTTTATAAGTCCAGCTGATCTCAATAATTGCAAAAATTACGCTAGAGGTTCAAATTTGGCAATTCCCTCCGCCGCGGCAAAGAGCCGGGTCCTGGCACAACGACTGTCATGGGCAGATTTTTAGGCAAGAACCGATAATTCCGGTAGGTGCAATCATACGGATACAGATATTGGTTTTCGATGCAAACCTACCATGGGATCTAGATCAATAAAATATGGATTTGCTCGGGTGGATACGTTTGTTTCCGCTCTAACTTCACCATTTCGATTAAAATTTTTATATGCTTTGATTTATCGGACATTTATCGGACATATTATGGGTTTATCGGACATTTATCGGGGGAAAACATACATCGTTGATTTTTTCTCACCCTTTTTAATAAGTAGCTTTTTTTCAACCAAATCTAATAAATCTCTTCTTGCCGTTTTATCAGTTATATTATATTGAGCCACATATTCAGAATTAACAATTTCTCCTTTTACTTTAAAAAGTAAAAGAGCATTTAATTGTCGTTCGTTTAAGTCTAATGCCTCCAAATATTGTTGATTATAGATATCCTTCTTAAACTCCACCCAAAATCCCGAACTCCTGTAATAAAAAGATGGTTCCGGCAAGTCCATTTCCAAACATTGTTCGGTCATTTTTGAAATTCCACGTCCCCAAGATTCAATGTAGCCGCTTCGGAATAGGGCTGTGGCAATATCCGGGTTGTAGGGTTTGGATGAGTGTTTTTCCAAAAGGGTTTCAATAGTCCAATCTTCCGGTAATTGACCTTCATTCCAAATCATTAGTTTGTCTTTGTAAACGCTGATTTGGATGGGAACACCACCTGAATAATCTTTATGAGCTATTGCATTTAACAAAGCTTCTCTAACGGCCTCCCGGGGGTATTCAAAAGTTTCGATACGGTGGATGCCGTCATAACTGATGTAAGCCTTGAAATACTTTGAAAATAGTATTTCCATAGTCTTTTCTATTTGTTCAAAGAGATTGCCGTGTACCTCATCTTGAAACCGCAAATCACTGTCTGATTCAAAATACCCGATTTTGATATAAGCACCCGTTACAAATTTTTCTGGATTGGGATGAAATACCAAAAGTGCTGCCCGCTTTAGGTATATGTTTTCTTTGAGTTGTAGGTTTTCAACGAGTTGTTCGTTGCTGTCTTTAAGGCTATCTTGGGCAAGACGTTGGCTTCTGATGCCTCTTTTCTTGAAAAGTCAAACGTTTCTTGTTTCAAATCTTTTACAGAAACATTGGGGATAGGCACACCATCCCATTTTTTGCCTTTCTTTTGGAGCATAAATTTGTCCAATGCTGTACCTTTCAATTCCTGTTTAGTACTGCCACTTCGGAAATGATATTGTCCTTTGTAATTTACAGGATAGGGATAGGCTTCAACAACGAT
The DNA here is from genome assembly GCF_031457395.1 of Algoriphagus sp. 4150. NCBI lineage: Bacteria > Pseudomonadati > Bacteroidota > Cytophagia > Cytophagales > Cyclobacteriaceae > Algoriphagus > Algoriphagus sp. 4150. The sequence continues at coordinate 98,797 of NZ_JAVDWS010000001.1, forward strand.
TTCGATGAAATTCCCATTCTTGGTTTCGTGTAAGTTCACATCCGCCAAAACGCCCAAAACATCCCGTACTTTATTCGGGATGTCTTCCAATAACTTGTTTGCCTTTTCAAGGCCTACTACATTTCCATTGTCATCTTTTCCTATAAAAATAGTTCCACCACTGGCATTGGCAAAACCGCATATCCATTTAAGGTATTCATCCCGCCAGTTGGCTTTGTATTCTATGTTTTGTGTTTCAGGCATTCGCAGTTATTTAAGCGAATTTATGTTACGAATTCTAAAAAGTTATTAAAATATTATGATTATCCGCAATGATGCCAGTAGCTATATTTTCATTGCTTTACCGGAAGGAAGATAGGAGACCGAAGAAGGAAGAGACCTTAGCGCTAGTGTTTTCCGAATCCTATGATGCTTTTATTGTTTTACTGGCAGAAAAGCGGATATACATATAAAATATTCACAAGTAATTTCCAGTACTGATACACAGGGATTACAAGCTGCGATATTTTAAAGTTCCTAGTAAGACGCTATTCAAGAAACGAACTCTTTCGGAGAGTAAAATACAAAAGCATTTATGTACTCAGATGATTTTGCATAGCTCGTGAAGAAAATCTCTACTGCATGGTAGCTGTACATGTAATAAAAAAGACCTTCGAAGGTTTAAATTCCGAAGGTCCTGAATCTTGATACTTATGTCTAGCTTCTTGCTACTTCCTTAATGTTTAAAGTGTCTTACACCCGTCATCACCATGGCGATGCCGTTTTCGTCACAATAATCCACGCTCAACTGATCTTTGATAGATCCTCCCGGCTGTACTACAGCAGTGATTCCAGCCTTGTGGGCGATCTCCACACAGTCAGGGAATGGGAAGAATGCGTCTGATGCCATTACAGCTCCTTTCAAGTTAAAGCCAAAAGCCTTTGCCTTTTCGATTGCCTGTAGTAATGCATCCACTCGGGAAGTTTGACCTACACCGCTAGAGAATAACTGGTTCTCGTTAGAGAGGATGATGGTGTTTGACTTGGTGTGTTTACAGATTTTTGCTGCGAAGACCAGCGCATCCTTTTCAGCTTCAGTTGGGGCCTTTTTAGTGGCAACAGTAAAGTCTGCTTTTGTTTCAGTGGCCAAATCTTTGTCCTGTTCGATCACACCGTTCAGCAAGGTCTTGATCATTTTGGTGCCGGGAAGATCCATTTTTTGCTTAAGCAGAATTCTGTTTTTCTTGCCTTTCAATACTTCCAAAGCTTCTCCCGTGAAATCAGGAGCAATCAGCACCTCGAAAAATAAGGAATGCATTTCTTCAGCCGCATCCTTATCCACAGTTTGGTTGGTTACCAGCACCCCACCGAAAGCAGAAGTTGTATCAGCGTCGAAGGCTTTTTGATAAGCTTCTTTTACTGTAGAAGCCAGAGCTACTCCGCAGGCATTGGTATGTTTTAGAATTGCAAAAGCTGTTTCCCCTTTGAATTCTGCGATCAAATTCACGGCGGCATCCACATCTACCAAGTTGTTGTAGGAAAGTTCTTTTCCGTTCAACTGATCAAAAAGATCATCCATATTTCCGTAGAAATGGGCGTTTTGGTGCGGGTTTTCTCCATAGCGAAGTGCCTTAGCTTTGGTTTCAGAAACTTTCAGCGCCGGAATATTTTCTTCTCTATTGAAGTAGTTGAAGATATGCGTGTCGTAATTGGACGACACTTGGAATGCCTGAGCAGCAAAGTAACGACGGTCAGCAAGTGTGGTAGCTCCATCCTGCTCGGACAGTTTTTGCTCCAGTTCTATGTACTGATCTTTGGAGGCGATGATGGTCACATCTTTGAAGTTCTTAGCCGCTGCACGGATCAACGAAATTCCTCCTATATCGATTTTCTCAATAATATCAGCTTCAGAAGCTCCGGAAGCCACGGTTTCTTCAAATGGATACAGGTCTACGATCACCAAATCAATCGCAGGAATATCATACTCTCCAGCCTGGGCCACATCTCCCTCATGGTCTCTTCTATAAAGAATACCGCCGAAAATCTTTGGGTGAAGAGTCTTCACTCTGCCTCCGAAGATGGAAGGGTAGCTGGTCAGCTCTTCTACAGGAATTACTTGCGCTCCCTGTTCCTCAATAAAATTCTGGGTTCCCCCGGTAGAATAGATCTTCACCCCGTGTTTTTTCAACAGAGCGATAATAGGTTCGAGATTGTCTTTATAATAGACAGAGATAAGGGCAGATTGAATTTTTTTTGTAGCCATCGGGCAATGGATTTGTTTGATTTCTTTAGGAAAGCTTAGTCCGCTCCAGCGGAGTGCAAAGGTAGGAAAAAAGGTCGAAATGGGGTTGGAATCCGATAATGAGAATTTAAAGGGGATTCTCAGGATCAACACAGCAAAAAGTGAAGATTTTGTAGGCAGAAAACTTTTCAAAGGTTTATGCTGCCGGTAGCCCTAGTCAGGCTTGGACTGGAAGTGGCTATCAAGGATGTGTGTGTTTCCTTGGTCATGCAGGGAGTGGAGATCGAATTCCAGATTTCGTTCATTCTCAAAATAGATAAAAATGGCCAAATAGAGATTGCTGAAGAGTACTCACTGAAGGAAATGATTTTACCAAACAATGCACTTTTTGAAATTTGCGGGGATTTCTATGAAAAGCATGACTTAATTGATTAGAAAAATCATATAATTGAAAGCAAAACCGGAAGGTTAGGCAGTGATCTCAAACCGACCGGATCTCGGTTTTCATTCCTTTATACCAATGCCTCCAAGCCGAATCCGGGAGATGCGAGCGGTAAGTTTACCGATGCGCTGTTTTCAACCTTGAAATTGTAGCAGGATTTTTTCAAATCCGCCGAGACAAATTGGAAAAGCTATTAAATTGCAACGAAATTTAATTAATTATGAAATCTTAAATACCTAACAAAAATCTACACTATGAAAAAGACAATTTTTGTAATTCTGGCCGTTTTTGCGGCGACTGTTGCTTATGCGCAACAACCTTTTCAAGAAGGAACTACCATGGCGAATCTCGGCATAGGAGTAGGTACCAGTTTAAATGGCCTTGGCAATGCCCGACCGACGATAAGTATTGCTGTGGACCACGGTTTTTGGGATGTGGGTGGTCCAGGAGTGATCAGTCTGGGAGGCTATGTGGGTAATACAGGCTATAAGTACAGCGGAATGGGCTATACTTCCAAGTGGAACTACATGGTGGTAGGTGTACGTGGAGCTTACCATTACAATGGATTTCCCTCTGTTCCGGAATTAGATCTTTATGGAGGGCTGATGTTGGCCTACAATTTTGTGAACTATTCCTTCGATGGGAGTGGAACCCCGATTTCAAATAGCTATGGAAGTGGTCTTGGATTGACAGGCTTTGTGGGAGCACGCTACTTCTTTACCGACAATTTCGGTGCATTTGCCGAGCTGGGTTATGGAGTCTCTGCTTTGAATGTAGGGGTGACATTTAAGTTTTAATCTGAGAATTTAGTTCAAAAAATCCAACTTATAATCCTGTAAATAAGCTCTTTACAGGATTGTGAGTTGGATTTTTACTTTTTGGTAAATGTGGGATTTATGTAAGTCTCTTGCCGTTTTATGTAACGGAACACCTAAGTGACTTTTATACCTTTGTTGCTTGTCAATTCATCAGTTGATTGATATAGGGAGTAAATGACAATTTTTTGACTCCACCATCAAACACGGTGAAAATTGATTTTATATCAAGCTCAAACACAGCATAGTCTGCTGAAAATCCACTTTGGAATTTCGGACTAGTGCTTTAACAAGTTAAAATGAAACTAGCATACATAGGTACTTATCCTCCCCGGGAGTGCGGAATAGGCACATTTACCCAAAATCTGACCAAATCTATGTTGGGTGCGGATAAATTGGGAGTTCAAAACAACGAGGTTGTGGTTGTTGCTATGAATGACAGCGATCAAAAATACTCCTATCCACCTGAGGTGAAACTTCAGATCAGACAGGAGCAGCAGAGCGATTACCTGGAGGCAGCAAATTTTATCAATCTAAGCGGTTCAGATGTTTGTATTATAGAGCATGAGTTTGGGATTTTTGGAGGATTGAGTGGAGTTTATGTCTTACCGTTTTTGCATCGCCTGGATATACCTTGTATCGTAACGCTTCATACAATTCTGGAGACACCTTCTTATAACGAGAAGGCAATCCTTAAGGAAATCTGTAAAATGGCTGATAAAGTGGTAGTAATGAGCCATAAAGCCATACTTTTTTTGACGACAATTTATGATGTGGCACAGGAGAAAATTGTTTTGATAGAGCATGGGGTTCCGGATATCCATTTTGACAGAACTGAGTCAAAAAAGGACTTTAAACTGACCAAGAAAAACGTAATTCTCACATTTGGTTTTATCGGACGAAACAAAGGGATTGAAACTGTCATTCAGGCCTTGCCGGAAGTTATTAAAAGTCATCCTGATGCACTTTACATCGTGTTGGGCAAAACCCATCCTAATGTACTGAGACATGCTGGCGAGGAGTACCGCACCTACTTGCAGTTACTTATCAAAAACCTCAACCTTCAGTCTCATGTGCTGATGCTTAATGAGTTTATCGGTGAGGTTGAGCTATTTAAGTATTTGAGTGCCTGTGATATTTACATCACCCCTTATCTCAACGAAGCCCAAATTACCAGCGGAACTCTTTCTTATGCCATGGGCGCAGGATGTGCTGTGGTTTCCACTCCTTATTGGCATGCTGCAGAATTACTTACGGAAGATAGGGGAAGACTTTTTGATTTTGGTGATATAGGGGGGCTGGCCTCGACATTGAATCATTTATTTGATCATCCCGAAACGTTACAGCAGATTCAGTCCAATGCCTATGAGTATGGAAAAAACGTTACCTGGCCAAAGATCGGCAAAAAGTACTTACACCTTTGCAACAGCTTGCTTTCCTTTCCAAAGCAGCCGGTTGACAAAAAGGAAACCGTGATAGATCTGCTGCTGTTGCCCCCATTTTCTCTGGCACACATCAAACGGCTTACTGACGATACCGGAATTATCCAACATGCAAAATTTGGAATTCCCAATCTGAAGGAGGGTTATTGTCTGGATGATAATGCACGTGCGCTGCTGATGGTTTTGATGACCTATAAGCAGAAAAAAGATGAAATGGCACTGGATTTTATGCCCATCTATCTGAGTTACATCCACTACATGCAAAACAAAGACGGGAGCTTTAGGAATTTCCTGAGTTTCAACCGCAATTTTTTGGACGAAGTGGGGTCTGAAGATTCTTTTGGAAGAACGATCTGGGCCTTGGGATATTTGATAGGCAATGCTCCAAACGATGCTTACTATCAAACGGGCAAACTTGTGTTTTTTGATGCGCTGCCCAATTTTGACAAACTGAAATCCATACGAAGTATTGCCAATACAATTATTGGGATATGTTATTACTTAAAAACCAATTCTTCAGACGAACCCATGATGGGCGTATTGAAGAACTTGACAGATAAGCTAATTGAGCAGTATAATTTACACCATTCTGAGAATTGGAAGTGGTTTGAGTTATTGCTCGCGTATGACAACGGAATATTGCCTCTGGCACTGTTGCATTCCGCACAAATTATCCCGGATCCGGAGGTTATTAAAGTTGCTATGGCAACCATGGAGTTCCTCGAAGAACATACCTTAAAAGACGGCACACTTTCGGTGATAGGAAATGATAAATGGTTTGCCAAAGATGGAGAACGTTCCTTTTTTGCCCAACAGCCTATCGATGCCATGGCAATGGTGTTGATGTTCCATCAGGCCTTTTTACTTACAGGCAAAAAGGAATATCTCAACAAACTCTTCGATTCCTTTATGTGGTTTTTGGGCGAAAATGATTTGCGTATGAGTCTTTACGATTATGAGACCAAGGGCTGTTGTGACGGTTTTGAAAACTATGGAATCAATCGTAACCAGGGAGCTGAAAGTTCGCTGGCCTACCTTATATCCCATTTGACGGTACTCCAAGCCTATGAGGAATTTTATCAGGCTGATCCGGTAAAAACCTGGGAGAAAGAGCCTTCATTCCAAGAGCTGTGAGAATTGCTGTTTTATCTCCTATAGCTTGGAGAACGCCCCCTGAAAGCTACGGGCCTTGGGAACAAGTGGCATCCACCATTACTGAAGCCTTGGTGAAAAAGGAGCACGAAGTAAGTCTTTTTGCAAGTGGAGACTCAATTACCGCTGCAAAGTTGGAAGCAGCCTGTGAATTGCCTTACGAAATGGATCGCTCCTGCGATCCTAAAGTTATGGAGTGCTTGCACATCAGTAATTTGATGGAGCAGGCGGATGATTTTGACATCATCCATAATCATTTTGATTTTCTCCCGCTTACCTATTCCAAGCTGATCAAAACACCAATGATTACGACCATTCACGGCTTTTCTTCTCCTAAAATCATCCCGGTATACAAAAAATACAATGCTTCATCAGCCTATATTTCAATTTCAAATGCCGATAGAAGTAGTGAATTAACCTATTTGGACACCATTTATCATGGCGTAGATCCGTCACTATTTACCTTCCAAGACACCAAGGAAGAATATTTACTGTATTTCGGTAGAATACATCCGGAGAAAGGCTTGGATAAAGCGATTGCCATAGCTGAAAAAGCCAATATGCCTCTAAAAATTGCCGGTCTCATTCAGGATGAGCATTATTTTAAAACACAGATTGAACCACATATAAATGGAGTTTCAATCCAATATTTGGGTAATCTGGGCAAGGAAGACAGGGATTTGGTCTTGGGAGCCGCCAAGGCATTACTTCATCCTATCTCGTTTGAAGAGCCCTTCGGATTAAGTGTTCTGGAGGCGATGATGTGTGGCACCCCGGTTATTGCATTTTCACGGGGCAGTATGCCCGAGTTAATAGCTGACGGTGTTTCCGGCTATTTGGTACACTCTGTGCCAGAAGCGGTGGAAGCAGTGAATCGGCTTGACCGGCTTAGCCCTGAAATGTGCAGAACTCATGCAGTGAAGAATTTCAGCAGGGACCGTATGATACAATCCTACGAAGATGCTTATGAAAGAGTAGTGGAAGCAGGATAGAAAATCAGTTTATCAATGCGGCAAAAAGCTCTTCCATGGCTACTACGGCATAGGTAGAGGAATAATCCGAAACAGCATAGGGGAGGATAAGGCTATTATTATGGATTATAGATCCACAGGAATAGACTACATTGGGGACATAGCCATTTCGCTCCTCTTCCAGTGGCATCAGTAAGGGTTCTTCTAACCTACCGATTTCTTTAGAAGGATCATCCAGATCAAAAAGAGAAGCTCCAATACAATAGCGTCTCATAGGTCCTACTCCGTGCGTGATGATCAGCCATCCTTTTTCGGTCCAAAGCGGTGATCCACAATTGCCGATTTGGGTAAATTCCCAAGTGAATTTAGGTTCCTGTATAAGTTGGGGATTATTCCAGAGGGTAGTTCGATCCGAATACATCAGGTAGTTATTTACCCCGTCAACTCTGGAAAGCATGGCATATTTTCCGTTTATCTTCTTGGGAAAAAGTGCCAGGTTTTTCCCCTGGGCACCATTGCCATGCAGGGGCATGATACGAAATGTGTAGAAATCATCCGTTGAGATCAGTTTGGGTAAAATGGTATGTCCATTATATGCGGTGTATGTAGCATATACTTTGGTTGATCCATCGTCTTCAACAAATCTTACAAAGCGCGCATCTTCGATTCCGTTGCTTTCAGATTCGGAGATCGGGAATATCACACGTTCAGTGAGGTCAGAATCCTTGTGAAACTGAATGTCGTAAAATGAATCCACCAGCCAGGTAATTTCCTCGAAAGCTACACGCTGACTAGCTGAGAGTTCTTGGTCTTGAAGTAAATTGCTGATCGCATTTTTCAGCACATAGTACTCGAACCGATCGGGAAGACTGTCCATAATACTCTTGGTGTATTCTTCTTCAATATGCATTTCCTTGAGCCTCTTAATAAACCTCTTCTTATTGTAGAGCTGTTTGTGAGAGATCTCTGCCTTGTCGATATAGTCTCCGATTTTATATAGATGCAGGTTGTTATTCGCATCCAGGATAGCTCTTCTGAATACTAAGGAAGAAATATGCCCTTCACCGGTTGCTCTAAAGGAAATGATAACCCGTGTTTCCCCCTGTTCTAGATAGGATTGATCAAAATCCGCAATTATAGAAGGGTTGAAAAATGCAGCTGACTCCAACGAAAACTCCATCGTACAATAGGAACCGATAAGCATTCTTTGCTCATTGGACAGGGAATTATATGTGATTCCCATGCTTTCAATAATCCCTCTGATATTTTCGCAATGCTTATAAAAGAGACGCGAAATATTCCGGTGTCGGCTGGCAAATTCCCTCAGGGTCTGTTCCAAGGCTTGATTCACCTGAGTTTCCGTCAATAAGAATATGCGGCTTAGTAAATTACGGGTCCGCAGATCTCCGTTTATAAAATAACGTGCGACTACCCGGCTGGAGTCAGGCAGGAAGTTTACACTTTTTCGTTGTACTGAAACTCTCATGAAGTGGAATTTACTACTGTTGTGTAGTGAAGAATGGAATTAGAACTTTTCTATTTGGCCGGGATAGGAGTACTTGATCTTGCAAACCTCATTCTTAGGCTAATATGGGAAAGATCAAAATTGGATGGATCCAAAGTTCCTAAAACTAAAGTAGGATTTGTTATACAATACTGACAGCATATTACATATATCTCACATTCTGAAATGTTCTGATGAAATCGAGTATAATCCTAATCCATCCTTACCGCAAACAGTCCCTTGTCCCATGGGGCGATTTTTCGGATTATCTTTAATCCTTACCCCTGATCTGTTCCCCAGTACAGCCCCCCTTTTGCTTGCTCCCACTTTATTTACAAATCAGTACAAAAAATGTCTAATAATGCATTTTTGTGACAAAATCATCCACTTTAATAACTAATTTCATTACATAAGTAAATGTATATCCACAATCAAGCATGTGCCAAATTCGGGGTGACCATTAAAAATCAAAATATAAACGCATGAAAGTTAATACTCCAATGGTCGTATCCAAGCAGGTTGGGACAAACTCTCCAATAGAGCTACCGACACCATTTATGGGAAGGAATAACTCTCGTTGGCATCATTGTGGACTACCATTAGACCTAGTAAAGTATTTAGAAATCAGTGAAAATGTATCAAACTATTAATAATAAGGATATTAAATCAAAGCAGAGAAACCCTTTGCCTCAACCTATTATTTTTCACCATTGACCAGGTAAGAATTGCCCATGGATGTTTTGAACTATCTGAGTAAACTGGCAACAGGTTACCACACCAAATCTCTTAGGATTTCGGGTATTGCCGTGAAGTACAAATTCTACGGGAAACCCGTCCCTTTTGATCCAATTACCATGCTCAAAGAACTACAATTCAAGTCTCAAGACCCTAAATGCCATAATGTGATTTTACACGAACCATTAAAGGATATTGCTGACAGTAAGCTGATTATTGGGGGCAAATTGAAACCTGTGATTGTTGCTGATTTTACTATCAATGACTGTCAGTTCAAAGTGGTAAGAGCGGTTACTACCCAAGATAAACTGAGATACAGCAGGTATGAATTTTATGCAGATGGCAAAATCATGGCTGTTTTCCAACGCACCTACGATTATGGTAAGTCATTTGATAGTCTGATGCTGGGATTTGTACAAAATCCTGATTCTCCTACCTTTGAAGGCACTAGTATATTCAAGGGATTTCATAATTCGGGGCAGTGGATTCTTGGCGAAGTATTTGGACATACCCAACTCTGGTTGGTTTTTGACCCTAAGAAGGTAGAAATGGTCCAGCAACAGATTTTATTGGCAAGTAATGTATCTAGTGACCAAAAGCATTTTCAATAGTATAAAATCAAGAGTGACCGGAATATTGGGCGCCAGTATGGTTATAATTCAATGATATACAGGTTATTCTGGTTTTCGGGACAAGTTATGACCATTGAAAAACAAATTATCAATACATGAAATCGAGCATGTCGAAGACGACACACAACTTGTCCCGAACTTGCTTCGGGAGAGGGATGATTATTCGCCTGGCGAGATTCTCCCGAATCAAGTTCGGGACAGGCTATCTGTCCTTTAAAAATCAAATTATAAACAGATGAAATTTATATAGAAAAATAGGACAAAAAATGAGTACAAAAATTACTCACTTGTTTATCTTTACAAATTGAAACGGATAGGAAAGCCCCTAAATAAAACAATAATTGGACACTTTTTAGTCCCAATACCCAAAAAATCGGTTTTAATTCGTTTCGAGTTTTCACCTAACCAGCTAGCATACGCTAAGACTATTCCACTCTAAACAAGCAAGTCGGATTTCCTTAATGGATAGAGAGAAATATCTATTTCAATGGGAGATTATTACCTTGCTTTTTTGAGAACGGAATGGGACTGAAAGGGCGAAGCTGTGCAAAGTCTGGACTTACACTTTAAGTGTTTACACCGCCATTGAAGCAAGGCCAAACTGGAATTTTGAAGTCGTCAGCTATTTACGGCAAGCTCCAAGCGGGTAAAGTAATCCGTAAGGAAAAATCACATAATACAGAAATCATATTCTTTTATAAATTACTAACACTACAAAATAAACATTCATGAAAATCGCAGTAGTAGGTACCGGCTATGTGGGACTGGTATCAGGAGCATGTTTTGCCGATGTAGGAATTGAAGTTACCTGTGTAGACATCGATCAGAAGAAAATTGACAACTTGAAGCAGGGCATTATGCCTATCTACGAGCCTGGTTTGGAAGAGGTTGTCGTAAGAAATTATAAAAGTGGAAGACTGAAGTTCAGCACTGACCTGGGTGAGGCCATTCAGGGAGCTTCGGTGGCCTTTATTGCCGTGGGAACCCCTCCGGGTGAGGACGGTTCTGCTGATTTGAAATACGTGCTTGCTGTTGCGGATGAGATCGGAGCCAAGATGACCGACTACATCGTAGTGGCCACCAAGAGCACCGTTCCGGTGACCACGGGAGAAAAAGTCCGTGCGTCCATCAAGGGAGCATTGGACAGACGGGGTTCTGAATTGCCTTTTGCGGTAGCCTCGAATCCTGAGTTTCTGAAGGAAGGTGCCGCGGTAGAGGATTTCCTGAAGCCGGACAGAATTGTGATCGGAGTGGATGATGAGCGTGCGGAAGAAATCATGAAGCGTCTATACAAACCGTTTCAGCTTAGCGGAGAGCGTATTATCTACATGGATATTCCGTCGGCAGAGATGACCAAATATGCGGCAAATGCGATGCTGGCGACCAAGATATCTTTTATGAACGACATAGCCAACCTGTGTGAACTGGTGGGTGCGGATGCCAACATGGTCAGAAAGGGAATAGGTTCGGATCCAAGAATTGGCAACAAGTTTATCTACCCGGGAGTGGGTTACGGAGGTTCCTGCTTTCCCAAGGATGTAAAGGCAATTGTCAAGACTGCCAAGCAGTACGGCTATGACCTAAGGGTCTTGCAGGCAGTGGAGGATGTGAACGACGACCAGAAGCATGTCCTGGCCAATAAGGTAAAAGCACATTTCGGAGAGGATTTGACGGGAAAAACATTTGCGATGTGGGGATTGAGTTTCAAACCAAACACCGACGATATGCGTGAGGCACCTGCCGCGGTGATCATCGATGAGTTGCGTGCTGCCGGAGCCACGGTGAAAGCATACGATCCCATCGCGATGGATGAGGCCAAAGCGCATTATATATTCGACAAAGTGACTTACTGCAAGGATGCATATGAAGCTCTGGTGGATGCGGATGCACTGCTGCTGGTGACGGAATGGTCAGAATTCCGTATTCCAAGCTGGGATGTGATGGGCAAACTGCTGAAGAACAAGGTGATCTTTGACGGTAGAAATATCTATGACAAGAAATATCTGAGCACCCTAGGTTACCAGACTTACGGTATTGGGAGTTGATCGGTGATTCGTCATTGCGGGTGGCACACGAGCCCGCAATGACGTGTTTTTTGATTAAGGCTTAATCGTTTAAAGTTTAATAGTTTAAGCTTAATCCTTTAAACCCTTAACCTTTAATCTTAAACAACCGGATTGCCGCGCTCGTACCTCGCTCGCAATGACGTATACCTTAACCTTTTAACCATAAACCTTCAACTTTTAACTTTCTCGTACTCTTGCAAACAATAAACGTAATCCTATCAGGTGGTGTGGGCTCGAGGCTTTGGCCTCTTTCCCGCAAATCCCAACCTAAGCAGTACCTTCCTATTTTTGAAGGAGAAACCTTATTCCAAAATACAGTAAGGAGAAATTCGGAATTTTGCGATCAGGCGATGGTAGTGGGTAATTGTGACAACTTCGAACTTTCAAGAAAAGATCTTATAGCTGCGGGTATTGCCGATTATGTAGAGATTATTGAGGCCTGTCCACGTAATACGGCAGCTGCGATAGCTTTCGCCGCCTTTGCAGCCCAGCCGGATGATATCTTGTTTGTTACTCCTTCAGATCATCTGATAGAGTCAGGGCAAGCCTATCAGCTGGCTGTGGGTAGAGCTATCCAACTTGCGAAGGAAGGCTGTATCGTCACATTTGGACTAAAACCTACCAAGCCGGAAACAGGTTTTGGCTATATAGAGGCTAATGGTGAAGAAGTAAAAGGATTCCGTGAAAAGCCGAATTTGGAAACTGCAGAAGCATTTTTGAAAAGCGGTAATTTCTTTTGGAATTCAGGAATGTTCTGCTTTAAGAGTGGAGTATATCTGGAAGAATTGAAAGCTTTTGAGCCGGAAGTGTATGCTAAATCCAAAACTGCTTTTGAATCAGCTAAAGCCGGTAAACTGGATTTTGAGCTATCCATGCAAATCCCGTCTATATCGGTGGATTATGCAGTAATGGAAAAGACAAGGAAGATCAGAGTGGTTCCTTCAGAATTTGCATGGTCCGATATGGGATCTTTCGAATCTATCTACGAGCATTTCAAAAAGCAGGGGCATGCGGTGGATTCCAAAGGTAATATGGTCATAGGAACCAGCCTTCACACAGAATTCTTAGGTTTGAAAAACACACTTCTTATCCAAACTGCTGACGCTATCCTAGTGCTGAAAAAAGAAAATGCCCAGGATGTGAAGAAAGTGTTTGAGCGACTGGAGAAGGAGAAACCGGAGTTGGTGGGGTAGTTTATTCGGATTAAAGATTAAATGATTAAAAGTTTAAAGGGTTTGTAATTATATCATTAAGGTTTAAATGATTAATTGTCAATAGTATAGATTAAAAAACTGCACATGAGTCCGACAACCTACTATACCTAATTCTTTTGAAAAGCTCGAAGTGTATCAGTTAGCGCGTAAATTCCGTGTCGAAATAAAAAAGCTTACAAAGTCTTTCTCTTCTGATGAAAAATTTGAACTAACTAGTCAAATTAGGAGATCATCATCCAGCATTGCTACCAACCTAGCCGAAGGATCTGGCAGAGCTAGCCTAAAAGATCAGGCACATTTTACAAATATTTCTTTTTCAAGTGCTTTGGAGACAATCGACCACCTCACTTATGCATTTGATATGGAGTATATTAATGAAGAGTTGTACAGTTCTTTTAGGATGAAAGATGATGCAATCATCCAGAAACTTAATTCGCTTTATAAATATCAAATTGGGTCAACCAGTGATTTAAAGTCAAAATTTAGAGATGATTCTAAACTTAACCTTTAAACCTCTTGACCCCATATTTGATTAAGGCTTAATCGTTTAAAGTTTAATCCTTAAACCTTAATCCTTAAACCTTTAACCCTTAACATCTAAGCCCCTCTCAACCTTTTACTAAAAAAGATCAACTAAATAAAGTGACAAAAACTATCAAAATTTACATCGCCGGCCACCGTGGTATGGTAGGCTCCGCCATTTGGAGAGCCTTAGAAGCCAAAGGCTACAATAAACTAGTAGGTAAAACCTCCAAAGAACTCGACCTTAGAAATAAGGAAGCTGTGGAAGCATTTTTTGATCAAGAGAAGCCAGATGTGGTGATCGATGCGGCTGCCAGAGTAGGGGGGATTTTGGCCAACAACAATTATCCCTATCAGTTTTTGATGGAGAATATGCAGATTCAGAATAATCTCATAGACTCTTCCTTGAGCACTGATGTACAGAAATTTATCTTCTTGGGATCTTCCTGTATCTATCCAAAATTGGCTCCTCAGCCATTGAAGGAAGAGTACTTGCTTACAGGACCTCTAGAGCCTACCAATGAATGGTATGCCATAGCCAAGATCACCGGTGTGAAAGCCTGTGAAGCTATCAGAAAACAATTTGGGAAAGATTACATTTCGCTTATGCCGACCAACTTGTACGGTACGCACGATAATTTCGATTTGAATACCTCTCATGTGCTGCCCGCAATGATGAGAAAATTTCACGAGGCAAAGGAGAATGGGAATACAGCAGTGGAACTGTGGGGATCCGGTACTCCTAAGCGGGAATTTCTCTTTGTGGAAGATTTGGCGGACGCCGTGGTTTATTCTCTGGAAAATAAATTTCAGGACAACTTGTACAATGTGGGTACAGGAACAGATCTCACTATCAAAGAACTGGCTGAACTGATCCAAAAAACGGTAGGACATACCGGAGAGATCAAATGGGATTCTAGCAAACCTGACGGAACGCCCAGAAAATTGATGGATGTATCCAAAATGGAACAAGCGGGATGGAAAGCAAAAGTAGGCTTGGAAGAAGGAATCACGAGAACCTATGAGTGGTTCTTGGAGAATCAGGAGACGTTTAAGCAGGTTAAATTGTAAATGGGTTAGGGCTTAACCGTTTAAAGTTTAATAGTTTAACCCTTTAATCTTTAAACCTTAAACCCTTAATCTTTAACAACTCGATTGCCGCGCTCGTACCTCGCTCGCAATGACGTGTACCAGCTAGGCTTAACCGTTTAAAGTTTAATAGTTTAACCCTTTAAACCTTAAACCCTTAATCTTTAACAACTCGATTGCCGCGCTCGTACCTCGCTCGCAATGACGTGTACCAGCTAGGCTTAATCGTTTAAAGTTTAATAGTTTAACCCTTAACCTTTTAAACCTTAATCCCTTCAAGCAATTCAAAACAATAATTCACATTGGATCTCTGTGCCAGCTCAGTGATGCAATGTGACCAAACTTATACCTTATGAAAACCGCACTCATTACCGGTATCACCGGCCAAGACGGCTCTTACTTAGCCGAACTTTTATTGGAAAAAGGCTACATGGTCCATGGGATCAAGCGTAGAGCTTCTTCATTCAATACCCAGCGTGTAGATCATCTTTATCAGGACCAGCACGAGAAATCTGTGAACTTCAAAATGCACTACGGCGATTTGACGGATTCAATGAATGTGATCCGTATTATCCAAGAAGTGCAGCCGGATGAGATTTACAATCTGGGGGCGATGTCCCATGTGAAAGTGTCCTTTGATTCTCCTGAGTATGTAGCCAATGTAGATGGCATAGGAACCTTAAGGATTCTGGAGGCAGTGCGAATTCTGGGAATGGAAAAGAAGACCAGAATTTATCAAGCCTCTACTTCAGAGCTGTACGGAGGAATGCCGGAAAACAAAAATGCTGCAGGGTTTTATGACGAGAGCTCTCCTTTTTATCCACGTTCTCCGTATGGAGCGGCAAAGATTTACGGTTTCTGGATCACCAAAAATTACCGTGAAGCCTATGGAATGTATGCCTGCAATGGGATCTTGTTTAACCACGAGTCTCCAAGAAGAGGCGAGACTTTTGTCACTCGCAAGATCACCATGGCTACTGCTGCCATTGCCTTGGGCATGCAGGATTGCCTGTACTTGGGCAATTTGGAAGCATTGAGGGATTGGGGTCATGCAAAGGACTACGTAAAAGCCATGTATTTGATCCTTCAGCAGGAGAAAGCTGAAGATTTTGTAATCGCTACCGGTGTGACTACCAAGGTGAGGGATTTTGTCCAAATGTCCTTTGCTCATGTAGGCTTCAATATCCGCTGGAAAGGCGCGGGAGTCAACGAAGTGGGTATTTTGGATTCAGTTGATGAGCAGAAATACTTCGAAGCTACCGGGGAAGCAATTAAACCTTTAATTGGTAATCTTTTAAACAAAGAAATCATCCGCGTGGATCCAACATACTTCCGCCCAACAGAAGTCGATTTACTCCTAGGCGATCCTACCAAGTCCAAAACCCAACTGGGCTGGGAACCGGAATACGATTTGGCAGGATTGGTAGGGGATATGATGTCTTCTGATATCAAGTTAATGCAAAAGGATATGCATTTGGTACAAGGTGGGCACGAGGTTTTTAGGCAGTCGGAGTAATAACTGCCTAAAAGTGATAGTATTATAAAGGTATGGTGATGTTTTTGTTGTCACTTATGCCTTTATATATACTTAAAATTCTGTTAGTTTGCAGATGATTTCTAATTACTTATTATGATTTAAAATTTAAAAATATTTTAATGATGTCTTATACCTTTATTAGCTTATTAATTGAAAGCCGCTAATAGAGTATTGTTTAATACTGGGATTACTTACGCAAGAGCTATAGTAACGTCCTTGATTGCACTTTATTCTACACGTTTAATATTAAGTGCATTAGGAGCAGAAGATTATGGTTTATATAATGTTATCGGAGGTATGATAGCTATGTTAGCTTTTTTAAATGCCGCTATGACAACTTCAACTCAAAGATTTCTTTCATTTAATATGGGGAGGGAAAATATTGAGAAGATTAGAAAAGTCTTTGCTAACAGCCTATTAGTCCATTTTTTTCTTGGTATACTAATAGTTGCATTCATTGAATTAGTTGGGTTTTACTTGATTAGGAATGAATTACAAATTAGCCAAGATAAGATCTCAATAGCTATATATATACTCCATTTTGTTGTTGCATCAACATTTGTTACAATTATATCTGTTCCTTATGATGCCGTTATTATTGCGAATGAAAATATGGGTTTTTTAGCTCTAGTTAATATAATAGATTCATTATTCAAAGTGGCTATAGCATTGAGTTTGTCTCTTATTAGTGATGATAGATTGTTTTATTTTGGTTTGCTTACTATGGTTTCTGCTATAATAATCCGGATAATTAAGGGAGTTTATACAAAAAGAAAATATGATGAAGCAAATGTTAACTTATTTAACTATTATGATTTAAATCAAATTAAAGACTTAACATCATTTGCGGGATGGAGTTTATTTGGCGCTATGTGTTCAGTTGCTCGTAATCAGGGAGTTGCTGTATTGTTGAACTTATTTTATTCTACTATTATTAATGCGGCTTACGGAATTGCTAATCAGATAAATAGCCAATTGATGTTTTTTTCCCAAACACTGATGAGTGCCATGCGCCCTCAAATAATTAAAAGTGAAGGAGCAAACAATAGGGAAAAAATGATCAGACTCGCTATTACTGCCAATCAATTTTCTTTTTTTTTATTTACATTATTTGCGCTTCCTGTTTTTTCTGAGATGCCCTTAATTTTGGATTTGTGGTTAGATGAGGTCCCTGATTATACAGTGGAATTTTGTAGGTCTATTATTTTATTGACCATGATGAATCAAATTAATATGGGATTAATGACGGCTGTTCAAGCTATTGGTAAGATTAAAGTTTATCAATTGGTAGCTGGTGGAATTCAATTATTCACACTCCCAATAGGCTTTATTTTCTTAAAAGAAGGTTTTCCCCCATACTCTGTAATTTTGATTTCCTTTGTATTAGAAAGTGTTTCGACAGTTTTTAGAATTTTTTATTTTCAACATCTAACTAGCTATCCTGTAATAAAATATTTTAAAGAAGTGATTTTAAGTTCATTTATTAGTATGATTCCTCCTGTTGCACTAGTTTATTTTTTAAGTAAACATTTGAATAATGATTTTCTCGGTTTTATAATAATTGGTTTAGTTTCTAGTATTACATATTGCTTAAGTATTTATTATTTTAGTTTGTCGGTGGGGGATAAAAATATGCTTAAACAATTGTCTGTAAATGTTAAAAATAAAATTTCATCAAGATTCTAATTTCAATCATGCTAAGAGTTATTTTGCGAAAGATTAAACTATTTTATACTGATTCATTACCTGCATATTTTATAGCAACGCCTTTGCATAGTAGTATTTACTACTTGCTGTTCTCCTCCACGTTTAAAAGGGAGCAACATGCTGTTTTAGCCGGTAAAGTCAAACATTTTAGAGAGACGAAGAGAGATAATGCAAATATTTATACTCTTATTAGAAATATTCATCGTATTGAAAAAGGTTTATTGATGCGACCCCGGAAGGATGTTTTTGCGCTTAACTTTATTAAGCAAACTATGGATATTTTTGAGAAAACTTATCAGCCTTCTAGCTGCACTGAAAATTCTCAAATTAAATGGGCTCATGACGTGTTATGCGAGTTTTTTAATTCAACAGGTTCTCATCCAATATTAAACGTAGAGCGTACGAGATTTAACAATATTTCTAATCAAAGTAAGATATTTACCCCGACTTCGATTCCTTACAAAAGATTGCAAGAAAATAAACCCGAAATTTCCTATGAAGCTTTTTATAAATTAGCAAGATATAGGAGGTCTGTAAGATGGTTTTTGAATAAGAAGGTTCCGCATGAATTGCTTGATAAGGCTATATTAGCAGCTAATCAAGCTCCAAGCGCTTGTAATAGGCAGCCATATGAATATAGGATTATCGATGATCCAGAATTACTTAAAGCAGTCAGAGCAATCCCAATGGGGTTAAAAGGATATGATCATAACATTCCTGTAATGATTGTGGTAATAGGAAACCTTGATGCATATTCTTATGAAGGTGACCGACATGTAATTTACATAGATGGCTCTTTAGCTAATATGTGCTTTATGCTTGCGCTAGAGACAATGGGATTGAGTTCCTGTTCTGTTAATTGGCCGGATATAGAGCAATTGGAAAGGAAAATGGAAAAGGTATTGAATTTAGAGAAACACCAAAGGCCAATAATGTGCATGGCGGTGGGATACCCTGATCCTGAAGGGTTGGTAGCTTATTCTGAAAAAAGAAGTTTAAACGATTTAAGAAAATACAATCAATGAAAATTCAAATTGATGGAACCAATACTGCAAATAAAGGTGCAGAGTTGATGCTATATGCAATTCTACAAGAAATTGAAAGGAGGTTTTCGAATTCAGTAGTTTTCTATAACCCTAATAGTGTGGATAATCCTATTCCCATATTGACTGACTTACAATTTAAAACCCGATTTCCTATAAATAATAAATTAAATCGTTATCCATTGGGTATTTTGAGACGACTTGGATTACCTCATTCTTATTTCACTCCTAAGTATGCTAATAAAGATATAGATATCGTCCTTGATGGAGGAGGTTTTCAATTTTCAGACCAATGGAATTACAGCACAAAATCACTTGATGTGATGGAAAATTATTACTCAAAGCTTAAAAAGAATAAAACAAAGCTCATTTTTTTATCTCAGGCTTTTGGTCCTTTTAATACAGAAAATGGTAAAAGATCAGTAAAAATTATAAGTAAATATGCTGATCTGATAGTTGCAAGAGAATTGATCTCTTATAATTATTTGTTAGCAGCTGGTGCAAATGAATCAAAAGTAATATGTTTTCCTGATTTTACCTTGCCTGTGAGTGGAGCAAATATTGATAGATTTTCCCATGTGAAGGGGAAAGTTTGTATCATTCCTAATAAAAAAATGATTACCCATGCTGGTAATAATTCTTCGCAATATTTATTCTTTGTCAAGTCATTAGTTCGAGTTATAGAATCAAGTGGTTTGGAAGTATTTTTATTAAATCATGAGAGTAGTGGTGATTTCAACTTATGTAAGAATATAAATAAGGAACTTGGGGGCCATCTAGAAATATTAACTAATTTAAATGCTCTTGAAGTCAAAGGCGTTATTGGTATATCTTATGCTGTCATATCTTCTAGATTTCATGGTGTAGCTAGCGCATTAAGTCAAGGTATTCCTTGTATGGCTACAAGTTGGAACCATAAGTATGAGATGTTATTTAAGGATTATAACCAATCTGGAATGATTCTTAAGCTAGATGATGTAGATCAGTTAGCTGTTGATTTGCAAAAAATACTTGATTACGATTCTAACCGTGAAATATCAGCTGAATTGTTGAGGGAGAAAGCTCATCTGTCAACACGTATTTCCGACATGTGGGAAAAAGTATGGAAAATTTAGCAATTTCTACCGCCATAGTTGTTGTCGGATACAATCGCCCTAATTCCCTTAAGAGATTATTGAATTGTTTGAATTTAGGAGTCTATAGGGATGTTAATATTCCTTTGTTAATTAGTATAGATTATCAGGATAGTCAAGCTCATCAAGAAGTTTTAGACATTGCTTATAGTTTTATATGGAGATATGGTGAAAAGGAAGTTGTCCAACATGAAAAAAATTTGGGACTAAAAGATCACATTTTGAGTTGTGGCAATCTTACATCTCGATTTGATTCCATAATTTTATTGGAAGATGATATATATGTTTCTCCATATTTTTTTGAGTATTCTAAGGCCATGTTAAATAGATATGATGAGGATTCTAGCATTGCTGGAATTTCATTATATAAGCATTTGTGGAATGTAAACGTTTCTCGCCCATTTTATCCTCAGGAGGATAATCATGATGTTTTTTTTATGCAGTTTGCTCAGTCGTGGGGTCAATGTTGGTCTAGGCGGATGTGGATTGATTTTTATGAGTGGTACTTAGAAAACAAAAGCTTTGATTTTAGCTTAGCAACCATCCCGCTTTTTGTTCGTAGCTGGTCATCAAAATCTTGGTTGAAATTTTTTATTGCTTATTTAGTCGAAAAGAATAAGTATTTTGTTTATCCATATAAATCATTGTCCACCAATTTCGGAGATGCTGGAACTCATGTTTTTAAGAATAACTCAAAATCTCAGGTGCCTTTAATGCTCTTTTCCCTTCCCTACTCTGCACTACCTGATTTGGCTTTAGGTATTAAGTATGATGTCTTTTTTGAAAGAATTATGGACTTAAGCCATATCATTGGTGTTAGTGAGAATGAAATATGTATAGATCTGTATGGTTCGAAAGAGAGTTTTGGTGGGAAAAAGTATTTACTTACTTCCGTAGCTAGACCTTTTATAGTAAAGCAATCATTCGCATTAGATCTTAGACCTTTTGAATTAAATGTATTATTAAATCAGAAGGGTAACGATATTTTTCTTTATGATACCACACAAGCCGCAAGATCACCTCAAGTTAACCCTATCACTTTCATACTTTATGATATTCGGCATTTAGGTTTAAAGAAGTTGTTGAAATTACTCAGAAGTGAGATATTCAATTATTTTAAGTAAGTTTGTATAATGGATTTGGTATGTAATAGTTGATTTATATATGTTATGATGTTTTGTGAGTTTTGTTATAGAGGATGGTGATTTGATTTGTGTGTCTTGAGTTAAGCTATTAATGTTAACTATTATTTGCTTAAAATCATTTTATATTGCTACATGATCAGTAGAGTTTGTTGATTTGATCTATATTACAAGTAGTTTTATTTTCATAAGTATTTGAATTATTTTATGTGTTGATATGTGTAAGTTTATTATAAGTTGTAAATAGTTGGATTAGTTTTATGATTAAAATTATATTTCTTATTATTTTGTCATTGTTAGCTTTTGGTAGTTATAGGTATTTACCAAATAAAAAGATTCAACACTTTCTGAAGATATCTTGGTTGCTATACATATCTTTTCTTGTAGGTGGGAGGCAAGAAATTGGAACGGATACTCCCTCTTATGCATTACGGATCACAACAGAAGAATACGGAAGAGATTGGCTATTTGACAATCTTGTATTTATTACATCAAGTTTATCTCTACCTCACAACTACGTTTTCCTTTTTTATAGTTTCTTTACCTATCTGTTTCTTTTATTATTTACAATAAGGCAAGAGAATAGATTGCAATTATTGATTATAATGGTGTTCTTAGGTAGTCCCTTTTTTTTCAATCAAACGTTTAATATTTTTAGACAAATGCTTTCAGTGTCGATTTTTTTGTATTCAATGATTTATTTTAAGGAGACTCTAAGGTTTACTTTGTTTTTTGTTTTAGCTTTTTTAGCTCATCCTAGTTGTATTGTGATTCTTCCAGTTGTTGCAATTGTTAGGTTTGTAAAATTTAATGCTTCTACAGAGTTCATCTTAGCGCTAGTAGCTTTGATACTCTTTGTTTTTCCAAGTATCCTATTTGGAAGTATAGGATTATTTCAGAACTATCTACCTGCAGAATTTCAATTTTATTTAGCATCAAATCGCGTGGGCTACGATTCAGAAGGAATGAAATTCGGTGTTATGTTTATTATCCATACAGTACTTTTGGTCATTTTATTGATTAAAAGAAATTACCTCATCAATTTCAATATCCACTATATATTCCAGTTGTATTTAGTAGGTTTGGTTTTGTTCTACGGACTCCAACTATCCATCGATATTGTCCGTATTTCATATTATTTCATCATTTTATCTATATATTTAATTCCATTAGCATTTTGTAACTTAATTAGTCCTAAATTTCAGAATATAAGCCGTTTTATTATTCTTGTTATTTTTATTATGTATACTGTTGTTAATACAATCCATTTTTCTAGTGATATTAATTATTTTTTAGATAATTGAATGCTAGTTTATGTGTTAACTGTTGATTAAGTATTTTTCAATATATATAGTTTTTCATATTTAGTTTTTCAACTGAATTGCAATTCGAATTCCGGTTAAATTATTGATAGGTTTACTATACATCATAAATGTAGATTAGATGAAAAGATTTATTAAGAATATATATCATAGATTTAAGAATCCTAGCTCTAAGATATCTTGGAGTTCAAATGTTTCCTTAGATTGTACTCTTAACAGGGATTCTCGAGTACTTTCTAATTGCTCCATTAGCCAATGTTCTATAGGTCGTTTTACATATATAGGTAAAGGATGTACATTTGAGAGAACAACTATTGGCTCTTTTTGTAGCATAGGTCCAGAAGTTATATGTGGTATGGGAGAACACCCGCTTTCGTTTATTTCTACATATCCTGGGTTTTATTCGAAAAATGCATCAGGGTCGGTTTTTTTAGGCTCTGTAGTAAATTTTGAAGATAAAAGCTCCGTTAATATTGGGGCTGACGTATGGATAGGTGCTAGGGCTATAATTAAAGGTGGAATTAAAATTGGAAATGGTGCTGTTATAGCTGCTGGTGCTGTGGTTACTAAAGATGTTCCCGAATTTTCTATAGTCGGCGGGGTTCCAGCCAAAATTATTAAATACCGATTTTCAGAGGAACTAATACAATCAATATCTGCTAGCAGGTGGTGGGATATGCCTCTTAGTATTTTAATGGATTTTGCTTTTTTGGCTAATTCTCCTGCCGAATTTATATCTAAACTTAGTTCCTATGAGCATAAAGACTCTGATTCGTAGTTTTAAAAAGGAAATTTTAACTATACTGTATTCTCCAAGGTTTATTTGGGATATACCTTTTTGTCTTATTGTATTTGGAGATTGGAGGATGTCTTGGCGTTTTTATGGTTTTCCATTAATTCAAAAGCACAGAAGTTCTTCAATTGTAATTGGCAAGGATTTAATATTATGCAGTATTTCAAGGAAGAACTCCATTGGTGTTTTTCAAAAAGTAATCATAAAAGCTTTGCTTCCAAATTCATGTATAACAATAGGTGACAATGTAGGTATTTCGGGCGCTACTATATCTGGCAGTAATATCAAAATAGGAAATAATGTTCTTATTGGAAGTGGAGTTTTAATTACTGATAGCGATTCGCACTCTATCCTGCCTTCGAAGAGACATGATTCATCGTATATAGTTTCTAAGCCTATTATAATTGAAGATGATGTATTTATCGGTGCAAGATCTATAGTTATGAAAGGTGTTACTATTGGCGGAGGCTCTGTTATAGGTGCTGGATCTGTAGTTACAAAATCTATTCCTGCTATGCACATTGCCGCCGGCAACCCTGCAACTATTATTAAACGTATCGAAGATCCTGATTATTTGCCTTAAGCTGTAAATTATTATTACCACTTTATTCACCACGATGGGAAAAACTGCTATCTTACTAACATGTTACAATAAATCTGACATTACTCTTAAATGTTTGAGTTTGCTGTTTAGTATAGTTGATGATAAATTTGATGTTTACTTAGTTGATGATGGGTCTACGGATGGAACAGCTGAAAGAGTTTCTCACTTCTATCCTAATGTAGTAATTATTCAGGGAGATGGTAATTTGTTTTGGACAAGAGGCATGGCTCTAGCATGGCGCAACGCAGCTAAATTTGATTATGATTTTTACATATGGTTAAATAATGATGTATATTTATTTAATAATTCTTTCAAGGAATTGTTTTCTACTTCAAAATTATTCCAAGATAAAGCTATAGTTTCAGGTATAGTAGTGAGTCAGGAAGGAATTACTCTTTATGGGGGGTATGATGCTTATAAGAAGTTAATTCAACCCACTGGTAAAGCAAATGAAATAACTTATTTGAACGGTAATTTTGTCCTAATTCCTAAATACGTGTATCAATGTGTCGGTAATTTTGATACAAAGTATCATCACGACTTGGGGGATGTAGATTATGGGTTAACTGCTAAAAAGTTGAATATTCCTGTTGTTACTACAAGAGTTGCTATAGCACGAGGAGAAACGAACTCAATTTGTAGAGAGAGAATGAATAATACTACCTTGCTTAAAAGATTTGAAAAGTTATACTCTCCACTAGGTAGCCCGCCTTCAATTAATTTTCATTTTAGAATGAAGCATAAATCTGTTTTCAACGCTGTTTCATACTTTGTTTTTCAACATCTTATTAATATAATGCCAGATAGTGTTAATAAGGCTGTTTTTGGTGATAAGTATACTTGATGTTTATGAAAGTATTAAGAGTTATAGTGACAATGCATCCTAGTTATGGTGGTCCATGTCAAGGTATAAGAAATAGCATTCCTGCTATGAAAGAGTTGGGAATAGAGAATGAAGTAGTATGCTTGGATAATAAAGATTTAGACTATGGCATGTCAGATGGTTTTTTGATACATAAAATTGGTAATGGTGTCGGCCCTTACAAGTATAATGTATCATTGAATAATTGGTTGAATAGTAATTTCAATAGATTTGATCTGGTTATCATTCACGGATTATGGCTTTATACCAGCTATGGCACATTTCGAGCTTGGAATAACTTTAAAAGAAGTAACCTGGTTTTTCCTAAATTGTATGTAATGCCACATGGCATGCTGGATCCTTATTTTCAGTTAGCACCGGAAAGAAGGCTTAAGGCTATGCGGAATACTATCTTTTGGCATCTTTTTGAAAAGAAAGTGATCAATGGAGTAGATGGTGTTCTATTTACCTGTGAAATGGAAAAGGAATTAGCGAAAGAGTCTTTTAACGATTATCTGCCTTTAAATGAAATTAATGTTGGCTATGGGATTCAAACTCCTCCTCTTTTTATTCCTGAAATGGAGGAGGAGTTTTTGATGAAATCAGGATTAACTAAAGATCAACCATTTATTCTTTTTTTGAGTAGAATTCATTCAAAAAAGGGAGTTGATTACTTGATTAAAAGCTATGTTGATCTTGTAGAAGGAGGAAAGTACAGGGATATTCCTAAACTTGTAATTGCGGGTCCTACATCCAACCGGTATGCTCAAGGGCTTATGGGATCTGTCGCCAATAGAAATGATGTGATTTTTACGGGTATGCTGCAAGGCAATGCTAAGTGGGGGGCTCTGTATTTAAGCGGGGCATTTATTTTGCCCAGTCACCAAGAAAATTTTGGTATCGCAGTAGTAGAAGCTTTAGCTTGTGGAACTCCTGTCCTAATCACTGATAAAATTAATATTTGGAAGGAAATAGAGGAAGGTAGAGGTGGATTAGTGAAAGATGATACGCTAGAAGGTACGAAAGGATTATTACAACAATGGTTTAGCTTACCTCCGGAAGATCGAGAGTTTATGGCAAAATCTGCAAAAAATACTTTTCTAAAGTATTTTACAGTAAAGTCCGCTGCTGTTCAATTTCTGGGTAAACTTAGTAGTAATGATATCAAAAGTTAATCTAAGTTTATTTGATGCCTCAAAAGGATTGGATCGTGGTGCAGGTAGGGCGACAGAAGTTCTGTGGTATTTTGTGAAAATGTTTTTTTTTCTTTCTCCTTTCCCCTATCCTTCTTCATTTAAAGCAAGACTTTTACGCTTGTTTGGTGCTAAAGTTGGTATTGGATTAGTAATCAAACCTCGTGTAAATATTCATTTTCCCTGGAAGCTATCAATTGGAAATCATGTATGGATAGGGGAGGGAGCTTTTTTGCTTAACTTCGAACCGCTAATTATAGGAAATAATGTCTGTATAAGTCAACGGGCTTTTCTCTGTGGTGGCAATCACGATTACCGGGATCCTTCTATGCCTTACAGAAATGGACCAATTACTTTAATGGATGGTGCTTGGGTTGGAGCTTCTGTATTTGTTGGACCTAATGTAACGGTAGGAATTGATACAGTACTGGCAGCTAGTTCTGTAGTGACCAAGTCTGTGCCCCACAACTCCATTATTAGAGGTAATCCGGCAGAAAATCTTGGATTAAGATGGAAGTGAGATTATATTTAAGTTTCGATGATGAACTTAGCTAATCGATTTATTTTTTTTGTTCTCTTGATTACTCTTACCGGTGCATGTGACTTGTTGGCGCAGAGCTTACCTGCAGGCTATCCTGTTTTTGAAGAAAGTCAAAGAAGGAGACAGTTAGTCCAATCTCTATCTGATTCTAGTTTACAATCCTCTTTTTTACAGCGAAATAGTTTGAAATATGGTAAATCCGAAACCGATAGTAAAATTGAATTCGGGCAGGTTCCTTTTAGACTAAGTGCCACTTATAATACCGTAAGACCTTACTGGTATAGTCCACATGGGATGATTCCGGGGAAAGGGGGACAAGTTTATGCTTCTGGCGGAGTATATATAAGTCATAAATTCTTTGAAATTGATTTACAACCTGAAATTAGTATTGCGCAAAATTCTACATTTGAAGGTTATATAGGATTTCAAGATCCTCTTATTAATAGAATATTCTATGAAGGTGTTAGGAGAGCGGATCAACCAGAACGTTACGGAGATGGAATCTATTCAAGAATGGGATTAGGACAGTCAAAAATTGTAGCTAAGGTTGGCGCTTTTGAGGCAGGGATTTCTTCCCGAAATTTGTGGTGGGGGCCAGGTCAGTGGAACGCGCTGACTTTTTCCAATAATGCGCCGGGATTTTTACATGCCACTTTGGGTACTCATCGACCTGCAAAGACGTTCTTTGGAAGTTTTGAGCTTCAGTTAATTTCCGGTTTTCCAAAATCAAAGAAGTATGCACCTCTTCAACAGGATGATTTGAATGATGATGTAGGTCTATATAGAAATAGGGATCGTTATTTAAATGCATTAACTTTTTCAATTCAACCGAAATGGATTAAAGGCTTTCATATAGGTGCAACCCGTACGGTGCAAACTTTTAAGGATTCAGTGGATACCAAGAGTTTTATTGATGTATTTCCTGTATTTTGGGGAGTAACCAAAGAGTCGGTTGGGTCTGATTTGATTGGGGAATCGGATAGAGGCAGGGATCAGCAGATTACCGTATTTTTCAGACAGGTAATCCCGAAAGTAGGAATAGAGTTCTATGGGGAATTTGGAAGAAGAGATCATGCCTTAAATATGCGGGATCTGATTATTAGTCCTGAACACGCTAGAGCATACCTCTTAGGTATAAATAAGGTCTTTAGTTTGCCAGATTCTAGAGTGATCCAAGTTCGCGCAGAAATGACTCAGCAAGCCCCGTCTATTAATAGAATAGTAAGACAAAGTGGTAGAACACCCTGGCATTCCAATGGAACTATTGGAGGCTTTACCAATTGGGATCAGGCGATGGGGGTAGGATCTGGAATGGGTGCAAATGTTCAAATGGTGGAAATTTCTATAATTCAGGATTTAAACAAGCTAGGACTTTATGTGGAGCGACTTGCGCAGCATGCAGATTTTTATGATGTGGCAGAATTAACTAGTAAGGGATACAGGCCTTGGGTGGATTTTAGCGCAGGTCCTGTAGTGGATCATAAATGGAATAACGTACTGCTGAGTGGCAGAATGCTTTTCACGCATACAAACAATTACTATTGGTTTCAGGGTTCTGGTCCGCAGTATGATTTTCCTAAGATGAATAGTAAGTTCTCTACTAGTGCGCAGGTAAATTTGATCTACTTGTTCAAGTGATTTTGGGACATAGAGTTGCATGGAGATTTACCACAGAGATACACAGATCATTTAAAATTTGAATGTTACTCGCTAATCCTTAACCTTTCACCTCTTAACTCTCAAAATCCTCTATGAATCTAGGCGGCTTTAATGCTTACAGACTTTGCCACTCTTCCTCCATTACTGTTATATAAATGAAAAAGTTTCTAATTGTATTCTTTGTTCTGGTACTAGCTATTGAATTATGCTTGACGCTTTTCCTTGGACTAGGCGCCACAGTTTTATTTAAAGAAAGCAGTGAATATGAGTATATCGCCCAGCCTCAGCAAATAAAGCGATTTGGAAATTATTGCAAGAGAGTATAATGAACAGGGAAAGGAAATAATTGCTTTTTGTCAAGATCGAGATATAAATCTAATTAGGGAACTAGACTTCGGATTTCCCAAACTTGCGTATCTGGACAATATTTGAATTCCCATGGACAATGGCTTATGTATGAAGTGCTAATGCGCGCGATTAATCGTTAATTTTAATTCATTGCTCCCTTTAACCTCTTAACCATTCACCTTTTAACCACTAACCCCAATCTCCCTCAGTGTATCTCTGTGCCCCCTCTCAGTGACCTCTGCGGCTAATCCAACAAATGCGAATATTAGTTTTTGGAATCAACTATTCTCCCGATCTCACAGGCATAGGGAAGTACACAGGAGAAATGTGTTCTTTCTTGGCAAGCCAGGGCCATCAGGTCACCATGGTAACCGCACATCCATACTATCCCCAATGGGAGCTGGCTGCAGGTTATCCTAAATATTTCTGGAAAACTGAATTAATCGATGGTGTCACTGTGGAGCGTTGTCCCTTGTATATCCCGCAGGATCCAAACGCCTTAAGGAAAATCCTCCATGAGGTATCTTTCTTGGGGACTATTCTGCCGGTTTGGTTTAAGCTCTTATTCAAAAAGAAATACGACTATGTCCTGTGCATCAATCCCCCTTTTCACCTGACAGTTTATCCCTTATTGTATAAGTGGATCAGGAATAGTAAACTGATAAGTCACGTTCAGGACTTGCAGGTAGACGTAGTGAATGATTTGGAACTTATCAGGAGTAAAGCAATGATTAAGCTGATGTTTGCTTTTGAGAAATTTTTACTCAAACAAAGTGATTATATAAGTACCATCAGCTTGGGAATGGAAAGGAAAATTGCCTCCAAGGGTATTTCAAAAGACAAACAATGGTTGTTTCCAAACTGGGTTGATTCCGGATTTATCACCCCACTTTCTAAAAAGGAATCTCTTAGAAGCCAGTTCGGATTGAATTATACAGATAAGGTGATACTCTATTCAGGGAATTTGGGGGAAAAGCAAGGCTTGGAATATATATTGGATGTGGCTTTAAGATTCAAAGGTCAATCCGATATTCAATTTGTCATTGTGGGAAATGGGGGAGCCAAGAACCGATTGGAAGAAGCCGCTACTGAGATGGGATTGGATAATCTCCGATTTTTTCCACTGCAGCCCTACGGGGATCTTTCCAGATTACTTGCGGTGGCCGATGTTCATTTAGTATTACAAAAGAAAGAGGCCTCTGATTTGGTTATGCCTTCCAAATTGACCGGAATATTGGCGGCGGGGGGACTGGCATTGATTACGGCTGTAGAAGGCACGAGTTTGTATGATGTGGTCCATAAATATAAGATGGGCGTGTTGATAGAGCCAGGTTCGGTAGACGCGCTGTACGATGGTATTGTAGCCTGTCTGGCAACTGTAGATGCTGGGCGGATCAAGATGAACGCACGGGAGTATGCCTTGGCGTTTCTTGCAAAAGAAACAGTATTGGGAAGTTTTGAACAGAAGCTTTTACTAAACATTGGTTAATAGAGGGTGGTTATGTAGTGTTAGTTAGTTTATTGAGAGTTATCATTATAAGAAAGGGAGGCAGATGCTTCCCTTTTTTTATTTAAAAACGACCTTCTAGAGCAAAGTCAATTTCTGATTAAATTGAATATCCCAGTGCAGCGGAGGTAAGTTCTGCTGAAGGACAACCTGTCAAGGAATAATCGGTCGGGCTGCTAGTGGGCTGTTGATTGGCTTGTCCTTTTTTTAGCTGTTTTTTCCTGATAGCCCCGGAAAAGGGCTACCTTAAGCATAAGGACTCCGGAATGAAATGTAATGGGAAGAGCGGGAAGTTTTTGGCTGCTTGATCGATCTGATCGCATAGTCACTACAATTAGTTAATGATTGAAATCGAATCTACCTGAGGCAGGCATGATCCCGTACCCACGGGATAAAACAGAAGGTTATTTAATAACCCATCTAAACTCACCCGACTATTTCTCTAAAAGAAAAAAAATAATTTATAATCACATGAAAAATCAAAATATACTGGCGCAAGAGCAGTGGCAGGCATTTGGAGAAGAAGATGTTTTCAGCGGGTTGAATACATCTGAGAAGGGGTTGCATCAGGAAGAAGTAAAGAAAAGGATAGCGTTTTACGGAGAGAACAAATTGCCGGAGAGTAAAAAAATTACGCTCATCAAGATAATTTTGCACCAGCTGTTGAATCCATTGATCTTTATTCTTGTCGCTGCAGCTGTCGCTTCGGTAGCTATTGGAGAGGGTAAAGATGCCATTTTTATTTTTCTGGTCATTTTCATTAACAGTGCATTGGGAACCTACCAGGAATTCAATGCCGAGAAGAGTGCGAACAGCTTACAGAAATTAATGAAAATTAAAGCCAGGGTAAGAAGGAGTGGCAAAGAATCAGAAGTGCCTTCCGAAGAACTTGTTCCTGGTGATATCGTATTTCTGGAATCCGGGGTGAAAGTTCCTGCAGATATGCGGCTTCTGGAAGTGTCGGGATTGGAAATTGATGAAAGTTTCCTTACAGGAGAATCCATCGTGGCAAAAAAACAACTTGCTGTATTGGAGGAGAATATTGGCGTCGCAGAAAGAACCAATATGGCTTTCGCCGGCGCTACCGTGATGAAAGGCCGCGGAATAGGTGCGGTAGTTTGTACAGGAATCTATACACAAGTTGGTAAAATATCAGAGGATGTATCCGGGTCAGCTTCTGCAAAACCTCCCTTGGTGCAACGCATGGAGAAATTCATCAGGCAAATCAGTGTTTTTATTGTTGTCCTTAGTGTCTTTTTGGGAATTGTCCTCCGAATGCAGGGAATGGATTTCACAGCAATTTTCTTCTTTGTAGTGGCCCTTGCTGTTTCAGCCATCCCCGAAGGCTTGCCTGTAGCATTGACTGTGGCACTCTCCATCGCTACCAAACGAATGGCAAAGCGAAATGTGATTGTCCGCAAACTGACATCGGTTGAGAGCTTGGGCAGTTGCACCGTAATTGCCAGTGACAAAACGGGCACCCTTACCGTAAATGAGCAAACGGCGAAAATCATACTACTTCCCAACAGTAGCCGCTACGCTATTGAAGGGCAAGGCTATAATGGCGAAGGCAGAGTAGTTGATTCGCAAGGAAAAACATGTGAGGTCTCGACGAAGGAGGAGTTCGGAGAAATTACCCGTATAGCTGTCTTTGCCAACGAGGCGTCACTAACCAAAGAGGATAATAATTGGTCCTGTCATGGAGATGCGATGGATGTTGCTCTTCTGGGCATGAGTTACAAGCTTGGTGTAAACTCCGAAAAGTGGCTTACAGAGGAAAAACCGCTGGGAAGAATTCCGTACGAGTCGGAGCGAAAATTCTCCGCCTCATTTTACAATGTGAAAAACTCCGTTTTTATTGGAGCAAAGGGTGCAGTTGAAACCATTCTCGATTTTTGCACAGCAATGTCTGTCAATGGCGAGTTTAAAGAACTAGATAAGGATAAAATCCTCACGGATGCAGACAATCTGGCCAGAGGTGGCTATCGGGTGTTGGCGTTTGCCAGTGGAGAGTTTAAAGCATATCAAAAAAAAGAAATTTACGGGAATGAAGATATTCCCGCACTCACATTTCACGGACTTGTGGGCTTTATTGACCCCTTAAGACCAGAAGCTAAACTAGCGGTGGAGCAGTGTAGGGGAGCGGGCATAAAAGTGATTATGATAACCGGCGACCATCCGGAAACAGCCGGTACCATAGCACGCGAGTTGGGCATAGCTGATAAAAATACCCCTTTGGTGACCGGACAAATGCTTGCCGAATCCGGAGCACAGGATAGCGCTGCTTTTGAGAAATTAGTGGTTTCAACTACTGTATTTGCCAGAGTATCACCTACCCAAAAATTGGAAATAGTGGATGTGCTAATTCGCGGGGGAGAATTTGTAGCTGTTACTGGGGATGGGGTAAACGATGCCCCCGCATTAAAACGTGCCAATATTGGAGTGGCAATGGGCTCCGGTACCGATGTGGCTAAAGAGGTTGGTTCCATGATTGTGGTGGACGATAACTTTTCATCAATTGTGGCGGGTGTGGAAGAAGGTCGATTTGCATTCGATAATGTGCGTAAAGTGATTTACTTGTTGATTTCCACAGGCGCGGCTGAAATCATCCTATTTCTGGCATCCATCTTTGCAGGATTGCCACTTCCTTTACTCGCCGTACAATTGTTGTGGTTGAATTTGGTTACCAATGGCATACAGGATGTTGCTCTTGCTTTCGAGGGGGGCGAACCGGGTGCTATGAAAAGATCTCCACGCAAACCATCCGAAAAAATATTCAATCCGCTGATGATTAACCAAACCATTGTGTCCGGGGCGACCATGGGAGTGATAGTGTTTGGGCTGTGGTTCTATTTAAACAGGTTCACCCAAATGGATCCCGTCCACTCACGTGACCTTATTCTGCTACTTATGGTGTTTATGCAGAATTTCCATGCGTTTAATTGCCGGTCCGAGAGCGTTTCAGCATTTAAAGTGCCTTTAAAAAGAAATTTCATCCTTGTATTCGGAGTTATGGTAGCCCAAGGTATCCATATCCTCAGCATGCAAATTCCATTTATGCAAAACATACTGCGAATTGAACCGATCACATTTAGTGAATGGTTGTACATTTTAGTGTTAGCTATACCGATAATACTGGTAATGGAGGTATTTAAGTATTTCCGTAGAAAAAGTACTGCCAGTTAACTTAACAGAAATAAAAAATCAGTTCAACGCGGAATAAAGAATAATACCCAAACTTGATTTTGCTGCGTGCGTGGTGCCAGCCCTTTAAAATGAAATGTGTGAGATTTCTGATGAATTGATGGTTTTATTCAGCTTCCGGTTATCTGCTTAGTCGGCAGATAATTTTTGCTTTTGTTCTACTCTGCGCATACTTCGGAAGACTGACGTGAAGCCAACTGCCAAGAATTTTCATTTTTAATCCAAACATTGGTGAATCTCCTTGGTATCCAACTTTCTAGATCTTTTGGCTTATCCGCCGGCTGTTGTAGCTCTTTGCCCATTACTATAGCGATGTTCTGGTTGAATGTTATCTTTTCTACAATTCTTTCCACTTTCGGAAATACATGCCCGCTTTTCATAAGAGCAATGATTTCCTTCGCAGTTACAATTCTTCCATTTGGATTATTTACCACGTATTCTTTAGACCAAATCCCCAATAGCGACGTAGTGTCACCCTTGTCAAGCAATTCAGTCCAATGTTTTTCCAATTGCTTGATTTCCAATTCATCCTTAGACTGCGCAAAGGAAAATGAAAGGGTGAAAATAAAAAGGGTTACCAAAACAGAGGTTTTCATAGATCAATAGTTATCGTATGAATTTAGCTTATTGTGAAGCTAAATTCCAATTTATAAGTTGAATATTTGGTAAAAGCTTTAAAAAACACCGATACATTGACAGAATATCCCAAGCTGGTGAAATAGAGGTTTTGATAGGTACAAAATCTTTGCTTGGAGAAGGTTGGGACGCTCCGGCTATCAATGCTTTGATTCTGGCAAGTTTTGTGGGGTCCTTTAAGAGATGTCGAAACATCGATTTACCGCAATGATGAGTGATGCGCTTCTATTGCCCATTTGGGATTAATGGAAGAGCAAGGCGTGTCAAACTAAATTTTTCAAACCAAACTGGGCCAGCTGGTCCACTATAGATAAAGTCTTTAACCCTAATGTAGTCAACCGATATTCTACTTTCGGAGGAATTTGGGGATAGGCTTTTTTACTGAGCAGTTTATTTTTATAGGTCAGTTTAACTAATTAGTAACAAATTTTGCATTATTTACAGTCCGAAACTGATTACTTTTGCGGCATTCAATTACTAATGAATGTTATTAGATTTACTTACCGCAATGCTTTGGAGCATTTCCCCTTTTGGGGAGGCTAAAGTTGGAATTCCCTACGCCCTATTCAAGGGCGTGAATATTTACCTGACGTTTCTTTGTTGTTTTTTGTCCAATGTATTGGTCTATCCGCTGATGAATTTCTTTTTTGATGTGATCAACCGGTACTTGTTGAAGTGGTATTATTACAAGAAGGCTGCGATTTTTATAGGTCGCCGCGCAAAGGCGGGAGCAGGAAAAAATGTTAAGAAATACGGCTTTTGGGGACTAATGATTTTTGTGGCGTTGCCTTTTCCGGGAACTGGTGTATACGTAGGATCTATTGCCGGATATCTATTTGGATTGGAGCGGAAGAAGGCATTCTTCGCAAATGCTGTAGGCATATTTATCTCATGTGTAATTATATGGGCTGCCACTTTGACGGCAATGCAAGGCTTTAACAATTGAGTCGATGAAGCAGCCTTTTGAGGCCTTTTGACATATTTATAATCCTTGATCCAATAGGGTGGGAACTTAAATCCGGTTAATTAGCTAAATAGTTTTCGGAGAGGGATATGCAACATCAGTGGGTAAATCTTTAATATGTATATCTACTTTTCTACCAGTAAGGAAGCAAAAGCGACATAAGATTTGGTGAACTTTAGCGATGAGGCTACTTCGGTCATCCGTCATCCCCGCCTGCCGTCGGGCAGGGGTCTTCCAGCCAATAAAGCAAGGGAAATATAGCTACTGGCATCATTGCGGATAATCATAATCTCTAATTTGAATTCACACTTTCCTTTGCCTTAAACAATAATTCGCCTGCTCCCCAGATGACCAGGAGGGTCGCAAGGATTAATCCGGATACCAACCACGGGATCTCAGGCCAATTAATGACCGTGGATACGTGCCTATGCAGAAATCCAATAAGAAGCGCACTCCACCAACTGAGCTGGGAGACAAAGAGTGAAAATATTAGCCGGAACATAAAAAGATTTGGTACGTGGTCCCCTTTCTTATATATAGCTACTTTTTTTTGAAGATAATGTAATAGTAAGCCGTTTATTCCTATGATGGCTACAAAAAAGAGCTTTATAATCATCAGATTGTCAACTTCTCCTTTTAGGATAGCCAGCGGGATGCCTGCTGCCACCATACCTATCCATCCAGCCCAAATGAATTTTTGGGTGACCCCACTTACACTGATTAGCTGGGTAAAGCGTACATGGTCACGAACCCAGAGCAAACCGTATAAATCGGTAACTAGGACTGATCCAAAACCCAGTATCAGAAAGCCAAGATGGAAAAAGAGAAAAATGAAGAATGCCGTGGTTTCCATAAGTTAGTGGTTTAGCGAAGTGTAATTTTGGAAGTGACCAAAAGAGTAAAGCTGAAACTTGGTTGATTTATTTTCAAGTGCGGATAAGTTTCAGAAGGGATAGGTCCTTTTTTATTTTTTCCGGAAATCCAGATCTCAGCTACTTGAGCAATTCGATTTCTTAATAAAGAAGCCAAGTTATATTTATACGATTCAATGGCATTTCATGTTTTTGCCGAGTCCTCCGATTTCCTCCGCCCACCTGAGAGTCACTCACGAAAAGGGGGCAAGACCAAAACCACGATGAACATTCCCGTCATCGGTAGGAGGTACAGCCTGTCCCGATTCATCGGGAACGAAGCAATCTCATTACTTTAACCGGATTGCTTCTCCGCCACAGGCGGAGAAGCAATGACGGAAACCCATTAAACCCGACGCCTTTTGTCAGGATTTATTGCCTGATCCTTCGATTTCCTCCGCCATCGTGAGAGTCTCCACTCACGGAATAAGGGTAGTAGTAGTTTGTGTGGATACCAACCTCGACTTTGAATTGAATGATCGTGCAAATGAGGGAAGGGCTGTTAGATGAGGTGTAGAGGTGTATTCTTATCCATGAAACTGGATAGGGATATGGCTCACGGCCATTTCGATTATATGCTTTTTTTTCTTTCAGTTAAATTTTATGTTTAATTCCAGTCGTCCACCAAAACCAAGTTCAATGATTTTTTGAAGTGTTGAGATACGGGCTTCTTTTATGTTGTTCTCAATTTTTGAAATATAGGATTTTGTAGTCCCAACTTTTTCTGCTAATTGCTCTTGTGTCATTCCCATTTCTACGCGGGTGTCGTGGATGAGTGCTCCGATTTTGAATGCTTCAAAACCTGCTTCGAGCTCGTCACGTTCTTTTGTCCCACGTCTACCGTAGTTTTTTTCTTTAAACTCTTCTAAAGACATTAAATTTTCATTTTTCGCTTTCATATTCTGCTTTTATTTTAAGTGCCATCTCTATTTCTTTCTTTGGTGTTTTTTGAGATTTCTTTTGAAATCCATTTGCTAAGACAACTAATTGTCCTTGGTCTAAAAAACAGAAAATTCTAAAAATATCGTTGCCAAATTGTACCCTGATTTCATACAATCCATCGGTGTTTGTAATGTGCTTTAGATAAGTTTCCGGAACCCTCTGCAAGTCTTCCACCAATTCAAATGTCCAAACAATTTTTGCTTTTACTTTTTTTGTTTGCTTGTTGAAGAAGTCTTGAAAGTAGTTCTTGTAAAATGTTATTTTTCTATGCTTCCGGTTTTTGTCCACAGGATAAAGTTACAAAAGTTTCCCTAAAGTGAAACAATAGAAAATAAGTTTTCTCGAAAAATATCCACGAAAAATTGGTGGTTTGTGATGACACAAACCCTGGCAAATATTACTGTTGTTAGTGCGATCCGTCTGAGGCGGTGAGGCAGTTGAAAATGGACACTCTCTTCTCCACCCACTCTCGATACTTTATACTTCGTGCCTTAGAATCTCACATGTCGCATCATGTCTTCATCTAGCCTCTGGTTTGATGGTAGGTGCCAAACAGACTGTCCCATAGGTTGGTGTAAAAACCAAAGTTGCAGTTGACGTTTTCATGATGCAGGTGGTGGAAGCTTGAAATACCCAAGTAATTGAGTACGCTGTATTTGTTTTCAGGCCATTTCTTCAACGGCTCAAAACCCAGATGTCCGACAATTCCAAACAATACATTCAGTACAAGATAAATGATGATGGCATAAACTTGGAAGCTTATGCAGCACAATACACCAATGAACAATATCCCGAACCCAACAGTCTCGATAGGGTGTAAAACAAACAAATCAATAGGCTTGGGATGTATGGCCTGATGATGAAGGGCGTGGATCGTCCTGTGTAGTTTGGTCCGGTGGATGAGATAGTGAAAGATAAACATGAGTAGATCCATGGCAAAGAATAGCCCGAACAATCCCACAATCAGCTTTAAGGGGTGCCACTCAAAGTTCACTTGGAGGTAGCCCAAAGAGTATAGATACAAGCCCAGCTGGGTGATCAGGGCATTGGTACAGACAGTAAGCATACTGATGCTCCAATCTTTTGGGCGGCTTGGTCTAATCGGTTGTCGGTATTGTATGAGTATTAGTCGGCCTAAGCCCAAAGCCATTCCCAAAATCAATAAATTCAGCAGCCAAAAAACAAATAGACTGATGGCCATAGGACCTTCTGCCAAGCGGGTCAACAGTGAAGGAACGTCTGAAAAACGGAAGAAGTCCATATCAGTCAAATATAGGTATAATTTATAGTCAGGAGAATGCTGACGTACCTTACCGTCATTGTGATCCGCCCGTAGTGGATCGAAATGACTACCACTTTACTCATCTGAATCATTTCCATCTGCTTTCAGTTACTCTAATCCCTGCCTTTGAAATTACCTCTGTGTGAAATTCAAGGTATCTATTTGTGTTTGGCTTCAGCCAAAAGTATCTTTGTAACCTATCCATTAAAACCGAACTATTTTGGCAAATAAAACTGTAAAAGTGGGCTTAGTCCAGTTGAGCTGCTCTCCGGATGTGTCCGAAAATATGACCAAAACCATCGCGGGTGTGCGTGAAGCTGCTGCAAAAGGAGCCCAAGTCGTGGTGCTTCAGGAGCTTTTCCGCTCACTGTATTTTTGTGATGTAGAAGACTATGAGAACTTCAAACTTGCCGAATCTATTCCCGGCCCATCTACAGAAACGCTTGGCGACCTTGCCAAAGAACTTGGCGTGGTGATCGTCGCTTCTCTTTTTGAGAAAAGAGCAGAGGGATTATATCATAATACCACAGCAGTTTTGGACGCAGATGGAGCTTATTTGGGCAAATACAGAAAAATGCATATTCCGGATGATCCGGGATATTTTGAGAAGTTTTACTTTACTCCAGGAGATCTGGGCTATAAAGTTTTTCCCACCAAATTCGGCAAAATCGGGGTGTTGATCTGCTGGGATCAGTGGTATCCGGAAGCAGCAAGAATTACTGCGCTGAAAGGAGCTGATTTCTTGGTGTACCCTACAGCTATAGGCTGGCACAAGGATCAGGCACCTGATGTCAACGATGAGCAGTATGGAGCTTGGCAAACCATCCAGCGATCCCATGCGGTAGCGAATGGTATTCCTGTGGTATCAGTAAACCGTTGCGGTAACGAAGGCGATATGAAATTCTGGGGAGGTTCCTTTGTCGCCAATCCTTTTGGCAGAGTTGTCTTCAAAGCAAGTCATGAGGAGGAGCAAATCCATGTGGAGGAACTTGATTTTGCCAAATCTGATCAGTATCGTACCCACTGGCCATTCTTGAGAGACCGTCGCATAGATTCCTATCAGCCGATTACCAAACGATTCCTGGACGAAGAATAGACAGAATGACAGATACCTTTGCACTTGCCAATTCGGGAGCCAAAACTCCCGCTGAGTTGGGATATTATTTTCCTGCAGAATTTGCACCGCATACTTCCACTTGGTTGAGTTGGCCGCACAAGGAGGAATCTTGGCCGGGAAAACTCAATACCATTTTTGCTCCTTATTCCGAGTTTATCAAGTATGTAGCATTGGGTGAAATCGTCAATATCAACGTGGCAGACCAAGCCATGAAGGATTTTGCTTTGTCTCATCTAAAAGAGGCAGGAGTAAATCTGACAAATATCCGTTTTCACTTTTTCCCTACAAACGATGCCTGGTGTAGAGATCATGGTCCTGCATTTCTGATCAATCCGGAGGCGGAGGTGAAGAAAGTGCTGGTGAAATGGAATTACAATGCTTGGGGAGAGAAATATCCACCACACAATCTGGACAATCAAATTCCAATTAAAATCGCCGAAGAGCTGGGGATTCCATGCTTCAAACCCGGTATCGTTATGGAAGGCGGCTCGGTGGAATTCAACGGAAAGGGAACACTGCTGACCTCAGAAGCTTGTCTTTTGAATGAAAATAGGAACCCACATCTCAATCAAGCCCAGATCGAGCGATACCTGCAGGATTATTACGGAGTAAATCACATCCTCTGGGTAGGAGATGGGATAGTGGGTGATGACACCGATGGACATATCGACGACATCACGCGCTTTGTCAATGAGGATACCGTTGTGACCGTGGTGGAGGAAAATAAATCGGATGAAAATCACCAGCTACTTCAGGAGAATTTGGAGCGTTTGCAAAAAATGCGGTTGGAGAATGGCAAGCAATTGAATGTGGTCGAGCTGCCTATGCCGGATCCTGTTATTTGGGATGATCAGCGGTTACCGGCTTCTTATGCTAATTTCTACATTGCCAATCATGCTGTTGTCGTTCCGACTTTCAGGGATAATAAGGATCAGCAAGCGCTGGATATTATTTCGGATTGCTTTCCCGATCGAAAAGTGGTAGGGGTTGACTCGACCGACATTATCTGGGGTTTGGGTAGTTTTCACTGCCTGAGTCAGCAGGAACCGGCGGTGTAGTAAAAAAAGTCTCCCGCAAAGGCGTAGCGGCGCAAAGAAAAATAGTGGGCTCGACAGTAATTTGGCTAAAGCCGGAAAGCATTTGCTGATTGCTAAACCTCCAGCTGAAGCAGGAGGGAATTGATGGGACAGGAATTGGATATTGCTTTAATCCAAGTAGATATTGTTTCCTCTGCCATAAATAGGAATGTGGCTTCAGCCCATTCCTCACGGAATTATAATCTCAATCGGGCTTTAGCCAAATTTATCTTCCCTTGGCGATGATCAGGAAATTTAGCCATCTCCTCAAGATACCTGCTGAATGGCTGATTAAAGAGTATCCTTTGAAAAAGGCTGTTTGAAGAGAGTATAGTGATTGTTTATTTTGAAAGACTTTCAATCAGTTCCTCTGGTGTAATCACTTGTAAATAAGGTTTTGAGAGTTTGAGGAAATCGCGGTCTGAGGTTACAATAGCATCCATATGGTGATCAAGTGCTATTTGATAAAAAATAACATCCTCAATATCTGTGAGTTTCATCCGTAAAGCATTCTCAACATGACTTTTTTTGCCCTCTAAAAAGTCAAAATTAGGGATAAGGTTAGTTAAAATTTCTTCTGTTTTTTCATAATCCAAGAGCTTAAGCAAAAAATAAGCACATGTCTGCACAACTCCAGTTGTAATGAAACCTTGAATCTTGCCAGTTGATAAGTGATTTAGTATTACTGAAAATTTCTCCGGATCGGATGTCCTTTTAATAGTAATATCGAGAAGAACATTAACGTCAAAAAAGATCCTCATAGCCCATTTTTTTGGCTTTGGCTTTATAAT
This sequence comes from Algoriphagus sp. 4150, assembly GCF_031457395.1. Classification (NCBI taxonomy): domain Bacteria; kingdom Pseudomonadati; phylum Bacteroidota; class Cytophagia; order Cytophagales; family Cyclobacteriaceae; genus Algoriphagus; species Algoriphagus sp. 4150. The sequence goes on from NZ_JAVDWS010000001.1 coordinate 139,916, forward strand.
ATTCTTCTTTGTAATCGTAATTGTCTGGAATATCAAATTTCGGCAATGATTTCATGTATTCGACTAAGCTCATCCCATTTTTCAATTTGGGTTTTGGCTTCACCAAAGTTTCAAAATGCTCTTCTACCAAGCTTGAAATACTTGTGTCATTTTGATCCGCGTAAGTTTTAATCTTGTCCAGCAGATTTTCCTCTATAGTAATGTTAAGTCGCTTTTTCATAATCAATGCGCATGATTTCTATATTATACGCATGAATTTAAGCTAAGTTTTTAACTTATTGAAACACAAACAATAAGATTATACTTTAATTTTCAAGCCTAATACTTTTGTTATGCTGGAAGATTAGTACAATTAAAGTGTGGTGGCAGTGAGATTGTGTTTAGTTTTCGGTTGCAATGCAGCGTTTTGTGGATCCGTCATTGCGAGCGACGCAGGAGCGCGGCAATCTGGTTGTAACGCAGTGTTTTGTGATTCCGTCATTGCGAGGTACGAAGCAATCTCAATTCCAACACAGAGATTGCTTCGTCGTTCCTCCTCGCAATGACGGTTCCAACACGGAGATTGCTTCGTCGTACCTCCTCGCAATGACGGTTACAACGAGATTGTTTTTAGTTACGTCATTGCGATCCGCTACAGGCGGAGAAGCAATCCTATTGTAATACAGTGTTTTGTTGCTTCGTCATTGCGAGGCACGAAGCAATCCCAATTAAAATAATGAGATTGCTTCGTCATTCTTCCTCGCAATGACGGGTCCAACACAGAGATTGCTTCGTCGTTCCTCCTCGCAATGACGTGCCGACACGGAGATTACTTCATCGCCTTTTAGGCTCCGCACAAGATATGTTTTAACTTATTGAATGACAATAGATAAGGTTGGTGTCTCAATTTTCCAATCTTGCAATTTTCCAATCCTTAATCTATGATGGATCCACATCGACCACAAACCTCACCGAGCGAAACTCAGGTCGGGATTTCAGTTCCTCGGTGATTTTCCATAGATGTTCTTTAAAGACTACAGGGGTATTTCCTGACCGGTCAAGTTTGATCAAACTCTCAAATTGATATTGATTCTTGATTCTTGCGATAATACCTTTTTCGGGACCAAGCACTATTTTCTTAATAGGAATCTCTGCCATACCATGATGGAGATTTAGTGCGGCTTTTTCCGCTGTTTTATAATCAGCATGACGTGTGGTGATTTTTACCAGTTTCACAAAAGGCGGATAGTAGAACTTCTTCCTGTCATGTATTTCATGGTTGAAAAACTCAAAGTAATCACCCTTGATCACCTGAGCATAAATCTGGGTTTCCGGATCTCTGGTTTGTACGATCACCTGACCCTGTGCTTCCCTTCTTCCTGCACGCCCCGCTACTTGGGTGATCTGCTGATAAGCTCTTTCACCCGCACGGAAATCAGGGAAATTCAGAATCCTGTCTCCATCCCAAATTCCAACGACCGTCACTCTGCCAAAATCCAGCCCTTTGGTGATCATCTGCGTACCGACAAGAATGTCGAGATTTCCGGAGCCAAACTCATCCAGTAAGCGCTGATAGCCATGTTTGTTTCTGGTCGTGTCCAGATCCATTCTACCGATTCTGGCTTCAGGAAAAAGCAAACTAAGTGATTCCTCGATCCGCTCCGTTCCCATTCCCATCGTGGTCAGTTGCGTGCTTCCACAGGCAGGGCAGGAGCTGGGGACTTTCTCCTTGTATCCGCAGTAATGACAGCGGAGTTCTTCAGAAAACTGATGGTAAGTGAGGCTGACATCGCATTGCACGCACTGGCCTGTCCAGCCGCAATCCCCACATTGGATATAAGGGGAATAACCTCTGCGATTTTGGAAAATCAGCACTTGCTCTTGCTTTGACAACGCATCCTGAATCTTCTCTCTTAGAATTCGGGTAGTATCAAGTTTGAGTAAATTTTTCCGCTTATCGGCTGCCATGTCTGCCAGGAAAAAATTAGGCATACTGGCATCACCGAATCTGTGGGTCAATTCCACATAACCATATTTGCCTTGGCTGGCATTGAAATAGGATTCAAAAGAAGGTGTAGCGGAGCCCAGAAGCGTTCTGGCCTGATGAAAATAAGCAAGCATAATTGCAGCATCCCTTGCCTGAAATCTCGGTGCCGGATCAAATTGCTTGTAGCTGGATTCATGCTCTTCATCTACAATGATCAGCCCCAGACTATCAAAGGGCAGGAAAATAGAGGATCTCACACCTACCACAAAGGAAAACCTTCCACTTAAGATTCCATTCCAGACTTCCACGCGCTCATTGTCAGAATATTTAGAATGGTACACGCCCATTTTACTGCCAAACACTTTCTTCAGCCGGGTGACGATCTGGGTGGTGAGGGCGATTTCAGGCAAAAGAAGTAAAACCTGTGAGCCGCTGTCAAGCACTTCCCGAATCATTTGTATGTAAATTTCGGTCTTTCCGCTGCCGGTCACACCATGTAGCAATACAGATTGCTTGCTTTCGAATTGGTGCTTTATTTCTTCGAAGGCCGATTGCTGACTAGTGGAAAGAACTGACGGCTCTGATTCGGGTTCTTCTTCAGCAAGCCTGTTGACTACGACTTTGAAGGATTCGAAAATCCCGTTTTTAATCAGGGTTTTCAGCGAACTCTCAGAATCTCCCTCTTCCAGCAAAGTTGCTTTGTCAAGACCGGTCTCGTTGGATTTTGGCTTTTGGAGAAAGGGAACGTCCCGTAAATATTTAAGTAAAATGGATTCTTGTTTAGGCTTGCCCTCCAGAGCTTCAAAAATAGTCTGTAACCCATTTTTGCTTTCTGCTATCTCAGGAGTGAGTCTAATTCTGTTTTCTACTTTGGGTGTGTATTTCTCCTGTACTTTTTCAAAAATCAAGATCGCCTCTTTTTTGACCAAACTTTTGAGAATAGGGTGGATGCTTTTGATAGAAAGTACCTTTTCACAGTCATCATAGGAAAGTTCAGGTTTATCTTCCAGAGCATCCAAGATCATGATCTCCCGATCATCCAAGGGATAGTTGCTTTCTTCTCTATCGAAATTTGGATTGAGCTGCACTTTGCTCTCGCTGCTCAATCTCAAGCCTGAAGGAAGCGCTGCATGCATTACTTCTCCGATATGGCAGAAGTAATATTCTGCCATCCATACCCAAAACCGGATTTGAAGTGGGTTGACGCTCGGTTGATCATCCAAAACCTCCAAAATCGGCTTTGCCTGATAGGCTTGCGGTGGCTTGTTATGGACTTTTCCGATGATACCGGTGAGGACTTTTTTCTTCCCAAACTGCACAATCACCCGCGCACCGAGATTAATCTCCCGCTGCATGGAATGGGGGATGCTGTAGGTGAACATCCTCGGAATCGGAACCGGCAGAATGATATCTGCGAAATTATTTCCGCTATCGGCAGGATATAAATCTTGATCTCCAAACAGGCTTTCCAATAGTCTTAGGCTAAATATGGGAGTTGAGAAATGGCTTCTTCATGTGCACTTACTGGTTTGCGGCAGGCATGGTCGAAGCAGACATAAATTAAGGCATTTCCGGTCGGATCGGGTGTCTTATCCGCAAGAATTGCGGCATTATCTGTCGGATTTTCTGAAAAGGCCAAGATCATATTGGGCGTGTAATTCTGCTGAAATTCTCTGGCTTTCATTGTTGCCCCTGCTCCGATTATTGCTATTTCCGCGGTTGGGACAAGTTTTTCTAGAAACAAGGAAGCCCAATTGCTTAGGAATCCGGGATCTCTTAGGATTAATTCTTTCATTCCTCCAAGCATTTTGGATGCTATTTCGGTGTATTTTTCCTCGTAAGTGAAAAGCGAAAGCCGATGAAGGTTTCTCGCCATCATAGAATTGGAAGCAGGAATCACATTGTCAAAAAGCTCCTTTTTATCTGCGATTAATTTTTCTGCATTTGGATTGTTGAAATAGAAAAATCCATCTGTATCATCATAAAACTCTGTAATGCAAAAATCAGTCAGGGGTCTTGCAAAATCCAACCATTGTGCATCTCCTGTGGCTTCAAAGGCCATTAACGATGCTTTGATCACAGCTGCGTAATCTTCCAAGAAGCCTGGTGTATAAGCCTGTCCATTTTTGTAAGCACGGTGGAGTACACCATCTACCAGTAATTTGTCCTGAAGAAATTTTAGGTTTTTGACCGCTAGATCAAGCATGTTTTCGTCGCCGGTAGCATAATACGCTTGAATCAATCCCGCACTCATGAGACCATTCCAGCCGCTTAGAATTTTATCGTCTTTTCCGGGGGAAATCCGTTGGTTTCTTACTTCCAGAAGCTGACTTTTTACCCCTCTTAATTTATGCTTCAACTCATCCTCACTCATCCCAAATTCTTCAGAGATTTCTTTTTCACTTGAAGTTTGAAATAAAATATTGACACCGTCTTCCCAGTTTCCATCCACCTTCAAATTGTAAAGCTTACTGAACCAAGGTAGTTCATCAGGAATTAACTCTATCAGTTCTTTATATGTCCACACATAGAATTTGCCTTCCACGCCTTCCGAATCAGCATCCTGTGCGGAATGAAATCCTCCCTCTCCGTTTAGCATTTCTGCTTCGAGCCAAGCAACTGTTTCCATTATTTTCTCTTTGAAAAATGGATCTCCGCTCACTTGAAAAGTTTTGGAATACAGCTCAAGCAGTTGCCCATTGTCATAAAGCATTTTTTCGAAATGTGGAGCAAACCATTCTCCATCCACTGAATAGCGTGCAAAACCGCCCCGCAACTGATCATAGATTCCTCCCATGCCAATTTTGCGAAGGGTAAAAAGAACGTCATCCAAGAGTTTTCGGTCCCTGCGAAGCAATCCATAATCCAACAAAAAACTCCAAATCGCGGGCATAGGGAACTTCGGTACCCGATTCATTCCGCCCCATTCCCGATCAAGCTGAGCGGTGATTTTGGCTGCTATTTCGGCAAGTTCATCCGGATCGAGTTCCTGATCACCCGCTGAAATCCCGTATTTCTCGGTTTCCTTTCTGTTCAGGCTGCTTCCAAATCCCTCCGCACTCTCAGCCAGTTGGTCTTCATGCTTCTCAAAAGCTTCGGCAATGTTTGACAAAAGTCCTTTCCATTGGTGATTTGGGAAATAGGTGCCTCCATAGAATGGCTTTTGATTTGGCATCAGAAAGACATTTAGAGGCCATCCACCTTGTAGTCCCATTGCTTGAACTGCGTCCATGTAAATGTTGTCAATATCAGGCCGTTCCTCCCGGTCGATTTTGATGCATACAAAATGAGCATTCATCAGCTCGGCAGTAGTTTCATCTTCGAAACTTTCCCGTTCCATCACATGGCACCAATGGCATGCCGAGTAACCAATTGAAACCAAAATAGGCTTATTTTCGCTTGTTGCCTTTTCCAGCGCTTCGGGTCCCCAGGGAAACCAGTCCACGGGGTTGTGGGCGTGTTGGAGAAGGTAGGGAGATTGACTTTCAGAAAGTTTATTGATGTATTTCGGCATTGTTTATGGGGAAAGTCTGTTTTGTCACCCTGAGCGGAGTCGAAGGGTTGTATGTTTAAAGGTTGGGAAATGGGAAAGTTTTAAGATTGAAGGTAGCTAGATTAGGAGATTTAACGAATTGTAAAATGAGTTTGACTCTACGTTTCAGCTCATAAATTGTATTTTGTACTTTGTAATAATCTACGCTTCCAGTTGGGTTTTAACTGCCGCTACTTCTTTTGAAAAATCAAATTCGGCATTCAATCGTTCCAGCTTGGACAGAAGACTCTGAAGAAATTTTCTGTGTCCCTCACTTTTGGGATTGAGTGGTCGATGGGCAAGCTCTTGATTGATCTTCAGAATCTGATCGGCTTTATATCTTGTTTCCTCAGTGAAATTTGAGCTTTTCCATTTCTCCCAGATGTAGTTTTCTGCTTCCACACTCGGGTGAATCAGGTCTTCCTTATAAAATCGATAGTCACGTAATTCATCTATAAGTATTTCATAAGCAGGAAAATAGGTTGTGTTTCCGAATTTATTATTTAATTCATGACAAAGCACACGGAGAATGCTTTTGCTGAGTTGGTTTTCGGAGATCCCGTCCTTGATATGACGAACCGGTGAGACGGTCAAAATGATTTTCAAATCGGGATAAGCTCTGGAAATATTCCCAAAAACATGACTTAGATGGGAGACCATTTCCTCCAGCTGTACAAGTTTTTTCTTAAACAGTTTTTGGGAAAGTTTGTGGCAATTTGCCACTCTGCCGAAGTCCTTGGTTTTGTAAATCCATGCTGTGCCTAAGGTCAGTATCAAATGCGTGCCCGTTTCTAGGTACTTTTTGGTTTCAGCAAGGTGAAAAGCGTAGTTATTTGTCAATTCCTCCGGAGAATTTCCGTTTAGGTCAGAATGCGCCCCCAGATAGAAATATGTTCCGTCCCGTTCTATCAATCCATTTTCCTCTATCTTATCCTGAAACATCGCATGATCCAGCAGATCACCCAAAATCATGGGATGAAAGATCGTCCCAAAGGGGTTTACTAAGCAGTCAAATTTGTGAGCTAACATCTTTTGCCCTATAGTCTGGGCAAAGCATGAACCCAAGCTTAGGATTTTGCTTTGATGGGAAATAGGGAAGGGGGATTCCGAAATTGTAAAAGGAGTGAACCACTGCATAACACGAAAATAAGGATTTGCGATGGAATTCGGTTTTTTTACCGCAGAGTTCGCAGAGTGCTACGCAGAGAGCTCAGAGGTTATTTTAGATTTTCGCGATAGCAGTTGTCCTGCTTCTCCAGAAGCTGGACTTTATTACTATTTTCGCCGCTGTTCGTGTCACGAACAGTTTTACATCTACTATTTTATTTTTGCTAAATATTTTTCAGCAATTCTGTGATTTTTTTCAGAGAAAGCAGACTAATGGAATAAATTAAATCAAATGAGTAAAGAGGAGGCATTCGTCAATCTTATCCACGCAAACCAGGGGTTGATCTTTAAGATCGCGACGATCTATGCGAAGGAGAAAGCCGAACAGGATGATTTGTATCAAGAGATTGTATACCAGACGTGGAAGTCTTTTGATCATTTCAAAAAAGCTTCTAAGCCCAGTACCTGGCTTTATAGAGTTGGGATGAATACGGCTATCACTCATTTGAATAAGTCAAAAAAGCAATTAAATACCCTTCCTTTTGACCAGGTGACTATTCAGTTTTCAGAGCTTCATGACGCAGAGAAAGAGGAGAAAATTCAAATGCTTTATGCACAGATCAGAAAGTTGAATCTGCTGGATCGGGGTATAGTATTTCTCTTTTTGGAAGAAAAAACCTACGAGGAAATCGCCGAGATATCCGGGATCTCAGTGAGCAATGTGGGAACAAGAATGTCTAGAATCAGGCAAAAACTTAAATCGGAAATGAATCCTAAACCAATGGAATATGGAACTAGATGAAATGAAAACCCTATGGGCTGATGTCAGTCTGCGCATGGAAAAACAGGATAAAATTCAAAAAGAGCTTCTTATAGATATTACACGGCAAAAATTTAGAAATAAATTAGATTATGTCAGAATTCCTGAGATCATCGGGGCACTCTTCTGTGTGGGCTATGCCATGTATGTTTTATCCCATTTTTCGGATTTTGAACTCTGGTATAATCAGCTATTTGCATTGATTAGTGTTTTCATCTTACTGGCACTTCCTGTAGCTAGCTTATCTGTGATAAAGGGTATGAGAACCCTGCGCATTGATTCAGAATCTCCGGCTGCTATTTTGGATAAGTTTACCAAGAATAAAATTAGATTTGAAAAGGTACAGCGTCATTCGATGATTTTTGGAGGAATATTGATGATTACGATTTTGCCGCCGTTGGCAGAACTGCGTGGTTCCGTAGCGAAGATTTCAAATCCCTTGTTTTGGATCATTTACATTCCTATTTGCTTAGGGCTAATGTTCTTTCTAAGCCGCTGGGTATTGAAAAAGTATAAAAGAGTAATTGATTCATCTGAGAAAATGCTAAAGGAATTAGAATATTAGAATAAAAAAAGAGACTGTCTCATAATCAACCTTTCTTGTCAGGCTGAGCAGCTTGCCTCGCCATGACGGGAAGTCGAAGTCTTTTATGTGCTAATTATACCTATTTCGGATTCCCGCTCTCCATGAGGCAGGCCTCAATGTGACAATTATGAGTTATGAGGAAGCCATCCGCTTTTCTACCAATAGGGATTCAAAAGCAACGTAGGTAATGGTTAAATCCGGACTATGCATTAGGATTCATAGCAGATTTTCTAATGAAAAATTCGGGTTGAACTAAAATTGAGGCCACTTCGGTCACCCGTCTTCGGTCTTCCGTCCAGTAAATCCATAAGATATTGCTACTGGCATCATTACGGAAAATCATATATTTATTTATCCAATTTTTCCCTTCCCAATTCTTCCCAAAGCCTCTTGACCTGTAAATCCCCATAACCATATATGGCATGCTTGATATGGAAAGCCCTGAAGATTTTCCCGAAATCATCTGTTCCAAGTTCGGCAGCGATTTCTTTTAAAGCAGCTTTTGGCTTGCCCGGATTATTGCCATTGGGAATTGATTCTTTCCAAGCTGCTACTGCAGGATAAAGAAAAGGAAGCTCCGGACTGACCTGCTTGGAAAGTGTAATTGCTTCTGAAATATCCTGTCTTTGGTATAGGTCCCACATATCATTTAAAATATGCCGTTCATTTGCTGTGAGTAATTTTGCATCTCTGTAGGCTTGCTCCAATTTCAGCACATTCATTCCCCCAAAACCTTCGATTAAATCTGTGGTGGGCGTGACCAAGTAAATGGGGCCTTTACGCTTATTGAGCAGATTCACTACAAACCATAAATTCACCTGACAAAACAAATCATGCTCAAACCAGAGATAGACCTTTGTTTCGGATGAGACAGTCATTATTTTCTCGAATTCCGAAACGACTTTGGTGAAATAGTTCTCCTGAGCTGCTTCAGGATAGTTATGTGAGAGATATTTTTCGCGAATTAGCCAGAGTTCTTCCACGGATTGAGCGTTCACAGGGCCGTCCACGAGCGCTTCCCGTACAATTGCAATTTCTCCGGGTATACTGGCCGGAAATGAAGATGCTAGCGAATCACCATTCAAAACATGTAGCATATTATTGGGTTTTTGTATGTACTAAATTTATGGAAGTGCGGATCATTTCCCTAAAGATTTTTTCATCAATATCTGCCAGCTTAGCAATGTAGATGCAACTTTTTGCCTTTTTATATTTTCCGAGTTTTATCAGAAAAGGCTCCAGATCCTTGTCTCCCAGCATGATATAAATTGATAGAGACTGCTTTCTCGGTGAGAAACCTACCGGAAACCACTCCATTTCTTTTCCCGAAGGATATTTATAACTGTATTTCCCGAACCCCACTATGCTTGGTCCCCACATGATTGGCTCTTCACCGGTTTCATCCCTGAACAATTGCAGTAGCCGAAGACCATCCTCCTTTCGGACAGGGTGAGCTATTGAATTGAGAAAGTCTTCCACTGAATCCCCGGTAGCTTTGGTTTTGAGTTCTGCCATAGTTGAGATTGTGTATGTTATGCGAAGATGGAAAACATGGAGGGATGATAAGAAATTCTGGTTTTGAGACTATTTCTATTGATTTGAAAGCATGTATTCCAAAACTTAAGATTCAAACTTACTTTTTGCCACTTATCTCATTCTACGTATCCTGACGGGTGGATTTTGGTAAATTGGCCTAACCAAAATATAACAAAATGAAATTAAAGGCTACAAAAATTTTTGCGTTAGCAATATCCCTCAGCATTTTCGGGTCGGAATTGCAGGCGCAAAGTACCTATCAAACACCTCCCCAATCCATAGCTGATCTGGTAAATGCGCCCAGTACTCCTTCGGTGAGATTTAGCAAAAATGGCGACTGGATGCTGATGATGGAAGGGGCAGACAATCCAAGTATTGAAGTGCTTTCCCAGCCGGAATTGAAAATCGCAGGAATGAGAATAAATCCTGCTACTTCGGGCCCCAGTCGCCAAATAGGGGTAGAAAACATTAAAATCAAGAAAACCCGTTCAGGCGAGGAAATTCAGATATCTGGCTTGCCGGCACAAGCACATTTGGGCGGTTTTAGATTTTCCCATGATGAGAAATTCATGACTTTTACTCAGACTGATTCCGATGGAATTAGTCTGTGGCTGGTGGATATGCAAACCTACTCTGCCAAAAAGCTGACTGATAAAATCATCAATGAGGTATATGGTAATTCGGTTCTTTGGACTCCCGACAATAAATTACTTGTAAAGGCAGTGAATCCAAGCAGGGGTGCTATTCCTACCAAACCATCTGCGCCTGCCGGTCCCATTATCCAGGAGACTACGGGAGATGCAGCTCCAAGCAGAACTTATCAGGATCTGCTGGAAAACCCATATGATGAGGCGCTTTTTGCCTATTTCATGGATTCACAGCTTATGCTAATGGATTTGGAAGGGAACAAAAAGCAGATCGGTGAACCGGGGATGATTAAATCTATAGATCTATCACCTGATGGAAATTATATTCTTGTGGATTTGATCCGGAAGCCATTCTCTTATCTAGTGCCGGCAAACAGGTTTCCATATGATGTGGAGATTTGGTCAAAAGACGGTGAAAAAGTAAAGACTCTGGCGGAAATTCCTTTGGATGAAAATAGACCGACTGGCTTTGATGCGACTGTGACGGGTCCTCGATATATCAGTTGGAGAGCGGATAAGCCGGCAGTACTTTATTGGGTAGAAGCCCAAGATGGGGGAGATGCACGGGTTGAAATGGAGGAGCGCGAGATAGTGTACACCTTAGCAGCACCTTTCTCAGAAACAAAGCAAAAATTAGCCAGTTCTTCCTATCGATTTGCAGGTATAGATTGGTCAGACGATTCATTTGCCATCATGAGTGAGCGCTGGTCAAAAAGCAGAAAAGATGTCAGATCAATCATTAATCCTTCTGATCCCTCACAAGCGAAGCAGGTCATTATCGATAGATCATCGGATGATTTGTACAATGATCCGGGAGATCCTGTAATGGTGGAAAATGAATATGGAGAGCGTGTGTTGCTTCGAAAAGGCAATTTGGTGTATATGACAAGTCCCGGCGGATCTCCTGAAGGGGATATGCCATATCTTTCTACATTCAACACAAAGACAAAGGAAGAGGATATTCTGTGGAGATCCCAGGCACCTTATTATGAGCGCGTGGCCAAAGTGCTGAATGACGACGCTTCTGAGTTTGTGACAGTCAAAGAGAGTACTGATATCCAGCCCAACTATTGGTTGGTAAATACCAAAAAGAGGATTGCGCCCCTGCAACTTACCAATTTTGACAATCCTTATGAATCAATCAAAAATATTAAAAAACAATTAGTCACCTATGAAAGAAATGACGGACTGAATCTTTCGGCTGTGATATATACTCCTGAAGGTTTTGAGCCGGGTAAAGATGCGCCATTGCCGGTACTCATGTGGGCTTATCCCAGAGAGTACAAATCCAAAGAAGTGGCAGCCCAGGTGAGGGGATCTCAATATGCATTCACCAGGGTAAGTTATGGATCGCCTTTATTCTGGGTGACCAGAGGCTATGCCGTGATGGATAGAACCGAAATGCCGATCGTGGGCGAGGGTGACAATGAGCCGAATGATTTCTTTATCGATCAGCTAGTGGCCAATGCAGAGGCTGCAATAGATGAAATAGTGGATTTGGGAATAGGTGACCGCAATAGGATTGCTGTGGGCGGACATTCTTATGGTGCGTTTATGACCGCCAATTTACTTTCCCATACCGATTTGTTTGCTGCGGGAATAGCAAGAAGTGGTGCGTATAACAGGACATTGACACCTTTTGGATTTCAATATGAACAAAGAACCTATTGGGAAGCTCCGGAGGTTTATTTCAATATGTCTCCGTTCTCGTTTGCCCATAAGGTGAAAACCCCGATTTTGTTGATTCACGGACAGGCAGACAATAATTCCGGTACTTTTCCTGTTCAGTCTGAGCGCTATTACAACGCACTGAAAGGTCATGGGGCTACAACTAGGTTGGTTTTCTTACCAAATGAAAGCCATGGCTATTCGGCCAAAGAGTCTATTAATCATATGCTTTGGGAAATGGATACCTGGCTTGAGAAGTATGTGAAGAACAGTAATGTGCTTGAAAGTGCTAAGTAGGGCTTGCTGAAAAAGTCTCAGGCATGCCAGCTTCAAGGCGGCCGAGTGAAGATGTATGCTTATACCTCGAATGAGGCCAACGTAGAAGATGGTATGGCTGAGGCTAGCTTCAAAATCCCGATTTTGGGATTTTCTGATGCATGGATAAAGACCTATTGTCGTCAATAAGCTTGCATTTGCTGAAAAACTGTTCTCATCAAAAATGGGTTTATCATCCAATATGATAGCTTTTGATCTATTACTCGCGTTTTTCAGCATGCCCTAAGTAATTGTCCTATAAAAGATTACAGTAAGAATCAGGCCGTCTCAAATGAAGGGACGGCCTGATTTGTTAGTCAGATTTATCAGCTAAAACACATGATAACAGATTTCTAAAATTCACAAAAAGATCTCTTGGCGGTTTGAAGCTTAAATTTTACTTCTAAACCTCATAAAACTCAATCGGCAATCCATCAGGATCCGCTATGAAGGTGAAGCGCTTCCCTGTAAATTCATCTACTCTGATCGGCTCAGTAGAGATATTGTGCCCTGCTAAATGGGATATACATTTCTCCAGGTTATTCACGGCAAACGCCAAGTGTCTCAATCCGGCTGCTTCCGGTCTTGATATCCTTTCAGGAGGGGAAGGGAAAGAGAACAGCTCCACAACATACTGCCCATTTAGACTTAGGTCAAGTTTGTAAGAATCCCTTTCAGCACGATAAATTTCCTGTTTGATTTCTAGACCAAGTACTTCAGTATAGAATTTTTTAGAATGCGCATAGTCTTTACAAATGATGGCTATATGATGTATTCCCAGTAATTGCATCAGGTAAGTGGTTTAGTCCAATAAGTGTTTTTTGAGAAAATCAGCAGTAGCCTGATCCACTTTGATCATATTGGACCATTTCATCCAATGATGTGTGTCGCCCGGAATTAGAATAGCTTCATAGGGTTTTCCCAGCTCCTCAAATCTTCTGATCAAATCGGCAGTTTGACTGACGGCTACGTTTCTGTCGTCGTCCGAATGTATAAAGAGTACAGGTGAGGTCCAGGTTTCCAAATCTGCCATCGGGGAAGATTCCCATGCTATTTTTTTAGCTTTTTCCAGATCCGGAGCTACCTCATAGGTTTCAGGCAATTCATATCGCCCATCCAAATCGTGGACACCGTGAATATCCACACCTACTTTGAATAAATCAGAATCCCTTGCCAGTGCCAATGCAGTCAGGTATCCTCCATAACTGCCTCCATAAATTCCGATTTTGTCTTTATTGACCTGCGGCAATGCAGCAAGAAATTCTCCGCCTGATTTGATGTCCTGGTATTCGGAGGCACCCTGATAGTAGCCATTGGTAGGACGGTGGAACTCATAGCCGTAGCCGATTCCCAGTCGATAATTCACAGAAAGCACGACGAACCCAAGTTCAGCCAAGTATTGGTTGATGGCATAGGTATTGGAATAGTAATCCATATAGCTCCAGCCCAAAAGCATTTGCCGCTGTGGGCCGCCATGAGCGAAAATCACTCCCGGCTTTTTGTTTGCCCCCCCTTCTTTTTCGAACAGCTGCCCGTAAACGGTCGTGCCATCAGGAGCAGTGAATTTCACTTGCTTAGGAACCACAAGCGATGCTTCAGGGAAATCCTGGGGAACAATAGATTCCTGCAGCAACTTGGTGGAGGTACCGTCATTTAATGCAATCAAATGAGCACGTTTTTCAGTAGCGCTGAAATAGGCTTTTTTGCCTTCTTTTCCTATCCAGACCGGGTAAGCTTCTATTCCGGTTCCACTCGTCTCCCAACTAAGTTGCTTGCTCGAAAGATCAATGGAACCAATGTGTCTTCGATCTAAATCTTCGGGTTCTGGACCTGTGTTTCCGGAGAAAATAAGGGCAGATTTGTCCGCATTAAGCTTAATCTGTTCTACCATATAATCGCCTGGAGTGAGTAGCGTGGTTTTGCCTGAATTTACCTCCAATGAATACAAGTGCTGCCAGCCATCTTCATAAGATTGGAAGACTAGGTTGCCATCTGCGCCGAACGAGAAAAATGGATAGGGATAAGAACCTCTAAGTGTCTCCGGAGCCTTCCAAAGTTTCTTGGCGTCTCCGGAATCCACCGTGGCAATCCGGATTTCCCAAGGAGTGTGTCTGGGCTTCAGTAGATCTGACGCAGCACCTTTTCCGCCCTGAAGTCTGATGAATGCCAGTTGATTGCCATCAGGCGACCATTGGGGTAAAATGTCCCGGTGAAAAGAAGGTGAAATCCAATGAATAGGAGTAGAGTCATTCTCATAGATTCCTACCAAAGAATGGGATCCCCTGTTGGACACAAATGCCAGCTTGCTTCCATCGGGGGAATATTGGGCATAACTGACATTTCCCTTAACCTCAAATAGCTGTAGAGGCTTAGCGGAGCCTTCTAGATTCACTGTCCATAACTGTCCTGATTTCAGATAGGAGAGTTTATTGGGAAATCCTACCACCGGATCATCTGCCTCTGTGATGGCTTCTACTTTTCGCGAGGCGAGTTGGATTTTCCAGAGTTCAACTTTTGGGAACTCAGGCAGATTCTGTGCATTCACAGTGGAAGATGCACTGCCTCCTCCATGATCACCTCCGCGAACAAAAATCAGCCATTCCCCATCGGGAGTGAATAACAGGCCGCTTATTTCCTGTCCATCGTCTTCTGTGAAGTCAGTCAGTTTTTCAGGTTCAAAATTTGGGCCTTCGGCGAAATACACATTTCTCTTTCCCTGTTCATTCATTGCCCAGGCTATTTTCTCTCCGCTAGGCGAGGAGGTTAATTCTGAGGGGAAGCTGAATTTTCCTACCTGCTCCATGGTGAATGTTTGAGAGTGGATATTGTGGGGTAGAAAGTAGACAGTGAAAAGTAAGAGGTAAACAGGGAGTTTGGTAAAAAATCTCATAGTTGTATAAATTAGAAGTTGATAGTTAAATTATAGGAGGCTTATGGTTTTTAGCTCACTGATATTTTATTATATGTATATCCGCAATGATGCCAGTAGCCTCATTTTCTTTGGTATAACGGCAGGAAGACCGATGACAGAAGACCGAAGTGGCCTCGACGCTAGTGTTTTCCAAATCCTATAATGCTTTAGTCTCTTTACTGGCAGAAAAGCGGATATACATATTTTATTATTTTTAAGCCCAATTTTCCAATAGTTCAATTCGCCACGGCGGACAAGTATTTTAAATCTTCCAATTCCGTTAATACTTGTCGTGTATGTAATAAAGTACTTTGGTCAATTCATTTTTCAATTCTGTCGCTGATATGACATAATTGTTCATCAGGCAGGAAAAGTGGAGGATTTTACCACTTTTGGTAAGCAGATAACCGCTGAGCGCATTGCTCATGGAGAGCGTTCCAGTTTTGGCATAAATATAAGGCGGTTGCCCTTCGTCAGCAGGATACCAATTTCGAATAGTTCCCGATTCTCCTCCTGCCGGGAAATAGGCTTTGATCTTTTCCAAAGGGATTTCCCCTCTTATTTTGCCGAGTAAAGCAATGATGGTTCTGGGTGTAAACATGTTTTTGGACGAAAGTCCGGAACCGTCTACCCAAATAGGTTCGTCGGGTAAGTCTGAAAACAGGTTTTCTTTGGCATAAGCAATGGCATCTGTGGAGTTGAGTTTATTGTCCAACTGATCGGAAACCAATAACAGAAGCTGCTCAGCAAGGAAATTATCCGAGATTTTCATCATCTGGGAATAGATGCTGTCTGCAGACGCAGTAAGTAGTTTTTTAGGCTCTTCAGAGAAATACTTTGAGATCTTTATCACGTTTATTTCTTTGCCGGTTTCCTCTGAAAGGAGTTGGGCTGTGAAATCCGTAGAGGTGATAAAGGGTATATCCGTTTCAAAGCTTTTGTCCAATGCTTCGGAGGTCAAAAAATAAGTAAACTTGTTTTCTTTATAATCCCTTCGAAAGCTTGAGGAGACATTGCCTATAGGTTCGGCAAGTTCCATGGAAGTACCGAAGCGGGTAGGATAGATGGAGAAAGTAGAATCTCCTTTGCTTTTTGCAAAGCGTACGATGTCTCCATATATCGGCATTGAAGATCTTTCTGCAGCATAATAGGCATTGTACCAGTCCCAAGACCAGCCGGAACCAAAAGCACTTACCTGATCAAAATTATCCAGCAAATACAGTTTTTTGTCCTGACTTTTCAAAAAGTCTACAGCTCTGCGGTTCTTTAAATCCGGATGCAAAAGACTTGGGTCACCTGTTCCCCAGAAAATAAGGGAATCTTCTTTTTCCAGGTAGTTCAGACCGTTCACCAGACTATCTCCCAAAATGGTATAGGAAGTGTAGAATGTAAATAGCTTCGTGTTGGACGCCGGGATAAAATACTTGTCTGAATTGATATCCACCAGAACTTTGTCTTTGCCCGGATCCACCAGCATAAATCCCAGATGTCCCTGGTCAAAGACATCGGAATTGGTGAGGGATTTATTGATACGATGGACGGTACAGGAATTAAGGATAATTAATACCGCAAGTAAAAGTATTCTCATATAAAACTACAGGTTTTTCAAATTAAGCAAAAAAGAGACTGTCTCATAATCAAGTTTTCTTGTCAGTCTGAGCAGCCAGTCTGCCGAAGGTATGAAAGTCGAAGCCTTTTATGTGCTAAGCTCATTTCGACTTCCTGCCCTCCGGGAGGCGGACGCTCAATGTGACAATTACAAGTTATGAGACAGCCACTATGTAAGTGGTTGGCCGATTATTTATCCCACCAGATTCTATCCAGCAAGGTTACACTCGGTACATTTGCTCCATTTCTACTTATCTCGCTATCGGGATAGGCCAGCCTTCGGATAAATTCCCCGTTAAGATTTGGATTTAAATTCGCAGGCAATGTCATGTCCTTGTAGCCGTAGTCAAATCTTCTGGCATCATTCCAGGTTTCAGGATGCAGGAATAGCGCTACATATTTTTCTTTGAAAATATCATCTATAGTAAGTGCATTCGCCCCCATGCTTACGCTTGGATGGGATAAATATGCCGCCTTGTCCGCAGACCCGACTTCCAGCATATCCATGTGAGCCTCGATACCCGCCAGATAAGCTGCATAAGCCCGGGATTTGTCTGTGTCGAATGCTGCTTCTGCTTCAATGAATTTTAATTCAGCATAAGTCGCAATCAGTAAAGGAGAGAGCTCAGCTGTATAATATTGCCCTTCTACCAGCGTAGATCTTGCACCACGCTCAGGTGCATTGCCCCGACCTGCTCCGTTCACTGTGCCTACGAATTCACCGTTGGCTGTGGCTCCTACCATCAGCGGCAGTCTCGGATCCACTGTAGGGTAGGAAGTGCCATCCAAAGCTTCAATGAATTGCTCCGAGATCCAACCGGTGAGCAGCAGGTTTGCGTTGTTGATTGCCTCTTGCGCCCATGGATTAAACCGCTGTTCGAAGAAAATTACCTGGGCATTATCGTCATTCGAGGTAAATCCATTGTCAACCGCTGCTAAAACTTCCGTTGTATTATACCCATCACTGCCTTTCATATGAATCATATAGCGGGCTTTTAGGGCATAAGCAAACTTTAACCACGAATCTATGTCTCCGCCATAGATGAAGTCATCATCGCCGATTACAGCAGTAGTTTCTGCTTGTAAATGTGATATTCCCTCATCCAGAAGGCTCATTATATTACCATAAAGTGCTTGATCACTGTCATAAACAGGGGTGAGAGTACTGAATGTGAACCCTTCTGAATAGGGTACATCACCAAATAAATCCACAGTCATCCCCAGATTCAAGGCTAAAAGTATTTGACCGGCTCCCAGATACTGCAGCGCTCCCTCTTCTTCTGCTTTTTCGTTCATCTTATATAAGTCAGTCATTACGTTGTAAAGGTTGGACCATAAGGTGCTGAAATTAAGCGGGTCCATTATGTCGGATCCACTTGCGGGATTTGGTGAAGCCAGGTATTGAACATAATAGCTGACGGCAGTTCCTTCACGATACACGTTGAGACTTGTCTCATAAGTGCTATTTGTCATCAAGCCGGCAATAGGAGCCTCCTCAGGATAGTTTGGGTTTTCATTCACATCCAGATAGGATTCGCAGGCAGATGCCGTAAGAACCAGAGATGCTCCCAAAAATGCTTTTATTTTATTTTTAACTTTCATCTTTCTAGTCTTTTAGAGGTTAGAATCCCAGGTTTAACGTCACGAAATAGCTTTGTACACCGGGGAAACCTAATCCGGTGAAGCCAATAGCATTTCCACCTGCACCCGCTGAGAAGGATTCAGGATCAAATCCATCCCAAGGAGTGGAGAGGATAATGTTGTTTGCAGCCAATGCGATTCGTGCAGTCCTAAATGGAGTTTTTTCAATAACCTGAGGCTGCAGATTGTAAGCCAACGTGATATTCCTAAGCTTAATAAAGCTGGCATCATTTACGTAGTTTTCTGATACAGTCCTGTAGTGATTTCTCCAATAGCCTGCTCCGTAATCCACTCCGTCAGGGCCTATTCCTTGTCCAAGCCAAACTTCTTTGGTGTTTTGAGAACCGTCAGCAACTACACCCGGAAATACCACAACATCATTTCTTCTTTCCGAATCCTTATGCTTTCCAAACGCTGATAGGAAATTACCGAACTGATTATATTGCTGTAAACCGGATCTAAAGTCTATTAGGAAAGAGAATTCCAGTCCCTTATAAGTGAATTGGTTTTTCAGTCCACCAAATAGTTTTGGAACGGCATTTCCCAAGATAATTTGATTGCCTGTTCTAGCAGGAAAGCCATTTGCTCCTATTAGTTGTGGCAAGTTCCTGTCCAGTGAAGTTGCACCCTCCGCTAGATCAGGACGTACATAATGACTTCCAAATATGTTTCCATAAGCTTCACCTTCTCTTAAAATCATTGTCACCGTGGAGCCTGTATAGCCAAATTGAGATCCAACTACGATTTGATCAATGCCTTCCCGGATTGATTTGATTTCATTTTTGTTTGTAGTCAAGTTTGCCGTTACATCCCAGCGGAAATTTCCTTTGTCAATTGGAGTTCCTCCGAGTACAATCTCAAATCCTTTATTTTCGATCTCACCCGCATTGGTGATATAGGATGAGAATCCCGTTGCATTGGAAATTGGCACAGGAATGATTTGGTCTTTTGAATTAGACTTGTAGTAGGTGACATCCAGATTCAATTTATTATTAAAGAAGGCTAGTTGAGTCCCGAATTCTATGGAAGTAGTTAGCTCGGGTTTTAGATTTAGATCACCGTATACGGAATTTCTGGAAAAGCCGACTTGTCCATCTAGAGGAAAAATATCAGGAGCATAGAAGGTTTCTCCCAAGATGTGGGGATCCGTGTCTTTGCCTACCTGAGCCCATGATGCTCTTAGCTTCCCGAAGGTAAGCCAATTTGGCATATCAAAATTCTCGCTGAACGCATAGCTTAAATTAACTGAGGGATAAAAGAAAGAATTGTTCTTCTTTGGCAGAGTGGATGAGATATCATTTCTACTTGTAATGTTTAAGAACAAGAAGTTCTTGTAGTCAACCATCAAGTCTCCATAGAAGCCGACTAGCCTTCTGATTCTTTTATCCTGATCGTTAAAAACCTGTGAGGTGTAATTTAGGTGGTAAAAGTCAGGAATAACAAAATCTCTTCCAGTAGCTGTTACTCTATTGCTCTCTCTTTGAAAAATATCATTTCCCAACCTTAACTGCGTGCTCCAGTTATCATCCCATTGTTTATTCAAGGTAATATAGAAGTTGGAATTCAGATCCCTGCTTGTGATTCTCGTTTCCTCAATGAAGCCAAATGGATCAAGTGCCTGTTCTCCTATAATTCCCTTTGGGCCAGGGATGATCTCAGTACGACTGTCACTATAGAAGTCGGTTCCCAATCGATAGGAGAACATCAGCCAATCTGTAGGACTATAGTTGAAATTAATATTGCCGATTATCCTGTTCACATCATCCTCAAAGGTTGCAAACCGGGCATCATAGATTGGATTGGTGTTTCCCCCGGTTGTTTTCATTGTTCCGTCTTCATTGATGTAGTCAGTGACATCGGTTGTCTCGGACCAATAGACCATCCGCTCAAGAAATCTATCGTGGGGAACCCGATTGCCTCCTGAATTGCTAAAGTTGATGGATCCGGAGAAGTTGAATTTCTCACTAGCCGTTACCGTCCCGGAAAATTTTGCAGTAGTTCTTTCCCAGTTGGAAAATGGGATGATGCCCTCTTGATCAAGCCTTCCGAAAGATCCGTAAAATGTTGCTTTATCATTTCCACCGGAGATACTGAGACTGTTTTCAAATGTTTTTCCGGTATTGAACGCATTATTCCAGTTGTCTTGAAATACATAAGTGGGGTCATTTTCTTGTGCAATATTTGCTCCCCACGATGGCCAGAAGCTATCATCATCCCGCTCTCCGCTGAATCCCTGACCATACTTGTCTTGTAATGCAGGCATTTTGACAAGTTTGTCTATGCCATAGGAGCTGGTGAAATTTACTTGAACTTGGCCTGATTTACCTTTTTTAGTAGTGATGATTACAGCACCGTTTGCAGCACGAACTCCGTATAGAGCGGTGGCAGCAGCACCTTTCAGCACAGACATTGTTTCGATATCATTTGGATTGATATCTGCAATTCGATTGGTCATTCCCCGGGGAGTACGGTTATCCGCGGCTTCTATAGTGGAATTATCAACAGGTACCCCATCCACCACGAATAATGGCTGATTGTCTGCTCGTGGATTCAGTGAATTAACCCCGCGTATAATAATTCTGGCAGATTGCCCGGGAGCCCCTCCGGAATTGGTCACCTGCACACCTGCTACCTGCCCCTGAAGAGCATTGACAATATTCGGTTGCCGTGTCGACGTAATGGCTTCTGAATCGATGCTTTGGGCGGCGTACCCAAGGGATTTTTTTTCCTGGGAAATGCCAAATGCAGTCACAATGAATTCGTCGAGATCCGCTGCGGAGGGCGCCAACGTTACATCAAGGGTAGTTAAAGAACCTACAGGGAGGCTTTTTGGGGCGAAACCTATAAATGAGAATACCAACACAGAGCCAGTACCCGGAACATCAATACTATAATAGCCATCTATGTCAGTAACTGTTCCTGTATTACTGCCCTTGATCACAATACTGGCCCCCGGAAGTGGCTCCCCGTCTTCCTGGGCTGTTACTCTTCCCTTTAAGGTTTGCTGGGCATAGAGCGGAATGCTCCCCAGAAAACCCAGGAGAAAAAGCAAGGTCATTGCGTAGTTTTTCTTCATCTGCTTATTGTTTATGGTTGATAAATTGGTTTGTTGTTTGAATTAATATCTGGCAAATTCCTGCATCGTTCTAAAGTGTATCAGATGATAGACCGTTAAAAGCGGTATAACATGCCTGCCTCACACTATAGCCCTTATGTTTTTTAGAGACATTTGGTTGGAATTTATGCTAGATAAATTGACCTGAAACCTTACAAAAATCAGTAATTCACTAAAATTTGCTTAATTTTTCTATCAATACCCATAAATTAAGAATAATGTGGTGGTTATTTCAATTTTTACTCCTTGATTTTTAACGAAGTGTCAATATTTATCCTACGATCAAATAATATTTGCATTTGCTTGTTTTTGCCGTATTATATTTTGGATACATGCATTACATAGCTATAAGATTGAGGGTGAGGTCAAAAAAAAAGACTGCCTTGAGAAGACAGTCTTTCGACAGAAGTGTAATCCTATAGATGGATTAATTCAGATTCTTTAGTTCGAGGGTAGATTCAGCGACGATTTCTTTCTCCGGGCTATAAGTGATTTCTTTGTTGACCTCCGCTTGTTCAGCGATTGCAGGGGGCTCTGAGCGTTGACTGATATGTGGTGCGATGATCAAGGCAACTATAGACATCAGTTTAATAAGAATGTTCATTGAAGGTCCTGAAGTATCCTTGAAGGGGTCGCCAACGGTATCTCCGGTCACTGATGCCTTGTGCGGCTCGGATTTTTTGTAATACATCTCACCGTCGATCTCTACACCTTTTTCAAAAGATTTCTTTGCATTATCCCAAGCTCCACCTGCATTGGACTGAAACATGCCCATCAAAACCCCGGAAACCGTTACGCCTGCCAATAATCCTCCCAGCATTTCTGCAGATGAAACCTGCTCGAATACTCCCTGAAAACCAAATCCCACCAACAAGGGAGTAATAAGTGCAATGGCACCCGGCAAGATCATTTCACGAAGGGAAGCTTTGGTGGAGATCTCTACGCATTTTTCATATTCCGGCTTGGCTTTGTACTCCATAATCCCGGGGATTTCCCTGAACTGCCGCCTTACTTCATTCACCATATCCATGGCTGCCCTGCCTACTGCCGCAATAGCCAGAGAAGAAAATATATACGGAATCATACCGCCCACAAATAGAGCCGCTAAAACGGGAGCTTTGAAAATATCAATGGCATCTATTCCGGCTACTCCCACAAAGGCAGCAAATAGGGCCAAAGAAGTCAGCGCAGCCGAAGCAATGGCAAATCCTTTTCCTGAAGCGGCGGTAGTATTTCCTACAGCGTCCAGGATGTCAGTCCGGTGTCTAACCTCTTCCGGCAATTGGCTCATCTCAGCAATACCTCCTGCATTATCAGCGATGGGTCCGAATGCATCAATGGCAAGTTGCATGGCGGTAGTAGCCATCATCCCTGCAGCTGCAATAGCGACTCCATACAGCCCCGCAAAAGCATAGGATCCCATGATGCCACCCGCGAGCACAAGTATCGGGAGAACTGTGGATTCCATGCCTACGGCAAGTCCCGCAATGATATTGGTAGCATGACCCGTAGCCGATTGCTGTATGATTGATTTCACGGGACGCTTGCCCATTGCTGTATAGTACTCGGTGATGATACTCATCAAAGTTCCTACAATCAATCCAAGGATAATAGCATAGAACACATCCATATTGGTGAAATCATAGCCTCGGATAGAAAGGGTCTCAGGAAGCATGTATTTCACCACAAAAAAAGAAGCAACACCGGTGAACACAATGGATGACCAGTTTCCCATATTCAGTGCATGCTGCACGTCTCCTTTGTCATCTTTGATCGTCACGAAGAACATTCCCAAGATGGAAAAAACTATGCCTAATCCTGCCAAAACCATTGGAAGTAGGATAGGGGCAATCCCTCCAAAATTATCAGCAGATACAATCTCACGTCCTAAAACCATCGTAGCTAGGATGGTGGCTACATACGAACCGAATAGATCGGCCCCCATTCCTGCCACATCCCCTACATTGTCTCCCACATTATCCGCAATTGTCGCTGGATTTCTGACATCGTCTTCGGGTATTCCCGCTTCTACTTTTCCAACCAGATCAGCTCCCACATCTGCAGCTTTGGTATAAATTCCACCTCCCACACGGGCAAAAAGCGCGATGGACTCCGCCCCCAATGAAAAACCTGCAAGCACCTCAAGCGCTTTTTCCATTTCGATTCCGTTCACTCCGGCTCCCGTCACACTTTGCACATACATATGATAGAATAGAATGAAAAGAGAGCCCAGTCCCAGTACAGCCAAACCGGCAACTCCCAATCCCATTACAGAGCCTCCGGTAAAAGAAACGTTAAGTGCATGCTTCAAACTTGTTCTCGCTGCCTGTGTAGTGCGGACATTGGCTTTGGTAGCGATATTCATTCCTATATATCCTGCGAATGCCGAAAAAACTGCCCCTATAAGGAAGGAAATGGCGATAACCGGGCTCGAAGTTTCTACGGACATTCCTGACCATACTAAGAGTATCACGGCGATGACTGCAAAATAGGAAAGTACTTTCCATTCAGCCTTTAAAAATGCCATGGCCCCATCGGCTATATAGCCGGCGAGTTCCATCATGTTTTTATCTCCTGTTTCCTGCTTAGTCACCCAGGCAGATTTAATGGCCATTACAATCAGGCCAACCAGCCCCAGCGCCGGGACGGCATAAATCAAAGCTTGTTCCATAAGGTATGTCTTACTGTTAATTTTGGATTTGTTAATTGAGCAAATATATAACTTCTCATTTACCGACCAATTGCAGATTATAATAGCTTAAAATGCTGTTTTTGAAGAATTTATTGACGATTGCACAATGAAATCATCGTTTGATTTCAGTCTGTTATTGGATTTCCCGGTATTTATTGAAATTTTGGAAAAAGTGAAGAACTGTGGAACGCTTAAATCTTTGTGGTTTATGGAAAATTATAATGTGGCTTAAGGGGATTGCTCCCACGGAAATTGCTTAGAATCATTTATTAATAAGGCTGTCCTTCAAGATACTTCCCAATTTCCTCAGGTTGGCTATAGGGTTGTTGCGGGTTAAAATAATTCCAAATCAGATTGGATAGCTTTCTGGTAAGTACCCAGGCTTCATTGTCATAATCCCAACGTTGATCAACGTTATTGTTGGTGAAAATAGCGCAAACGTAATCCCCCCGGGGAGAATTAACCAAAAAAACCTCTGAACGGGAAGCGTTCACCATTCCCTGCTTGCTCGCCACGTTAATCCCAGCCGGAATTCCTGATATAGCATAATCCGTATAAAAAGTATTGGAAAGCAATCTGTACATCTGTTCAGAGGCAGCGGGACTGAATAGCTCTCCATTATTTAAGCGAACTAAAATACCCGCCATCTCCTTTGGGGTGGTCTGACCCCAGCCGTACTTTTCCCAGATGCTTTCCCTTCCTGCAGTTCGACTATTCACTCTGGTGTTTTGATAGCCTAATTGATCCATGACTTGGTTTAGTTGAACACCACCTCCGGCAAGTGCCTGATTCCAGAGTGAAGTGGTATTGTCTGAATAGCTCAGCATTAAGGCAAGCAGCGTACTTAGGTCAGTTTGGGTAGAATCTTTAAAGAATTGCATGATTCCCGATCCTCCGTATTTGATGGAGTCATGGTAAATCAAGGGTTGGTGGTAATGCAATTCTCCGTTCTCTATTTTGTCAAATATTCCCAAGAGAATTGGGATTTTCACTATGCTGGCTGTGGGAAATATGGAGTCGGAATTGATTTCCACCACATTCCCGGATTCCAGATGCTCGATGTATATGCCTATATCCCCTTGAAAAGATTGGACCAGTTCCAGGATATAGGCAGTCAATTGTTGATCAGTTTGTGTCTGAGCCTGTAATCTGATGGGCAGGGTAATAACCAAGAATACAATCAGCAATCTGTATAGTGTCATAGTATTGGGGGTTGAAGTTTTAAATATGTGAAATTTGGAGTATAAGCGGGGAAGTTCTATCTGAAATTTGATTTTACGATTATCCTCGATCACCACAGCACCAAATTAGTCTATGGTTACCTCAGTATGGCGCGACAAGCTCAGTGACCTGTCTTGCGGAGATCATTATTGGAAATTATGTCCGCTGGCAGTGAAGTGACTATACATATCCCAAAGTTGACCTCAGGATATCATAAAATAGTCAGAGAAGAGTAAGAGTTTTATGCCTCAGCTTCTTTTCTTTGGGGAGTCAAACAGCGAAAAAATGGCTATAGAGGATAAAACAATTGCTGATTTTCTGAAATCAGATGATAAGGTCAACCATTACAACCCTATGCTAAAGGCGCTTTGGTATGATGGTAACGGAGATTGGGATAAGGCACATGATCAGGTGGATAGCTTGGAAGGAAAGGAAGCAGCCAGAATCCATGCTTACTTGCATAGAAAGGAAGGTGATCAATGGAATGCGGACTATTGGTATAGAAGAGCCGGAGAGGCTAGGCCGCAATTAACCCTGGAGGAAGAGTGGAAGGATTTGCTGAGTCGATACATAGGGTGATGTTTATGCCTGTTTCTTTATTTCGGTTGATGGTACAACTGCCTTTTGGGAAACCTGAAATAGGTGTGGAAACTCAAGTTCGATGGATTGAGACTGTCTCATAAGTAGGTTATCTTGTCAGGCTGAGCGAAGTCGAAGCCTTTTATGTGCTAATTAAGCCCATTTCGACTTTCATGCCTTCGGCAGACTGGTTGCTCAATGTGACAATTATGAGTTATGAGACAGCCTCTCAATGATGCCGGTAGCCTCATTTTCTTTGGTATAACGGCGGGAAGACCGATACTTCGACTACGCTCAGCACGAGTGACAGAAGACCGAAGTGGCCTTGACGCTAGTGTTTTCCAAATCCTAATAATGTTTTAGTCGCTTTTCTACCGGTAGGGATCCAAAAGCACCATAAGATATGGTAAACCAATGAATTGAGTCCTTCTGCCTGCCATGCTGTGACGGGTCTCCCTGGATTGCATGCCTTTAGGTTTTCAAAGGAGGATTATCAGGGGAATTTACAGGCATCATTGCTGATAATCTCATTGAATTATAACTTTTCCTTTGAAAAATACCCTATATAGGGTATGTTTTCGTCAGTTATTGATAGGTACTTTTGGGTTATTAACTCATTGACCTATTTATGAAATTCTTTTATCTGTCTTCCAATCCGAATAAGGACGGATTGCACGAAATACACGATCGTGAATGTGAATATATTCCGAGCTCGTATGAGCGGGACTACCTAGGTCCTTATAACTCAGGGAAAGAAGCAATGAGGAAGGCCCTGACTATTAGGAATGGAGTAGCGCTGTGCAAGAATTGCTGCAGTACCACCGTGCATTCCATCATCTCTGATTTGAGTGAGTAATTACTTATTTACTTTATGTAATAAGCGGGGACTGAAACCTTCACAAAACTTGAAATCAATAAGCTTCCAAGCCTGCAGCAGCTACAATTCCGTCTTGCGCTGAAGTGGCACCGGATATACCAATGGCACCTACGATAATTCCATCTTTGAAAATAGGCAGTCCTCCTTCTATTGCGACGGCATTTGGTAAGGTGGCAATTCTTGCACCGCCTTCACCTTTCATCATATCTTCAAAAACTTTAGTGGGACGTTTGAAATAAACCGAAGATTTCGCTTTGGCTAAGGCAACATCAACACTGCCAATTTGTACACCATCCATTTTGCGTAGCGAGATCATATGTCCACCTGCATCCAGTACTACTATTACCATATTCCAGCCCTCAGCCTCGGATTTGACTTGCGCAGCATCTGATATTCTAATTGCATCTTCAAGGGAAAGATAGGGTTGGACCTGACTTTGGGCCTGAGTGAAAAACGGAACAAGAAGGAAAACGAGAATCAATAATTTTTTCATGTGCATACAAGGTTGACCAGAATATAAATCCATAGTTGAATTTAATAATTTTTTGGGGGTAAAGATGAAAACTGTATCTTGATAAGCGTATTAAATATCAAACCCTTAACCTAATGCCTATGAATTTTATCACAAGAAGAAACACTTTGAAGTCTATTGCTCTTGGAGCAGGTGCAAGTTTGATCTCTCCTTTTAATGTATTTTCCTCTTCTAAGCCCCGAAAAGATAAGCTGGGAGTAGCGCTGGTAGGATTGGGCTATTATAGTACGGACTTATTGGCTCCGGCTTTGGAAAAAACTGAGAATTGCTATTTGGCAGGAATCGTGACAGGAACTCCCACCAAAGCAGCGGTGTGGAAAGCGAAATATAAAATTCCTGAAGAAAATATTTACAATTACGACACTTTCGATGCTATAGCAGGAAATCAGGATATAGATGTAATCTACATTGTATTGCCGCCGTCTATGCACAAGGAATATGTGATCCGTGCTGCCAAAGCAGGAAAACATGTCTGGTGTGAGAAACCCATGGCCATGACCGTGGAAGAGTGTCAGGCAATGATTGATGCCTGTAATGAGGCCAATGTTTCGCTCTCAATTGGTTACCGCTGCCAGCATGAGCCAAATACCCATGCATTTCAGAAAATTATTAGCGAACAAAGTCTTGGCAGTGTGTTGGGTGTGGACTGTGCGGCAGGGTACAGAGAGAGTCGTACTGATCACTGGAAGCAGAAGCGCGAAATGGGTGGAGGAGTTATTTATGATATGGGTGTTTATTCAATTCAGGGAGCCAGACTGGGATCGGGGATGGAACCTGTAGCTGTAAATTCGGCAAAAGTCTGGGCTGAGCGTCCTGAGATATACAAAGATGGATTAGGCGAGATTGTGGAAGCTGAGTTGGAATTTCCCGGGGGTGTGATCGGAACTATCAAGACTTCATTTGCGGAGAATATCAATTATCTCAATATCACCTGTGAAGAGGGGATGATAGAGATGGCGCCGTTTTCTGCCTATTCCGGCAATAAAGGGAAGAGCCCTTTGGGGGAGATCAATTTCCCTTTTCCGCAACCTATGGAGCAGGTATGGCAAATGGATAATGATGCGCGGAGTATACAGGAAGGAATTCCCCAAGCTGTGCCGGGAGAAGAGGGGCTTCGCGACATTCGTATAGTCCAGGCAATACTTGAGTCTGCAGAAAAGGGCCAAAAAGTGCTGATTTAATGAAGCAAGATTCTCATTTGGCCAATTTATAAGCCAATTTGGGGAGAGTAGAAGCGTTTTTGGCAGAAAATTAAACTCAATTTTTGGCATGAAATGTTGCTAAAAATTGAATAAAACGAGTGTTTTAATGAAAACATCATTTTTCTGCACTAAAAATTAAAAATAATCGCCAAAAGACTTCTAATGGCACTATAAATGATGTTTATTGTATTCAAGTATAATTTATAACCAACCAATAAAACGATTATGAGCAGACACCAAGAAGTTAAAGATTTGGTCGATTCTTTAGAAGCAGACTTTGCAAAATTCTACGAAAACGGTAACAAAGCAGCTGGCACTAGAGTAAGAACAGGCATGCAAGCCATCAAAAATCTTGCACAGGAAATCAGAGCTGAAGTTACAGCAAAGAAAAACGAGGCTAAATAATTTACTTTAGTCACTTACTATAAAAGCCCCTAAAGATGAATTTCTTTTGGGGCTTTTTTTTGCGAAATAAAGTAACTTAGAAAGACTCGTTTATGTTTAGATAAAATCCTGAGTTTCCTTTTTGACCAAAACCATAATCAGCAGTAATAGTAGTTCGGTTTGCTTTGTTGATCATCACACGCAAGCCTAAACCATAGCCGGGGTTTATTTTTGTAAGTAGATTTTCCTGAGTCAATTTGCTCCCAAAACTTGCTGCATTTACAAAAATAGTTCCGCCAAAAGTTTCCTTATTTTTCTGTAGAGGAAAGCGATATTCAGCTTCTGAATACACCATGCTTTCTCCTCTGAATCGTCCTTGAGAATACCCTCTGCCCGAACGTCCAAAGAGGTCATAGCCGATTGAAGGTAAGGCCATGTAAGGTAGATCGCCTGATACAAGGAAATTGGCATAACTCCAGAGTGCCAATAAATGACGTTTCCGCTTCTCACTTAAGGGAAAATAGTGGCGGTAGTCAAGTAGGAGGGTGGAAGAAGATTGATTTGAGCCTAAAAATTCCGGATTGATTTTGTAAGAGACTAAAGCAAAGTTGGTCTCATAAGGAGATACTGCCAAATCACGGTTTTCCATTATTGCATTCAATGTAATCCCCGAAAGTGTGTTTTTATCTAAATTAAACCCCTTGCTATGATTGTAGAAATCATTTGAGAAAGTAAACTCTTGGGGGATTCCATCCTCTATAAAGTTGTCAATTTTCGAATAGATATCAAGATGATATCCCACGCCCAGATAAAACTTAGAGGTAGAGATTCGCTTCAGCACTGTCTCGTAGAATCGTACCCAATTGTAATCCATTTGCTGTTCTCCCCACCAGACATCTGCTTGTTTTGGGTTTTCGGTAGGTTCGTTTGGGCTAGAACTCCCTAGTCCGAAGGTAGGCTGGGATGTAATGAAAAAACGCCAATCACCAACTAGAATCCAGCTGTCATCGGCAAGGAAAATAGTACTTCGGGAGCTGATCAGCCATTGTTTTTTGGTCGTGTACACTAGATTTCCTACCAGATTGGACAGATGGGTGCTTTCGGGATCTCCCATTCTCCATGTAGCAGATGGTGCAATGCCAAATAGCCAGCCGTTTGCAGGGTTTGAAGCAATGGCAGGCAAGGGCACCAATTTAAAATCCCGAATCTGATTTGGCTTATAGACTATTGAATCTTGTGCATGGATAGGTAGGTTGATCCAAAATAGCAGGGCAAAAATCAGGATTCGAGTCATTAAAAAGAGATGTCTAGTTGAAGTCGGAAACGCAATTCATTTCATTGTCTTGAGGCAGTTTTTGTCTTGAAAAGTAAATCGGGTCAATTCAGTTGTCAATTTGTTTTTATAACCGGCAAAAACCAATTGAAAGATAAGGTTAATTCCTGTTGTTTGCTGCTTTCAATGTCTAAGTGTGGACGTATGACAGCATATCTTGTAACCTGAGTTCGATTAAAAAAATATAGAATTATATTGGGGTTGAAAAATAGAGAAAAAAGTGTGCTTTATTGTGGTTAAGTGTCTGATTTTAAAGTGGATGTATGGTGTTTTTATGCTTTTGTCTATCTCTAAATTTTCTGTCTAGTTGATGAATTTTTCGCTTCTTTGGAAAAAAATCAAGGTTCCCAAATATTCGGGAACCTTGAATTAAAAAAAGCAATTTCGGCTATTTATAAGTTTTTAAACATTGAATTAATAACCGGGGTTTTGTTTCAAATTACTGTTTTTATTGATTTCTTCTTGGGGAATGGGATAAAGGCTTCTGTAATCTCCATTGGGTTCATGAGAAAACCAAGACTTGGTAGTGAACACCCCGAAGCGGATCATATCCTGTCTTCGTCGGCATTCTTCAAAAAACTCATATCCTAACTCATCCATAAATCGACCATAGAGGACGTCATTCCCACCTTCTTGGGTAGTAACATGTACGTCCCTACGACCATAATCATACCTACTACCTCCCATGAGTTCTGCTCCGGTAACAGGTGCCTCTGCGGGATTATTTCTAAAGCTACGTTCTCTTATCTGTGTCACAATAGCAGCGGCTTCACCGGTACTTCCGGTACGCAGCAAACTTTCCGCTTTCATCATCAGAATATCGGCATATCTAAAAAATGTATAGTCATTGTTCGGTATTACACCTGCACCTTGTTCTACTTCAAATTTGCTTAGACGTAAACCATGAACAGCTTGTGACGTATCAACAGCAGGCAAATCGTTAATCAAAACTAAATCCTTGTCTTTCAAAGATCCATTTTGAACCGTTAACTTATTGCCGTTTCTATCATACAGTTGTCCCTTCAGCCAGTTTTCAGTATACCTCTCATCCAATGGGTTAAAGGTGTCAATAAACTGTGGGATGGCACATATTCCTCCCCAAGGAGAAAATCGGAGGCTGTATGTTGCCTGAGCCTCTTGAGGCAGTGTCTGCATATGATGGTCAAAAACATTCCAACCAGCTGTATAGTTTTCATCAAAAACCAATGACCAGATGATCTCTCCTGAACCCTCATTGTAAACAATAAAATTATTCTTTTGATTGCTTTCCAAAGCGTACTTATTGGACTCGATGACGATATCACATTGCTCTATACATTTATCCCACATGGCTTCACCGGTATAAACTTCCGCATTCAGATAAAGTTTGGCTAATAAAGTATGTGCCACCCATTTATTAATTCTACCATATGAAGCACTTCCAGTTTCCTCGTTCAACAAGTCTATATTTTCAGTGATATCATTTACAAGAAAATCAAACACTTCCTTTCTTGAGCTCTGTTCAGGAAGAAATCCCTCTGGAACATCGAAGTTGGTAACAATGGGTATGTTTCCATACATATCCAAGAGGACATAATAATAGGTAGCCCTTAGTACTTTAAGTTCAGCTAATGCGTTTTCTTTGAATTCTCCTAAGGGGACAAGATCATTTTCTATTTGATAGATTACCCTGTTTGTGGTTGTAATTCCTCTATATGCCCTCCTCCAACACTGAACGATTACCAGATCATCTGCAGTCCACTTATGCTCATGGAGTCTTCTGTAATCACCTGCATCCACCCAGCCCCATGGTCTTTTTGGGATAACCAATGCATCAGAGCTGACATCTTGTGCCCAAAAGTAGCTCCCCCATCCTCCGAAAAGGTCGTTCCAGGGAACATATGCGGATGCAATTATGGAACCTACTTCACTTTCTGTAACCTCAAAGTCTTTAGCGATCAGTATGCTGTAACTTTCATCTGCCAATTCTGTACAGCCGATACTATTCAGTAGAATAGCCGATAAGAGAAATATTTTTATTGCCTTCATTTTTCTGAATTTAGAATTTTATACTAGCTCCAATTGTAAATGTTCGGGTAGTTGGATACTTATCCCTATCATCAATGCCTGGAGACAAACCGTTCCAATTTACCTCAGGGTCTATACCTTTATATTTGGTGATAATGAAGGTGTTAAGTGTAGAAACATGAAATCTCATGGAGTGGATATGCTTCGATTTAAGCTGGTTGACATTATACCCAAAAGTAATATTATCGATCTTTACGAAGTCCCCATCTTCCACATAGTAATCGTTAAATTCCAACGGGACATTTTCATTTAATACGGTCTTCCCAAATACAGGCGTATAGGCAGACTTCAAGCGGTTGTACCGCTCATCTCCCGGGTTCTCATAATACATCCTTTGAAAGTTGATAATTTGAAACTTAAAGGAACCGCGCATGGTCACGCCAAAATCAAAATTCTTATAGTGAACGGTGTTGTTCCAGCCGGCATGGAAATCAGGAATACCATTTCCTATTATTTGCTTTTCATCGAAACTTCTGTTAAAATCGCCGTACGCCACCTCTTCTCCTACACTGTTTTTGTAAATCCAATAGCCATCATCCGATATATCTGCTACCTTGTAACCGTGAAAATTACCGATTTCACCTCCTATTTCTACAAGGTGCGTATGTGTTTGGATGGGGACTCCGGTATGTCCTGTCGGAAAATAGTTCGTCTCTAATTTGTACAAATCATTCGATAAGCTTACAAGTTTGTTGGTATTAGTGGAGTATAATAACTGTGTAGTCCAATTTACATCTTTTGTTTTTACCGGTTCTATAGACAGGCTGACTTCAATCCCCTTGTTTTCCATCATACCAACATTCGCTCTTGTAGACGGATAAATATTGGGAGGACTAGGCACCTGGTAGTCGTACAATAATCCATCAATTCGTCTTACATAATAATCCACTGTGCCATACACTCTGTTATTAAACAATTCAAAATCAACACCTACGTTAAATTCCTTCTTTTCCTCCCATTTCAAATATGGATTTGGGTTCCTAGTTGGAACCAAAGAACGTACCCAGACACCATTGACCAAGTAATATTCTGCGAAACCTAGTGTAGCAACACCTAAAAAAAGATCGGCCGGAGCGTTTCCGGTGACCCCGTACCCTGCCCTTAGCTTCAAGTTATTGACAGCACTGATATTATCCATAAAGCCTTCTTCATGTACTCTCCACCCCAATGATAAAGCAGGGAAAGTTCCCCATGGTTTTTCGGCACCATACAATTGGCTTGCTGCTTCACGGCGTACACTGGCTAAAAGCAAATATTTATCTTTGTAGGTGTAATTGACTCTGCCGAAAAAACTGATCAGGTTGGTTTTTCCTCTGGAGCTGCTCTGGCTGGCTAATCCATCAGCAAGGGCTTTTCCTGCTCCAATATCTGCATAACCCACTTGATCCGTAGGAAAGTCAAAGTTACTCATCGACATATCAAACCACTCGTTTTCTTGATAACCATATCCTCCGAGTACGGAAAATTCATGTCCACCGAATCCTTTTGAATAATTGGCAGTAAGCTCAGTATATTTATTAGCAGCATCTCTGTTGCCTATTGAAGCATAACCGTTACGTCCATCCCGTATATTGCTGATATGGTTCTTGGTCTCAGAGTAACCCCGGGCATCATTGAACTTATCATAGGCAAACATCGCTTTTAAGCTTAGTCCGTCCAAAGGCATATATTCTATAGTACTATTATACCTGGTAAATTGGCTTCTCTTACGACCATCGCTTTCATATAATCTCGACAAGGGGTTTTCATAGTCAAAGATCCCTTCCTGAAACCATCTGCCATCCTCCGTTTTGATTGGAGAAGTGGGGTTCTGAATAGTCATTTGGCGGTAAGTCCAACCACTAAAACTGGTATTATCTCCTGTGGTAGTGAATGAATTTTGTCTTCCCAGTATACCTATATTAAACACCAGCTTATCATTAAGCATTTTGTGCTTGATGTCGACACGGCCACTAAAGGTTTTGTTGTCAGATTTAAGCATGATGCCTTCCATATCGCGATAGTTGAGATTAATGAGGTAACTGGTTTGCGCTTTGCCTCCACGATAGGTCAGGTTATGAATTTGCGAAAAGGGGCTCCTTGTTCCTTCTTTAAACCAGTCGGTATCAGAACCGTTATCCCAACTCGCATCCCGTGTCCCATCTGCTATTTGCTTTCTATAATCAGCTGCCGTAAGCATATCCAGTTGTCGGTAAACCTGATCTGTACTCATTTGTACACTGTATTCGACAGAATTGATCTGATTCTTATCAAAACCTTTGGTGGTGATCAATATCACCCCGTTGTTCCCGCGTACACCATAAATCGCCGCTGCGGAACCATCTTTAAGTACATCAATAGATTCTATATCCTCGGGAGCAACTGTCCGAAAGTCACCGGGAATCCCATCTATTAAAATCAAAGGAGACGAACTGGCTCCTAAAATAGTTGTATTGCCCCTAAGCGATACCTGCACCCCACTTGTAGGATCCCCACTGGTGGATCCAATGGTCAATCCTGCCACTTTACCTTGAATCAACTGTCCCACATCCTTAACCGGTGCCTGGACAAAATCTTCCGCTTTTACAGAAGCTACTGAACCGGTAACATCTCCCTTCTTTTGGGTACCATAACCAATTACCACTACTTCTTCCAATGCTAAAAGATTTTCATCCAATTGGACATCAATGACAGTTTGGTTGCCCACTGTCACAGTGGTGGATTCATATCCGATAAATGAAAATACCAAGGTGGCTCCTTCGGCTACTTCTATTGAATAATTACCGTCAATATCAGTTACCGTGCCTGAGGAAATTCCCTGGATGCTTACGACAACTCCCGGAATGGGTTCACCGTCGGTATCCGTGACTTTTCCTGTTATGATCACTTCTTCAGAGATCACCACCTGTTGTTGCGTTTTTGAAGGTGATTGGCTGATGTCTATATTATGATTGACCTGCTTGAAGCTAAGGTTTGACTGATAGACAATTTCCCTTAAATGGGCCTCAATGGTGTTATGAGAAGACGAGAAGCGGTAAACCTCATTGCGGTCTACATGCCTTTTGTCATAAGAAAAGTTAAAACTAGTTAGTTTTTCCACCGTGGAAATGAAATGTTTCAGGGTCATTTCCTTGCTGTCCAGGTTGATGGACACCTCATCGATGGACTTCAACTGCGCATTTACCTCTCCGGCGGTTACCAAAGAGATAAACATCATTTGGGTAAACAATCCATATAGGAAATACTTCGACAACATATAGATTGTCCTTTGTAATTTTAAATTCATAATTTTGAGTTTAGTAAAGTTCAGAAAACAGGGTAGAGGATGCGTCCATTCCCCAATGTACTTGCATTCATACTACCCCTTTTGACTTGGCCATCCGCTGTGGCGGATGGTTTTTTTATGAGCTGTTAATTTTCATGGTTATTTGGGTTAAAATTTGATTCGTATTTTTTTTTCATTAATCTCATATTCAAACCTTTCTACGTAGGACATGCGATCGAGCACCATTTTCAAACTCTCATTATTGTACCTTCCGGTGAGATTCCAGGATTGTGTCGGACTTCCTGTTGTTTGGATATTCACTCCATACCACCTTTCCAGTTCTTCGATGACTTCTAAATAAGGAGCTTCCTTGAAGTGTAGAATTCCGTCTTTCCAACCGGTTACCCAATCTCCTTCAAATTCGTCTACCAGAGTTTTCTGTTTAGTTTTGATGTATTGGAGTCTTTGTCCGGGTGAAAGCAGGATCTTTTCCTGGGTGTCTTTGTTTTCCACTTTTACTTTACCGTGAACAAGTGCCACATTTAACCGGTCTTTGTGGAAGGTATTGATGTTAAAAGCGGTTCCTAATGCGGTAGTCGATAGGCTACCGGTAATTACCTGAAAAGGGCGTTCGGGGTCTTTGGCTACGTCAAAATAAGCCTCGCCTATAAGATGTACTTTTCTCAGTGAATCGGAAAAGTTTGAAGTGAATTCCAGTTTGCTGTCTGAATTGAGCCAAACCAAGGTGCCGTCTGGAAGTTTAAATTTACTTTTTTGACCTCTCAGGGTCTGTTTTTGAATGGTAGTAATAGGTGCTTCTTCCTTAGTGCTTTCTTTCGGTGAAAAAGGAGGTTGGGGCAATCCGAGAAACAAAAAAAATCCAAGTAAAAAGACAGCCGCTACCTTTGCCCCAAAAGCAAAATGATTGCCCCATGGAGATAATGTGTAAGCCTGTTTGTTTTTTTCTTTATCAGTTGGTTGGCTTTCTTTTCGGAAAATCTCTAAAAGTATTTTCTCTTTTTCCAAGTCAGGAAGTTCATTACGGGTAATTTGGATGCCCAGCACCATTTCCCTTGCGGCGAAAAAATCCTCACGCTTGTCAGGGTGAGCATCCAACCATTTTTGCCAGTAACGGTCCGTATGTTCATCAGGCTTTTTGACCCAACGTACAAATTCTTTATTCTTTAAAAGTTCACCAACCTGGTCTTTCATGGATTTTTTTGTATTTCTCCATATATAACAGGAAGAAACCTCAAAAAAACCATCACGAAAATCAGAAAATTTTCAAATTATTTTTTGGTGAGCGTAGACTTTAGAAAATCAATGGTGCGGTATAATAGGGTTCTGGTAGCTTTTAGGCTGGAAAATCCCATAATTTCTTTGATCTGCTCATAGCTCAAATCCTCAAAAAAATAATAATAGACCATTTCTCTTTGCCGTGTTGTCAATTTTTTGAGTGCGATGTTTAGTTGTTTAACCTGTTCTTCTTTGATCTGTTGGTTGATCAAAATTTGTTCGTGGGAAAAAGTTAACTCAAAATGGGTGATTTGATCTAATGGGATTATTTTGTGAAGCAAGGTGTTCTTTTCACGGACTACTTTTCTTCTCAAGGCTTTAAACAAATAGAATTTTATGGAACCTGTTTTGCCTAATTTTTGACGGTTGGTCCGGATTTCTACGAATAGGTCTTGAATGGCATCCTTTACCAATTCCTCATCATCGGAAAACTTACACCCATAATCAAATAAGTCAGATACATAAATTTCATATATGCGGATGAAGCTGGATTCACAGCCAGACCTGAATGCATCCCAAAGGCACTCCTGGTGAGGGATGTCCTGGTCTTTTAGAACAGATAAGTTCCTTTGGTCAGGAACTTCCACCAAGCGGTTTACTTCGGTCATTTGGGCAGGGTTTATTAATGTGATTTGTTACACCACTCAGTAAGCTAATAAAAAAATGTATAAATGACATAAATAAAACATAAAACACACTTTTAAAAGATTGCTTTCAGTGAATTAAAACCATAGTTCGCTTGATGTATATCTTTTTTACAAGAGGTTATAAGTAATGCAGGAAACAGGAAAATCGCTTTTAAAAATCTATGGTAAAAGATAAATAAAAAGAAGACTAATAATTCAATCTCCATTGTCATCAATAGGGTAGAAGACTACGTCTATATTCTTTGCGTGATGTCT
This sequence comes from Algoriphagus sp. 4150, assembly GCF_031457395.1. Lineage (NCBI taxonomy): Bacteria > Pseudomonadati > Bacteroidota > Cytophagia > Cytophagales > Cyclobacteriaceae > Algoriphagus > Algoriphagus sp. 4150. The sequence goes on from NZ_JAVDWS010000001.1 coordinate 177,697, forward strand.
AAAAATATAGTGATGACAAAGCTGGTCGAGAAAGTAAAAAGGTACGGTAGCAGATGGATAAAAATCCTGGATCCCTTTTTGGAAATGAAAAATGTAATTATGGCTTTGTGTTACAATCCGATATGGAAGACAAAGTGGGAATGACTTTAACGCTGCCGTATGAGCATGATTTTGTCCTTTGGTTTACCATGTTTGCTGAATATGTCGACTTGGTGTATCCAGAAAGGTTTAACGATAAAGTGGAAGATCGCTTCCGGCAAAAATGGGAAAGATTGAAAAAGACTACCAACCTGCTGACATAGGGTTGTCACTCTTGTTTTTTTTCTTTGTGCTTGAAGTATGTGATTGCTTTGTCATTCTAACGGCCTCCCTAATGGCAGTGTGTATCCGCTATTGGAACAAAAGAATGGGGCTTTTCAATGAAATTTGAGGGGTGACTGTAGCGATTTGACGCATTTGCCCGTATGGGGAATGTAACTTTATTTGTTTGTCCAATTATTTTTAATAAGTAAGATGTTATGGTTTGGGTTTTTAAAACTACAGTAGAAAAAGAAAATCAAGTGGCCGGTCTGGCTCCTGTACTCGATAGTTTGGTTCAGGATCATGGTGATTGGAATTTTGATCTGGAGGACTGTGACCACATCCTTCGTGTGAATGCCCCCCATGTTGCTGCCGATGAAATTATCGAGCTTATAGAACTGGAAGGGTTTTTCTGTGAGGAGTTGGAGGATTAGCCCAACATGGTTCTGAAAGTTAGGTTAATTTTGGGATAGAGGACTTTTTTGGTCAGAGGCAGACGGTGTATCCAATGCGCTTGTGTAGCTCCTTTCCTAAGCAAAAGGCTTCTCTGCTCCAGAAATACCTAACCCGAATCATATGGGGGCCTCGGATGGATGCCAATAACCTGCATCCATGTAGAAACCACCTAAATCCGTGTTGAGTGCATCAGAGTTATCGTGGATATTTCTGCGATGAAATTCGCTAGCCCAAGCCCTATTTCAGTAGTAACTTGAGAATTTCTCTCTTTATAAAAACCACCAAAATCCAAGATAGAAGTGCCGCAAGAAGCCCTACAACTGCACCCGCCAGAATATCCATAGGGTAGTGGACTCCCAGATATATTCTAGTGTAGGAAATCACTGCTGCCCACACAAACAGCCATGGCAGAAACCGCAGCTGCCCTTTCATTTTGAGATTTAAGAAAAGTGCCAAACCAAACGTGTTGGCAGCATGAGAGGAAGCAAATCCAAACAGACCGCCACATCGACCATAATTGTGGATTATTCCATCCCATCGCTCATCATGACAGGGGCGTAGTCTTTCAAAAAAAGGTTTCATCACCGCAGATGCCACCTGATCGGAGATAAGAATGGTCAAGGCTATGCCACCAAATACCCACCAGCAACCTTTGGGATCCGCTTTGTATATAAAAAAAATCAAGATGATATAAAACGGGATCCAAACAAAGGTTTGAGACAATTGAAAAGTGATCACATCCAGTAAATCAGTATGGAAGGAGTTTAGCCAGAGGAATAATTCCTCATCCCAAGTTTTGATTTGTTCGATCATTTTACAAAAGATAACCAGTCAATCCCTTTTTTGAGGTGCTCTTGGGTATATTCTTCTTTGGACCCTACTTCCGGTTCATGCATGTATTCCCACTCTGCCATCGGAGGCATGCTCATCAGAATGCTTTCCGTACGGCCATTTGTATCCAAACCGAATTTTGTCCCTGCATCCCATACCAAGTTGAATTCCACATATCGGCCTCTTCTAAGACTTTGCCAGGACTTCTCCTTTTCGCCATACGGAGCTAGGGAGTTTTTCTTCATAAAATACCCGTAAACGTCAGGAAACAAGCGTCCTAAAGATAAACTGAATTGAAGAATGTTTTCGAACTCCTGGTCGTCTTTGGCTTGTAGTCTATCATAGAAAATTCCTCCAATTCCCCGGGTTTCATTTCTATGTCTGATATAAAAATACTCGTCTGCCCAGTCTTTAAACTTAGCGTAGTAGCTGGGATCGTATTGATCACACACTTTTTTCACTTCCTGATGAAAGTGCCTGGCATCATTCCCGTCAATATAATGAGGGGTCAAATCTATTCCTCCTCCGAACCAGTGTTCTCCGTTGTCCATCTCAAAGTATCGGATGTTCATGTGGATAATTGGTACCATAGGGCTTTTGGGATGCAGTACGATAGATACCCCCGTTGCAAAGAAATCAGCCTTATCCAAGTTTAGTTTCTTAAGAATTTTGTCAGGGGTAGGCCCATGTACAGCCGAAAATGCAACTCCGCCTTTTTCAATAATATTTCCATTTTGGAAAATTCTGGTTCTGCCGCCCCCTCCGGCAGACCTTTGCCATTGATCTTCTATAAATTTGCCGCTACCATCCGCCAATTCCAGCTCTTTGCAGATATAATCCTGCATTTTACGGTAGATTTCAGCTATTTCTTCTTTACTCTTTCGTGACATTGTCGGTTGTTTTTGCCTTAGAATGGATAACCTATGCCAAAGTTAAGAACAGTTTGGCCTTTCAGTCCAAAAAGACGGTTGAATGATACATTATCCAGCACCCATCGCTCACCTTCCGGCATGGATGGATCTACAGCTTTGGTGGCCAAGTCCAGACGAACTACCAAAAAGTTAAAATCCATCCGTAAGCCCAAGCCTGTTCCGACGGCAAGTTCCTTATAAAATCTGTCAAATCTAAAATCCGCACCGGGTCTGGAATTGTCCGCTCCTATCACCCAAGCATTTCCCACATCTACAAATACTGCCATATCGAAATACCCCACTAAATTCCTTCGGTATTCCAGCATGGTTTCCAGGATCATTTCAGCGGGCTGTTCAAAGGCATAATCATATCTTCCCCTGTCCCCAACAGGCGGAGTATAGCTACCCGGTCCAAGCCTCCTTGCTTGCCAAGCTCTGATACTAGTACCTCCGCCGGCAAAGAAATATTTCTCGTATGGCAAAATTCCATTACTTACCCCGTAGGGGTTAGCTATTCCGAAGTTGGCTCTATAAGCTAGGGTTGTTTTCTGGTCAAGTGGATAATATCTCCTGAAATCTGCCTGAAGTTTAAGCCATTGAAATCTGGCAAAATCAGTCGTTTCACTATTGCTTGGAGGTCTTCCAAAATTCAATGTGGTTCCCCCACTTTCTACAAAGAGCTTGAGTAAAGAAGCTTTGTTGGTTGAATTGTAATTGCCGTAGTTGTTGAAATTAATAATCGACTGTGCAGAAATGCTGCTAATAAAAGAAGGTAAAAACGACCAAATTAAATTGTTACCCTGATTTTCCAGGTCTCGTAAAACCTGAGCGAAGTCATTTGAGATTTTTGGTGTCCGTATGTAATTAATATCTGCGGCATTTACGGTGAATTGCTGTCTGTTTCCTCTGGTTACCCATGTATAAGCAAGAAGGGCGTTTAATCCTGATCTGGTGTATTCCGGACGGTTAGTATAGTTGTAGCCGAGCTGGGCGCGTGTGTTGGGATTATACCTTCCGAATTTGCGCAAACTCTCCCCATAGAAAGGAATTAGAAATCTTGGGAAAATCACAGAAGCGGAAGCACCTAATTCTTTGCTTTGATAGACCCCCTGATCGGTGGCTGAAGCAACGCCTTCGTATCCTATTCTGGTATTGAATTCCAATATTTCTCCGGCTCTAAAGAAATTTCTGTTTCTCAACACAATGCTGAAAAACGGTCCCGGCAATTGCTCGGTAATACTTAGCCCCAGCTGGTTGGTGAGCTGATATTTCTGATTGGGTTGCGTCAAAATCCTTGCGGTAAGGCTGGTTCCTACCGTGTCAAATGAAATATTGATGTATCGGAAAAGATCAAGATTACTCAGCTGTTTTTGGGTTTCAACAATGTTTAGCCTACTATATTCCTGACCTTCATCAAACAAAATCCTAGAACTGAGCAGTTTTGCGGAGAAGCGGTCTTTATAGAAGGTGAAATCAATGTTTCGGTAGTGTCTCTGCTCTTTTTCATCAATGAAAGTATCGCTTGGAGGACTGATTTTGAATGTGATGGAATCGATTCTATATACCTCATGCTTTTCTGAAAATGAAGGCTTAAGGATGCGCTGCTCCACATGGATTTTCTTCGAAGTGGTATCGTAGTACAGGTTGTAATCGATAAAACTCTTGGTGAACAGAAAATATCCATTGTTTTTGAAAAGTTCTTCCAAGCGATCTCTTTCTCTCGTGAAATTGCTCTGATCATAGCGGTCATCTTTTTTGATAAAAGATACAGGCTTTGTTTTTTCGATGAGGCTTATTATCCCTTCATTATCAGTTCTGGTATAAATGGAATCCAGCAGATAGGGTTCCTTTTCGTCGATGGTGTAGATTACTTCCGCCTTTTTCTTCTTCACTGCCACCTCATAGGATGCTTTGGAGTCCAGAAATCCTTTGTTATACAAGTAGTTGCGTATTTCAATGGTTGTTCTTTCAGTGAGCGTACTGTCGAGGATGGTCACAGGGTTTCCTGTTCGCATCAGAAAATTCCCATATTCCGACAATTTTTCTAAGTATTGGGTTTTTGTCTGGAGCTTGTCCCGTTTTTTAATCAGTTTTCGTTCGTCAGGATTTCCGTTAAGACTATCTTTTGCTTTTTGAAGTTCAGAATTAGTTAAAATTAGTTTGTTGCTTATTTTTGCACTGTCATAAAAAAACTGACCCAACCTGTAAATACTCACCCCGAGAGAGGAATTTGTAAGGGGGATGGTAGTATTGGGTTCTTGTATAAACAATCCCTGAATTTCCGCTTGACTTGCATTTTTCACCCCTTTCAGCTTATTGCTTCTGAGGACAAATTTCCCTTCAGGTAAGTTTTTGCTCACTGAGCAAGCAAACATGCCCCAGAGGACACCGATAAAAAGTATATATTTGGAGAATTTCAAAATGGCAGAGTCGATCCGAATGCTTAGCAAAAATACAGTTAAGTTTATTAAATCCTTACATCAAAAGAAATTCCGAACGCAAGAGCAAAAGTTCTTTGTGGAAGGTGAAAAGAGTGTTTTAGAAGTACTTAGCTCTGATTTCAAGGTGGAGTTACTTCTTGCGACAGAATCTTTTTTTGAAAGGAATAGAATACTGATTGATAACTCGTGCCCCCAAGTGATTTCGGTGACGCAAAACCAATTGGAAAACCTCGGCCAATATCAGAGCAATGATAGTGCCTTAGCTGTGGTACATATGAAATCCAACAGCGCTTTTGATTTTCCCAAGAATGAATTTGTCATCGGGCTTGATGATGTTCGCGATCCCGGGAATCTGGGGACAATTATTAGAATTGCTGATTGGTATGGTATCAAAAATCTGGTGTTTTCGGCACAAACCGCAGATTTTTACAATCCAAAAGTGATTCAATCCAGCATGGGGTCATTTACCCGTGTCAATTTTTTCTATGCAGATCTGGATAAGGTTTTTCGTCAATGGAATGTTCCCGTATATGGTGCGTTTCTCAACGGCAAGAATGTTCATCAACTGGAGAGAATCTCTGCAGGTGTTATTCTGATGGGAAATGAGTCAAGTGGCATTTCGGAAGAGCTCGGTGGATTGGTGACTGACAAAGTGACTATTCCCGGATTTGGCCAAGCGGAATCATTGAATGTGGCTATTGCGACCGCAATTCTTTGTGACAATTTTAAACGTTTAACGATTAAGGATTAACATTCGGATGGTTCAAAAATTAGCGAAAACGCTCAATAAAGTAGGTATTAATGGTTTTTTGTTAGGCTTGTTTGCGGCGATTTTATTGGCTTGGATATTCCCTTTTGCAGGCTCCGGAGAGTCCCCTGTCCCATGGAAGCCCATTATAAATGTAGGAATTGGATTAGTTTTCTTTCTGTATGGGGTCAAGCTTGACCCCGTTCAGCTGAAGGCAGGATTGAAAAATTGGAAATTGCATGTACTTATCCAGCTTGCCACTTTTGTGATATTTCCTCTGCTGGTGTTGGCTGTAGTGCCTTTTATGAGTTGGATAGACAAGGATTTCCAATTGGGTATCACTTACCTCTCAGTGCTTCCGTCTACCGTGAGCGCCTCGGTTGTAATGGTGTCTATTTCGCAGGGTAATATTCCGGGGGCCATATTCAATGCAAGTATTTCCAGTCTACTCGGTGTGATAATCACGCCCGCCTGGATGGGGATTTTGTCGGATTCGGCAGATATAGAAATGGATTTCATACCTACTTTAGGTGAACTGTCTGTCAAGGTGCTCCTTCCTGTAATCTTGGGTATTCTATTTCATAAATGGCTTTATCCGAAAATCGAAAAGCATCTATCAGCACTCAAATACATAGACCAAACGGTGATCATGATCATTGTTTTTACCTCTTTTGCAGAATCCTTTTCCCAGCACATTTTTTCTCCATATAAGATGAGTGTATTGCTTGAAGTGGGAGCTACTATGCTGGGGCTCTTTTTTCTGATTTGGTTGGTTATTGAAGGCTTGTGTCGTATGCTGGGCTTTAGCTGGGAAGATCGTGTGACTGCATTGTTTTGTGGCTCCAAGAAGTCCTTGGTTCAAGGAGTGGTGATCGGGAAAGTTGTTTTTCCGGATCCCGCGATACTGGGATTGGTTTTGCTTCCTTTAATGCTTTACCACATTCAGCAGCTCATTCTGGGGAGTTTTATTGCTTCAAGATTTGCCAGAAGGGTTGAAGCTATCCCAAGTACTAAGAAGAAGTGATTTCATCACAAAGAAAGCTGAATAGGAGACAGCCTTTATTTCTGTTACAAATAGCTCTTTGATAGCTCGTCTACAAGCTGAATGTATTCTGCTGAGGCCTCTTCCTTGGATTTGCCTTTCATATTCATCCATGCGTTGTATTTGGCAGCTGCTTTGAAATCAAATCCGCCCGGACGCTCTGTCTCATTATCTCCTTCAGTAGCTTGCTTATAGAGACCATAGAGCTTCAGTAGCTCTTCGTTGCTTGGTTTCGAAGTGAATTTTTTGGTCAATGCCACGGCATCTTCCAGCGTTTGGGTCGACATGTTAAGTTTAGTTAGATGTTTACGTTTCCAATTTAAGACTTTAATACCATACCGGGTGTAGTTATCCATTAGGGCTTTTAAAAAAATATGATTATCCGCAATGATGCCAGTAGCCATATTTCCCTTGTTTTAGTTGACGGGAGATCCGCCACAGCGAGGCAGGCCGAAGTGGCGGCTCCACTAGTGTTTTCTGAATATTATGACACCTTTCTTCCGCTACTGGTAGAAAAGCGGATAATCATAAAAAAAATAACCGGCCAAAATCAGCCGGTTATTTTTGTACTATGGGGAGGTTGAATTTCGCTTATCGCTTATTCATTGATACGTAGTCACGCTCATTTTCTCCGGTATATACTTGTCTTGGACGACCGATAGGCTCGCCGTTTTCACGCATTTCTTTCCACTGTGCTATCCAGCCCGGTAGTCTTCCCAGTGCAAACATCACCGTAAACATATCTGTAGGGATGCCAAGAGCTCTGTAGATGATCCCTGAGTAGAAATCTACGTTAGGATAGAGTTGACGGTCGATGAAGTATTGGTCGTTAAGGGCAGCCTGCTCCAGTTCTTTTGCGATATCGAGTACAGGATCGTTGACACCCAACTTCTCCAAAACGTCATCAGCGGCCTTCTTGATGATTTTTGCCCTTGGATCGAAGTTTTTGTAAACTCTGTGTCCGAAGCCCATCAATCTGAAAGGATCGTTTTTGTCTTTGGCTTTGTCTAAATATTTTTTTGCATCTCCGCCATCAGCTTTGATTGCTTCCAGCATTTCGATTACAGACTGATTGGCACCGCCGTGAAGTGGGCCCCAAAGTGCGTTGATACCTGCGGAAATAGAAGCGTAGATACTTGCCTGAGACGAACCAACGATTCTTACCGTGGAAGTAGAACAGTTTTGCTCGTGGTCAGCATGAAGAATCAGGAGTTTGTCCAAAGCTGCAGACACAACCGGATCTACATCATATTTCTCAGCAGGAAGCGCAAACATCATTTTCAGGAAGTTTGAGCAGTAATCCAGTGCATTGTCAGGATAATTGACCGGATGGCCCATTTCATTTTTATATGCCCAGGCTGCGAATGTCGGCATCTTAGCGATTAAGCGGACAATACTCATGTCCACTTCTTCTTTATTTCTCACCGGATTCAGAGAATCAGGATAAAACGCTGTCAATGAGCAGATCAATGAAGAAAGAACTCCCATCGGGTGAGCGTTGGAAGGGAAGCCTTCAAGGATTTTCTTAATGTCCTCATGAACGAGGGTGTGATGGGTGATTTCTTTGGAGAAATTCTCGTATTGCTCTTGGGTAGGAAGTTCTCCGTAGATTAATAAGTAAGAAACTTCAAGGAAAGTAGATTTCTCTGCCAGATCTTCTATTCTGTAACCTCTGTATCGAAGAATTCCTTCTTCTCCATCTAAAAATGTGATTGCACTCGTCGTTGCTCCAGTGTTTTTGTATCCCGGGTCTAGGGTGATAAGTCCCGAGGAAGCTCTAAGTTTTGCGATATCTATCGCGGATTCATTCTCTGTGCCGGTGATCACTGGGAATTCAAATTCTTGTCCTTTGAAAGAAAGCTTAGCTGATTCAGACATATGTGTTTTTTTTGGATTGCTTATGTTAAAAAACCTCTAATTAGGCTCGTAAGATAATAAAATCAGGTTGTTTATTGGCGATAGAATGTCTCTAAAGGGATAATAATCCTGCGAAAAGTGTTTTTTTTTACTCTCTACTTTTCTTGAGCGCAGGCTTAGTGCTTAGAAACCAAAGTATATCCTTTTACAAACACCTGATTGATTGTTTTTTGCAATAAAAAAAGCCCCGGAGGGCTGGTTTTATGCACAGAAGTGCTCGAATACTTCCACTAGGTGGTCGCCGATCATTTTTGCATTTCTTCCTTCGATGTGGTGACGTTCGATGAAATGAACCAATTCACCATCTTTGAATAATGCCATTGCCGGAGAGGATGGGGGATAGGGTAGGCAAAGTTCTCTTACTTTATCCACTGCTTCTCTATCGTTGCCGGCAAATACCGTAGCAAGGGTAGTCGGCTTTACTTTCGCATTTTCTACTGCGTAAGTCACTCCCGGGCGGGCAGCTCCTGCTGCACAGCCGCACACTGAATTTACTACAACTAGGGTAGTACCTTTATGGTCTGGGCCAAGATGGGTTGCAACCTGCTCAGCAGTTCTGAACTCTTCAAATCCTACACTGGAAAGTTCCGCTCTCATCGGAGCGATCAATTCTTCTGGATACATAGTATTACTCGTTTTTAAAGTTCTTAATTAGAGAAAGCCCAATTCAAGTTTTGCCGCTTCGGACATCATATCCTGAGAATAAGGCGGATCAAATGTCAATTCGATTTCCACATTGTTGATTCCCTGAATTTGCTGGATTTTATCCTTAATCTCTGAGGGGATAAATTCTGCCGACGGACAATTGGGTGAAGTCAACGTCATCAGGACATACACGTTGTTTACAGGATAAACGGTGATCTCATAGATCAAACCCAGATCATATACATCCACAGGAATCTCAGGGTCATAGACCAATTTGATGGCTTGAATTACCTTTTCCTTGAGGTTTTCTACCTGTCCTGCCGGGGTTTCCGTTTTACTTTCTGTTGACATATCTATCAGGCATTTTGCTTGGTGTGAATAGCCAAAGCGTATAGTTTGATTTGTTTGATCATCGAAGTAAAACCATTCGAACGCTGGCTGCCGATGATGGAGCCCATTCCGATTCTCTCCACGAAATCAAGCTTCGCATTAATAATCTCTTCCGGGCTTCGATAGTTCAATACTCTCAGCAAAAGTGAGATTAATCCTTTGGTAATATCTGTATTGGAATCAGCCTGAAAATGAACTTTACCATCTTTTTCATCAGCTATCAACCACACTTTGGATTGACATCCCTTGATGGTATTTTCTTCAACCCTTTCATTGTCAGGAAAATTCTCTAGGCTTCCTCCCAATTCCATGATGTAGTAAATCGTCGATTCTTTATCATCCCCAAGGATTTCAAATTCCGAAACTATCTCATCCTGAACTTCCTGAATACTGCTCATTTATTTTTTATTTTGGCGATTCGGCTTACGCCTTCCACCAATTTATCTATTTCTGATTTCGTGTTATAAACCGAAAATGAAGCCCTTACAGTTCCCTCTAAGCCGAATCTTTTCATCAGGGGTTGAGTGCAATGATGACCGGTCCTCACTGCAATTCCATTCGCATCGAGCATCATTCCCACATCGTAGGGATGCATCCCGTTGATGTTGAACGAAATCACACTGACTTTTTCCTTTGCTGTACCGACCGGAATGAAACCTTTGATTTGCATCAGCTGCTCATTGGCATAGGCAAGCAATTCATCCTCATGTGCTTTGATCGCATCTTTCCCGAGTTCGTTGATAAACTCAATAGCAGTTTTGAATGCGATTACATCAGCAATATTGGGTGTCCCTGCTTCGAATTTGAAAGGGATGTCATTATAGGTTGTCTTTTCAAATGTGACTTCCTTGATCATTTCCCCACCACCCTGATAAGGCGGCATAGATTCAAAAACTTCTCTTTTTCCATACAACACGCCAAGACCTGTGGGGCCATAAAGCTTGTGTGCTGAGAAGGCGAAGAAATCACAATCCAACTCCTGCACATCAATCTTCAAGTGACTTGAACTTTGAGCACCGTCCAGCAGTACTTTTGCTCCCACTGCATGTGCTGCCTCAGTTACTTGCTTGACGGGATTGATGGTGCCAAGGGCATTGGAAGCGTGGACAATGCTGACCAGCTTGGTTTTCGGAGACAGCAATTGCTCGAATTCCCCGAAAAGAATCTCTCCGGCATCATTAACCGGAATTATTTTTAGAATTGCGCCTTTTTCCTCACAGAGCATTTGCCAAGGCACAATATTGGAGTGGTGCTCCAGTGTAGATATAATGATCTCGTCACCTTTCCCTACAAATTTCCTCCCAAAAGTGGAAGCCACCAGATTGATTCCCTCGGTGGTTCCTTTGGTGAAGATTATTTCAGCAGGCTCGGATGCATTGATAAAATGCTGAATGGCTGAACGGGTGTCTTCGAAATAGCGGGTAGCCCGATCTGCCAAAGCATGGGCACCCCTGTGAATATTCGAATTGTCTTTTTGATAGTAATTCGTCAGCGCATCAAGTACTGCCTGTGGCTTCTGTGTAGTAGCGGCATTGTCAAAATAAACCAACGGCTTACCATGTACTTCCTGATGGAGTACCGGAAATAAGCTTCTGATTTTTTCGATATCAATTCCCATAATGTTTATTAGAATTTGCTTCCTAAGCGCCCCTGCACCAATTCTGTGCAGTATTCACGGAAGCTTTCATCAGTAATGTGTTCAAGCACTTCACCGGCAAAAGCATAAAGCAGCAATCCCTTTGCCTGATCTTTTGCAATGCCTCTTGCCTGAAGGTAAAATAATGCTTCCTCATCCAACTGGCCCGTAGTACAGCCGTGAGAGCATTTCACATCATCAGCCCAGATTTCGAGCTGCGGTTTAGTATTCACCACTGCATCTTCTGAGAGAAGGATATTATTGTTTTGCTGGAAGGCGTTGGTTTTCTGTGCATCTTGCCTTACAAAGATTTTTCCGTTGAAAACTCCTCTGGAGCTATCGGCAAGAATCCCTTTATAAAGCTCATTGGACTCAGCATGAGGCACAGTATGATCTACGTTGGTATGATTATCCACGTGCGACTTGCCATTGAGCAGGTACAGGCCATACATATTTCCTTCAGAATTGCTTCCAAGGATGTTTAGACTCAAGTTGTTTCTGACCATTTCGCCGGACAAAGAAATAGTCACAGAAGTGAATCTTCCGTCTTTCTGAATGTCTGTTTCTAGGGTACTGGCTTCGATGGCATTTTTGCCTTCATTCTGCAGCTTGTAATAGCGAATATGAGTATTCACACCACCTTTTACTTCCACTACTTTATTCACGAAATAAGGTGTGTCGCTAAGATTGACGCTGTGATTGATAAAGGTCACCTCCGTAAAATCTCCCGTTTCTATCCATATCCTTGGCTGAATGACCTGGCCGGCATTGGCTTTGAAGAAATTCAACAGAAGAATAGGTTTTTGAATTTGAGACTTTTTAGGTATGGAAATGAAAATCCCGCTTTCGAAAGAACTCTGGTTCAAGGCACAGAAAGGATCTTTTTCGGACTTTGCAATGCTTCCAAGTGCGGTATCAGTTTTTTCTGAAAGGGGAGTTACTTCTACTCCATCTATGACAGATGAAAGTTCAGGCTGATAATGCCCGTTGGCAAATACCAACACGTCACCTGCGTAACCTTCAAATAAATTGTCCTTTACCTGCTCAGCAGTCACCGCAAAATCTCCTGCCGGGGCAAAGTTTTGGATGCTTTGCTCGATTTTCTTGGTGATTGCGGTGAACTTGTACTCTTCGGATTTATTGGTGGGGAATCCCTGGGCTTGGAAAGCTTCCTTTCCTGCAGCGCGGACTTGCTCGAAGCCATTGCCTGTATTACCCAACAATTCCACAAGTATATCTTGCTTTATAAGCGTACTCATGACGGATGTTTTAGGATGAAAATCAAACGGTAGCTCTGGAGTCGACTTCGTCTTTGATCCAGTCGTATCCTTTTTCTTCTAGCTCTAGTGCAAGCTCTTTGGTGCCTGACTTCACGATTTGTCCTTTGTACAATACATGCACGAAATCCGGAACTATATAATCCAGCAATCTCTGGTAGTGGGTGACCACGATGGTCGCATTGTCTTTGGATTTCAGCTGGTTTACGCCGCTTGATACGATACGAAGCGCATCGATATCCAAACCTGAATCTGTCTCATCCAAGATAGAAAGGGTAGGAGCAAGCATCGCCATCTGGAAGATCTCATTTCTCTTTTTCTCTCCACCCGAGAAGCCTTCATTCAAAGATCTACTCAAAAGCTTCTGATCCATCTCAACCAATTTCATTTTCTCTTTCATCAAGGTCAAGAATTTCACCGCATCAAGAGGGTCTTCACCACGGTATTCTCTTACTTGATTCACTGCTGTTCTCAGGAAGTTGGTAGAGCTGACACCCGGGATTTCTACCGGATATTGGAAAGCTAGAAATACACCTTCCCTTGCTCTGTCTTCCGGAGAAAGATCGAGTAGATCTTTTCCTTTAAATGAAACCTCGCCTTCAGTTACTTCATATTCTTCTCTTCCTGCCAATACAGAGGCAAGTGTAGACTTACCCGATCCGTTTGGTCCCATGATCGCATGAACTTCTCCAGCTTTCACTTCAAGGTTGATACCTCTTAGGATAGGAGTCCCTTCGATAGAGGCGTGCAAATTCTTTATACTAAGCATAATTCGAAATTTGGCATTTGATATTTGAAATTGAGGAAACCTGATTTTCAGTTTTTAAACTTATTTCCTCTAATCCCACTTTCTTTTAAATATTTTATAAATCTGAAATCGATCTGCTGATTTCAAGGCTTTTTTCGATTGTTGTATTGAGTGTATCTTCTGAAATGTATGTTCGGTCAAAAGCTCTATACAATTGAGATTTTAATTCTCAGGCAGAAGCCTTGGCGATGCTTAAGAATTGTATAAATTCTTTGGTGCCTTCCCGTTCAAAACCTTCTGCTATGTTATCCATGACAGAGCCTGAGAAGCATTGATTTGATTTTTCAAGCTAAAATCATTTTGAAAACCATTTTTTTGAGTTAGTGCAAAAACAATCTTGCAATATTCTCTTGCTTTTTGCCAGATGTCCAAATCTTCAAAGCGAGTGATGGTTGCCATAATTTCATCCCGGAAATTTCAAATCTCAACTTACCCTACAGATCCCTCTAGCGTCAAGGCCAACAACTTCTGTGCTTCCACGGCAAATTCCATCGGCAGTTGATTCAATACTTCTTTGGCGTAGCCATTTACGATCAATGCAACTGCATCTTCCGTGGCAATACCACGCTGATTGCAATAGAACAGCTGATCCTCACCGATCTTGGAAGTGGTCGCTTCATGCTCCACTTTGGCAGTGGGGTTATTGATGTCAATGTATGGGAAAGTATGCGCTCCACAGCGATCTCCCATCAAGAGGGAGTCACACTGGGAGAAGTTACGTGCATTGGTAGCACGCTTCATCACCTGTACCTGACCACGATAGGAATTTTGTGATTTTCCGGCGGAAATACCTTTCGATACGATTCTCGACTTGGTGTTTTTACCAATGTGAATCATTTTTGTCCCTGTATCTGCTTGCTGGTAGTTGTTGGTTACCGCTACAGAATAGAACTCTCCGATGGAATTGTCTCCCTTAAGAATACAAGAAGGATATTTCCATGTCACGGCTGAACCGGTTTCAACTTGTGTCCAAGAAATCTTGGAGAAGTCACCCGCACAGATGCCACGCTTGGTCACGAAATTGTAAATACCGCCTTTTCCTTCTTTAGTTCCAGGGAACCAGTTCTGAACAGTGGAATATTTCACTTCTGCATGCGCTCCGGCATAGATTTCCACCACTGCAGCGTGCAGTTGATTCTCATCTCGCTGCGGGGCAGTACATCCTTCCAGGTAGGATACGTATGATTCATCTTCAGCTACAATCAGGGTTCTTTCGAACTGGCCTGTATTGGCTGCGTTGATCCGGAAGTAGGTGGAAAGCTCCATTGGGCAGCGAACTCCTTTTGGAATATAGCAGAATGATCCGTCAGAGAATACGGCTGAATTGAGTGCAGCGTAGTAGTTGTCGGTCATTGGCACTACTGAACCCAAGTATTTCTTCACCAACTCAGGATGCTCTTTTACAGCTTCGCTGAAAGAACAGAATACAATTCCAAGTTTGGAAAGCGTTCCTTTGAAGGTAGTTGCTACAGAAACTGAGTCAAGGACTGCGTCCACTGCAATTCCCTGAAGTCTCTTTTGCTCATTCAGATTAATCCCCAAGCGCTTATAGATGTCCAACAGCTCAGGATCTACTTCATCCAAATTCTTAGGTTTGCCGGCTTGCTTGGGAGCGGAATAGTATTTTAAAGACTGTAGGTCAATTTTCGGGTAATGAACATTCGCCCATTTAGGTTCAGACATGCCTTCCCAAGTTTTGAACGCTTTCAGTCTCCAATCAAGGAGCCATAGGGGTTCTTCTTTCTTGGCTGATATCCATCGAATGGTGTCTTCAGTTAAGCCTATAGGAGCCTCATCGGCTTCATAGTTCACTGACCATCCGTGTTCATATTCTTTTGATGTTAGTTCTTCTAAAATCTGATTGTCTTTGCTCATTGTTGCTGAGTTATTTAGACTAATTACATTTTAACGGCGAAGGTACAACATATAATGAAAATACCATGTTTTTAGCCATTGGATAATTCTATCGGGCATGCATTTCGTCGATAGAAAATGCCTTTTTCGCCCTTTCTATACCCTCTTTACAAAAAAAAAGTATTGAAGGTTCAATACTTTTGAATTTTAAGGAATTAAGTAAATCTTTTATTTAGATTTAATCTTAATTGTGTTATTTCTCTTTGTCAAAAAACTGGATAGGTCTGTTGATTGATTCTTCCAAAACTATCAATGTTTCTGTTCTGTCTATTCCTTCCACCTTTTGGATATTGTCTAGCACAAATCGAAGATGGTTCGTGTCTCTACAAATGATCTTGGCGAAGATCGAATAATTACCTGTCGTATAGTAGGCACTAACCACTTCGGAGATCGTCTTAAGTTTTTCGATAACGGTGTCGTAAAGGGAGCTTTTCTCAAGATAAATACCCAGAAAAGCGGAAATGTCGTAGCCAAGCTTGGAAAAATCAATATTTAAAGTGGCGCTTTTGACGATGCCCATATCCTCTAATTTCTTCATACGCACATGTACCGTGCCTGAGGAAACAAAGACTTTTTTGGCTATTTCGGTGTACGGAGTCTTTGCATCTTCATTGAGAAGCGAAATGATCTTCAAGTCTATGTTATCGATATCTAAAATTTTGTCCATTTTTATCGAGGGATTTTGGATGATTGTTAATGAATCTGCCTGTAAATTACAGATTGTTCAAAATATAGCAAAATTTTTTTTTCAATTTGTAATTAAAGCCAAAATCCACTTACTTTGGACTCGATATAAATGTTCAATTGAATATTTTGTTCGTGGAGTAAAAAGTCGAATTAAAATTCGAGATCATTTGTATTTCCGAATTTTAGTTTAATTTCAACTGAAACTTTTAATCTCTAAAGTTATATTTGGGTTTATATTCTGAAAAGGGTCTTGCTTCTGGCGAGACTTTTTTGTTTTTCCCAAAAGCCACATTCAACCCCGATGTGCACGGAAGGTGACGCGTAGGACGCGGGTTAGAAGTAATTTTCAGGCAAAGTTCAAGTTTGTCAGACTGGGCGCCTACCTGTCCTGAAGTCGAAGCCTTATCCCCAAGTCGTTTTTTATCCCTTTTTGTATGCCCCGCCAGTCGGTAGAAAATCCTAATACATGATTTTTTTTAAGCGGTTACGGGAGGCTGCACCGGTGTTTTTATTTTTGGGAAATTCTTTACAACCCGTTTTTATTAAAAATGATTGGAGCCAAATTGTTTTGGCTGTATGAAACGGGACTTACTAAATTAATTTATTTTGAAATGAAGATTGGAAAATTTGGAGCTTGGCTGATTGTGTTGCTCATAGGTTCACATACACTTTTTGCTCAGCACAAGAGACCTTTGAGCCATGCCGACTACGATGGGTGGGAAAGATTGGCATCTGAGAAAATAACCAAAGACGGAAAGTGGGTAGGGTATCAAATCTCTCCACAAGAGGGAGACGGGCGTATTGAGATTTTCCCATTCCAAGATCCTGCTAAGCGCCAAATCATCCCAAGAGGTTCCTCTTGGGGATTTTCTGCAGATGATGCCTTTGCCGTAGGCAAGATAGTTCCTCAGAATGACTCTGTCTATGTGTTGAAATTGAAGAAGACCAAAAAGGAAGAAATGCCTACTGATAGTCTTTTTATCTATAATATGGCCGAAAATCAGCTGGAAAAACTTCCAAATGTAAAGTCATTTTCGACTCCTGAAAAAGCAGGAAGTTGGATTGCTATTCATTTTGAGAAGGATAAGAAAGAAGTGAATACTGTAGAAAAAGATGCTGAGGCGGACTCTACGGCCAAGGCAGAAAAACCCAAGAAAACAGACGGAACCAAACTTACTGTCCGCACATTGGATGGCTCAACCGCCTACGATTTTGAACGGGTGAAGTCCTATGGTTTTTCTAAAAATGGTGATTTCCTTCATTATGTGATGGCGGAGGAAGACACGCTGGACAATGCTGCTATTTACTTGCTAAATTTATCCAACGGTGAAAGTAGCTTGATCTCTGAAGGAATGACTTCTTATTCGAGTGTCACATTCTCCCCTGAGTCTAGCTACCTAGCTTACCTCACTACGGATGATTCTACCAAGGCCAAAAAACCTTACCATTCACTCTTTCTCCTTCAGACCCAAAATGGCAAATTAGCCGAAATTGCCACCAAGGAATCTGATGGGATTATGGAATATGGAAGAATCAGTGAAGATGGCGATCTCAAATTTTCTGAGAAGGAAGAGCGTTTGTTTTTTGGGGTTGCTCCGGACTACTTGGATTACAGCTATGAAAATGATACCACTATTCTGGATGATGACAGAGTGAGTCTTGACATTTGGGGATGGAAGGATTCTGAGATTCAGCCTATGCAACTGAAAAATAAGGGGCGTGAGGAGAAATTTTCTTACTTGGCTGCAATAGATCTGAAAACAGAGAAGATTACCCAGCTGGCGGATCAGGAGGTGAAAAATGTGATTCTGGAATCAAAAGTTGAACGTGATTTTGGATTGGCATGGACTGATGCACCTTATCGAATCAATTACAGCTGGGATATTCAGACAGGTAGGGATTTGTACTTGATAGACTTCAAAGACGGATCCAAAACCTTGATTGAGAAAGATGCTTCCGGTCATCCGTCCATTTCACCCGAAGGAAAATTTGTGTATTGGTACAATGGACGTGATAGCAGTTGGGTGGCTTATGATGTAGCGCAAAAGTCCAAAATCAACCTTACCAAAGAACTGCCCGGGGCGTTTTATGTGGAATTGCACGATTCCCCATCGCTTCCGGGAAGTTATGGCAATGCAGGTTGGTTAGCCGGAGATGAAGCGTTTCTGGTGTATGATAGATTTGATATTTGGAAAATAGATCCTGCCAATCCAGCTGCTGCAGTGAATCTGACTCAGGGAGTAGGGAGGAAGTCGAATACAATTTTCAGAAGACAGGATCTTGATATGGAGGAGCGAAGTATTGATCCTAAAGGACAATTACTACTAACGGCTTTCAATGAAAAAACGAAAGATGCAGGTTTTTTTACCGGCACTTTTGACGGAAAGTCCGCACCTAAACAGCTGGTAATGTCAGCAAATCGTTACGCTGGCTTAACGAAAGCGAAGGAGAGTTCAGAGATTTTGATTAACAGGTCAACCTATAAAGAAAATCCCGATATGTACTTGGGGGATCTGACGTTCAAAAGCCTCAAAAAAGTATCAAATCTCAATCCTCAGCAAGCCAATGTGAATTGGGGGTCGGTGGAATTGGTGGACTACCTGACAAATGACGGAGAGCCCTTGCAGGGTTTATTGTTCAAGCCGGAGAATTTTGACGCATCCAAAAAATACCCTTTGATGGTGTATTTCTACGAGCGCAACAGTGATGGATTACATATGTATAGAGCTCCTGCACCGAGTGCTTCGACGATTAACATTCCCTATTTTGTGAGTAACGATTATTTGGTGTTTGTGCCGGATATCAAATATAAACTTGGCCTTCCGGGACAGAGTGCTTATAACTGTATTGTTCCCGGAGTTCAGTCTCTTGTGGCCAAAGGCTTTGTGGATGCTGATAATATGGCTATTCAAGGACAGAGTTGGGGCGGCTATCAGGTAGCTTATCTCATCACCAAAACGGATATGTTTAAAGCAGCCGGTGCCGGAGCTCCTGTAGTAAACATGACTTCGGCCTATGGGGGAATACGGTGGGGGACAGGTATGAGTCGAATGTTCCAGTACGAGCAAACCCAATCCAGAATAGGTGGGACGCTCTGGGACAAGCCTCTTTACTATATAGAAAACTCTCCCTTGTTTTTCATGGACCGTGTCAAGACGCCGGTTTTGATCATGCACAACGATGAAGACGGTTCTGTTCCTTGGTATCAGGGAATTGAGATGTTTATGGCATTGAAACGATTGAACAAGCCGGCTTGGCTTCTACAATACAATGGTGAGGATCATAATTTGGGGCATCGCAAAAACAGAAAAGACCTTTCAGTTCGTTTGAGCCAATTCTTTGATCATTACCTGAAAGGTACTCCCGCGCCGCTTTGGATGTCCGAAGGGTTGCCAGCCATTCAGAAAGGGAAGACCCTCAAGTACGAGTTGACTCAATAGCCGGTCATCGTGGTTTATAGCAGTTAATAGGTAGCATCGGGTGAAGACCCGATGCTATTTTTTACTTGTGTATTATCCTTCAGAGATTTTGGTTTCCATGGCTTTAGATACACCTCTTGGATTTTTTTCGGAACTCGTTTAACAGATGTGTATTGTAATAAACTGAAAACCAATCCAGTATAAATTATGGTTGATTTTAGACAGAGGAAATCTTTCCACGAAAGGCGTCGGGATCATCTGCTGTCAACAGCTTTAAGCTAATGGCCTTTTTCAATAAAAAGCATATTACTCCCGTTCTCAGATCACCATTAAGAAGTTTTCTTTACTTAATCCTGAGCTGTGGTATTGATGATTAATAGTTATTGCCTTGTGTAATATTGACTTGAGAACGTTAAAATCAGAAGGCTTTTTGATGTAAATGTTTGCACCGTGAATCAAACACTCCTCAATATCTTTTTCTGCACTTGATGTGGAATAGATGGCAACTGAGAGATTTCTTAGGTAGTTTGTTTTCCTTATTTCAATCAGGCATTCAATCCCTCCTTTTAAAGGCATGTTCAAATCCAAAAATAGTAACTCAGGTAATTGAGTGTCCGGTTGCTTCAGATAATTGATTAAATCCACACCGTTCACTACCCAATTCAAGGAAATATTTAACTCTAATTGTTCCAGTGCTTCACCAAAGAACAAGCGGTCATCGTCATCATCATCCGCCAAAAGGATATTGATATTTTTCATGATGAGTTAGTTGTTAGGAACCGGGATTGTTATATGCTTTCGTCAGGAAGTTATTTCTTTGTTTTACTATTTTTATGAAAGAAGTGGAAGTCAGTCCCGTAGTCTTTTTAAACTGATTTGACAAATGCCCTACACTGCTGTAGTTTAATTTATAAGCTATTTCAGTAAGAGTGTACTCATTACTTAAAATCATGACTTTGGCTCTTTCTATCTTTTGAAGTATTATGTAGTTTTCTAATGTATTTAAGGTGTGCTCGGAAAAAGCATTGGCAATATAACCATAACTTAGGTTTAATTTATCTGAGATTAAACTTGACGTTTTATAGGTGTAATACTCATCACAATAGATGATTTCAGCGACAGCCTCTTTTATTTTCTGAATGAATTGCTCTCGCTGTGTTTCTTTTATATGGATCCCGTATTCTTTCAGATTGTTTTTTAATTTGTGTAAAAGTGAACATGGGATTTCTTCGAGAAGCTCTATTTGGGAAGAATTGTGGTATTTATAGTTTATACCTATTTTCCCAAGTTCCTTTTCTACTATTTTTCTTGCAAGTATATGGATTTGATATCCCAGTACTAGTTTCATCTTTTTTTCGTTTGTGGATTTTAAAAAGCGCCTGAAAGACTCTTATCCAAACCATCATATGTGCCAGAATATAGTAGGATATTTCAATAGTCCGCATCGCAATTTCTGTCAAATGTTCCCATCCGGGTATAAGTTCTATAGTTTTTCATGATCGATTGCTTTTTCCTATTAATAGTGAGATTAAAACATTGAAAAATTCTTTTTTTTATCCATTAAGGATCTAATTATCTGATTTAAGCTGGAAATAATACCAAAATACAGAAGGATTTAAATTTATTGAATTTTGGGAAAGTCTTATAATTGTCCTTTTTTTTTATCCGATTAAGTAAAAGTTATGTTTGCCATTTGATTTTTGGTCTCACCTATTGCGTAAATTTTCCGCACAAGGGGGATCATTCTCTACATGAGATTTCTTTATCCTTGGGCGCTACTAAGTGTGTTTTTAGTGATCTGCTGATTTAATTACTGAGTCAAAATTTGCTAAAAGAGATTAGGGACAACGCCTCTCAAGAATAGGAATGAAACCTTAATCATAAAAAAAGTAGGATGTGTTCCACCTTTTTTTGTGATCTAAAGCTGCGTAAAGCCATGATCTACCGGCGTATTCAAAATGTGACAAACTGTGGGATATATGATACGGTTTTTAGTGTATTTCGAATCCAAAATTGCTTGGCGACAAGAGTTTACCTCTCCTCTGGCTCTTTAGGCGGTGTTTTGTTTTTTTAGGGCTTTCTTCTTTTCTAGGGAATGGAATTTGAATTGAATTAGACAACCTAAACATTAAACAGACTATACCATGAACACTGACAAAAAAGAAGGCAAAGTTGCCAAAACTATTGAATCACAAACAGCCAAAATCCCATCTGATATATATCTGTGGTCTTCACTTTCAGCAATGGGAGTTTCATTATGTTTAAAAGTATGCAAGCAAAATAACTTAGCGTTATTTGTCGGTCAATGGGCTGCCCCATTTCTTCTGTTGGGTGTATATAACAAGATAGTGAAAACGGAAGGTTCTGATAGAGAAGACTAATGCTTAGTTATCTGTAAAATAATAAGTACATGACTTTACTGCGGTGTGCGTAGCTAGCACGTATTTGATAAATATTATTCTCATGAGATCGAACCTGCCTGAGGCAGGTTCGATTCCGTACCTACTGGATCACACACTGGGATGATTGTAAACCCTGCGACCTGCCTGCCGCCAGGCAGGGATTCCATCCCGATTTTCGGGACAAGTTATGACTGCTAAAAAACAAATTATACTAACATGAAATCGAGCCTGCCTGACGGTAGGCAGGCATGTCGAAGACGACACGCAACTTGTCCCGAACTTGCTTCGGGAGAGGGATGATTATTCGCCTGGCGAGATTCTCCCGATCCGCCGCGGCGGACGGGACAGGCTATCTGACCATTAAAAATCAAAACATAATATAAACAGATGAAAACTAATTTTCAAACTGGGGAAGTTGACTTTCCAATGGTAAAAATTCCGCTTCTTTCAAGCCAGAGAAGTTATTTTAAAATTCCGACGAATGCTAATTTGGGGAAGATTGGTTTGTATTTGTGGATTAACAGACTTTGGATTTCGGGTGTTGTTCAGCAGGATCCGGTATTTCTTCCAAGAGAAATAATACCGAATCCGAATGATCCTGAAATCCTCCCCAATCCCCATTTGCCTGAAGAAGAAGAATATCTTCCCGATGAGGATGAAAATCCGATAGAAGACCCCCGAAGAGAAATCGATGATCCTTATCAGCCTGATCGGGAACAAGATTTTCCTCCGGAAAGGGAAAAAGAATGGCCTCAGGAAGAGCCTGGAAGAACCTAAAAGAAGGGCAAAATTGCCGCCCTTCTTTTAGGTTCTTCCACTTAATTTTACCCGGAACTAAATGGAACTAAAAGCTTTTAAGCTGCCCATTCGGCTTTCTGTATTGACACGACACGCATACATATAAAAGATTAAGTCGGAGGAAGGCATAGGATCAACCAATTTTATAGGCTGCTGACACCAAATCAGCACGGAATATTTAGAAGTTTAAGCTTGACATACAAGGTTTTCCTGTGGATATTAAGTACTTCAGCAGCTTTGGTTTTATTATACCGCACTCTTTCCAGCACTTCCATAATTCTTTTTGATTCAGCCCTTAGCGCAGTTGATTTTAAATCACCTGTTTTAACGGTTGGTACATTTTCCAGCTCGTCAGAATATTCGGGAATATTGCACAGCGAATCCTTATAATTCGTAATTCGGGAAGGAAGAGAATCCGCTTGTATAAAATTATGGGAATCTGTAAATAAAGAGGATCTTCTGATTACGTTTCTAAGTTCACGGATATTTCCGGGCCAATGATACTCATACAATAAGTCACGTGATTCTTTGCATAATTTTGCCTTAGGCCTCCCCAGTTCCTTACTTGTCTGCTCCAGAAAGAAGTCTATGAAAAGCGGGAGATCTTCCGGACGCTCCCGCAGAGGCGGAATTTCCAGTGTATACTCACATAGCCTGAAATACAGGTCTTCCCGAAAATTTGAAGTTTCGGATTTTTGTAAAAGATTTTCATTTGTGGCAGCAATGATCCGTACATCTATGGGAATCTCTTTGGATCCGCCTACTTTCCGGATCACTTTTTCCTGTAATGCACGAAGCAGGGCTATTTGTATATCCATAGGCAAGTTTGCAATTTCGTCAAGGAAAATCGTCCCTCCATTTGCCTGCTCGAAAAATCCCGTCTTTTGAAATGCTGCTCCCGTAAAAGCCCCTTTTTCATGCCCAAAAAGTTCGCTTCCGGCTATATCTCGGGAGAGGCATCCACAGTCCACAGCAATAAACGGCTCTTCTTTTCGAGAGCTTATTTGATGAATCTGTCGAGCCAACGACTCTTTTCCCGTCCCCGTTTCTCCTTGTATAATCACTGAAAAATTTGTTGGTCCTACACGCTTAACCTGCTCGACGATAGCCAGAGCTTTCTTACTCTGTCCCGTTACCATATCAGGGGAAGGCTTAGCCGGTAGCCTCTCTGTATGTGAGTCTGTCTCATCTGCCACTCGATGCAACGTATGCTTTTCGGCCTCTTGTATGGCTTCAATAAGTTCATCCGGATTCAGGGGCTTCGAGATGAAATTTCTTGCACCTTTCCGTATCATGGCTACAACATTTTTTAGATTGACTTCTTTCCCCATGAGGATCATTTCGGCCTCTGGATTGGATTTACTGACTTCGTCAAAGAATTTTGTCCCACTGATGTCAGGAAGATTATATTCTGCCAGAATGAGATCAAACTTTCTTTTTTGTAACATTTCCAGCGCAATTTGCCCTCTGGTGATGGTCGCTACCCCATAGTTTTTTTTGATTAAAAATTTGGATAATAGATCGCAAGTTGAGATCTGATTGTCCACGACAAGGATATGTTTCATAAGAGGGTAATTTATTAGTGGTGTACTTGTGCATAAAGCTATCCATTAGAAGTTCAGGGACTGTTACAGGAATTACACTGATCGTTACATAATTTCGGGGTGAAGGATTTTTAAGAAGTACTGTTTTTTAAATGTTTCTGGTTATCAGCAATTATATCGGTTGCCTTAGTTGGTTCACTATCTGTCCGAAAGACCCCGTCACAGGCAGACGATGAAGGGAGGCCGAAGCGGCCTTGACTGATTTTGGTTTGCACTTTGGTCAACGGATCATATTATTAACCAAAACCCAGGGAAGGGCTTTTGCCCTATATTCTACTAATCGACCAGGATACAATTCCTTCAATCTGTTGGAAGGATATCCTAAATAGCCAGACGAATTTAAAACAATCCACATCTCTGCCGGTTTACATTGGGGAGTTAGTCCATGGGTTATATTATTCAGCCACAATACGATCATCGCACTATTCTTGTAAGAGAGTATTGGAAGGCAAATCGAATATCCAACGAATCCAAGAGTGTTGTATCCAATCACTTCTACTATTCCAATTCAATGCTAAAGCGATCAAAAAAGTTACACTATAGCTCTATTCTGACTACGGTTGTCGTTATTCTGATCGTCTTGGTTTTGGGCTTTTTTCAGTACAGCTCCATGCAGCAAGAACGGGAGCAGGTAATCCGCTCGCATCGTCTAATACAGAATTTGTCCAACCTGCTGGCTGAATTCGAAAAGCTGGAGGCACTGATGCATGAGTCTGAAAAGGAACCTTATCCAAAGGTAATGGAGAGATATCTGGGTATGGCCACTACCCTTCAATTTCATCTTTCCCAACTCGTCACTTCAAAAAGGGGCACCTTACTTTTTAATTCCAACTTCGATACACTTCAGGTTAAATCAAACGCTTATTTAGAAAAGTATCAAAGTCTTTTGACCATGAAATATGAGCCTAGGCCGGAAGGAGGATGGGTCATGCAATATTCTTCTTTGTCCGATTTAGGAATGACATCCTTTATTTCTAGATGGAGCAGACAAGAAGGAGAAGCCCTCTCGGAAAAGCTCAATTATTCCAATGACCTTCGAAACGCCTTTTTTTGGGCTTCTATTTTTCTGTTAATCCTGCTGATCATGTTCCATGTGATCTATAGCAGGGTAGTGGTTGATGAGTTTGCCAAATGCGATGATTCTATTTTGCAAAACCGTATAAACAACGATGTCTTTAAGTACATTGAAAAAATGGCTGGAATGGGCCATGCATATTATAATTTTAAAGAGAAGAAGCTGGCTTTCTCAACTAATCTATATCGCATTCTTGGATATTCTGAAGGTGAAGCTACTCCTTCATTTAAAATGTACTTGGAAAGAATTTATTTTCCGGATCGAGAGCAGGTGCTATCAAATTTAAAAGCACTCACATTAGTCAAAAATCCTCTCCAAACAAGTGCAAGAATCCTTTTGCCGGATGGGAAAATAAAGAATGTGCGTATGCTCGGACTTATCCGAAATGATGAGAAGGGGAGAATTGCGGTATTTGTGACTAAAGATGTTACTGCTGAAATCTCTTCTCAGGAAACACTTAAGGAACTCAATGCAAATCTTTCTCTTCACAACCGCCTGTTCAAACATGTGGAATCCGTGGCCTCCATAGGTTATTATACCCATTTTATAGATTCAGATAGGCAATTGTTCTCGGACAATTTATTTAGACTGCTCGGATTTACTCCTGATTCATTCATTCCTTCCAAAAATATTCTTCTTTCCCATGTACTGAGGGAAGATAGTGAAGTGGCCTATAGATGGACCGATCCTGAGTTGAACGTGGACGAGAGCCGGAAAGTGACTATAAGAATCCGTGACCGTTACGAAGCCATTAAATATTTAAGTTTGAGCCGGCAGTTATTTGAGGACGGGAATGTCAGGATTTTGGTAGTCACTTTCAAGGATATATCTATTGAAGCTGCAATTAACAGTGATCTTGAAACTAAGAACAGGGAATTGTTTAGAAGCAATGCGGAGCTGGAATCATTCAACCATATAGCAAGTCATGATCTGCAGGAACCAATCCGTAAAATACAGACGCTGATTTCTTTGCTGGAAGAACTTCCTGATCTCAATATGCCTGAAAAAGGGGAAGATTACCTAAGTAGAATCAAGCGATCGGCCAATCGGATGCAGCTGCTGATATTGGATCTTCTGAAGTTTTCCCGGGTATCGAATGAAGCGAAGAAATTTGAAATTGTCAATCTGAACAGGCTTGTGGAAACAGTTTTGGACGAGCTGAGTCTGAAAATCGAGGAGAAGGGAGCTGAGATAAATGTAGCCTTGCTTCCTGAGGCTTTTGTGATTCCTTCGCAGATGCGCCAGCTTTTCACCAATCTCATCGAGAATTCATTGAAGTTTGGCAGACATGATCAAAAAACCGTTATTAAGATATACACTGAGGAGTTGACGGATCATGAAAAGTCCCTTTTTCCGGCTATAGATAGTACGGACTTACTAAAGATTTGTGTGGAGGATAATGGGATTGGATTTGATCCCAATCATGCAGAGGCAATTTTTATAATTTTCAATAGGCTGCACGATAAGCAAACCTTTGAGGGATCGGGAATAGGGTTGGCCATATGTAAGAAGGTGGTTGAGAATCATGGAGGAATTATTTTTGCCAATGAGATTCCGTCAGAGGGGGCAAAGTTCACATTTATTATACCTTCCAGACCTATAGAGCTGGATCTACAGGGATAAAATACCGGTAATACGTTGGAAATCCTCCATGGATGGAGCAAAAAGAGCTTCTCTCTATTTTCGCAGAGATATCGGCTCTCCCTTACCAAAATTATCCGTCTGGTTCCTGATGCCATATTAATTTCATTGAGAGTTTTTTTGCCGCTTATTGGAGATGTGAATTATGCAAGCAATGTGTGTAATTATGTAATAGCTCCACTACACAAGTAAGTAACTTTGATTTAAGCGTTCTTTCACTCTTAGGGATTAGTTTGGAGCATATCGGAAATTAACCCAAAAGGGATGCGGTACTGCCCAACTTGAATAATTAAACCAACTATTACCACTACTATTTATTTATGTCACACGATGCTGAACGAAAAGGCCAGAGCCAAGAGCGGCAACCGGGCAAGGAATATAAAATGTATCCCTTGCCCGAATTTATCAAAAAAGGATACAAAGGTTCCGGAATACTCAAAGACAAGGTCGCGGTAATCACAGGGGGAGATAGTGGGATAGGTAGAGCTATCGCTGTTTTGTTTGCCGAGGAAGGTGCTGATCTGGTTATTGCTTATTTGGGAGAAGATCAGGATGCGGGGTATACGAAAGAAGAAATTGAAAAACGGGGTAGAAAAGCTGTACTTATAAATGGTGATGTGTCCGATAGCAGTCACTGCAAAACCATCGTAGCCAAGACTATTGAGGAATTTGGCAAAATAGATATTCTGATCAACAATGCAGCAATGCAATTTCCACAGGAAAGTCTAACTGATATTTCTGATGAGCAATTACACAAAACCTTTGAGACAAACATTTACCCTTATTTCTACCTGAGCCGAGAGGCCTTGCCGCATATGGACAAAGGTTGTACGATTATCAATACTTCTTCAGTAACTGCCTATCAGGGGAATGGCCGATTAATTGATTACTCAGCTACCAAAGGGGCAATAGTTAGTTTTACCAGAAGTTTATCTGCAAATCTGGCCCATAAAGGCATCCGTGTCAATGGGGTGGCGCCTGGCCCAATTTGGACTCCGCTGATCCCTGCTACTTTTGGGAAAGAGGATGTCGCTACATTCGGTCAAAATGTTCCCCTCAATAGGGCAGGAGAGCCCTCTGAAGTTGCTCCATGTTTTCTTTTTTTAGCCTCCGATCTGTCAAGTTACATTTCCGGACAGTTTCTTCACCCTAATGGAGGAGAAATCATTAATACCTAAATGAACAAATTATGGCAAAGAACAAAGAATCTGATTTTGAAAAAGAGATAGACAAGGATAATATTGAGGTTACTCCCTTTGGAACCAACAAGAAGAAAAAGAATGTGCCGGACGAGAATCCGCAGGAAGAATTCATTCAGCCTGAGCCTAATCGTTCTGACAAAAAAAATAAACCCAACGTCAAAAGAAGCTAGAATAATAGTTGTCTATATGAACTTAATCTGTGAAGAAGATACCAAAGAAGCCCTTGATATTATCCGTAAATATTGTCTGAATCATAATTATAGGATCTCCGTGGCAGAAAGCGCTACTGCCGGACTGCTTCAATTGATGCTTAGTAGTTGTGAAAACGCAGGGATGTTTTTTTGTGGTGGAATCACAGCCTACAATTGTAGGCAGAAAATGAAACAGCTTTCCATCATTGATAAAAACTGCATGGAGCTGCATGGCGTTTCCATGCAGATTGCTGAGGAAATGGCACATCAAATTGGGAGAAAATTCAACTCTGATTTGAGTTTAAGTCTGACTGGATTTGCTACTCCTGTTCCTGAAAAGGGGATAAACGAGTTGTTTGCATATGGCTCTTTTTGGTATAGGGGTGAAATTGTATTTACAGAAAAATTCACTACAACTACAGTCAATCAATTTGAAGGGCAGTACTACTATGCATCTTCTCTGATTAGGATCTGTGCCAATAGTCTTATTCTTCAGAGATTGGTATGAAATAAAAAAGCACTAATCTAACTTATTGTATAGGTGTTTGTTGCTTGCATTTATTTTTGTTGCTTATTGATATTCCATGCCCAAAGGATGATGATTACGCACTCTATCACTGCATCCAATAAGTATATAGTAGGTATAGTCTTGGATAAATAGAATATTACGTCTATACTAGCCAGTGCTATAGAAGATGAGATGGCTAGTAGAATTACCGGATTATTTCTTTTTTTATTGAAAGATGCTGTTAACAAAACCATCCCAATAACGCCAATTAAAACACCGACTACTTTTACTAACCATAAATCATTTTTAGGTCCTGTTATTTTCAAAAATGTGGACATGGAGATAAGCGGCCAAATCCCTGTTGCCAGAAAGTATACGCTTTGTAATCTAAGAATAACGATATAATCTATCAGCTTAAAGTTTCTCATACAAGTTGGCTTATTTTAGAATTTGAAGTTTTTTCAAAAAAAATTGTGGTCAGCCCTCAGAGTCAAGCTTTGAGAACTGCCGGTTTACCCATTTCCAATATGCCAAATAAACCCATAGCCCGATAAAAGCTAGTTCAACTACTATATCCACACTTTGGAAAAGTGAGGGTTGCCTTGCAAACGCAGCATTTACCTGATTGAAGAGGATCGAACCGGAACTGACCAAACCCAAAATACAAAATGAAAGAGGCACCCTTGTATATTTTTTGCCAGCATAGAGTGAACCTCCGATACCGACTATTAAGCTTCCGACGAAAAGTGAATTAAATTCAAGAATCAGAGATTCCGTGATGTGGGGTATAGTTACAGGAAATAGTATAATAAAAAAACCTATGAGTACATAGTAGGAGCCTTGAGCTACTGTCAATCTAAAATATAGTGTTTTTTCCTGTTTGTTCATGTTATTATTTAATCTAGCCTTCCCTTGTTGTGCTTTTATTGTGCCGGTTTTTACTATGATGCTTCCGGACTGGTCTTCATAGGGCGTTATCTCGCTTCTACTGATCTTATTTAGCATAAATATCATCTTAGCTCAGGAATTGAAAATTAGGATTACGAAATGGTAACATAATGTATACAGTTTGTAACCGAAAAATGAGTTGTTTTTTATTGCAATAGGCTTTCCGTCCAACGGGTTGATATTTTTTCACCGGAACGCTGCTTGTACTTCTTCTTCCCAAAACTTTGAAGACAGTGAGCAGCAGCGGGTTTACTGTCTAATCTATTAAACTATTGAATGTATGACACATCATAATTGATTCTATTCAAAGTGATAACACACTTGTTCCGGGGATCTTGCAATGGTTCCATATAGATGATTATCAGAGAGTCGAGGATACTATTGCCAGTTTGAAGCCGCTTGGTATTCTCCACCTTCGTACAGGGATTTTCGGGATCATTTGATTCTAACTTTAACGGATGGGATTACTACATCAAAAATGTGCAGTCTGTTCTGGATGACCATGATATTACTGCCGAAATCTGGATAAGTGAGGCAGGACATTCTACTTGGCGGCATGACCAGAAGCAGCAGGTTATGAAATTTATCACAGCTACCTCCTGTAGTGCGGGCAGGCTTTACCGGTATTCTCTCTATGATTTGGATCCCGCTTTTCCTACCATAGACGGTTTCCATCTCGATGAATGGCTACAAAAAAATGAAATTATAACAATCAAATCAAATAAGCATTCCAATGGGAACACAGTTGAAAGCCCGGTTAAAGCCCCTATCTAAGCGTACAGACAAGCCAATTACCATATGAAACCTGAATCAACCATCGCCTTTTTTGGAAGCAGTCTCGTCAGTACCTATTGGAATAGTACCGCTACGTATTACCGTGGTATCCTGGAAGTACTGCATACGCTTGGATACAGGATTACTTTTTACGAACCTGATATATTAGAAAGACAACAAAACCGGGACATTATGGATCCTCAGTATGCCCGTGTGGTGGTTTATCAGCCCACAGTACCGGCTTTAGCTGCATGCCTGAGGGAAGCGTTGGAAGCTGATATTATAATCAAAGCATCCGGCGTAGGATTGTTTGATGAGGAAATAGAAACTTTTCTTTTGATTAACAAGGAATTGAGACAGCAGCTATTCTACTGGGACGTGGATGCACCGGCTACTTTAGCAAGGGTACAGAAGGACAAAGAGGATTATTTCAGACCATTGATTCCTTATTTTGACCATATTCTGACTTACGGAGGCGGTGAAAAAGTAAAGGATATGTACTCGAAATTTGGAGCCGGAAAAGTCACTCCTATTTACAATGCCTACAGTCCGGAGACGCATTTTCCGGTAGATGCAGATCCTGCTTACCGTGTTGATCTGGCCTTTTTGGGAAACAGGCTTCCGGATAGGGAAGAGCGGGTGGATGAGTTTTTCTTCAAAGTAGCCAAGGCTCTTCCCAGCCTTAGATTTCTGTTGGGAGGAAGCGGATGGGCAGATAAACCTATGCCTGCTAATGTGACTTATTTAGGTCATGTCTCCTCCAATCAGCATAATGTCTTCAATTCCTCCCCAATGGTAGTACTGAATATCAGTAGAAGCAGTATGGCAGAATATGGCTATTCACCGGCAATTAGGGTGTTTGAGGCTGCCGGAGCCGGAGCATGTATCATTACTGATGCATGGATGGGAGTTTCCTATTTTTTCAAACCGGAGGAGGAGATATTAGTAGTGGGAAATGGGGAGCAACTGATTGAAATTCTGCAAACATTGGACAAAGAAAAGACGAGAGAAATTGGTCGGGCAGCGCTTGAAAGGGCAAAGTCAAGCCATACCTATAGTCATAGAGTCAAGGAGCTTTTGGAAATATTCGATAGAAACAAAAACGACTTAATATCATGAAAGACCCCGTAGAATGGGGCTCGTGTAACATTACAGCCCTAAGTAAAGAAGTGACTGTTCGGGATGTGCGATTTTAGAGCTGATGTATAAATGTAACACAGTGTTGCGTTACCGTGACTACATAGCTATTTTAAATGCTCTTTATAGCTCTTTCTAACTAGATAGACACGATCTGGCAATTGGCTTGATATTGGAGTTGCTTTAGTTGTAAATATAATATCTCAATCCTATTCTTTTGGGATTGTGATCGATTTGTATTGCTTTGGCATCCTTGGGATAATATTCCAGGTAAGGCATATTACTGCCCAAAGTCAGCAGAACACCACATTCCTGCATCCAGTCTTTGGATGGTATAGTCCCCAGATGTCCTATTCCTCCTGTACAATAGGGGGAATCATCCGGCATCACTCCCTTTCCCAGTAATGCTTTGGCTACAGGCGCTCCGAGCAATTC
Source organism: Algoriphagus sp. 4150 (assembly GCF_031457395.1). Taxonomy (NCBI): domain Bacteria; kingdom Pseudomonadati; phylum Bacteroidota; class Cytophagia; order Cytophagales; family Cyclobacteriaceae; genus Algoriphagus; species Algoriphagus sp. 4150. The sequence goes on from NZ_JAVDWS010000001.1 coordinate 209,834, forward strand.
AGCAAGCTCTCTTACTTCCTCACGTGCAGAAAGGGCTCCGCATCCTGCCAAAATACCGATTTTGTTTTCCGAATTAATAAGTTCAGCCGCCGCTTCAAGCACCTCATCTGCCGGAACTTCTATCCCGGGATTGAATCCCTGTGTGCCTTTGAGCTTTTCGTTTCCTTTTTTTGAAGGCTGATCATCTTTGTTTTCAATCTCCTGAGTGTCTTTGGCAAAGTTAAGATGCGAGACACCTGATTGATTTAAGGCTGCCCTGATGGCCAGATCTACAATACTTTCAGCCTGCTTGGGTCCGGTGATCACCTGGTTATAAGCAGTAACCTCTTTCATCAAAGAACTGACATCAATCTCCTGAATGTAATCCGTGCCTGCCAGATCCTGCACAGGTGCTCCTGTAATGGCAAGCACAGGAACGTGATCTTTGTAAGCGTCATACAATCCGGTCATCAGATGAATAGCTCCCGGTCCGGAAGTAGCCAGGCACACGCCTAATTTTCCTGTATATTTTGCATAGCCGCTGGCCATGAATGCAGCTGACTCTTCGTGACGTACCGTTATGAACTGTATTTCTTTTTGCCGTTTGCGTAAAGACTCTACTATAGGGTTGATGCGGTCTCCGATGATCCCGAATATAAATCGTACTTCCCAGTCTATCAGCTTCTGCACTAATACATCTGCGGTGTTCATTTTCGGCTGGCGTACACTGTCTTTTTCATTTTTCATAGGTATGTGGTTTTCATTTTCTTTTCTGACCTTCACTGATTTTTTGGTAGATTCTGATAGAAAATCCAATATTCATTCCTATTGTGACATAGTAAAGAACCCTAAACCTGAATGTATATAGTATACTATAGCACAGGGACTATTTAGAACTCTAGATGAGTTACTTGGTGAGACGGTTGGGATTGCTCCACGGTACTCCTAAGACTTTGTGAATAATATGTAACAGATCGTGTATATTTTAGCCCAAGGGAAACCGCTATTGGAAGTTTGTATGGAGTGAGTGTTTACTCCGCAGTGATTTATTTACTTAACCTGGATTTGGACTGAACAGCTGTAAGTACTGCTATAATGGTAATAGCTACACCCATTATAACCTATGGAATCGCCGGGATCTCTGAGAAGTTTGCAATCCAAGGGCTTAGACAAAGAAAAATTCCTAAAATGATATCAAGCACCACATGTATTCTTAAGGATATTATTCCAAAATGCTCATCCTTAAAGCGGGTAAATATACTGTAAGTCAACGTTGTCAATCCAACAAGGAAAGGAATCCAAGTTTCAGGTCCCCTCATTGTGAATCCAAATATCCAAGGGGCAAATATCAAAATTGAAGCAACGAGATAATCTAAATAGGCGTGGATTTTTGGGCTGATAAATTTCATAGGTAGCGGTCATAGTTAATAGTCCGTTCTTTTATTTTGACAAATTTTGATCCTTTTTATCCTATTCCTTTGACCCAACGCCCCCGTTAGTATTACTTACCGGCGTATACTTTGTTTGTATTGCCAGTGATCTAAAGAAGTATACTGAGAAACTAAGCGATGATACTTCTGTTGGACTCTTATATCAACTTATTTTAATGATTTTATTATGATTAAAAAATTGGATTTTAGTGGATTAAAGGCGATTTATATCAATTGCACATTGAAAAAAAATCCCATTTCAAGCCATACGTCAAAATTGATTGACGTGTCAAAAGGCATAATGGAGAGAGAGCAGGTAAAAGTTGATCAGATAAGATTTGTAGAGCATGAAGTTCCGCCGGGAGAATCTCCCGATATGACAGAATATGGATGGGATACTGATGAATGGCCGGAGTTGTTTGAAAGAATAGCTGACTCGGATATTCTTGTACTGGCAACCCCTATCTGGCTCGGGCAGCAATCTTCCCTGTCGAAAAAATTGATCGAAAGATTGGATGGAATGAGTGATAAAAGAAATTCTAAAGGGCAGAATTTCTTTTATGGAAAGGTGGGCGGATGCCTGATTACGGGAAATGAGGATGGACTCAAACATAGTGCTATGGGGATTTTGTACTCTTTGCAGCACATTGGCTATTCTATCCCGCCCCAAGCTGACTCTGGATGGATAGGGGAGGCAGGTCCCGGCCCTAGCTATGGCGATACAGAATACGAAAAGGAAGAAATTAATCCCCCAAAGGGCTACGATTCAGATTTCACCAACCGGAATGTAACTTTTATGACTTACAATTTAATGCATCTGGCTTCGATGCTCAGACAGGAAGGAGGGTATCCGGGATATGGCAACTCTGTAGATGAATGGGGAAAAGGTGAAAGGTGGGAGTTTAAACAGCCCGGAATAGGCGGTAATTAACCACCGGAGATCAGGTAAGCTTTGACCGGTTCGAATGAAGAAAGATTGTTATGAATTCTATACAGATGTGGTTTTTCTATCCCAAAGCTATAGGATGATTAAATTTTATTCCAATCGAATAAAAAATGACAGAAAACAAACACCCAACTTTCACTGCAGTCATATTGGATATGGACGGGGTAGTCACCAAGACGGCCACGCTGCATGCACAGGCATGGAAGGAGATGTTTGATGAATTCATGGAAAACAGGCAAGGCAAGGATTTTCAGCCATTGGTAATTGACAGGGATTACAAACAATATATAGACGGGATACCCCGGTTTGAGGGTGTCAGGAGATTTTTGAAATCCAGAAACATAGCAATTTCCGATGGGCAAATTGACGATAGTCCCACAGAGGAGACGGTTTATGGATTAGGCAATAGAAAGAATGAACTGTTTCGGTCTATTCTTGAGAAGAAAGGAGTTCATGTATATGAGGATACCTTGGAAATGTTGAAAAAATGGAAGAAGGCAAAATTGAAGTTGGCCATTATTTCTTCCAGCCGCAATTGCAGGCATATTATTGAATCAGCTGGACTGACAGAGCTTTTTGATGCCAGAGTAGATGGAGAGACTTTAGAGAAAGAGAACCTGAATGGTAAGCCGGATCCGGATATTTTTCTAAAAGCCAGTGAGGTTTTGGGTGTAGATGCTAAAAACGCCATCATTATAGAAGATGCCATTGCCGGAGTAGAAGCCGGTAAAAAAGGAAGATTTGGGCTCGTGGTCGGAGTGGCCAGACATGGAGAATCTAAGGAACTGAAAGATGCAGGAGCGGATATTGTGGTAGAAAAACTGACAGAACTTAGGGTATGACACAGCCGAAAAACAACAAACAGCCTTACGGCCTGCCCAGTGCCGTGGAAAATTTTAAAGAAATAGTAGGTGAAATTGGCTCAAGGCAGCCAATCCTCTTTCTTGATTACGATGGTACTTTGACTCCCATTGTAGACAATCCGGAAGAAGCGATTCTTTCCGATGAGATCAAAAAGCTAATTAAGGAGATCGCAGAAGACATATCTGTGGTGATAATCAGTGGACGTGACAGGGAAAATGTGGAATTGAAGGTGGGACTTTCGGAGTTAATCTATGCGGGCAGCCATGGCTTTGACATTGTAGGGCCAAATGGTCTGGAAATGCAGCATGAGCAGGGGCAGGAAATACTTCCGACCCTGGATGAAGCCGAAGGCAATCTAAACGAAAGATTAGATGGTATAGCAGGTGTCCAAGTAGAGCGAAAAAAATACGCTATAGCCGTCCATTACCGGAATGTGGAGAAAGATAAAGTCCCGGAAGTGAAGAAAGCAGTGCTGGAAGAATTGGACAGGCAACCACAACTTAAAAAAGGGAGCGGTAAGAAGATTCTTGAGCTTAAGCCTGAGCTAGACTGGGACAAGGGAAAGGCACTTACCTGGCTCATAGAAGCCTTGGGATCGGAAAGTAATCTGCTTTTCCCTGTTTATATAGGGGATGATATTACGGATGAAGATGCCTTTGAAGAAATGGCCGATCATGGCATCGGAATAATCGTCGGCTCTCACGATCAAAAGACACGAGCTTCATACGGTCTGAGAAATGTAGCTGAAGTCCTCTGTTTTCTGGAAAAATTTGAAATGTCGCTGAAAAGGGAAAATATCACCTAGCAATTTGTTCAGCAGTAGTTGCTGTGTGCGAGGCAACCGTCTTTATGGGTACATATTTCATTTAGTATTCATGCCTTTTCATTATCGGTAAACTGCTAAAGCATTTGAAGTTGACTATGAAAAAATTCAGCATACTATATACAGATTGGAAACCTGACGAACAAAAGCACAGGGAAGCTATTTGCACCTTGGGAAATGGCTATATAGCTACTCGTGGTGCGGCAGAAGAGAGTAATAATGATGGGGTTAACTACCCGGGAACCTATTTGGCGGGGGGATTTAACAGAGCCAAAACAGATGTGTCCGGAAGAACAATAGAAAATGAGGATTTTGTTAACTTCCCGAATTGGACTTATTTGACTTTCAGGGAAATAGAAGGAGAATGGCTGGATCTGGAAAAGTGCAAAATATTGGATTACCGGCAGGAACTTCAGATGAAAAAAGGTCTTTTAGAGCGAAATTTCAGGGTAGAAGATTCTCAGGGAAGATGTACTTCCATCCGTAGCCGCCGCATAGTAAGCATGCATCAAAAGCATATGGCTTGTCTGGAATGGACATTCCTGCCTGAAAACTGGAGCGGTAAGGTTGAATTTCGGTCAGGATTGGACGGAGATGTTATCAATGACAACGTAGAAAGATACAGTGATCTCGAAAGCCACCACTTAAACCCGCTTGACACCCGCAAGGTCAATGATAATACTATCCTGCTGTCAGTGCAGACCAAGCAGTCTAAAATCACTATGGCGCAGGCTGCCCGTACGGTTCTTTTCCATCAGGATCAAGCTATGCAGCCGGCTATTGAAATCCATCAAAAGGAAGGTTATATCAGTCAGCTATTTCGTGTTGAAGTTAAAGAAGGGCAGGAGTATATTCTGGAAAAAACTGTAGCTATCTATACTTCCCGCGATGTGGCCATCAGTGAACCGGAGCTGGAAGCATGTAAGAGCGTAAAACGTGCCGATAGATTTAAAGATTTATTATTAAGTCATAGTCATGCTTGGGATAGTCTTTGGCACCGGGCAGATATACATTTAACCAATGACGATAAAAACCAAAGGCTATTACGCTTGCATATTTTCCACATCCTGCAGACAGTCTCGCCAAATGTGATCGGTGTAGATGTGGGAGTACCTGCCAGAGGACTTCATGGTGAAGCTTACCGTGGTCATATTTTTTGGGATGAGTTATTTATTTTTCCTTTTCTGAATCTCCGTTTTCCTGAGATCACCCGAAGCTTACTGATGTATCGCTATTACCGCTTGGAAGAGGCCAAGGCTGCGGCGAAGGAGGATGGGAAAAGAGGTGCCATGTTTCCCTGGCAAAGCGGAAGCAACGGAAGGTCTGAAAGCCAAGTTCTACACTTAAATCCCAATTCAGGACGTTGGCTGGCAGACAATACCTATTTGCAGAGGCACGTGAATTCAGCTATTGCTTATAATATCTGGAATTATTTTCGAACCACCGGTGACCGGGATTTCATGTCTTTTTTTGGAGCAGAAATTTTTCTGAACATAGCTTCTTATTGGGCAAGTATGGTCACCTATAATGAAAGAGAAGATCGGTACGAAATCGTCCATGTAGTGGGGCCAGACGAATATCATACTTCTTACCCCGATTCGGAGGAGTCAGGCCTGAACAACAATGCATATACGAATGTAATGGCGGCATGGGTGATGCAAAAAGGAATAGAAATTCTGGAAATTATCGATAGCAGGCGTAGGCAGGAACTGCTCAATGAGCTGGATATCGATGCCAAGGAAATCAGGCTTTGGAAGGAAATAAGTAGCAAGATGTACGTTCCTTTTATAGAAGATGGCATCATCAACCAGTTTGATGGCTACGAAAAGCTGGAAGAATTCCCTTGGGAAGAATATCAAAAGAAGTATGAGGATATCCATCGACTTGACAGGATCCTCGAAAATGAAAACAAAGATCCCAATAGCTATAAAGCCAGCAAACAAGCAGACGTACTCATGCTTTTTTACTTGTTTTCCAGAGATGAGATCTATGCGATTTTCAAAAAACTCGGGCATGAGATGACAGAGGGGGCTATTCTTAAAAACATAGAATATTACAAAAAAAGGACTTCACATGGCTCTACCTTAAGCAGAGTGGTTTTCTCCTGGATCATGCTGAAGTACGATAAACTGCAATCATGGGAAAATTTTGAAAAAGTCCTGGTCAGTGACTTTGAAGACATACAAGGCGGCACCACCGCCGAGGGGATACATTTGGGAGCAATGGCAGGCTCGCTTGACCTTGTCCAGAGGGGATTTCTGGGATTGGAAGTAGGGGAAGAGGCGCTGTGGGTAAATCCCCACAAACTTGAGCATCTCGAGCAAGTTTCCCTCAAAATCAAGTACCGAAGCCATTGGGTGCTGATCTCTGTAGAGGATGAGTTGCTGAAAATCTCTTTTGAAGAAGGGAACAGCGATAGATTGAACATCGGTGTTATTGATAAAATACACCAATTCGAAAGGGGGGTAGTGAAGGAATTTTCTCTTGTGTGATGACAAAAGTGATTTTTAAATCATTTGATGTTCACTTTACGGGGCGATGGATAGACTTCTAAAAATCCTGTTAAGACAGAGCGATCAAAGCCAGTCCAACGGATATGATGACAATTGCCAAAAGTCTGGTTTTAAAGTTTTTTCTTTCATGCAGGAAGAAAAAGGAATAAAGGATGATCAACAGGGCACTGGATCTTTTGATGGAAATAACATAAGCCACTAAAATAAACTGGATGGCAAACATCTGTGTAAGAACACTGGTGGTACGGAAGATCCCTATCCCCAATAGCTGAAGCCACCTGCTTTTGAGTTGTTCAAGGGGGGCTTTGGATTTTATAAAGACAATAGGAATGAGGTACAGCAGGATTAAAAGATCCTTAGAAAAAGCCCAAAAAACCGGAGATGTCTCTTCGACACCGATTTTATCAATATTGGCGGTGATGCTCCATAGAAAAGCCACAATCAGCATATACCGCGAACTTTGGTTATAAACCAAGTTTTTGAACGGTGCAAAAATTTCCCTCTTGCTGCCTTCCATATTCAGCAGATAGGTGCCCGCTACAATAAATAAAATACCTCCTATTCCTGGAAGGTTTGGGAACTGCCCGATCAAAATCGGAGAACTCAACAGCATGAATAGAGGTGTCAGCGTGATCAGAGGCACGGTGACAGACAGCTCCGCCCGCTTGATGGCTTTCATATAAAGCAAAATGACCGCAAGCTGTAAAAAACTGGAGGAGATCAGGGCGACAAAAAACCGAACAGACATTTCTTCCACTCCCATCACTAATACAATGGGAGTGAGAAGGACCGAAATCACCAAATGCATAGAAAGGGCTACCGTATATTCGTCTACATACCGCAGGTTTACCTTGCTGAAAATATCTTTTAAAGCCTCTGAGATGGCTGTGCCGAAAGCTAGTATAAATCCCAGCATAATGAATTCGATCTACAAGTCCACATCAACCGGATAAGCCATGGCTCCCATAAGCCCCAATTTGCCTTCCGAGGTGATTTGCTTGCTCCACTGTACAATAACAGGCGCACTGCTCTGTAACACGGCGCCATACTGCACACCCAGAGGAATAGCATGGGGATCGATGAGGTCGTTTATCCGAAACTGCCTCACGCGTTCCGCTTTGACTGTGATTTTATATCCTGATACCGGATCCCGGTCAGCGTAGTAAATGGTGATCAAAATGTCAGCATCCTTTTGGGAGGTATTCAGGATGGAGATTTCATCCTTACTGAGCATCTCCGGCTCTTTTCCCGAACTTTCCGCAGGGATAAAACCTCCCGGAAATCCCCATATCTTTTTGCCCCAGTTCTTTTTCATCTGTTTATATTTTGATTTTTAATGGTCAGATGGAATCTCGCACTGCGAATAATCATCCCTCTCCCGAAGCAAGTTCGGGACAAGTTGTGTGTCGTCTTCGACATGCTCGATTTCATACATCTAAAATTTGTTTCAAATAATCATTCAGAAAGATCCCTTCAGGGTCAAGTTCTCTTCGCAACTGCATAAATTGCTCCCATTTAGGATATAAACATCTTAGTCCTTCAGCAGTAAGAGAATGTTTTTTTGCCCAATGTGGGCGCCCGCCATAAGCTCTGAAGATTGGTTCTATGTCGTCAAAATAGGATTGATATTCAAGCTCGTTATTTTGAAGTATTGAAATGCTCACCGAATCCTGGGAAAATGAGGGACTTAAAAATACCTCATCGGCAGCAATGGTCCTATACAGAATTCTCCAGCCTACATAGTGCCGGTGTTTTTCTTTGATGCGCTTTCGTATCTCCTGAAAACAGTCGGGTCCTGATTCTAAAGGAAGTAGGTATTCCATCTCCTCAAATTTAAGGTCGCGCTCTTGGGGAAGGATCTGATACAGCCAGCCTTCCTGCTCTTTTGCAGGAACTCCATAAGCAGGCCTTTGTACCTTATCTTCGGCTCGGTTGCAGATTCTAAGCTTTACCAGATCGTTTCTGGGATACCAGTAGAAATCAAACATCGTATTACCTTCGATCAGCTTATCCAAGTTTTCCAAACATGCCTCGGTCCGAGACCAAAATTCCTGCCTGATGAATTTATCAGCCGGCACTGTCTGTAAGGTGAACTGAGTGATAATTCCCAAAGCCCCTAAAGAGATCTTTGCTGCATTGAGCTTCAGTGGATCATTTTCATCAATATCATGTATTTTTCCATGTCCGTCCACCAGCCGGCAGCCCGTAATCATGCCGGCAAGGTTCTGAAGTTTTCTGCCCGATCCATGTGTTCCTGTGGCAAAAGCACCTCCTAAAAATTGCTTATCTACATCGCCGGTGTTGTGCATGCTTAGTTTATGTTTGATGAGTAATTTTCCGGTTTCTTTAATGTCTGTTCCCGGCAGCATGACCACACGGTTGTGTGATGGATTATGATCTACCATACCCTTAAGCTCTTCCAAACTCATGAATATATTATCGGTGACTACCAAGGGCACCGATGAATGGCCAGCACCTACCACACGGATCTGTTTTCCTTCCATTTTTGCCCGAAGGATTACTTGCCTGACACCCTCCTCATCTCGTGGCTTCTCTATTTCTCTTGGGGTGAATCGAATACTTCCTGACCAATTCTGCCACTTTTTTTTCATTTTCATTGAGTATTTGGTTTAAAAAACATGGACAACCGCGCTTAGCATAAAGAGCTGATAGCGCCCCAATCCGCTGAATTAGGCCTGAATACTCAGTTCAATCTTAATGCTCCAGCCTATGAATGTTGTCCTGACCAAAATTGGGCACCGATCTAAGTGAATGCGAGTTTCTGTCGGTTCTATAAAGCAGGCTGAATAGGGCCTTAAGAAGTATTACAGAACTGAGATGGGTTTGGAATTTTGCAGTTTTAGTGCCGGAAAGATTGTAATCGCTATTCATTTACCTTTCCGAAAAAAAGGTTCTATGATTTGCTGCCTGTTAAAACGAAATTCCCTATTAGAAGCAGAAAGAGCACTTCCCTTTTGACTATCCAGGGGTATTATCATGGTCACACTACAGTCATTCTGTAAAAGGCTATAATTTTTAGTTGCCTCCCCCGCATTGAGGAAAAAAGGCAACGCTTTGCATAACTTTTAGTACATGGCTTAGCATGTTTAGCCATTCCTTAGGCAAGACAGCAGAAAGCCCCTGTTCAGCCTTTTTGCTGCCTACATACAGGTAGCACAGTAATCAAAGGGGAAAATCTTTGCTCCTTCAGAAAGGAGGTGCTGGTCTCAGTACAATTTGTTTTTCCGTCCTTGCATGGTTTTGGTTAAAAATCGATGAGGGTATACGCTATTCTAAGTGGAGCTCTGATACTTCGGTCTCTGCATACACGTGTATCTAGCTCGGGACAGCGTCACCAATAAGGCCACGCAGTGCATACCTAATAATTATCAGATTGATTCCACAACTCGGCAAAGGCAGATTTAACTTATGAAATCGAGCCTACCTGAGGCAGGCATGATCCCGTACCTACGGGAACACACAACTTGTCCCGAACTTGCTTCGGGAGAGGGATGATTATTCACCGAGCGAGATTCCATCCCGTTTCCTTCGTCACGGGACAAGTTATGGCCATTGAAAAACAAATTATAATCACATGAAAATAGGATTTCACGCTTCTCAAGAACAGTTTTCTCCATCACATCTGCTACACCTTGTGCTTATGGCAGAAGAAGCCGGATTCAGGATGGTGACTACATCGGATCACTTTCATCCTTGGAGTGAGAGGCAGGGTCAAAGCGGTTTTGCGTGGAGTTGGTTGGGAGCTGCCATGCAGGCTACCTCGCTGGAATATGGCATTGTGAACGCCCCCGGGCAGCGGTATCACCCGGCGGTCATGGCTCAGGCAGTGGCAACACTGCTCGAAATGTTTCCGGGGAGATTTTGGATGGCTGCGGGGAGCGGGCAGGCACTTAATGAAAACATAACGGGAGAACGCTGGCCTTCCAAAGCCGAACGCAATAAGCGCTTGTATGAATCAGTGGCGATGATGCGCGAGTTGTGGAGAGGGGATTATGTGAATTTTGAGGGTACGGTCAAAGTAGAAAACGCCAAACTTTTTACCAGACCGAATGAATCCCCCTGTGTCTATGGTGCAGCGCTGACTGAAGCTACCTCGGGCTGGCTCGGGGAATGGGCTGACGGGCTAATCACCATTTCCCGCCCTCTGGATGAACTGAAAAAACTGGTGAAGGCATTCACTCAAAATGGGGGAGAAGGGAAGCCCCTTGTGCTGAAAATGCAGGTGTCCTACGCTGAAAATGAGGAGAAAGCGCTGGAGGGAGCTTGGGATCAATGGAGAAACAACATTTTTCCGAGCAGCCTGCTCGCAGAATTGAATACACCGGCCCAGTTTGATGAACTCGGTCAAAGCGTCCGAAAGGAAGATATGGCTAAGCACGTGCTGATAGGAAGTGATGCAGGCAGATTTACGGAGGCAATCAGGGAGTATGCGGGTCTGGGTTTTAGTAAAATCATTATTCACAATGTAAATAAATGGCAGGAAGATTTTATATCCTTTTTCGGAAAAGAAGTCCTCCCTGATCTGAAGGAAAATGAATAAACTCTGGTATAAAAATGCGGTGATTTACTCTCTGGATGTGGAGCTTTTTAGGGATTCCAACGGAGACGGAGTAGGAGATTTTCCGGGTCTGATTGAGCGACTCCATTACCTTGCCGGGCTGGGAGTAGATTGTGTATGGCTTCAGCCCTTTTATGACTCTCCCAATAAGGATGACGGATATGATGTTAGTGACTATTATGAAGTTGATAAAAGACTTGGAGACCTCGGCCATTTTGCGGCGCTGGTAGATGCTGCTGATGAAGTCGGAATCAGGATTATAATAGATCTGGTGGTCAATCATACCTCCAAAGAGCATCCTTGGTTTCAGCAGGCCAGAAAAAGCAGGGAATCAAAATACAGGGATTATTACATCTGGTCGGACCACAAACCGGAAGACGATGGGGAGCATGCCGTGCTGGAAGAACTACAAGACCATTCCAACTGGGAATATGACAGGTCTGCGAAGAAGTGGTATTACCATACTTTTTTCCCTCACCAGCCTGATCTCAACATTTCAAATCCTGACGTGAGGGACGAGATCATCCGAGTGATGCATTTTTGGCTCAAGCTGGGAATATCCGGATTCAGAATAGATGCCACTCCACACATGTTCAGGGAAAAAGGAAGTGAGAAATTTAAGGGGGATCCTTTGCAGATTCTACGGGATTTCAGGGAGTTTACAGAAATCCATAACCGAGACGCGGTTCTGTTGGCAGAAGTGGATGTAGACCCAAAGGAATATGGGAAGTTTTTTGGGAATCAGGATAAAATGCACATGCTATTTGATTTTTTTCTCAATAATTCGATTTTTCTGGCTTTGGCCCGTGGAAAGGCGATCCCTATTAGGAAAGCACTGAGGAAACTGCCCAAACTAGGCGAGAGGGAGCAGATGGCCAACTTCCTCCGCAACCATGACGAGCTGAATTTAAGCCAGCTTAGCGAAAAGGAAAAGGAGGAAGTGTTCAGCGTATTTGCACCGGAGGAAAGAATGAGGATTTTTGACCACGGTATTAGAAGGCGTCTTGCTCCTATGCTCAGCAACGATAGAAAAAAACTGGAGATGGCGTATAGTCTGCTTTTATCTCTGCCGGGAACACCGGTGATCCGCTATGGACAGGAGCTGGGAATGGGAGAAAATCTGGCGTTAAAAGGACGGGAAAGCGTGCGTACCCCCATGCAGTGGGATAACGGAAAAAATGGCGGGTTTTCTGAGGCCTCCGAAGCTCAATTGGTGAAGGCGGTTTTATCAGAAGGAGACTTTGGCTATAAGAAGCTAAACGTAACGGATCAGCACCGCAACCCCGAATCCATGCTAAACTGGATGGGGAGATGTATCAGTTTCAGAAAGGAGATGGTCGAAATCGGATATGGAAAATGGGAGATCGAAAAGGTAAATAACCCAAGCGTACTTGCTTTGAGCTTTCATTACAAAAATCGGGTAGCGCTAATTCTTCACAATTTTTCCGATAAAGAGATCACGGTGTCCCTGCAATTTACCGGGTCGGATAAGATGCTGGATGTATTTGGGGATGAAAAATATGAACAATTTGACCCGAAGTCAGGGGAAATAAAACTATCCGGTTTCGGATATCGCTGGATACGTAAACGGAACATATTCTAACCAAAATAACTCATGGAGAAAACTCTTGGAAAACACATTGGTAATGGATGTCATGTTTTTGATGATTTAATTTGTTGCCCGATGCTCGAGGGGCAAAAATGTCCGGATGAACTTACCGCGTTGGGGTAAGACTTTTATTATGGGGGCGTTTGTACGGTTTCATTCATGTTATCTTCAAAAATTGCCTTGCAGTGTATTCTTCCCAGAGCGTCTGCAAGAGAGATGAGATCTCCATAGGTTTTCATTTCATACTGATCTATTTGCTGCATCAAATGTAGCAGCCGATCCTGCTTATGTTCGGGATCCAGTTTCTGTTTATTCAGCAGATCTTCAGCCTGATCCAGCCAGTTCTGTATTTCATCACATTTTTTGCCCGTGGCTTTCTGGTTCAGGTATCCAAAGGCCTTTTCCAGACGGGTGATGTGACGAAACGTGGATTTTCGCTGCCTGTCAAATGTTGCTGCGAGTTCTTGGGAGTGAATACTGTCCTGGAATTTTGGGATGGTTCCAAACAGTTTGTTTTCTGCCCAGTATATTCCGCGCAGCTGTTGAATTAACTGCTCTTCCGGTTGGAGTCCGGCAATCATTTGCTTCCCATCAAGATGTTGTGTTTCCGTGTTTTTCATAGGTGTAGTGGTTAAAGAAAAATATAGAATTGATACTGCGGTATGGCCGGCAGTCCATTTTATCTAAGCAACTCAGTTGCCAAGGGAATAAATTGTAACTATGAAATCAAGTATGTCTCAAGCTTATTCCCTATAGCCAACCCAATGTCTACCCCAAGCAGTGTGACTATACTTGGAAACCCTATTTTTAGATTATCTCTTAAATTGGAAAAAAATCGTATTGAACACTGTATAAACCTTGTGGGGATAGATAGGACTGGGGTTATTCAGTTTGAAAGTGTGACTTATTTGTTACTCATTACCGGCCAATAATATCCCCTTTATCCTAAAGTATGTATTGCGCATGGGTATGCCCATGTTTTTTGACCGGAATAGTTTTGGCGAAATAGAGACTGTATAGTTGAATTTTAAACATACAGTAACCAAACAACCAAATTATGAGCGCGCACAAACAAAGACCCGGCAGACATGGTAAATATTACTACATGCTTATAGTTTTTTTCTTGTCTGCTGCATGTGGAGAGGGAAATAAAGACACTCGGATAGATGATGATAATGAACAGGACAAGACATTTGCGGTAGGAGCGTCTTATTCCAATCTGGGCCGAAATCAAGATGGGAGAACTGGCACAACCCAAAGCGGTTTCTGAGTCAGTGGTCCAATTTGCCGAAACCATGGTGAATGAACATGCCACACATTTAATATTCTAAATGGGCTACTCAGTTGCACGCATTCTAGGCAGAGAACCCGGTAGATCATTAGCGCTTTTTGTGGCATAATTTATTAAAAGTCAAAGTATTAAACTACTGTTATGGAAGAATTACTTAATTCTGAATATTGGGAAAATTCAGTACAGGAATATTTAATTATGCTTGGAGGAATTATCTTAGGGCTAGCGCTGGTTAAGATCTTCAAGAATGTACTATTGAAGCGCATTAGCCACGCGGTTTCAAAAACCAAAACTACAATTGATGATTTTATAGTCGAGAGCATAGGGCTTTATGTGGTGCCTATGGTCTATTTTACCGTTATTTATGCGGGTCTGAAAACTCTCGTTTGGCCTGAAAGGATGACTGCCATTATGGAGGTAGTGTATGTGGTTATCCTGACCTATTACTCTATCGTGCTAATTTCAGGTGTTATCCGCATGTTGCTGCAGTCATACATTAGAAGGCAGGAAGGTGGAAGAAAAGGTGAAGCAGATGGGAGGAGTTATATTGATTATCAATGGGATAATCTGGATGATCGGGTTGATTTTTATGCTTAGTAATTTCGGATATGATGTCTCCGCAATCATAGCCGGAATGGGGATACAGCAGGAATTCAACTTTCAGATTTTTCAGAAGTTTGGTGAAATGGGAATATCCATTGCATTCCCTACCCGCACTCTTTATCTGCGCAATGAAAATGGAATGAAACTCAAGGTCGATATGGAGAAAAAACCTCAGGGGCAGCTTAGAGAAAAGGTGGGCAATTAGGACGATTTTCCACTAAGTTTTAGAGGAGACACCCCATTTCAAAATTCAACTTGTTGCGTGGATTCAACGGGTTGAGAAGATATCTCCCACTATAAATATGTGTACTTGTGGTGAGTATATATGGAAGGTTTGGTGTGGAAAAATCTACTGCTGCCTTTAGCATCCTGTTAAGCTGGTTTTTATAGTTGGATGGTATACTTTAGTGCAGTCACCGAGGGTCAGTTTCATGGGATTTGTTGACATGGCTGGTTTTTTGGTTTATAAAATGAAATAAACCCTGATTATAATGACAAGCTTGATACCTCTTAAAAGTGATTGTTCTGAGGCACTTGGGCAGTGCATTAAGGAATGCCAATACCTAATAGCATCCATTAAAGACAAAGAAATTGCTGGATTGGAGAAATGCGAGGAACTTGCCCAACTCTGTATCGAAGCCTGTGCAGAATGCATTGATGCTTGTGAATCCGCAAGATTAGATCGCGGCAAAATGATGCTGGCTTGTGTAGAAGCATGCAAAAACTGTGCGTCAGAATGTGAAAAGCATGACCTAGTTGAATGTGATAGATGTGCCGGAGCCTGCAATGAATGCTTGGAAGAATTGGGACATGTCTTAGCTTAATCTCTATTGATATCTTACGATGTAAATAACGCCGTTAGTGTCATCGGAAAGCAACAAGTCTCCGGATAAAGTGAGAGTTAAACCTACCGGTCTGCCAAAGTGAGATCTATCACAATCCACTAAGCTCCCTGCCATGAAATCCTCGAATGCGGTCGGTTGCCCATTTTCAAACCTGATTCTACTAATCATATATCCATTCGGGGAGCTCCTGTTCCAGGAACCTCTGAAAGCAACAAATGCATCCCCTTGGAAGTCAGAAGGAAATTGGTGTTCAGCAGTAGCTTTTTCCAGGCTTAGTTTCAGCAGGAAGGTTGAGTTTACACTAGTGAAGTCTTTTGAGTAGCCTTTGAGAAATAGAAGAAAAGCAGGAGAGCTCCGCGATCATGGTCTGTGCCCACAGACCACTCAGCTTGACAGACAATGTCACCTTTTGATGCTTTTATAAGCTGTCTATAGTAAATCATCGGCTAATTTTGGGATGATAAACATATAAAAAAAGGACAATGCGAAAATTATCACTTTTCATAGCTACCAGTTTGGACGGTTACATTGCGAAGCCAAATGATGACCTTGGTTTTCTCAAGTTAGTCGAAAAAGAAGGGGAGGATTATGGGTATTCTGAATTTACTGCCACTATTGATACAATCATTCTTGGTAGAAAAACCTACGATTGGGTACTTAGGGAAATTGACACTTCCCATTACGATAATGGGGAAAGAAATGTGTACGTCATTACCAAAACAAAAAGACCGGATGTCGGCAAAACAAAGTTCTATAACGGAAGCCCAACTGAACTGGTGCAGCAACTAAAAAGTGAAAATGGGAAAAATATCTTTTGTGACGGCGGTGCAGAAATAGTGAATGAATTGTTGGAAAGTGACCTGATTGACGAATTTATCATTTCGATTGTGCCTGTATTGGTGGGTGACGGAATAAGACTTTTCAAAGACGGAAGACCTGAACAACAACTGAATCTCGTAAAAGCAAAAACATTTGATACAGGTCTTACCCAACTGCATTACAAACGAAAGAGGAAATAGAAAACTATAAATTCAGTCAAACAAAAAAATAAATAAATAGCTGACCTATTAATTGTCTCCTTTGCGAAATTCTTGAGTTTGCCACCGACTGAATGCAACCATACATCCTGCAGAGGCAGGTAAAGACATTGGCACATTCACGATATGATATGGCAGTAGAGATCTAATTGGTAGAGAGTGAAGCTGTTTTTACGTAAAGAGATGGGATTATGTGCAGTTCCGCAACTAAGTATACGGTCTAAAAATTTCAAATGGGATGATCTCCATTTTAAGTTTAAGTGTTTTTCCACCCTGCCAAGATTGGAGAAAATCCCTTATATTCGAATAATGAGGGATTGGATAGTAATTAATTATTTGTCCCCATCGGGCGATCCCTTCAAAAGCCTTATGCTGATGGACCCTTCGACTGCGGGAGGAGCTGGGAGCTGTACTATGAGCCCGGATGTAGTGATTATAATGATTTTTGAAGTTTGAAAACGGATCGAAATAGAAGAGTACCGGAATACTCATTATTCCAAGATTAGACAGGGAGGTAGTTTTTATTCTTAATTTATCAGTTGAGTGGGTTGGGAGGTGTTTTGGGTTTTAGATTCAAAATCGTCAATAGAAACAAAAAATTCGATAATTTTATCCTTAAGTGTAACGGGTTGATTTTGGTGTTAAACTATTGAATTTCAATAGTTTTATATGTGTGAAAGCCTCCGTTTTTCCTGTTGAATTTCTCGGAAAAACTATCCCGAATTCACGTTAAAATAGAAAAAAACCGATATGGCCGGCCTTAACTTTCTTTTAATAGACGATGATCCGGATGAGAAGGAATTCTTTGAGATTGCGTTGAAAAAAGTCCCGTTTCCAATTGAGTTTTCCTATGCTTCTGATGGAATGAGTGGCCTTAGGTTGCTCTCGAATCCGCTTTATACACCTGATTTTATTTTTTTAGATTTGAACATGCCTATTCTTTCAGGAAAGGAGTGCCTTGTCCGGATTAGACAACTACCGGGATACCTCGAAATTCCTATAATTGTTTATTCTACTTCATCTTACCAAGCTGATATTGAAGACTCAAAAAAAATGGGAGCTTCACATTTTTTCATAAAAGTTTATAAATTGGATATTTTGGCAGAGACTATTACTAAGTTGGTTTCAGGAAATACTCTTCCTTTTGTACTGAATTCTTACACCCTATGAAAGACAATCCCGTTGCCCACACCTTCCCTATAGAGTACCGCTTTCAGCGGATGATTGAAGAAGTACAGGATTACGCCATAATATTATTAGACGCTGATGGGAACGTCCAAAATTGGAACAAAGGCGCTGAAAAAATAAAAGGATATTCCGAAAGAGAAATTTTAGGTAAAAATTTCAGTGTATTCTATCTTATGCAAGACCGGGAAGAGGGGCTTCCATTGAGGCTGATCGAAGAAGCTAAGGTAAATGGAAGAGCTACACATGAAGGTTGGCGGGTACGTAAGGATGGAAGTGCATTTTGGGGAAATATAGTAATTACGGCCCTGCATGACGAAGCTGATCAGGTGATTGGGTTCACCAAAGTAACCAGGGACCTTACTGAGCGTAAGCTCGCAGAAGAGCAAAAAGAACGGGATGCCATAAGTATTGAAATGCAAAATAAGCAGTTAAAAGAATTTGCTTATGTTGCCTCTCATGACCTTCAAGAGCCTATAAGGAAGATACGGGCGTTTGTCGATCTTGCCCGACTGGAAATTGACAACAGAGAAAATCTGGAATGGTATTTAGAGAAGATAGATACCAGTGCCGAGAAGATGATCCAGCTTATAAAGGATGTCCTTGATTTCTCCAGAATTTCACATGACTCTTTAGTCTTTACTGATGTTGACCTGAATTTTACAGTAAAGAATGTATTATTGGAATATGAGATGCTGATAGCTGAAAAACAGGTGAAAATTGAGTTGTCTGACTTGCCTGTTATCAAAGGGATCCCTATTCAGCTTTATCAATTATTTAGTAATCTGATTAGCAATGCCATAAAATTTAATTACGGAGAGCCTCAAATCACCCTTGAATCTTCCTACTTTGATGGGGATGGTTCTTCTTCGAGACAGGTAGGTTATCTTATTTCCATAACAGATAATGGGATTGGTTTTGAACAGGAATATGCCGAGCAGGCTTTTCAACCATTCAAGCGGCTTTCGAAAGAATTTGAAGGAACAGGAATTGGACTTGCTCTTTGTAAGAAGATTGTTGAAAATCACAAAGGGTCGATTAGCGTGAAAAGTAAGTCCGGAAAAGGCACAACGTTCACTATTTTTTTTCCTATGACCCTTAGTTGAGTAGACCTCTGATTACCCGCAGTAATGCCATGCTCTCAAGTTGCTCATTATGACTGATTACCGGTGTCTTACAATTGGATTTCTTGCCCGTTTTCCTGCACCGGACCTCATCGCTTCCGGTGCTAATTATTATAAGGCAATGGAGGTCAAGCCTCCCAATCCACCTCATGCCAATCGTGTTCCGTTATCTTTTACTAGAGAACTGTCTGCTGACTTTTGCCGTCTTCCGGGCATAAATCCGTAAATCATCAAACACTTTTGGATACTGAAACCAAAATGGGAATACCAAACGTGTACCCTCTACTAAAGGTCATAGAGAGGTCTTTGGTCCGGCTAAGCACTAGCAACATTGTAGATAATCACATAAATATTTTAGCGCTTTTACTACTATTAAACCATTCTCCAATAATCCAACAAAAGCCTTAAACTTTCTTTTTTGTAATTTAGAATTTTAACTGCCAAAAACACTTGGGAAACACATGATTCTAGCCATACTTTCGGGATTTATCATAGCAGCGATGATTCCCTTTCTTAGCAAATTGGTCAAAGGCAAAGGGGCCATTTTGATGCCTTTTTTGCCGTTGCTTCTATTTGTGTACTTTCTTGGCTACCTCCCACAGATCAGCAATGGGGATACGGTCGACTTAATTTATCAATGGGTTCCCAGCATAGGGATTAATCTGGCTTTCCACTTGGATGGATTATCCCTGCTATTTGCTTTGATGATTACTGGGATCGGTGCGTTGGTGTTTTTCTACACGGTCAGCTACCTCAAAGGCCATGTTTACCTCGATAGATTTTACGGATATCTCAGCATGTTTATGGCTTCAATGCTGGGGCTTGTACTTTCTGACAATATTATTACCCTGTTTATTTTTTGGGAACTGACCAGTATCAGTTCATTCTTCCTGATCGGGTTCAATAATGAAGATCCCAAATCCAGAAAATCAGCGCTATTGGCGCTAAGTATTACGGGAATGGGGGGCTTATTTCTATTGGTAGGCATGATTTTATTGGGAGCGGTAGGTGGTTCCTATTCTTTTCAGGAGTTGCTTTCACAGCGCAGTCTTATCCTTGAGCATAGTAGCTATGGGTGGATTATTGGCTTACTGTTCTTGGGGGCATTTACCAAATCTGCCCAATTCCCTTTTCACTTCTGGCTTCCGGGTGCGATGAAGGCACCTACACCGGTAAGTACCTACCTCCATTCAGCGACCATGGTCAAGGCAGGGATTTATTTGCTGGCGAGATTTACACCACTGTTGGGCAGTACTCCCTGGTGGAATACGACTTTGATTATTGTGGGAGCAGTGACCATGGTATATGCGGCCCTTCATTCTGTTTTGCGAATCGATATGAAGGGTATTTTGGCATACTCCACCATAGCTGCATTGGGTATATTGGTTTTCCTGATTGGCCTCGGCACTGAGGAAGCGCTCTTGGCAGCGTCGGTATTTATACTGGTTCATGCCTTGTATAAAGCCACCCTCTTTTTGGTAACAGGCATCGTGGACCATGAGACCGGTACGCGGGATGTGACAGCTTTGGGTGGATTGCGAAAAGTAATGATGCCGGTAGCCATCGCTGCGGGATTGGCGGCACTTGCCAATGCGGGGACCCCGCCTTTTCTGGGCTTTATCGGCAAAGATTTGATTTATGAGGCCACACTTCATTTTGGTGATTGGGCATACGTGCTTACGACTGCAGCCATATTGACGAATATCTGCCTCCTTTGTGCGGGATTACTGGCCGGATTTAAGCCATTTGCAGGCAGTCTTCCTGCCCGGTTTGAAAAGGCCCATCTCCCTCATCCCACGATGTGGGTGCCTCCTTTGATCCTTGCAGGGTTGGGATTGCTTTTTGGGCTGTTTCCGGGGCTGATCGATCAAACGTTAATCCAGCCCGTTTATAGCAGCATGTCTGGGAATGCTGTCCAGCAGCATATTCAGCTTTGGCACGGCTTCAACCTAATTTTAGGACTGAGCGTCCTGACGCTTACCCTAGGTGTGGTGCTCTACTTGCAGTTGAAACCGTCTGAGCGACTGTTTGGGACCACACTGAAGTTTGAATGGCTAAGTCCTCAGTCTATTGCCGCTTTATTAGGTAGGCTTTTCACCAAGTTTGCCGGTTTGTGGACCGGTTTTTTTCAAAACGGCTACTTGAGAAATTACGTGATCACCATTCTGGCTTTTCTAACCATCCTACTAGGCCTTAGGCTTTATCAGGGAGTCAGCCTAGTTATAGACGCTTCCAAGCTCACAGAACTGACGATTTACGAAGTTATAGTGGTGATCATTATGTTTGTCTCTATCATTTTTACTGTTTTCTCCAGATCCCGCCTCGTGGCAGTGGCATCGCTCGGTGTGATCGGCTATTCTATCTGTCTGATTTTCTTGTTTTATTCAGCTCCGGATCTGGCAATGACACAGTTTTCCATAGATACCTTGACAGTGATCTTATTTGTTTTGGTGATTTATAATCTACCGAGATACAATACCTTCTCCAGCAAAAGTATTCGTCTCAGAGATGGGGTGCTGTCCATATTTTTCGGTACGCTGATAGCGGTGCTTACCCTTGAGGTATTGTCAGAACCGCTTAATAGGGAAACTTCCATCTTCTACGCCGAAAGCTCCTACCTGTTGGCCAAAGGGAAAAATGTAGTCAATGTGATTCTGGTGGATTTTAGAGGGTTTGATACCATGGTGGAAATCACCGTGCTGGTTATTGCCGCTATAGGCGTATTTAGTTTGTTGAAGTTGAGGCTTAAAAGCATAGAAAAAGAATAGTATGAAATCGAGTATGACGCAAGCGACACACACTGGAATGATTATCCTGCATGCGAGATTCCATGTGGCCAATAGAAAACAATTATAAACACATGAAATCGATCATTTTCAAATCCGCATCCACTTATCTCTTACCGCTGTTGGTTTTATTTTCGGTATTTATCCTGTTGCGAGGACATTATCTTCCGGGAGGTGGATTTGTAGGCGGGCTGATTGCCTCCATTGCATTTGTCATCCATTCCTTTGCCAATGGTCTGGAGACAACCAAAAGTTTGATTAAGTTTCACCCGGGGTTTCTGATGCCAATAGGTCTGAGCATTGCCCTGCTGAGTGGAATGGTCCCTCTTTTAATCGGAGAGAGCTTTATGACCGGCCTTTGGTTTGATGAGCCTCTGCCGGTGATAGGAATGATAGGCACTGCCTTATTTTTTGATACAGGAGTTTACCTCGTGGTCATCGGGGTGACACTGACTATTATTTTCACCATTTCGGAAACTATTTAATATGGAATTACTACTCGTTATTTTGATAGGTTTGCTGTACGCATCGGGAATTTACATGATGCTGAGGAGGAGTATGGTCAAGCTGATTATAGGGCTGATTCTACTTGGTAATGGTGCCAACATGCTTATTTTTTTATTGGGAAGGATTGTCAAAGGGAAGCCACCGATTATCGATTCCGCCTCCAAGATGCTGACCGAAGTCTATGCAGACCCTGTCCCTCAGGCATTGATACTGACAGCCATTGTGATCAGCTTCGGACTGCAATCCTTTGCCATCATATTGGTCAAGCGTGCCTACAAAATCACCAAGACAGATGATTTGGATGAATTGAATACTACTGACGAAGTTTATGAATAACCCTTACATAGTTTTACCTGTAATATTCCAGCTTTTCTCAGCGATCCTGCTGATGTTTTTCTGGTTTAGGGTAAATACGCAACGATTAATTTCGATTATATGTAGCCTTATCTCCGTTGGCATCGCAGGATGGCTGCTCCGGGAAGTCCTTCAGCACGGAATACTTACCATGCAGGCGGGGGAATGGCAGGCGCCCTTCGGAATTACTTTTGTGGCTGATGCCTTTAGTGCCACCATGGTATTGTTGACGGCCATTTCCGGTATGGCTGTGACGGTCTTTTCCACGGGTGCTATCCGAAATGCCCGTCTGAAATTTGGATATTTTCCCATACTTAATTTTCTCTTGATGGGGCTGAACGGAGCTTTTCTTACAGGAGACATTTTTAACCTATATGTATGGTTTGAGATTATCATCATTGCTTCATTTGTTTTGATTACGATAGGAGGGGAGAAGGCTCAAATCGAAGGAGCTATCAAATATGTGACAATGAACTTGCTGGCTTCGGCGATTTTCCTTACTGCTATTGCGATTCTCTATGGGATGGCCGGTAGTTTGAATATGGCGGATCTTTCCGGGCAGGTGGCGCAGATAGAAAACAGAGGGCTGGTCAATGTAGTGGCAATTTTATTCTTGGTAGGTTTTGGCATCAAGTCAGCTATTTTCCCACTTTACTTCTGGCTTCCTGCTTCCTACCATACCCCGCCACCGGCGATATCAGCGATTTTCGGCGGTCTATTGACCAAAGTAGGCGTTTATGCTCTGCTGAGAATCTTTACTCTGATCTTTATACCGGACGAGTTCTTGGGTACATTGCTGGTAATCATCGCGGCATTGACCATTTTGTCAGGTGGGCTGGGAGCTATATTACAGGTGAATCTGCGAAAAATCTTCTCCTATTTGATCGTGTGCCATATTGGTTTTATGATCGCAGGATTGGGGATATATACCGAACTTGCCATCGTAGGGGTAATATTCTATCTTATACATGATATTATAGTCAAGACCAATCTTTTCCTCGTATCGGGCTTAATCTTCAAACTCAAGGGAACGCTGAACATCATGAAACTCGGTGGCCTGTATAAAAAATATCCGGTGTTTTCCCTCTTGATGGCTATTCCTTTATTTTCACTGGTGGGTATTCCTCCGCTTTCCGGATTTTGGGGGAAGCTCTTTCTGATTCAAAGCGGATACGCCGAGGGGCAGATTATCCTGATAGGTTTTATTCTGCTGGGGAGTTTTTTGACACTTTGGGTGGCGGGGAAAATTTGGACAGAAGTTTTCTGGAAAGACGCTGTTGATCTTCCCAAGAAGATGAACGTAAAGTATTACAGAGAACTGAAGCCATTCAAGCAACGTGCCATGGTAATTCCGATTGTCTTATTGGCCGGAGTATCCTTGTATATTGGATTTGGGGCAGAACATATCATTTTGCTGAGCAAGCAAATCGCTGCTGAACTAATGGAGCCTACAGCCTACATAGAGGCAGTGTTGGGATCAAAATCAATCACACCATGATCAAGACCAAATTTCTGAGCAATCTTCTTCTTTCGTTGGTGTGGATAGCAATCACCGGTGCGTTCACTTTTGAAAATTTCGTTTTCGGCTTTGCCGTGAGCTTTTTCTTGTTGTGGATCACAGCCACTGACAGGAGGGACAACAAGTATTTCAACAGGATTCCCAAGTTGATCAGTTTTGTGTTGTTTTTTCTGTATGAACTGGTCAAAGCCAATATAGAGGTGGCTTATGACGTAGTCACGCCCAAGCATTACATGAAACCCGGGATAGTGAAGATTCCACTGGATGCCCGTACTGATCTGGAAATCACTTTGTTGGCTAATCTTATTTCTCTTACACCGGGCACGTTGAGTCTGGATGTCTCGGATGACAGAAAAGTGCTGTATGTACATGCCATGTATGTGAAGGACAGAGAGGGTTTTGTGACGGGTATCAAAAACGGTTTTGAAAAACGATTACTAGAGATAACCAGATGAGCGTTTACGACTATTTATATTTTATTATCCTGCCTGTATTGGCTATATCGATCTTTATTATTTTCATCAGATTTTTGATGGGACCGACACTCCCTGACCGGGTTATAGCACTTGACTTGCTGCTGACCACCGGCATAGGGATTATAGCGGTATACAGTGTGACTACCAATCAGCCTGCGTTTCTCGATATAGCCATGATCATGGCTTTGATTGCTTTCCTGGGGACGGTGGCATTTGCCTATTATTTAGAAAAACGGAAAAGAAATGACTGAAATCATAGTAATCGTACTCAGCTCACTGGGAGCACTTTTCATCTTGTTGGCAGCCGTTGGAATCGTCAAAATGCCTGACCTGTACCTTCGAATCTCTGTTACTACCAAGGCCGCGACGCTGGGGATAGGCTTGATTTTATTGGCTGCGGGGATTTACTTTTCAGACATTGCTATTCTTGCCAGGGTAATCGCAATCATTGTTTTTATGCTGCTCACGGCTCCGGTAGGTGCGCATATGATCGGAAGGGCATCCTATTTTACGGGAGTGAAAATGTGGCATAAATCCACTATTGACGAACTCGAAGGTCAGTATGATCAGAAGTCCCACAAATTGAAAAGCGGGGAGGACAATGTGACAGAGAAAGAAGTTACCGACCGTTGAATTTGAAAACTGTAATACTCCCTTTTGTCATCTTATTCATTATAGGATGCAAGCAACAGCCGAATAAAGGAGAAAATGTATCTAATTCTAAAACGGAAATAGTTCGGACTAAAAAGGTTCCTGATTATATTGTTGATTGGGCCAATGCCATAAACAACAGTGACATTCACACTATAGAAAAGAATTACGCTTCTAATGCCATTAAGATTGTTTCTGAAGATGGCATAATTGAAAGTTCATTACAGATAGCTAAATATTACGAAATTGAAAGGGAGAAAATTACCTCAATTGAATCATTATTTAATGTGGAGGCTAGCAAAGACAAACGCATTAATTATGAATTAATCAGATATGAAACCGAGGGTCTGAAAGAATACGTACAGATTGTAATTTGGAGATTAGAAAATGGACAGGCAATCAGAGAATTTGAATTTACTGAAAGAAGTGGTCCAGAAGCGGTGAAAGTTGATACAAATGCGATAGCTGACAGAAGAAAATTATGGATTGACCTTTGTAACGCTAATAACTCTGAAAATCTAGTTAAACAGCTCTATAGTCCCAATACCATTTATTTCAATCACAAGCCAATAGTAAAAGGACTGGAGAATTTGATTAAGGAATATGATTATATGAATAATAATTATACTTTAAACTTACAGCCAATGAAATTGGAAGTGGTAAATGCGAATGTTGCCTATGAAATCGGACAATGCAGTGGAAGTTATAATGGGAAATATATCCTTGTCTGGCAAAGACAATCTGACGGAAATTGGAAAATCCATATTGATTCGAATATTTGATAGTGTTAAATGACAAATATTCGGTTTAGAAAAGAAAGAATATCTATACAAAATATCGGGAGAAAGAGATTTTGGGGTGGAGTTTCTACCGGACTAATTTCAGCAATTTCTATTTCATTGTTTTTCAATGTAAGAATCAAAATCTAATCTTGAAAGGGTGCCATTTTCTATAGTAGGACAGAGAGTAATTGTAGTGCTTAAAATCGGACTCTGATCCTACTCCAATTACGGGTCGGCGGAAGACGAAATAGCGAGAAGGAAGATATGGGGGTAGTGGAAGTACCCCGTCAAAAAAAGGTGGGGAAGCGCGATAGCCTCTTTTTCTGATGCTTCTTGCCTATAAACAAGAAAGGGAAGCCTCTGCCTCCCTTTCTTGTTTTATAGAATAGATTATTGCTCAAAAAGCATTTTCATGCCCTGTGATAATCGATTTGGCTGTCATTGCTATGATCTTAATATCCAATTTCGGGTTCCAGGTTTTGATATAGTACATATCCAGTTTGTAGCGAAAATAGATGGAATTTGAAGCATTAGTTTCTCCTCTATAGCCTCTAGCTTGTGCAAGTCCTGTGATTCCCGGCTTTACCAGATGTCTATTTTTGAACCCCTCGATTTCTTGGGAATGAGCATCATTTTGCACCAAAATATGTGGTCGGGGACCTACTATGGACATATTACCATAAATCACATTAAGAATCTGAGGTAGTTCGTCCAAACTCGTCTTTCTAAGAATCCTTCCAACTCTGGTTATCCTTGGGTCATTTTTGGTAGCCATCTTAACATGGGCTTCATCGTTGACCACCATGGACCTGAATTTGTAGCAATTGAACCTGGAATTGTAGATGCCTTCTCTTTCCTGCTTAAAAAATACAGGGCCTGGGGAATCCAATTTGATCAAGAGAGCAATTATTGGAAACAACCACCAGCCAATCACCAGCATGAAACCAATTGAACAAAATAAATCGAGAAACCTTTTAAAGGTTAGATTTATCCAATGCATCTCTTCTGATACAATTGATTCATTCTGTTCATTGAATAGATCGTTGGACTCTACGTATAATTCGCTAGGCCCAAATTTTTGGAGTAAATAATTTGTTGTCATAAGCTTTGAATCTCTGTTCGTAAAAAATATCGTCAATAAATTACTTTGGGCGCAATAAAGATCGTGATTTATTGTTGATTATGCAATAGATCGTCTGATATTTTTGTCATTGTATAATGTGATTGCCTAAACTTTAGTGACTAGCTACCAAAAGGCTCTTCCGAGGCATCCACTCCTTAATGGTCTTTTGCTATAGATCTCAACGTATATTGTGTTACGTTCAGCTTCACTTAATTTTAAGGCAAACCAAAAGGGGAATAAATGATGTTTTTGTTTGGAGGCTAGAGAGGCAGATTAGTCTGGGTAATTGAAAATCCGCTAACCTGCGAGCGCTCCTCTGCATGCTGCCTCATGAATCTTTATCGATGCAAATCGGCAGGATAATCTGTATTATCGCTAGGAAAGCAGCTAATTAGCAAACTAAATTATCACGAATAAACTACCTTGGAATAAAATGTGAATTCTTCGTAAGCTGTTGTAAGGTTGTTGTTTTTTAAGTCATTAATAATCTTGTTTTTATATGGTTGATTCGGATGCTGTTATTTCTGCTACCAGTAGAGCTTTTACCCTTCTTCATGAATCCAATAACTTACAGGAAGCTTTGCAGGGAGTTCTCAGGGAGCTCGGGCAGCAATGTGGGTTGGATTGTGCTTTTATAATCAGGAATCTTCACTCGGGCAGACAGATGTCCTATGAATTTGAATGGTCTAAGAATGGGGAGTCTTGCTATTTAAATAAGAATGGATCAAAGCCTCAGGTTTGGGAAAATAGTGAGGCTATGGATAAGATCCTTGGTGAGGGCTATATTCATTTTCCGTCAGTGGATTCTGACAACGGAATAATACCTGAAATCCCGAAAATCAATCAAGCGAATTCTTGCCTGCTCATCCCAATTTACTCGTTCAATGAACTCTGGGGAATATTGGGACTTGAAGACGGCGGCTTTCCTGTATTTACACCTAGTTCTATAGCACTATTGAAAAATTTTGCAGGGAGTTTGGGTTCGGTAATATATGGGGTGGAAAACCGGAGAAATTATCTGGAATGTAAGAAAAATTATCAGCGGATCATTGAGAACATTCGCGATGTTGTGTTTACCCTTGATTACAGCTTTAATCTGATTTCATTGAATGGAGGATGGGAGAGATTGTCCGGTTATGACAGTAGAGAATCCCTTGGGCAATCTGTTTTTTTGTTTGTTGAACGCACGTACAAGGATTATTTTGTAAAGGAACTCGAAGGCCTTGCCAATGCCGTGACACAGGAGGTATCAATAGACCTACCTCTAATTACTTCTACCAATGCGTTGCGGTGGGTACGAATCACTGCTAAGCGCTTAGTCGAAAAAGAAGGGGAATTATTTGGGACTATTCTAGATATTCATCAGAATATGATGAGCGTAGATAAACTCAGAGAAAGTCACTCGGCCTTCAAATCGCTTTTCAATACAGTGGAGGATGTTTTGTACATAAGGGATCCCAAAACCAAGACTTACAGCATTATGTCTGAGAAGATCTCCAGATTAGGATTAAGCCAGAAGAAATTCATTGATAATTCTTCTTATTGGTTGGAAATTGTTCATCCCGATGACAGGAGAGAGGTAGAAGAATGTGTTAGGGAATCTTGGAATTCGGGGAATCTCGATTTGGAATATAGAGTAATAAATGGACATGGGGTAACGCTTTGGGTAGAAAATAAAGCATGGATGGAATATGATCCCTCGGGCAGGCCTTTTCGCTTGCATGGTCGCTATTCAGATATCACCACAGTCAAAACAAAAGAACTGGAGTTGATAGAAAGCGAAGAAAGGTTCAAAGCGATCTCCGAAAACCTTCCGTTTCCCTTAATCATGTGCACACCTGACAAAATGGAGGTATTGTATATCAATGAGTTCTTTTTGTCTATGATCTCCCAGAGCAGTTCTTCTATCAGAAGTGATTTCGATATTGATGATTATGTATTCCATCCGGATCCATCCATTTCAGTGAGAAGTTATATTCAAAATGCGGTTGAAATTGATAATTTGGAGGTACTTGTCCATGAGGAAGATGGGGATAATTGGTATAGTCTGTCCTCACAGAAGCTTCCCTACAAAGGGGGATTTGTGCTGACGATTATCCTGTACAATATCCATAAACGTAAGTTGGCAGAACTGGAAAGGATTCGTCTTGAAGAAGTACTGCATGCATTGGACCAGACACAGATTAGTTTTTCCATGGAGGTAGAGGTAAGAGAAACGTATACCAAGCTGTTGTCCACCCTTATTTTTTTTACAAAGAGCGAATATGGGTTTCTTGGAGAGGTACTGTACGACGATACCGGTAAGCCTTATCTTCGATCCAATGCAATAAGAAATACTGAATGCAGTCCGGATGTACAGCGTTTTATAGACCTGCATTCAGAGAAGGGGTTCATATTCAGGGGGCTGGATAATTTAATCGGGAAGGTGTTATTGTCTGGCAAATCATTGATATCAAACCACTTGGATGAGGGGCGTCTCTCGCATGCCAATCTTCCTTCCGGACATCCAATATTGAAGAGATTTCTGGGCATACCTATTTACAAAGGGGAAAGGTTTATAGGCATGGTAGGGCTGGCTAATAAAGAAAAAATGTACTCTCAGGAAGATATTGATTTCTTGCAGCCATTTATGTCCAGCTATGCCAATCTTATAAGCTTAGTCAATGAGAACAAACAGCGGATCAAGGCGGAAAGTCTCCATCAGGAATCCGAAAATCTCTACAAGATACTTTCAGATAATGTGGATGATATTGTTTCCTTACACGATTTGGAGTTGAAGACACTATATGTTTCTCCTTCCGTCGAGCGAGTGACCGGATTCTTGCCCAAAGTTTTATTGGGTAAGAATTTTTTCGAATACGTTAATTACAGTCTGGAGCCGCAAACGGACTTTGAGAAATACCCGAAATTTGTAATCCCTATCAACCACATGGTGTCCGGAAAGACAATCCGGATAGAGATGATTTGGAAACCGCTCTATAATGAACAGGGAAAGCTGTATTCTTTTTTGGCCACATCAAGGGATGTCACAGACAGAGAGTCTATTTTGGTCAAATTAAAAGAAACACTGGATAAAGAAAAGGAACTCAACCAGCTCAAATCCAGGTTTATTGCCATGACTTCACATGAATTCAGAACTCCCCTGGCCACTATTTTCAGCAGTACTGATTTGCTGGAAATGATTCTTCGGCAGCTGGATGATCAGGATATCAAGAATAAGTCCCTTCGTCACATCGAAAAAATCAGTGCCCAGCTCAGCAGGCTTACACATATGGTTTCTGATGTTTTGTTAATGGAGCAGAATTCGGATGGAAGACTTAATGTCAATTTGAGTCAACTCAATTTTATCGAAATAATTTTAGAAACCTTACAGGATAGTTTTTCATTTGATGCAAACAATCCCTGTATTCTTCTGGATCTTCCCCCGCATCCTGTTTCCATAAAATCCGACCGTACCTGGCTTACATATATTATCAAGAATATCGTGGAGAATGCCTTCAAGTATTCTGTCGGAAGAGAAAAAATTCCTGAGCTTATGTTAAAACAAAAGGGAGGGAAGATTACGCTACAGGTTCAGGACTATGGTATTGGAGTGCCAAAAGCAGAACAAAAGTTTATTTTTGACCCATTTTATAGATCATCCAATGCCAGTAGTGTCAAAGGCACTGGTCTGGGACTCAGTATCGTGTACGAACTCGTGTTGAAGTTGGGAGGGAAAATAGAACTAAAAAGCAAAGAAAATCTAGGTACAGCTATAGCTATAGTATTCCCAGATGAAGCAAAGACCGCTTCTGGTAGAAATAAAACTTTTAAATCATTGTAGAAAAACCAATTGGAGATAAGATGTGTATTGTATTGAAAACGGCCGAATAAGAGGCTGGCATTACTATAGGAGCCAAATGCCGCTACATAACGTAACAGGTAGTAATTAAGTGGGGATTATAAATAATATCTACTAACATCCCCTAGAAGAGCTAGGGGTGTTTTGGCTCATAGCTTTACCTGCATGCTTACCGTTGAAATAGTGCAGTTAGCTTTCAGTCACTTAGAACACTATTAAGTTTGTCTTCCATTACGTGCCGAATTTCGTCGCGCAAACTTTCCAGAGAAAATGGCTTATAAAGGTATTGGTCAAAACAGTGCCCATGCAACTTATCCTCCGAAATTAAATCAAAGGAAGAGATTGCGATTACAGGAAGCTGGCGTGTTGGTTCGTTTTCCCTTAGCATTTTTAGAAATTGATAGCCATTCATATAAGGCATTTCCAAATCTGTTACAATCAGATCAGGAAGATTGTTGACTTTGATTTGATCTATGGCATCTATGCCATTACTGGCTGCCTGAACATGATATCCGTTAATTTCCAAATATCTCTGAAGCATTAGACGGTTGATCATATTGTCTTCTACAACAAGTATTTTCTTCTTTTTCATCTGTTTATAATTTGATTTTCAAAGGTCATATGGAATCTCGCACGGCGAATAATCATCCCTCTCCCGAAGCAAGTTCGGGACAAGTTGTGTGTTCCCGTAGGTACGGGATCATAGCTGTGTGCTTCAGGCAGGCTCGATTTCATTAGGAATATAG
Organism: Algoriphagus sp. 4150; assembly: GCF_031457395.1. Taxonomy (NCBI): domain Bacteria; kingdom Pseudomonadati; phylum Bacteroidota; class Cytophagia; order Cytophagales; family Cyclobacteriaceae; genus Algoriphagus; species Algoriphagus sp. 4150. Next base: position 241,447 of record NZ_JAVDWS010000001.1, read on the forward strand.
GTTTGAGTGTATGATCTTTTTGGCCTTATCGTTGAGATTCCTGTATTGGGTGGCCGAGCAGTTGTTTAGGAAGCTTTTCAATACAGTAAATGGGGGAACTATGGACTTTTTAGCCCTAATCTGATTATGTAATGGCATAAAAAATAGTCTAACCCAGCTATTCATCTCTTCAAGGATCGGTTTGTACCTGATTGATGGAATAATAAAATAGGCCTACAATTCTCGGATTAAAGCTGAATCTTTGGGTTTTTACGAAAAAATTATACTCGTTAAAACAATCAGTTCAGAATAAAAGAGTGTCGACCTAGGTTACTTGGGGGTATAAAATCAGTTTGATAAGTTGAATTTACCGCATATTTTTTTGATTACAACTTCTAATAGAGCATTTTTTTTATAAAAGTCTTTTTTTTTAAACCACTATGAACACAGAGATTTTCACAGTGGTCACAGTTTGGAAATAACATTCCGGTAAAGTCCAAGTTTGCCACCTTGAGTATTGAAAATTGGAGAATATGATTATCCGCAATGATACCGGTAGCGATGTTTCCTTCGGTTTAATGGCGCCCTGCCTCGTAGATAAGCAGGGATGACCCGCCATCGCGAGGCAGGCTGAGGTCGGATGACCGAAGTGACCTTAATGATAGAGTTTACCAAATAATCCGAAATTCTCACTGTCGCAAATTGGTTTAGGGTAGCAAGAATGTTGGGGTGCTTTCTTGATTTTCCATCAAGGAAGAATTAAAATCCACATAAGTAATTTCTGCTTCAAATTGATAGAAATATCTAGTTGTCAGCTTTTTCAGCCAGCTGGCTAATGAATTTCTGTCAAGACCCTCACTTTATTTACAAACACATCCAAAAACTACAATTTTATCTTTCCGCATGGGTTAATTCCTTGGGATTTTGATTGTTTTGATACTGGATTAGATGTGTTCCTCAGCGGAATCTTTTAATCATAAGTATGTGATAAATAAATCATTGCTATTTTTTTGTAAGAAGAAATCCAGAAAAGTGAAAGTGCAACGTTCCCGGGTAAAATAACTAATGAGTTTATAATTAGAATTATGATTAACTACTTTAGAAAAATGTTGACCGGTTACAAGCGGTCATTGAGACTAATAGATGGGGAGGCTGTCACATTTTATTATGTAGGACAGATGGTGCGTTTTAGCCCGGTTTCCATGTTAAGAGAATTGGTGTTGAAAAAGGAGATGAATAGCTTTGTAAGCAATAGGGTAGAACTGGATGCCTCACAAGTACTGGCGAAAATATGGCCCAAGAAGGGACAGCTGACACCGAGAACCAAGGTAAAAATGAACTGTGGTGATTCGCAGCTGAAGGTGTACAGATATGCCGCAAAAGTGGATCAGGTGAATGTCAGCCACTATGAATTTTACATAAATAAAGAGCTTGCCGGAATTTTCAATAGAAAATACGACTACGGTAGAAGTTTCACTTCTACGGTAAGCCAATTGCGGCCGGAATTACATCCTCTTCAGGTAAAAATTGACGAAAAATACCTTCTCCGTGATGGAAGTTCAGGTTCGCAAGTGATTATTGAATTTTTTGGACATACGCAGGTATGGATGATATTTAAAGAAGCAGAATTGCAGCAACTGGTAAGTCACTGGGATTTAAAGCTTAAGCAAAAGCAAAAAGAACCTTAGTCTTTAAAATTGGTTCCCATTAAAAAAGGAGTGTCTTATAAAAAGTGGAATCAAGAGTATTCTTAAATTTCTGTAAACTGGATCCTATTTAGTTGGTCATCAAGGTAAACGTTGCTTGTGATCGATGATTATCCCTTTCAATTCTTGGTAGTACCCTCTTCGGATGGGGATGACATGGTTTTCAATCACAAGTTCTTTTGAGTTTATAGAAGTGACATGGGAAATGTTTATTATGTAAGATTTGTGTACACGCACAAATCTCTCTCCCGGCAAGCGGCTTACCACATCTTTCAAAATATCCCGCATAATGTATTGCTTGGCCTTTGTAAGTACCTTAGTGTATAGACCGTCTGCTTTGAGAATCAAAATATCATCCTCCTGCACAGAGACCGTGTATCCTTTGTCACGGATTTGGAGGGTATGTTTTCTGGGGTTTTTGGATTTAGCTTCGAAAGATTTGAAAGCCAAAAAAATACTTGATCTTAGCCGCTCTTTTGAGAAAGGCTTAAGGATATAACCTTCGTTGGGTACATTCGCTACCCGTTCGAGGAAATCCAAGTCGGAATAAGCAGTGATAAAAACAGTGGGAATATCTATCGATTTTCTGATTTGTCGAGTTAATTCTATTCCGTCTACAGGTCCATCCAACATGATGTCCATCAAGATTAAATCAGGGGTTTCATTTTTCAAATATTCCAAGACATCCCCTGAATTATTTAAAGTATGGACGGTTTCATATCCCAAATGCTCAAGAATATCTTCCATATTTTCCGCTAACTCTACCTCATTTTCTACGATTAGAATTCGTTTCATTTATTTTGCTGAATTTGATGAATATCCGAAGGTGTAAGTGCCAATGTACACAGGACAGGCCTTGACTTATTTTTTTTGGAGATTTTGCAAAGAAAGTATAAACCAAAGTAGCTTAGCCATAAGCCATATTTATATGAAGACCTTCTGTGCGGTAAATATATTAAGGAATTGCTAATCCAAATTTTATTAATTCTGAATAACGTTAATTACAAGTACTGTTTGTTTACAATTACCAACATTTCATCTGTTTATAATTGTTTTTTAGCGGTCATATGGAATCTCGCAAGGTTATAATCATCCCAGTGTGTGACGTTCTCGTCATGCTCGATTTCATCAATTGAATATGCATTCGCTTTCTTGTTGCGTTCTGGTTAAAAAAGGAAATGATTATTGAGGGCATCGTCCGAGGGCCAACGGAACGTAGACGATTTTCGCATTTAGAATTACCTTCACTAAACCGTTGATATTTTGATTAAAGCTAAATACTTCTGTTTAAATAATTAATAATCAGATAATTATTAATTTTTATCTAGGTTTGAGACTAATTTTTTGTGAAAACGGAAGGAGTTCCTGATAATAATAATTATTAGTTATATCCGTTGTTATAAACTGTATGTCGTACGATAAATTTTCTTTTAATTTACAAATAGCAACAATAGGTTTATTTTTTGTATAGGTAGGGTTCTTCCTGTTTTTTTACCATATTTTTCCAGTTTACTTTATATAAAGTTTCCAGCGGTCTTTATCCCATTTAGAGGATTGAAATTATAAGTTTTTGTCTGGTTTTAAACTGCATACAATAGCCCGAAATTACTCTGTTTTCTTTGTCCCTTGAAGGGTTGATTTGAGTCATGTTGGAAGATTGAGACCTAATTTCCACTTCTGCACAATTAAGGTTTTGTCAGCGGTATCAGACATTTAGGTCTAGTTCTTCCATAGTAATCTATTTCAGGATCATGTTTTCCACTTTATGAAATCCTTTTCACTTGGTTTTTTTCTATTAGGGTTAATGCCTGTTTTTCACTGCTACTCGAGTGAAGCAGTGAAAGGTAGAGAATCCGGACTAGACACAATACATAACGCAGAGGTTGATTGGAAATTTGATCCTTTAAAAAGATCTTACTCCTTCTATATGGAAATGGATGGTTCCTTTGCTATGCCTGCTGATGGCCCCACAGGATCATTTACTCAGTCTGAAGCTACGTCTGATTGTTTAGGATATTTACTTGAATCCTCCATCGTAGATTTAGGAATTCCAAAGACAAGGGATATCTTGCTGATTAAGAGAAAGGAAAAGCAGGACAGGATAAAGATACTCGTACTGGATAGAGCGAGTGGAGATCCTATCCCCCGCATACAAATACATTTAAAAGGCCATAAGACAGGGGATTACACGGGTTTTTCCACAAACGGAAAGGGAGAAATTGACATGCTTTTGCCTTCGGCAGACTCCTTGATGGACATCACCGTATCCGCCTCAGGATACCTTGGCCTCAAAGAATGTGCTATACCCGTGTGGAATAAAACCAATGTGGAGATTAGCCTGCAGCCACTTGAACTGAATACCCCTTTGATTCTAGATCCTGTCAATTTTCAAAATAAAGGGAGAGATTTGCTGACCTCAACTTGTGAAGCTCTTGACAACCTTGCCGATCAGCTGTCTTTAAATCCTGATTTGCAAATAAATTTGAAATCTCATGTTGCCTCCAGACGGAGTTTTTACTATAATCAGCGGATCTCTGAACGACACTCAAGAGCAGTGGTTGCTTATTTGATGGAAAAAGGAGTCGAAGGTGACCGAATCAATTCGATTTCTTATGGTAAATCGTATCCCTTAATTGAATGTGGAGGTTCCTGTTCTGAGGATGAATATAAAACTAACAGCAGGATGGAGGTGACCTTTTTTAGGGGGGATTTCCGGTATGAGCCATATTCCTATCCCCGGTTCGATATTGAAGGAGAGGTAGTGGTGGATTCAGGAGCTAACATCACTGTCATTGGACCAACTCCCTGGCCTATAGCACCGGACATGTATAAAGTGAAAATCACAAATGCTGATTCACATAAAGCCGGTCAGATCATAAACGTTGGAAGTGAGGTTTCCCCTTTTTATTATCTGGTAGCGGGTAGTTTTGGGGATCTGCAATTAGCCTATTCTTTGGCTAACTATTTTCGGAGAAATTATACCGGAGAGGTTTATCTGATACCTCCTTCAGAGGGCCAAAGCAGATTTTTGGTAGCCTTGGATAGGTATGACAATCTGGAAGAAGCAGCAAAAGGGATGCGGGAGTTTAGGCGAAAAATTCATAATGATAACCTTTGGATCTTCTATAGCGATCATCTTTGACGAATTCTATACTTGTGAGAGGCATCGTGAGACGTATTGCCCCAAAGCAAATGGGGATTTTTTTATTGTTTGCGACCTTTGGTGAAAATGCAGTTTTTAAAGCTCTACTTTCAATCTAGAAATATATGGAGTTGCCGATTTGATAAATACAATAGGTTGTGAATCCGCAGCAGGAGCATGGATCAAAAACAGTGGACTATTGACCACCACCAATGAACTTGATAATCAAAATGGAAGTACTTCCGATGCTTGAATGTGGTATCGATAATAGATCCTTTCGTTAAAAAAAATATATAAATGGAATTTAACCTATCCGAAATTTTGATAATAGATGACGATGAGGTGGTGAAAATAGTTGAAACCAGACATTTGCGTAAAATGGATTTTTTTAAACCAATCTTTTGGTTTAAAAATGGACTTGAAGGTCTTATGTTTATCAAATCGAGGCCTATACAGGATCATGATAGAAAGCAAAGTCTTATTCTGCTTGATATTGAAATGCCTGTGATGGACTGCTGGGCATTTCTCTGGGAGTTCGAACAGCTCGATGCCGATATTAGGTCCTTTTATAGAATTATAGTGCGTACCAGCTCAGATAATCCCGATGATAGAGAAAGGATTCTGGAGATTGATTCAGTCAGGGAGTTTTTGTATAAGCCATTAAATCCGGGATTGATTTTAGAGGTTTTTGAAAAGCATGGGTTCGTCTGAACCCATTCGTTTACAATAAAAAGCGTTTACTGGCTCAGGTTTTCTTTTTTCTCCATATTCCCACATGGAAAATAATGTATATATCCAGCCTGATAGGACGGTTAAAACTATTGAGGGAATTGAGGTGGAATTTTTCCATACTGGAGAAGGTGTTACTTTCAATCCCTTTACCGTGGTAGAGGATTTTATCACAACCTTTTATGGTATGGAAGGAAAAGATAGGGTTCTACAGCCATTCCCGAAGGATGTGATTCCAAGATTCAGGCAATTTTTCTTTGCATCAGTAGGAAGGGTTGAATGCATTGCCGGTTTTACCCAAGGACATGTTGCCTATGAATCCCATCTTTTCATTGGAGAACTTGCCTCAGCTCCTGTTTTACGGGTTAATTATTATAAAGAAGGAATATTGTTATTCGAGCACTTTAAGTACTTGGGGCATTCCATACAATATGAGCAGTTTGTACAACAGTTTGCCTATCTCTCCGAATTACGGTTGCCACGATCCAATGAAAATATTCTTGTTCAAAATCATATGGGAGAAACCTTTATGATTGTAAGGGGCAGTAAACTGCAGATTTGGCTTATTAAAAGCTGGCAAGCCCTTATGGATATACTTTACTGATTAAGTAGTCGTCTGCTCAATAAGTTGTTTTATGGTACTGATTAATTCCCTTTTCTCTGAAAAGGGAATTTCTACTTTTCCCTCTCTCAAGATTTCCGGAAAAGTTGCTTATGCCATTTGGTAAGTTAAAAGCGGGCAAGGTAGTCTGATGGGGATTACTTAAGACAATAATAAAATGGTGTGTTTTAAGATTCTTTCAGTAAATGAGGCAAGTTATATGAATTACATATTTTCCTTATGAGTCTGTATCCTGCACGGAAAGATTCCCTTTTCCTCCTAGGAGAAGGGGGACATCCATCTTTATTCGAACCTAAATTCTTGATCCATTCCATCTACGTGGATCAAGCCATCCCTAACCAATAAAATGCTATTTGCTAAGCAAACCAATCCTCTTATGTTTCCTTTGAAAAGGCTGTTATTTTTCCTCTTATTACTCACTATTTCCAGCTGCATCTCGAATGAGAAGATCATCTATCTACAAAACCAGGACGGCAACGCGGGTATAGCGGACGGGGAACTGATCACGTACAAAATCCCTGAGTACAGGCTTCAGTACAACGACATCATCGACGTGAACGTGCAGACGGTGGATGACATGGCGCAGTTCGGTTTCAACAACAGGCCCCCCCAGGTGAACGCGCAGATGGGAAACGTCTCCTCGCAAAGCGGGGGTGACATTTACTACATGACGGGATATACCGTGGACGAGAAGGGCAACGTGCGTCTTCCGATAGTGGGGGAGGTGTATGTGCGCAACAAGACCCTGGACGAGGCAAGGGTTGACATCGAGCAGAGGCTGCGGGGTTTTGTGAAATCCGAACTGTATGTGAAGGTGAAGCTGGGCGGTGTGCGTTATTCCGCGTTGGGAGAATTCAAAAGACCGGGAAAGTACGTTGTACTTCAGGACCGGATGACGATTTTTGAGGCGATAGCGAATGCGGGGGATCTGACCACGGTGGCGAAGCGGAGCGACGTTCTGCTGATCAGACAGTATCCCGAGGGTACAAAACTCCACCGGATAGATCTGCTGGACAGGCAGATTGTGGAATCCCCGTTTTACTTTATCCAGCCCAACGACCAGCTGTATGTGGAACCGATGAAGGTGCGGGAAGCGGGTACGGGAGAGAACACCGCGCAGTCCCTGGCCCTGATTTTTTCCGGCATTTCGGCAATGGCGCTGATCCTGAATTTAATTAAATAAGCTTATTATATGTACCCAAATACCCCCAATCCTTCGAATTCCGGGCAGAATCCCTTCACGGTGCAGAAGGAAGACGAAATAGATCTTAAAGTAGTAGTTTTCAATTACCTGCAGTACTGGCTGCTGATCGCGGCGTGCATGTTTGTGGGTGTGGTCGGCGCCTTTCTGTTCAACAGGTATGCGACGAGTATCTTCAGGGTGGAGTCCAGTATCCTTGTGGAAGATGAGGAGCCTGCCCTTGGTATGGACCTTTTCCAGTCCGGCGGTCTGGGAATGCTCAAGGGGAAGAGCAACATAGAGAACGAGATCGGGATCCTGAAGTCCTATACGCTTGCCGAAGAGGCCGTGTCGGCACTGAATCTGAACGTACAGTATTACAGGGAGAACTTCATCACGACCTCGCAGATCTATGAGAAACTTCCGGTGATGGTGTCGGTGGACTGGAAGCAGCCGCAGCTGGTTGGCGGCAGGTTCAGGCTGGAAGTGATCAACGGGGAATCGTTTGAACTGAGTGTTGAAGACGATGAATTCAGGATCTACAATCCCCATGACCCCTACTACAAGATCCTTCCCGAAGAATCGGTTTCTCTGGGCAAATCGGTATACAGCTTCGGCCAGGAGATTAAGGGAGACAATTTTTCGTTTACAGTCAACCAGATAGCCTCCCTTCCCGGGGATGTGGTGCTGTTCACGCTGGTGGACACTCCCTCACTGGCGCTGAAATACCGTGAACAGCTGATTGTTGCCCCGATCAACAAGCAGTCCTCGATCCTGTCGCTGAGCCTGGAGACTCCCGTCAGGAGACTTGGCGAGGAATACGTCAACAAGCTGATGGAGATGTATCTGGAGCGTGAACTGAACGAGAAGAACCGTGCTGCGGAGAACACGGTAAAATTCATAAACGAGCAGCTGTCGGGGATTTCGGATTCGCTGAGATTTTCGGAGAACAAACTGCAGCAGTACCGTACGGAGAACAAGATTTTCAACCTGTCGGAAGAGGGGTCGGTGATTTTTGATAGGATGCAGAAACTGGAGACGGAGAAGGGACAGGCGGAGATAAGGCTGAAATACTACCAGACGCTGCGCGGTTACCTGGTGAACGACCATGCGGGCAGTGACATGGTGACCCCGTCGGTGATGGGGGTTACGGATCCGCTGCTGAATTCGCTGGTCCAGGTGTACAGCGAGCTTCAGGCCGAGCAGGTGAGGCTGTCGGCGAATTTCACCGAGCAGGCTCCCGCGGTGAGGGAAAACGCTGCCAGGATCCAGAATATCAGGAAGCAGCTTCAGGAGAACGTAAGTTCTGCTATCGGGAACACGCAGAACGTGATCACGGATCTGATCAGCCAGATCAGGATGCTTGACACGGATGTGAACTCGCTGCCTGAGACCGAGCGGAACCTGCTGGGTATCCAGCGCCAGTTTAGCATCAACGAGAACATCTACATCTACCTTCTGGAAAAGAAGGCGGAGGCGGAGATCACCAAAGCGGCGAACATGCCGAAGAACAGTATCCTTGACTTTGCCAAATCGGGACAGATTCCTGTGGCTCCCAAGCGTACGCTGAACCTGCTGATCGGGCTGGTTTTGGGACTGATAGTTCCGATAGGCTTTATTACGGTGCGGGACTTCCTCAACACCAAAATCGAAGATCCGAAAGAACTGGAAAACCAGATCAAAGTGCCTTTGATCGGAATGATCGGAAGGAACAATTCGGATGATGCCATTCCGGTGTTGAACAACCCGCGCTCAACAGTCACGGAGTCTTTCAGATCCTTGAGGGCTGATATGTCCTATCTGAGTCCGCACCGGGATAATCTGACCATACTCTTTACTTCCTCGATCTCGGGAGAGGGAAAGACCTTCGTGTCTATCAACGTGGCGTCTGTGTATGCCCTGATGGGCAAGAAAACGATCCTGATAGGATTGGATTTGAGAAAGCCGAAGATTGCGGAGGATTTCGGTTTGGCAAACGACAGGGGGATGAGTACCTGTCTCAGCACGGACATCCCGTGGCAGGAAGTGGTGAAACCCACCGGACACAAGGACATGGACGTGATTCTTTCGGGGCCTATTCCCCCCAATCCGGCAGAACTGCTTTTGCAGGATAAGTTCGGTGAAATAGTGAAGGAACTTAAGGCTGCCTACGATGTGGTAATCTTTGACTGTCCCCCTGTGGGACTGGTTTCTGAGACCAAAGAGCTGTTCGGGTTTGCCGATATCAGCTTCTTCGTGTTCCGTCAGGGATATTCCATGAAGGGCAATACCCGAATATTGAACAATCTGGTGGAAAAGGGGGGAGTGTCCAAGATCTACGGGATCCTCAATGATGTCCATATAGACAAAGGCTACGGGTACGGGTACGGGTACGGCTATGGTTACGGCTATGGCAACAATTCCTATGGCTACCATGAAGAGGTGCAGTTGCCGTGGTGGAAACGTGCATTAAAAGGCAAGAAATAGGAACATAGATAAAGGATTAGAGAGTGGGTAAATAGTAAGTAAGCTGAATTTTTGTGGTTATAAAATAGCACTTAACTAGGTTGCTGTCAAGTGCTTTCCACAATCGGGTTTTATTCCGTTATTAATTGACCCTAAATCGATAAAGATTTGCCTGTAAAGCCCGTAATATGCGTCTCCGCTTAAAATACGGTGTTTTTTACATGACCTTTAATAAAGAAGAAAATAGAATGGCCAGTGTGTTTGTAGTTTTTTCTGGGGAATATCTCTTGATGGGAGTCAATTCCAAGCAGTTAGAAGGAACTTTGCCTGTGTTTAGAATCGAAGGTGTGTTTAGCAGTTCGGAAAAATGTGATGAGTGGATCAAGTCGCATACTTATGACAAACCTTATTCACTTTTGAGTTATCTGGAACTTCCTTTTGATCCGGGATTTGGGCAAAAGGAAAATGAGATGCAGGTTTTTAGTGTTCGTATGAACAAGAATTTGCAGATTAACGAAATCAGCTTGGGAGAAGTGATTGCGATTCCGGAGGATAAACTTTTTAATTATGAAGTGGGTGAAAATGGGGATATTGTTGGCAGTTTTTGGGCAAGAGATTTTATTGATGCATGTAAGCTAGCCTACATCCGTGTGTCAGAATGCATGCAAAAAAATGGCAGTCAGAGTGATTTTTAAAAATTCACTAGATTCCCAACCTTGTCGGTATCGTCCTATTGTGAACTTGCACTTACTGAAAAACCGTTCGTATGAAAAATGGGTTAACCATTCAAAATGATAACTTTTGATCTATTACCGGCGTTTTTCAGCATGCCCTAAATAAGTATCCGTGGCAGCTGCACAATCTGTATGGACGCAGGGCATGCTAACAAAATTCATGAACTTAGGCTTCTTTTACGGATATGAAAATTCAATTTAGACCGGCTTTCGTATGAGCAAGCAATCAGTTATTTCCCCGATTCTTTCTGTGCTCTTTTCTATAATTTGAGGGAGTGTTATGGTACATTTTTTTAAATAACTCCGTAAAGTAACTTTGACTGCTGAACCCTACTTTATCTTTTATTTCTTGTATACTATCATTGGTGTTTATCAGCAGATCTTGGGCAAGGCTCAATCTCAATGATTGCAGATATTCATTGGCACTTTTTCCGAAGAAATGCCTAAACCCACTTTGAAATTTTTTAGAACTTAGTCCTACTCTCTGGGCAACTGAGTTCAGAGAGTTTAAGGAATCAAGTTCCAACTTCATAATTTCCACGGCTTCTTTTATCGCATGTGCTTCTGATTTTCGAAGAATCTTTGTTTCAGAATTGTCATCAGAATCATCGTCATACTGAATAAGTTGCTGTACCAACATCCGATAGGATTGACTTTCCAAGTATAATATTTTAACGAGATGATCATAGTTTTGTGATTTCATTTCATCAAAAATCTCCCCCAAAACCAAACTGTAAAGGCCATTGTAATAAAAGGAATTGGAGGCTTGTTCATCTTCGAAAATCTGCCTTAGGTTTGGTTTGGTTTTTTCCAGTTCACAGGATATTCTCGCTTTGAATTTGCATCGGTCTATCTCGAGGCTGTAGATTTCGGTGAAAACGTCTTTCTTGAAATGTAGAACATGACCATTATGTCCCTTGCTCGCAACTATGATGTTCTGATATCGCTGAAGGGAATGTTGTTGCTCATCTTGTTCGAAATGGTGTAAGAGATTTCCTTCCAGACAAAAAAGAAATTTTAAGGGGTGGGTCTGGTTTACGGTAAAGCTTATTTCCATATCCGTATGGAATGTGCATTTGTATATCAAAAGGCCCAAGCCTCCATCAAAATTTATCCCTTTGATGCTCCCTTCTCCCCAAGCGGCAGGTATCTCGACTATGTACTCGCCGCAATCATGTCTATAGTTTGTTTTTAAGCCATTGGCTATATCAGCAATTACCTCCTTCAGCGGCAGGGATTGTACTTCAAGTTTATTCATTTTGTTTCTAAAGTAAGGCTGTCAAATAAAGATGGATTGGCATGGTAATTCCTAAGTCTCAGCAGTGAGGTCAGATATCTGAATTTTCTTGAGAGATACCTAAGTGGTTTGTGATTTTTAGGCGATGCTAACCTTTTACTATGAAGAATAGGGTTATTAGTGATTGATATAAATCGGGGAATAAATAATCCAATCCTGTTCTGATGACCGCGGTGTAGATTTTTTTGGCTAAGATCAGACATGATTCCAATAGATGCATTCATGAGGATATCCATAAAAAAAACCAACTAGTTTGATGCAATTGTTCTACAGTTTGAGAATAATAATTCTTTAAATGCGAAAGGTACCCATAATGAATTCAGGTGTTTAATCTAGCACTAATCTACTTTTGCTCCTTCTCTTTTGTTCTTTGAAGGTATTCAACCAACTTGCCAAATTTCCCTGTCACAGATCGGGAATACACTTTTTTGTGTTTTCCCGATTTCAGTTCTAGATTTAAAGCATAAATTCTTCCTAGCCTCCAATAATTGGCCCGCTGAAGCTTCCAGTTGCTAATGTCTGCATTCAAGTCTATTACATCTTCTTTTAAAGGATGCTTTATAATGAGTTTGTTGTTGTCTTGGCTTATGTTGTGGCCGATTTTGGAATTCAGCATAAGCACTCCTACCAGGAGCAAGAGGATGATTACTGAAATAAGAAGTATTGTTAAATAATTCATTATTAGTTATTTATATGTTTTTACAGCATCTGCCAATAGCGCAAACTACAGGAACGTCCACTTCGGTCTTCTGACCTCTAAAGCAAAAGAATTAAGAGGTTTTCCACTAAGCTGATGCGCTTGCTTATAAATAAATTTCCAATAATGATGCCGCTGTTGGGCTGGGTATGTCACCTGAGACAGTAAAAACAGTGAGTTTGCCAATAGCTAAATGTGAAATAACTATAACTTTGAGGTTGAATGGGAGCGGCTGGCTAATAACATGAAGACCGATTCACTAACCCTGTGCTCGAGAAATTTGACCTCTTGGTTTAGATAGGAAAAGGTACAAGATCGACTCCTGTATCCGTTATGCCCAATAGAATCTGTATGACATTCTTGGAGGGTTGTTTTTTGACCGAATGTGGATACATATTTAAATCATTATAGCCGATTGCAGGATTGAGAATCAGAGAAATATTAAATACGACCGAACATCGACCTTGGAAATTACCTGATGAAAACTGGAAATTTTACCAAGAATGGAATGACGCTATATTTCTGCATTGGCAAGTAGATTTGGAAGACTTAAGAGAATTTGTTCCACAAGAACTGGAAATCGATCTCTTTGAAGGGAAGCCGTGGGTGTCCGTGGTTGCTTTTACAATGGAAAAGATAAGACCAAAAAATCTTCCGGCCTTTTCTCCTGTTTCTAACTTTCAGGAAATTAATATTCGGACGTATGTGAAATCAAATGGCAAAACAGGTGTCTATTTTTTAAGCATAGAAGGTGGCTCAAAATTGTCCTGTAAAATAGCAAAAGGGGTTTCTGAACTTCCTTATCGTTTTTCGACAATCAAAAGGAGTGAAAATCTCTATGAATCTTCCAATTCAGAATTTGGCGACAAGCTGAAAATTGAATATGAACACGGAAGGGAAGAAGTACCGACAACTGAGTTGGACAAATGGCTGATCGAGAGGTATGCACTATTTCAAGACACCAAAAAATCAATAAATGAATTTGAGATTCATCATTTACCATGGACGGTGCATGAATTGAAAATAAAGTTTTTAGAAGTGAGTTATCCCAGATTTAGTCGACTTCTCAAAGGCGGGCCACACCGAATCTGCTATTCTAAGGGGGTGCAAGTGATAGCCTGGGGAAAGAAGAAAAATGAAAGAGGTAACTACTGATGCTGACTTTTTGATATCTCCAATCGAGCAGGGGAATAGTACATCTGAAGAAACCCATCTGGAATGACTGTCAATTATGGAAACAATATGCACATCAACCTTGAACCCGAATCAAGGGAAGAGGCAAAACGCCTCTTTGATGAACTTTCAGCCGATGGGGAAATTGAAATGCCTCTGCAGGATATGTTTTGGGGTGCATACTATGGGAGTTTTAAAGACAAGTATGGGATCAACTGGATGGTGAATTACCAAAGGCTTGATGTAGGTGAGGGATAAGCCTTCATACTATGTAGGTCCGTAGCGGGGTCACTTCGAAATCTGCTACGGGCATTAGTAGGTAATTGCAGCAGTTTCCAATTCTTTTGAGGGATAGGCTTAATTTGAAAAAAATCCGCTCTAAGGAAAAGGAAATCCTAATTAAAGCAGCGGTGGTGTCCCGTGCAAAAGGAATTGCCGTACTCTGGGAAGAGGGGCAGGGGTCTCGATGATCTATATTTCTGACTGGTAAATTGGGGCAACTAAGCGCAATCCTTACAAACTCCAATAAGAACACAATTCATTCGCTGCACACTATAATTCTTTGGCAGGGAGAATTCTACGAGGACGGGCAGACACTCAATGGTTTCGCATTTCGTACAGCGAAAATGAAAATGATTATCCGCTATCGTTTTTTCGTCACATTTCATGCACACTGCAAAATACTGTTTGCCATCATCCGCTACGATCTTATGGGCGATTTCATCCTCACAGAAGCGGTTTAATATCCTGTATACAGTTGCCCTGTCTGCATCCACATTCATTTGCTTTACAATAGCATCCTGACTCATTGCCCTCCTTGTCTTTGTCAAAACAGACAATACGGCTTCCTGGGTTATGGTATTTCTTCTTTTCACATTACAAACTTACAAAAAAAAGATTATTGCGACATTATTGCAATAATTTAATGCGACAAAGTTGCAGTAATAACAGCTTTACCTATCTTTGCTGAAAGTTCTAGAGCAGAATGATACAGCTAAGAACCATAAGTCATAGTGGGTTAGGTGCTTTAATAGAGGTGTGTACCATCTCTATACAAAGCGAAATTCTGGCAGAACGCATTTTAAAAACACTTGAAAACAGTTTTCCAACATTGAAAATCCAATATCCTTTCGATAATAAGCAGGTTAGGACTTTGAGTGATCTTGAGGGTAACAAACATAAACAGTATGTCAGAATTTTGGGAGGAAGCTTTTAAGGATAAACAGGAAATGTGGGGTTTTCAACCTGCTAAGTCAGCAGAATTAACAAATGCTTTCTTTATGGAAAAGGGTGTGGGAAATATGCTTATTCCCGGCATAGGTTATGGCCGAAACGCAAAACTATTCAGGGACAATGGTATAAATGTCACCGGTATAGAACTGTCAAAAACTGCCATTGAATTGGCAAGAAAACACTATGGGACAGACATGACCATTTATCACGGTTCTGTATGCGATATGCCCTTTGACACTGATCATTACGAAGGGATATTTTGCTATGGATTAATTTATTTGTTGGACAGTTCCGAAAGAGTTAAGCTGATTGACGATTGTTATAATCAACTAACAGAAAATGGATATATGGTCTTTACTGCTATCACAAAGGGAGCTAGTACGTATGGTCAAGGTAAACTCATCGGCAAAGACCGGTTTGAAATGTTTGGAGGGGTCAAAATGTTCTTTTACGATCGGGAAAGTATACAAGAGGAATTTGGAAAGGCAGGTTTGTTTCAAATTACAGAAGTATCTGAAAACTACCCTTTCTATTTGATCAAATGCCGAAAAACCACAAACGGCGGAAATGTACACTAAGATAACCCGAAGAGAAATCATGCAGCAAGGTGGATTGGCTTTAGCAGTGCTGGCACAACCATTTTCATTAACATCATTTATAAATTTCAATCATATGACAGACAACAAAGAGTTTGATGCAATAATCATTGGCGGGAGCTATGCAGGACTTTCTGCAGCAATGGCGTTGGGTCGTGCCATGCGCAATGTTTTAATCCTTGACAGTGGTCTGCCATGCAATAGGCAAACTCCCCATTCTCATAATTTTATTACCCAAGACGGAGAAAAACCCAGTGCAATAGCGGAAAAAGCCAAAGCTCAAGTTTTGAGTTATAGCACGGTCAAATTTCATGAAGGGCTTGCCGTCAGTGGCAGGAAAACCGATAAGCTGAAGGATGGCAAGGTTGGTGGTTTTGCGATCACGACTCAAGCAGGAGAAGAATTTGAAGCAAAGAAACTCGTTTTTGCTACAGGGGTTAAGGATATAATGCCCAGTATACCGGGTTTTTCTGAGTGTTGGGGGATTACCGTCATTCATTGCCCGTATTGCCATGGATACGAAGTTAGGAATGTAGCTACAGGGATAGTGGCCAATGGGGATTTTGCTTTTCATTATGCCCAGCTTATTCATAATTGGACCAAAGCTTTAACCGTTTTCACCAACGGAAAGTCTACCCTTACACAAGAACAAGCCGACAAAATCGCAAAAAACAATATTGCTGTAGTTGAGAAAGAAATTGCTTACCTCAATCATGAAAAAGGGAATGTTCGGCAGATCGTTTTCAAGGATAAATCCACCTTTGACTTAAAAGCAATCTATTCACGTCCTGAATTTGAACAACATTGCAAAATTCCGGAAATGTTGGGTTGTGAATTCACCGAACAGGGCCATCTCAAAGTAGATATGTTTCAGAAGACAAGCGTGCCGGATGTCTTTGCCTGTGGAGACAACACAAGCCCAATGCGTTCCGTAGCCAATGCCGTAGCAACAGGAAGTCTTGTTGGTGCGATGGTAAACAATGGAATGGTAGAAGCGGAATTTTAATGGACTACGACATTCCACAACTATGTGCTAACATCCTTTGAACAGATTGTTCAGGATAAGACTAATTGCCTTTCCGGTAAGGGAAATTAAACTATGTGATTATCCGCAATGATGCCAGTAGCTATATTTCTCTTTGGTTTACGGGAGGGAAGACAGTAGAAGGAAGACCGAAGTGACCTTCATCGCTAAAGTTCACCAAATCTTATGTCGCTTTTGCTTCCTTACTGGTAGAAATGCGGATAGACATATTAAACTATGGTAATATTGGGAGAAATTCGGTAATTAGCCTTTGGACTAGAAAGTGGGGCTGGGCAGTGCCATGCTAGAATCTTAGGATATTGAAAGGTTTTCGGAAGTGAGGAAAGCTGTATTATATATCGTGAGGAACAAAGGCAAGAAAGCTAATATTTTTCCCCTTTCGTAACGCTTTGGGAGAGATTTTCAGCATTGGATTTTTAATGACAGATACCTAGAAACTATAACTCCTTTTAAATGAAGTGTATAAAATTTCTTTCCTTGCTTTTTCTTATCTCTCAACTAAGTTGCCGTTCTACTAAGAATGACTCTGATATCAAGGGTATTGATTTGCATGTTACTTCCAGTACTCCACATCTTTTTGCCGAAGGGCTGGTTTCCACCCCATTTTATGAAAGGGATATGGCAATTTCTCCGGCAGGAGATGAGGTTGTTTTTACACGTGGTGATTATAAACAGAATTACAGGTTTCTGATCAGTATCAAAAAGAGAAAAGGAGAATGGGGCAAGCCTGAAGTGCTGAATATTTCAGGTGTTTTTCAAGATATTGAACCTTTTTTCGGCACTGATGGGAACAGGCTTTATTTCGCCTCCAATAGACCGATTTATGGTGATAGCTCAAGAAGTGATTTTAATATTTGGTACTCAGATAGAGCTGATGCAGGTTGGGCTGAGCCTGTACCCTTAGACTCAATTATAAATACCTCAGGGGATGAGTTCTATCCCTCGTTGAGTAGCAAGGGGAATTTGTTTTTTACAGCTACAAGACCAAATGGAATAGGTAAGGAAGATATATTCATGTCGGAATTGGTGGATGGGAAATACCTGTCTCCTGAACCTCTTCCCGAGGAGATCAATACCTCTTTTTATGAGTTCAATGCATTTATCAGTCCTAATGAAGACTATATTTTATTCTGCTCATATGGCAGAGCGGATGATTTGGGACGAGGGGACTTATACATCAGCCAAAAGGATGCATCAGGCAAATGGATGGAGGCGAGAAATCTAGGTGCAAAAGTCAATTCACCTTTCTTGGACTTTTGCCCTTTTGTGGACTGGGAAGAGCGTAATCTATACTTCACTAGCGAAAGAGTAACCGCTGTCACTCCTAAAATCGGGAATTTTGAGGAATTGCAGCAGCTTTATAACAGCACAGAAAATGGGTTCGGAAATATTTATCAAATCAGTTTTGACGAGTTGGGAATAGAGTTAAATAGAATGCAGGAATAATCAAGCGAAGAGCGATTGGCTGGGATTTACTATCCGGTTAGATTTACCAAATGGCAAATAAAAAGGCTAATCCATCCGGATTAGCCTTTCGCATTGTAGTTCAATCAGAAATTATAATAGCGGATTTCCTCCTCTTCTATGATCTGACTGTCTGTTTCCACGGTGGTCTTTTTCTAGGAAGCCATCGCCAAATTGGGCATCTCTTATTCGCTCAGAACCTACGTCGAATCTGTCTTCATCGCTGAAAAATGATTCGTTTTCTTGATCGTATCGACCGTGAAGACTGCGGGCTTCCTCACTGTAATAGGTTCTCATGCCATGAAGAAATTCCGTTTGCGGTCCTGATGGCCAGTTATCATTGTCAAAACCGGGGGCATTTTCCAAGGTTTCTTTAACTTCCTTTACGATTACAACATCCTCTTGTGAAGGGTGAAATTCGAAGGACTCAAAAGGTAAGGCCAGAAGTTTCGAACCTAGATTGAGAAATCCTTCGTCTACTTTCAGAACGACATAATCTACCTGGCCGGTCGAGGTGTTGATTATGATGTCTTTGATCGATCCGACTGATTCATCTCTTGCAGTTTTGACTACGCAAGACATTGCTGTTGAGCTACTGATTTGGGAATTGTGAGTGGTATTCATGGTAATAGTTGGTTAGTGAATTTATTATTTGACTTACTATAGCCCTAGATCTATGCCAAGAGGAATAGTGTCGATTGGGCTTAATAAAGCCAGTTTTCTAATTGTGGGGATGCGAATAGCTTGCCCTTTTCGTGGAGATAATTCCATTGGGTGGGTGAATTATTCCGGTTGATTTAAGGAATTGGAGTTATTGGATTACGTATAGTAGAACACAGGAAAGGGCTAAGGTGCAAATTGATCTCCTATATTTGTTTAGTTGGGTCGGGAATCCCATACTTCTCTCCAAGTCGTAACGGGTATTATTTCAAAAATTAATAGGAATGAGTTTTTGATGGGATCAGATCTTATAGAAGTTCACTGTAATTTCACTTCATTAGCGGTTCAAACCGGATTCATTAAAGAATAAGCAAATCAAAGAAAAATAAATGGAACAAATCAAACTAGTATTCTTCCTGTTTGGATCTTTCTTCGGGATAGAAGACAGCTATATCATTGCTGAGCGGACAGATGTAAAAATCGACACTCAAAACCATGTCATCGACATCTATCAGAAAAATGTATATACCATCATCGTCAGTGAAGAGGACAGTATAGCTGTGTCAGAAGAACTCTTCAGGATAGGAAATCCTGCAGCAAAAGAAAAGAGTTTCTTATGGGCGGAAGAACTGAACTCCTATGCTTGCAAAACATTTGATATCAGAAGTGATTCTGAAAATGAAAAGCTGGACATAAGCCTTAATTTGAAATATGATACTCCTGAGCAATTAAGAGATTTTGCGGTGAACTATGTGGAAGAGGAGGGTACTTATGCCATAGTAAATATAGAATCTTTGAATATAGAGACGACTACCGGAGAACTGAGAGGTAATTATTGGTATTTCAAAGATGAGATTTCTTTCAGTATTTTTCCTGATACACCTAATTATCCTAAAACAAGTCTCTACGAATACTGGGAAAAGGTCAAGCCCTAAACACATGGGGAATAGGTAAGTTGGAATCAGGAGGGTTTTCCATGTAAAACTATCAGCCCGGTATAATGGTTGTATTTCACAGTAGTGACTTTCACTAGTGTAAGAAAAGTATCATGCTGGAATTTACCGACAAAGGCATTTTTTGCCCAAGGGCAGATGTTTACATTGATCCATGGAAACCCGTTAAGTCGGCTATAATCACTCATGGTCACAGTGACCATGCAAGGATGGGTAATGGCCATTACATCTCCCATACGGAGACCATGCCTATTTTGAGATTAAGATTGGGTTTGGATATATCTATTCAGGGATTACACTACAATCAGACAATTACCAAAAACGGTGTACGTATAAGCTTGCATCCTGCGGGACACATCGTAGGCTCTGCCCAAGTAAGATTGGAATACAAGGGAGAAATATGGGTGGTGTCAGGAGATTATAAGTTAATGTCCGATGGACTCAGTGTCCCTTTTGAGCCGGTTAGATGTCACCATTTTATTACAGAATCCACGTTTGGATTACCTATTTATAATTTTCCACCTGCGGAAGAAGTATATGCAGACATCAACCAATGGTGGAAGCAAAATGCATCGGAAGGTATAAATACAGTTGTGATAGCGTATGCTTTGGGTAAATCCCAGTCCATTCTCCATCACTTGGATTTAGGTATAGGGGATATTTTTTTACATGGGGCGGTTGCCAATGTAAATGATGCATTCAACGCTGAAGGACATGATTTTCCGGGAATAAGAGTAACTCCTGAGATGGACAGAAAATCAATGATGGGAGCTATAATCGTAGCGCCGCCTTCTGCCTTGTCCACGCCTTGGCTCAGTAAATTCCCGCCTTCCCGAAAAGCATTGTGCAGTGGATGGATGCAACTGAGGGGTGCAAGAAGGCGTTCCGGAGTAGATCGGGGATTTGTCTTATCAGATCATTGCGACTGGACACAACTCAACGAAGCTGTATTGGCTACCGGTGCTGAGAATATCTATGTCACCCATGGATACCAGAATACATTTGCCAAGTGGCTTACGGACCGTTACCAACTCAATGCAATTGAAATAAAAACGCAATTTGAACCCGCCACCGCAGATCTGGAATAAGTTATGAAGGAGTTCACTGAGATGTTTACGGCCATTGATCAGACTACGAAGACCAATCAGAAAATCCAGGCAATGGCCGATTATTTTACCCATGCCGAGGAGGGAGATAAGATTTTTGCTGTCTCCATTTTGATCGGAAACAAACCCAAAAGGCCGGTAAAAACCTCGGAGTTAAAAGAATGGGCCACTGAAATTGCAGGGTTGCCCATGTGGCTTTTTGAAGAATCATATTATATCGTGGGAGATCTGGCAGAAGCCATTGCCTTGATGCTTCCTGCTCAGCGGAAGGAGCAGCAGTATAGTCTGAGAGAGACGTTAGCGCTTCTTTCCCGCCTGACGGATCTACCCTCCGAAGAAAAGAAAGCACTTATTGTAGACTATTGGATGAGTGTTTCTGTGCAGGAGCGCTTTGTTTTTAACAAGCTGATCACGGGAAATTTCAGAATGGGAGTATCCCGTCAATTAGTTATAAAAGCCCTTGCAAAATACCTGGATCAGGAACAGACCTCCATCGCACATCAGCTCATGGGGAAATGGGATCCGTATCAGGAAACCATGACTTCCATGTTTGCAGGGGATAGTCACTTGGACAAGATATATCTTCCCTATCCGTTTTTTCTAGCCTATCAATTAGATACAGAACCCGAGGCTTTGGGAGGCATCCAAGATTGGTTTATAGAAAAAAAGCTTGATGGAATTCGTGGGCAGATTATCGTGCGAAATGAGGAAATTTTTGTGTGGAGTAGGGGAGAAGAATTATTGACAGATAAGTTTCCCGAATTTTTGTCCCTTAAAAATTCCCTTCCCGATGGGACAGTGCTTGACGGAGAAATTATACCTTGGAAAGATGGTCGACCGCTGCCATTTCATGTGATGCAAACAAGGATAGGTAGAAAAAATATTTCTCTCAAGTATCTGAAGGACGCGCCTTTGGTCATGGTCTGCTTTGATCTACTGGAATGGGATGGGAAGGACTTACGACAAAAACCTCTGACTGAGAGGAGAGGACTTCTGAAAAAGCTTATTGCCCTCCACCCGGAAGAAAAACTTCTGCTCTCTGAGACATTGGAATTTGATAAATGGAGTGAAGTGGCAAAGTTTCGTCAACATGGCCGTGATTATTATTGTGAAGGGCTTATGCTGAAAAGAAAATCCAGTTTATATGAAACCGGAAGACGGCGGGGCAACTGGTGGAAATGGAAGACAGACCCAATGACAGTAGATGGTGTACTTCTGTATGCACAAAGTGGCCATGGGCGAAGGGCAAATCTATTTACTGACTATACATTCGCAGTATGGGATGGGGATGTGCTGGTACCTTTTGCCAAAGCTTATAGTGGTTTGACGGATAAGGAAATCAATGTTTTGGATAATTGGATCAAAAGAAATACGCTTGAGAAGTTTGGGCCTGTAAGGAGTGTAAAACCTGAATATGTATTCGAGATAGCTTTTGAAGGAATCAATGCGAGTCCACGTCATAAATCAGGAGTGGCACTGAGATTCCCCCGAATCCTGAGGTGGAGAAAGGATAAATCTCCCAAATCAGCAAACACCAAAAGCGATTTGCTGCAATTAATTGAAGCCGTGAACCCATGAATATTTTTGCGGATGCGTGGTTTTCAGATCAGGGATGGACAGCCCATGCTTTTCAGAAAAAAACATGGGCCGCTATCGCAAAAGGGCGTTCGGGTTTATTAAATGCTCCCACAGGATACGGTAAAACCATGGCCATCTGGTTTGGCGTGCTTCATCATTATTACATCCGGAGAAAAGTCAAAAAGGTCAGGGAGATACCTAAGCTCCATTGTCTTTGGATTACGCCTTTAAGGGCATTGTCAAGCGAGATTTATCAAGCGACCACGCTGGTCAGCGATGATTTGGCTTTGGATTATAAGATAGGTTTACGTACCGGTGACACCTCTGCCAAACTGCGTCAAGAACAGAAGAAAAAGTCTCCTCAAGCTTTGATCACCACTCCTGAAAGCGTACACATTCTGCTTGCAAGCAAAGGATACAGTGATTATTTCTCGGATCTGGAATTTGTAGTGGTGGACGAGTGGCATGAGCTGATGGGGAGTAAGAGAGGAGTGCTGGTGGAGCTTGCCTTAAGTCGTCTAAAAGCACTGAATCCAAAATTGAAGATCTGGGGAATATCTGCGACTATAGGCAATCTGGAAGAAGCAAAAGTCATTTTACTCGGCCCCGATAATAAAGGGGAAATGATCAAGTCCACTATAAAAAAGAGAATACAGATCGAAACGCTCTTGCCGGATGTGCTAGAGCATTTTCCCTGGGCCGGTCATTTGGGTGTCCATATGGCGGAAAAAGTTATCCCAATTATAGAACAGAGTCAATCTACCTTATTGTTCACCAATACCCGTTCGCAGGCGGAAATGTGGTATCGCCAGTTGCTTGATATGAAACCGGATTGGGCGGGTGCTATTGCCCTCCATCACGGTTCACTGAGCAATGAGATTCGTGTGTGGGTAGAAGCAGCTTTGCATGAAGGAAACCTGAAGGCGGTCATCTGCACCAGCAGCTTGGATCTGGGCGTGGACTTTCGGCCTGTGGACACCGTGGTCCAAATAGGATCACCCAAGGGGATTGCCCGCTTTCTACAACGTGCGGGGAGAAGTGGACATCAACCGGGCGCTTTAAGCCGGGTTTATTTCTTGCCTACACATTCCCTTGAGATTATGGAGGGGGCCTCGTTGAAATACGCCATTAAAGAAGAGATGATGGAACAGCGCATTCCTTACATCCGCTCCTTTGATGTACTGGTCCAATACTTGGTCACGCTGGCTATTTCTGAAGGATTTAAAGCTGAGGAAACTTACTTGGAGGTCAAGAGTACGCATTGTTTCGCCTCTATCAGCAAAGAAGAATTCAACGAATGTCTCTTGATGATCACCAAAGGCGGACGTTCACTCGGCGCCTATGATGAATTTCACAAGGTAGTTGCCGAGGATGGTGTGTTTAAGGTGACTAGTAGGAGAATTGCCCATCGGCATTTGCTCAACATCGGGACAATAGTGAGTGATGCGATGATGCAGGTGAAGTACATGGGGGGGAAATACCTGGGGACTATTGAAGAATGGTTTATTTCCAGGATGAAGCCCGGAGATACCTTTTGGTTTTCCGGGAGGAATCTAGAACTCATCATGGTGCGGGAGATGCAGGCGATAGTAAGAAATAATTCTGGGAAAAAAGGTGCCGTACCATCCTGGATGGGAGGAAGATTACCGCTTTCCGCAGATCTGGGCGTGGCGCTGAGGCATTCTATGGATCTGGCCCATCTTCCCATCGGCAGGAACAACCCCGAGTTGAAATTTTTGAAGCCGCTGTTCCAACGACAAAAGGAGGTTTCCGCTCTTCCTGCAGAAGGCACGCTCTTGATGGAAAGTATTCAGACCAAATACGGGCATCACCTGTTTGTTTACCCTTTTGAAGGGAAATTTGTGCATGAAGGAATGGCGGCTGTGATTGCTTTTCGCCTGAGTAAGATCAGAAAAGCCACTTTCAGTATTGCTACCAATGAATATGGGTTTGAGTTGTTAAGCGACTCGCCTATTCCTGTTGAGGAGGCCTTGGGAAGTGGATTGTTTGATACCGAAAATTTGATCTCCGATATTCAACTCGGAATCAATACTGCGGAGATGGCACGTAGAAGATTCAGGGATATTGCCAGCATCGCAGGATTGGTCTTTCAGGGATATCCTGGCAAACCTATCAAAACGAGGCATCTGCAAGCCAATTCCTCTTTGTTCTTTTCAGTTTTTGAAGACTACGATCCGGGGAACCTCCTTTTGAGGCAAGCATACGATGAGGTGATGGATTTTCAGTTGGAATCTGCACGTATGTATTCTGCCTTTGTGAGGATCAGCAGCCATGCGATTAATCTTACTTTTCCCGAAAGGCTCACACCCTTTTCTTTTCCTATTTTTGCGGAATCTTTCCGGGAAAGGTATAGCAATGAAGATTGGCAAACCAGATTGGGGAAACTTAAAACCACACTGGAGAAATGATAGCTTCTTGATTAGACATGGATTTTTATTACAAAAATGAATTAATTCAATTGCTGCCCCAAAAAGCAGCTTTTTTGCCAACACATAAAACGCTGGTGATTGCAGATCTCCATCTTGGAAAAGCCTCTCATTTTAGAAAAGAGGGGATTATGATCCCTATACCGAAAATATCTCCTGACTTGCAATCTCTGGAAATGCTGGTGGATTTCCTTCAGCCTGACACGGTGGTTTTCTTGGGAGATTTGTTCCATAGCAGTTTGAACATGGAATGGCTGGCTTTGAAGGAGTTTCTCCTCCGCTATCCCGATACCCGCTTTGTATTGACCAAAGGCAATCATGATATTCTACCCTCTTCCGTCATGGAAGATACTGCCATTGAGGTGGTGGAGGAATATGAAATCGGAACCCGTCTACTTTTTACCCACACTCCTTTGAGTTTTATACAGGAAGAAAAATTGAATATTTCGGGCCACATTCATCCCGGCGTAATGATCAAGACCAAAGGCAGGCAAAGCTATAGGCTGCCTTGCTTTTATTATCATGACCAATGCTTGCTTTTACCTGCATACGGGAAATTGACCGGACTGCAAATTTTGAAGAAAACTTCAGGAGCCAAGGTTTATGCTGTTTTGTCTGATGAGGTGATTGAATTGCCTTGATTGGTAACGGTATGTATTGGAGTCTTTTTATACATTGGGAGTGAGAGTCGTAACTTGTGGCAGAATAAGCTGGCATAAATCGGTGGTTTTAGTCTTCGGTGTGGAGGCAACCGACTGGATTTTAAGGTTTTTGTGTCTTAATAAAACAAAGCAATAGTTATGAAGAGAGGAATGAAAAATCTTTTAGTTCTAGAAGAGTTAGGTCAGTTTTTGCTGTCGATTTTCTTGTTTAGTCAATTAGACTACGCGTGGTGGATTTTTCTTGTCTGTATTATATTGCCTGATTTATCAATGATTGGCTATTTGCTCAATCCCAAAATAGGTGCTTGGAGCTATAATTTTTTTCACCATAAACTGGTCGCAATACTTATTTTTATCTTGGGAATTTGGTTGGCGATTCCTGTCCTCACTTTAGCCGGTGTTATTTTATTCGGACATTCAGCAATGGATAGACTTTTTGGCTATGGACTGAAATTCAACGATAATTTTAAAAACACCCATCTAGGTTGGATTGGGAGAAATGAGTAATGCAGGTTGGTTTTTAGGAAAGGGAAATTCACCTAGGATGATCTTTCACAAGCTTTTTTATACTCATGCATATTGATGTTTTCCATGCGGGAACAATGGAGGGCAAATTAAAGGTCAGTGAAGCTTAATTCTCTTTTTCAATTGGTATAAAACCCTTGTTTTCGTGGATTGATCGTGGTGAAGACAGCTCCTAAATTTGTATAAACCGACTAACTCCACAGAAAACTAGCCTGCCTAAGGCAGATTTGGGACAGGTTATGACCATTGAAAAACAATTATAAACACATGAAAAAGCTAATCCAACTCTCCGCGGCTATCTTAATGATAGCATTGTCATCCGGCTGTTCGAATGAAGATGAAGCTCCTGTTCTTCCCGGTGGGGGACAATTATCCGGAGGTCTTTACTTTGACTGGGCTACTGAAGGCGCACTGGCAATTAATACGCAGACCGGTGTTAGAAGTGAATTTCTTCCTTATGATACGAAAAGGAATGGCTGGAGCCTTTCGCAGGATGGGCGGATAGTATTGACCTCCATGAATCCGGATATTTGGACAGATGAAATTTTATTTACCATGACCAATGTGGATGATGGTCAAATCATGAAAGAATTCAGTTATTTCCCCCTAAATGGAGGCTCGAAATTCAAATCCGGCGAACTTTCTCCCGATAATACTCTGGTGGTAATTTCTTCTACCTATGAAGAAGGAGTAGTGATAATTGACACTTCCGGTAAACTTGTAACTCATTTATATGACATCAATGGGGAGAAAATTGAGTTGCATGAACAAGTGAAGTGGTTGCCGGGCAACTCACTGCTGATCACGCACAAAAAATTATTAATCAAGGTAGATCCTCCTTATAAGAGCGGAACACTGGTGAAGGAAATGAATTACGAAAGTTGGGGTGACCCGGCGGTGGATCCAGCCGGACAAAAAATTGCAGTCAGGGTAAACAACCACATTTACCTAATGAATATGGATGGAAGCGATTTTGTGCAGGTCACAGAAAGCAACGATAGGGAAGTGGCGCCGGTTTTTTCGCCGGACGGAAAGTATTTGCTCGTAGGTACGGATTATACCAAAACAGGACCGTTTGGAGCACTTTGGTACCTTAAAATCATTCCTGCTGATGGAAAAGTCTATAACGTAGATCCCATCTATCCAAACAGTGAAGGTGTAATCCCCGTGATTTCGAATGGAGAGAATTCAGTACAGGCAGCGAGTGGAGCCATGTATTGGCGTTAGATATACTTTATGTAATTTTCAATTGGCAAGTGGGAAGAAAAATTTATCTTGAAAAGAATACGTGGAAACCTTGATTGGATAGAAATGGAGGTACTTCGAACTGTATTAAGTTTTATCCTTCTTAAGTTTCTTCTCAAAGCTATGCAAAGCGCTCTATCCATTACTTTCTCAGCATCACTTCTATTACGTTACTAATTGGGCAAACATCTTAAAAATAAGGTTATAAGGATTCCGACACTCCCCTGGATCAGATCAGCCTACCTTCCGGTGATACTGGGTATGATGTTTCATTTTCAACTCTCTGCCCAGAGCTCCGAGCTGGTAAAGACCTATGACGACAGTATTCTGAACTTAATTCAAAACGCTAAAAGTGACAGTGTACGAATTTCCTATTTGCTCAATCTTAGCAGATACTGGAGCGATATGGATACTGTCAAAGCATATACCTATCTCCGGCAAGCAGAATCATATATGGGGGCTGAACCAAGCCTTTATAATTTGGGGATAGCTGCCCATCATCGGGCAAATATTATTTACATACACGATATAGAGAAGGCAAAGCATTATTACAGATTGGCAGACAGCTACTTATCGGGATATAATGATCCATCTTCCTATGGGTTCAGAGCCAAAGCGTGGAATAATTATGGGTCACTGCTTCAGCAGCAGGACAGCTCAAGCCAGTTTATGGATTTGCTGGTGGAAAAAAGTCTGCCATTTGCAAGGAAAAGTGGAGATAGCACACTGGTAGCAAATTATCTGCTCAATATTGGTTTGCTTCTAATGAATATTCAGAGCCATGAGATGGCTGACAGCTATTTTGAGCAGGCCATGAATACGATTTCCACCCAGAAAACGTCCCATGATTCCAAATTCGAGATATTGCTAAACAGAGGGAAAAATGCTATGTTTTCCAAACAGTATGATTTGGCTGATGCTTATTTGAAGGATGCTGAACTACTTCTAGATCACGTAAACTACCCGGATTTAATCTCGACATTTTATAGAGCTAAAGGAACCTATTATCGACATAGCGGAGAGAAAAATGAGTCGATAGCCAATTTGGAGAAAGCACTTGGGTTGGCCGGGGAATTTGAGAATACGTATGCGATTAAGGATATCTATTTTGAGATTTTCGCCACCTATCGTGATTTTGCAGAATACCCCAGTGCAAAGAAGTTTCTGGATTTGCTTCTGGAGATGGAGCCTGAACCCAACAGCCAAAATCAACTGCTCTATCTCAGAGAGATGTCACACACACTTGCTGCTCTCGGGAATTATAAAGAAGCTTACATCCAAATGGAGGCTTATGCATTGGGAAAGGATGCCTTTCAGGAAAGGAACATGGCTTTAAAGATCCTTGACTTGGAGAAAAAGTATCAGAGCATAGAAAAGGAAAATGAAATCCTAAAGCTGCGGGAGGTAAATACACTGAATGAATCAAGACTTATCCGGAATAGGTGGCTGATTTACTTACTTTTCGGAGGGATACTATTCGTACTGGCAATCACTTATTTCGTATGGAAACTTGCCAAGAAAAATCTCAAGTTGCTTGCCCAGCAAGAGAAGCTTCATCAAGAAGAAATCAAATCAATTGCACAGGAGCAACGGTTGGCAAATTACGATGCGATCATGCAAGGGCAGGAGCAGGAGAGAAACCGGATTGCAAAGGATCTGCACGATGGGTTAGGCGGGTTGCTGGCCGGAAGTAAATTAAAGCTTTCCTCAATTCTGGCCAAGCAGCACCTTGATGGAAGGACGGAGCAAAAAGCTATTGAAGAGGTGGTCTTTCAGCTGGATTATTCAGTGGATGAACTGAGACGGATTTCCCGCGATATGATGCCGGAATCTTTGTTGCTTATGGGATTGAAGCCAGCTTTGGCTGATTTGTGCAAGTATATGAGTAATGAGATCACCGAAATTAAATTCCAATCATTTGATCTTAGTCCTACCTATACCCGATCCCTATTGATCAACTGCTACCGGATAATCCAAGAGCTACTCACAAATGCCTTAAAGCATTCAGAAGCTACTGAGATCATCTTACAATGCAGTCAACTGGAAGATTGGCTGTTTATTACCGTGGAAGACAATGGCATAGGTCTCGGTCTCAATGATGCTCCGTCGCAGGGTATAGGAATGCAGAATGTGACCAACCGGGTTGCCTTATTGCGTGGTACCTTCGAAACCCTATCTGCCAAAGAAGAAGGAACAACTATAAATATTCAAATACCCGTTAGCCATGTCTGAAGGAATAATCAAAATTATACTGGTCGATGATCATCCTATCGTTTTGCAGGGATTTATCTATATGTTCAAAGACAATGAAGAAATCCAGCTTCAGGCAACTTTTCCTGATGCAGAAAAGGCGATTGAATTTCTTCAGACAAATGCAGTGGATGTGGTGCTCATGGACATAAATCTTAACGGGCAAAATGGGATAGAGGCTTGCCAAGTGATAAAAAAGAAATATCCTGATGTCAAAGTAGTGGGAATAAGCAACATCAACGAGCACAGTATTATTCAGCGAATGCTTTCCAACGGCGCATCCGGATATTTGCTGAAAAACGCTTCCAAGGAAGAAGTTATTTCCTGCATAACCCTTGCTATGGAAGGAACTGTCGCATTGAGTAAAAGTATCAAAGAGATTATGCGCTCACATGACAAAGGAGATATTCCGGCAGTCACCAGAAGGGAAAAAGAAATCCTTTCTCTTCTGGCCAGTGGATTGAATTCGGGAGAAATAGGTGAGAAGATCTTCATTAGCCCGCTTACTGTAGAAAGCCACCGAAGAAATTTATTACAAAAATTCAAAGTGGGAAATGTGGCTGCACTTATTCATAAAGCCACAGAGCTCAAATATATCTGACCAATCGGGTGAACTCACTCCATATCTATGGCTGACCTTATGGATGGGATGTTAAAACAAACAATTGGGTTATACCGGCAGATGAATTTGGCATTGAAGAAAAAGTAGAAAATAGTTAGGACTTCCTTCTATATTTGGATGGTATAGACAAGATATTTTTATGAAGAATCTGCTTTTAGTTATAATAGTATGTATGGTGTGTGCATGCGGGAATTCACACGATAGAGTCGCGGCGTCAGGGGATATCAGTGGTGAATTTCAAAGCTTTAATGAAATTCCTTCAGCTAACCTCCCATCGCCGGATGATGCTACCAATGCAGAGGAAATCACAAAAAAGGTAATTAAGACCGGTGGTGTTGACTTTCAATCTGAGAATATAGAAGAAGATTACAAAAAAATCCGTAATCTCTTACCTAGGTTCAATGCCTATATTGAAAATGAAAACCAGTCGAAATCAACTCATGAAATCAGGTATAACGTAACCGTTCGAGTTCCCTCGACGAGTTATGATACATTATACTCCTCGATAGCAGCAAATGTGTTTAGGTTGGATAACCGCTACTCAAATACAGAGGATGTTACGGAGCGTTACTATGACTTAAGAACTAGGATTAAAAGCAAAGAAGCTCTAGAACAGAAGTATATGGAGCTTCTTGAAAAGGCTTCTGCAATTAAAGATATTCTTGAGATTGAGAAGAATCTGAACGAAGTACGGACCGACATCGAACGTCTCCAGGGACAATTCAATTACCTCAGCAAGCAGGTAAATTATAGTACTATTCACTTATCGTTCTATGAAGTCCTGCCTTATGTCTATGATTCCTCCCAGCGAAAAGGGTTTGGTGCACGAATACTAAGTGCAATAGATGATGGGTGGCAAGGTTTTCTATTCTTTCTGCTCGGTTTAACCTCCCTTTGGCCGTTTGTGATTTTGACAGCTGTAATAGTATTTTTATTTCGAAAAATGAGAAGAAGGATGAAAAAGAAAAGTGTCTAACAAAAGCTAAAATGAGTGAATTCAAGGCAGACATAAAAATTATTGGAATCAATCCGTTTGTTTTTGTGCCGGATGAGATTCTGCTTGAGCTTTTTACAATCCATGGAAAGGATAAAGGCCCCATTCCCATCCAGGGGACAGTTAATGGGAAGCCATACCAACAAACCTTGGTAAAATACAGTGGGGCTTGGAGACTTTATATCAATACCGCTATGCTCAAAAAATCTCCCGAACGAATTGGGGAAACGATAGAAGTAACCATTGGCTATGACACTGCTGACCGGACTATCGCGCCTCATCCTAAGCTGAAAGATGCATTGGAAAATAACCTGAAGGCAAAGGCAAAATTTGAGGAATTGACACCTTCCTTACAAAACGAAATAGTGAGGTACATTTCATTCCTCAAAACCGAAATCAGCATCGACCGTAATGTAGCAAGAGCTATTAATTTTTTACTGGGGAAGGAATCGTTTGTGGGAAGGGAGCCTTTAAAGTAAACTATGCACATTCAGCACTATACACCCGGATATCCGCTAGCTAACTTTATACAGCACATGGTGTATGTGAGTGGTTCCTTACCTATTCCATACATCAAGGAATTGCCTGAAGGCGGGATTAATCTGGTCATTGAGCTGAATGAGCACACCAAAAATTCAGTTCTTCTTTCCGAACAATCCACGGGCAATATAGAGATGAAGCATGCGTGGATTTCGGGTATACAGAAGCAGGCTGTACTTTACCGAAACAATCCGGATTCTACCATCATCAGTATACGGTTTACTCCCGGAGGCTTTTTTTCATTGACCAAAATCCCAATTACCGCTATAGCTCATGTAGGAATAGAAGCAGAAGCCATCTTGGGAAATTCATTTAGGCAGTGCTATCAGCAGGTGCTCAATACTGTACGGATAGAGGATAAATTCCAGGTTCTCGAAAATTACTTTCTTCACTATACTGCCCACGAAAGTATGGAGCAGGAGGTGGTGAAATTTATGCATGAAAATATAGACAAACCCATTGATTGGTTAATCTTCAAAACCGGCTATTCCCAAAAACACGTCATTCACATGCTTAAAAAGCACACCGGCTTTACCCCTAAACTATTGCAGCGTATCAACCGGTTTCGCCTTGTGGTGAATGAGCTGCAAAGACATAAAGAACATGTGGATTGGTTTTCTATTGTCCAGCGCTACGGTTACCATGATCAAGCCCACCTTATTCGGGACTTTACGGATTTTGCGGGAATCAGACCTATGGAGTACGTCGCCTCTCAATTGTCAAACGAAAAGAATATTTTGGTTCCTGATATGATTTTGCAATTGCCTGACTCCAAAATAAAAGGACAATAATTCAGTGTGTCTAGAGGTAAATTTTTTACAATGAAGGGGGAGGGGGCCTAGCTATTTTTGTACTGTACCATAAAAAAACACAGCTATGAAACCATTTAAAATTGACGTACCGCAAGAAGTATTGAAGGATTTATCCTCAAGATTAGGACAGACCAGATGGACTGATGAACCGGAAGGAGCGGGGTGGAATTTTGGAACAAACCCTGACTATTTGCGTGAGCTGATAACTTACTGGCAAACACAGTACGACTGGAGAATTCATGAGGCAGAGATCAATAAATACCCACAGTACAAAACTGAAATTGATGGAATTGCCATTCATTTTATTTATGTAAAAGGCAAAGGGGAAAACAATCTGCCTCTTATTCTGAGTCATGGCTGGCCTGATTCCTTTTACAGGTTTCTAAAGATAATTCCAACACTTACCGGCCCGACAGAGAGTGGAGCTTCATTTGATCTGATTATTCCTTCCATACCCGGGTTTGGCTTTTCCCAACAGACAGCTGTCAACAGTGATCGGACAGCAGAGATATTCAATAAATTGATGACCGAAACGCTAGGCTACTCCTCTTACTTTGCCGCGGGAGGGGATATGGGCACGCTTATTACCAAGTCTATGGCAGTTCAGTTTCCCCAACATGTAAAAGCAATTCACTTAACCGATGTGGGATATCCCAACGGAAGTGAAGACTGGAGCACTATGACGCCTGCCGAACAGCAGTTTGGACAGGAAATCCAACAATGGTTTTTCACCGAGGGGGCATTCAATATGGTCCAATCCACCAAACCGCAAACTTTGGGATATGGCCTCAACGACAGCCCCGTGGGATTGGCTTCCTGGATTATAGAGAAGTTTTATGCTTGGAGTGATAATGGAGGAGATCTTGAATCTTGCTTCTCCAAAGACGAGTTGATTACGAATATCATGATTTACTGGGTAAGTCAATCGATCAATTCTTCTATTAGAACTTATGCAGAGAATGCCAGAGCCGCTTACATGGGTGGTCTGAAATCATCTGCGCGGGTTGAAGCACCCACGGGAGTTTCTTTATTCCCAAAAGAAGCGCAGTTTCCAAAGGAATGGGCTGATAGGATGGCAAACATCTCAAGCTTTTCCAAGCTTGGGAAAGGAGGCCATTTCGCAGCCATGGAAGTACCGGATGTTTATGGAGGTGAGATAAAAGATTTCTTTTTTTCTTTCCAATAGGTAATTTATTCTATTGTAAACTAGTTGTTTATAGTATAATATGAGAACCTTTGGTTTAAACCAAAGGTTCTTAAGGTTGAAACTAACAAAGAATTAAACTGGCTTGGTCGTTTGCTTTTTGCAGGACTTTTTGACGGAGAACATAAATTTGAACTTATCAATTCGCTATTACTACGGCTTATTTTACAACAGTTGCTTCCAGTTCCACGCTGAGGGTTTCAAATAGGCTGACTACCTCCAAGAATGTCAGTGCTTGCTTCATGTCGTGTTTGGCTACCCACTCCTGTAAAATATTAAAATGTGGCCAAAGCTCTTCCGTCGATGTCGTGTATATGTTCAGACGGACGATATTTTTACATTCATAGCCAGCCTCGTTAATCACCCGTTCAAGGTTTTTAATTGCCAGTTCCAACTGGGTTTTCATATCAGCAGTGCTGGATATTCCTTCGTCATTAATGGCCGTCTGGCCGGAAACATACAGTGTGCCTTCCACATTTTTTACTTCGACAGCCTGAACATAGCTTCGTGCATCTTGCCACTTCCAGGGATTAATTACTTTCTTTTCCATCTGAATTGTATTAGTTTGGTTTTGATCAGCAAATTTATTGCGACTTGATCTCTGCCTCCCGTGACATACATCACTTTCTGACTTTTACGCAAAATAGCTCAAGAAGAAAGTCTGCTGAGTGTTTCGCGGGAAACACCAAGATAAGCTGCCAGCAGTGTTTTGGGAACCCGTTGTATCAAGGAAGGGTAGCGCTTCAGCAATCCCTCATATCGTTCTTTTGCATCTGAACTTAGCAGAGACAAGATCCGCTGTTGCGAGGCTATATGTCCTGAGGTGGCTTTTTGAAGAAAAAAATGCTCCATGAGGGGATATGCTGAGCATAAGTTATGGTAATTTTCCAGGCTGATGCAAAGTATGTCGGAGTCTTCCAGACATTGAAGGGACATCTTGGCTTTGGTCTTTGTGTAAAATGCTAAGTAGTCGGTTTCCCACCAATCTTCCATAGCAAAGGAGAGAATGTGCTCTTTTCCCGATTCATCCGTGCTAATTAGTTTTAAAAGCCCGGAAATAACAAAATAGGTGTAGGGTACATTCGTCCCTTGGCGAATCAGAAATTCTCCCTTTTTGAATTTTTGCAGAAAAAAATAGGAGGAAATGGATGAAAATTCATCATCTGTCAAGGTGATAATCTCCTCTATGTGTCTTTTGAGTTCTTGAATCATCCGGCTAGCTGTTTTTTAAATGTAGGATTGTTCAAAATTTTATTTGTGTATTCGCTTTTCTACAAGTAACGGAAGAAAGGTGTCATAATATTCGGAAAACACTAGCGGAGCGGCTAATTTGGCCTGGCCGCCGTGGCGGGGCACCCGTCTTCGGTCTTCCGTCCAGTAAAACAAGGGGAGTATGGCTACTTGCATCGTTGCGGATAATCACAAAATTTTATATGTGTATCCGCTTATCTGCATGTATGTACTTCGAATTGATGCTGGAGGTTCAAATTTGGCGATTCCCTCCGTCGCGGCGAAGGGCTAGGGGCATTTTTTCAAGGCCTGAGGAATATATAATCATTCAGGTATATGCATCATGCGTGTACGCATAAAATTTATTGGAGGAAGTGTAGTGCGAATGTTCCTCAGAAATCCGAACATTTATTTGGAACATTCGTTCCGTTAATTATATCTTTGCGGAACATTCATTCCGTTATAAATTTTAAATAAGTAAAACATGAGTAAACTAAAAAACAAAGTCGCAGTAATTACAGGTGGAAATTCGGGAATTGGTTATGCTACTGCCGTAGAATTTATTGCACAAGGGGCCAAAGTGGTGATTACAGGCCGTAATCAAAAAACTATTGATGAAGCGGTAGAAAAATTAGGCAGCGATGCAATAGGAATACGTGCAGATGTTACAAGTCTTGTCGATACTGAGAATTTGGCGGCACAGGTCAGGTCAATTTACGGCAAAGTCGATCTGTTGATTGTCAATGCAGGGGTGGCTCTGCAAGAACCTGTAGGTCAGCTTACCGAAGAGACGTTCGATACGATTTCGGACATAAACTTCAAAGGTGCGGTATTTACAACCGAGAAGTTTATTCCGATTCTTAATGACGGAGCCTCCATCATTCATGTGACTTCTGTCAGTGCTTATAGCTATGCCACAGGAACCAGTGTTTATTCCGCAAGTAAAGCAGCGCTGACTGCTTACAGCAAATCTGCAGCAGTAGAGTTGGCCGGCAGAAAAATCAGGGTAAACACAGTAGCACCTGCCATGACGGAAACGGATATGATTTACAGAGGCGAATTGGGAAGCGAGGAAGTTCACAACTTCCTGAAAGAAAAAATTATGCCCTTCAAACGGTTTGGTAAGCCTGAAGAAGTAGCCAAGCTTATTGCATTCCTTTCTTCAGATGATGCTTCGTTTATTTCAGGTGTCGAACACGCCATTGATAGTGGTGCTTCTGTCAACGCTGTTCGGATATAAAAAATTTGTCTATAAACGGAACATTCGTTCCTGAATTCAGTATCTTTGTAGGGAAGTTCGCTTCTCTACAAAGATCTTATTTTATGGCCAGGACAAAAGTATTTGATGAGCAGGAGGTATTGGACAGAGCAATGAAGTTGTTCTGGGAAAAAGGCTACAATGCCACTTCAGCGCAGGATTTGGTGGACAGTTTGGGTATTAGCCGTTCCAGTTTATACGACACTTTTGGTGATAAACATTCTCTTTTTGTAAAAGCTTTACAGCAATATCGCAAAGAGAGAGTTGATCCTGTCATCAGTTCGCATAACGTAGTAGAAGATGTAGAGGCCTATATCAGGTTATTTTTTGAATCAGTCAAAGATGAAGCGATCGGCTATAACAGTTCTAAGGGATGTTTTGTGGTAAATTCGGCCGTTGAATTAGCTCCCGTTGATTCAGAAATTGCAGCCATCTCCAATTCTATTATGCGTGATACTGAGGAGGCTTTGTGTAGCGTCATTAAAAATGGTCAGGATAAAGGTGTTTTTACGACTAAATATCCTGCCCGCTCGCTGGCAAGATTTGTTTTTAATTCATTGAACGGACTGCGGGTCACGGTAAAGTTTGATGCTGATAAAGAAATGTTTGAGGATATTGTCAATGTTTGTATGTCGGCATTGCGGGTTTAACTCTTGAAATATAGTTCTGCATGACTTCTAATTTTCACTCCTTTATTTGCCTCATAGTGATATAGAATCCCCCTAGACTGATCCACTTTAACCTGTAAGAATTCTCCTTTATCGTCTATAAAAACTATTATTATCTCGAATTAGCTCATTTTATTCACATGAAGTCGCTACATAATTATTTTAATAGATATATTTCCACTTTAATATCAGATCGTGAATTTGAATTTATCCTTAGTCATTTTACTTACAGAAAATTAAAAAGGAGACAACATTTGCTGGTGCAGGGAGAGATTTTTAAGGATATGTCCTTTATTGTGAAAGGTGCTATGCGTAAATATTTTATAGATGAAAAAGGTGTGGATCATGTCGTTGATTTATATATAGAAAATTGGTGGGCAGGTGATCGGGAAAGTTTCGTTACGTCTGTACCTAGTATGTACAATATAGAGGCCTGGGAAGACTGTGAACTGCTTCTTATTTCAAGGGAAAATACATTAAAATTGTGTAGGGAATGTCCGGTTTTTAATGAGTTTATATTGAAACTTGATGAGCGAAATAGTATTGCTGCACAGAAAAGAATAACCTCGTCGATCAGTCTTACCGCGGAAAATCGCTTTGCAGACTTCGTTGAACGCCATCCATATTTTATCCAGCGATTCCCTCAGCATATCATTGCTTCTTATCTTGGGATTTCAAAAGACACGCTCAGTCGAGTTCGTAAAAAATCTCTTAATAAATAAGTTGTACTAGATTTTTAATGCACTTTTTCGTCGTTTTTTGTCGACATTTATCATCGTTTTTTCTTTTCATTTGTTGCATTTTTGTTTAAAGTAATCAGAATTGATTCTGAGAATACAAAAGCCCAAAACCTTGTTTTCTAGGAAGTTAGTTTGCTTAATATAGATCAAACTTCTCTTTAGAATAGTATTGTCTGAGAATTTCCGTCTGAGTTCACAGGGAAGCCCTGCATTGTAAGGAATTGTCGCAAAATTTTCAGTGAGTACGCTAGGTTAAACAGTGGGCTTTGAACTTCAATTATTGAGAGTTTAGTTATAAAATCCATGTTTTTTTGATGAGAAAAATGAATAATTATAATAGAGATGAATTAAATGTCAAGGGGTTATTGATCGAAGAATTGCCCTATGAAGTAGTATGGTCAGATTGCAATGGTAATGTTGTTTATGCCAACGATAAGTTTTGTGATGTGTTGGGATACAGTAAAAATGAAATAACAAAGCTTACCATCTCAGATATTAACATTACGGTAACTCCTGAAAGTTGGGCTAACCATTGGCGGGAAGTTTGTGAAAAGGGAAGTGTTAATTTTACCGCAACACATACGAAAAAGGGAGGTAATTTTTATACTGTTCAGGTTTTTGCACAGCATTTTATATACAATGATCAAGAGTTAATATGTGGGATTTGTAATGAAATATCAGAATCTAGTTTTTATAAGAACCTGATTGATAACTCAGAAGAAATAGGAAGTGTGGGAGGTTGGGAGTTAAACTTACAGGATGGAAGTATTTTTGCTACTACGTGTGCCTTAAATATTTTTAACACTGAAAATACTGATGATTTATCACCTGCCAATGTCATAGATTGGTTTGAAGATAGTGATAAACTTAAATCTTTATTTGAGCAGGTAACGAAGAATGCAACCGCATTTGATGAAATTCTTGAAACTAAGGGATTAGCCTCAAGGTATATCCGGGCAATAGCAAAACCTATTTTAAAAGGTGATAGGGTGTATAAAGTGTCAGGAATCTATCAGGATGTTACTGATATTAAGCAAAGCGAGAATGATTTATTACTTTATAAAAAAATCATTGATAATGTCCAGGATTTGATCTATGTCTATAACATCAAAGGAGAACTGTTGCACTATAGTGAATCATTGGTTTATAAACTCGGATTTAGTAAGAAGGAACTAGATCAGATGAATATGTTCGACTTGGATACCATGGTTACGGAGGAATTTTATGAAGCTCACTTTGAGAATGTTATTAAAACTGGTTCTCACCATTTTGAATGGTCTATTGAACGAAAGGACGGAACTCAGTTCCCTGTAGATATCATTTCTAACCATCTAAGGTATAAAAATGAAGATTATATCTGTTCAGTTGTGCGGGATACTACAGACAAAAAAAATCAAGAGATACGGCTTAAATCCGCATTGGAAGAAATTAAATTATTAAAAGATCGTCTTGAAAGTGAGAATGAATATCTACAGGAGGAGCTCAGTAAAAAAAATAATTATCATAACATCATATATACTAGTGATTCATACCAAAAAGTACTTACACAAGTAGATCAAGTAGCCTCAACAGATACAACAGTTCTAATCACGGGTGAATCCGGAACCGGAAAGGAATTGTTGGCTAGTGCCATTCATAGTAATAGTAAAAGAAAGAACCGTCCCCTTATCAAAATTAATTGTGCCACCTTGCCCAAGGAACTCATTGAAAGCGAATTATTCGGTCATAAAAAGGGAGCCTTTACGGGAGCTGTTGCCAATAAAATGGGGAAGTTTACACTTGCAGATGGTGGAACAATTTTTCTTGATGAAATTGGTGAACTACCACTGGAACTTCAGCCAAAGCTGTTAAGAGTATTGCAAGAGGGCGAATATGATGAATTAGGAGGTACTAAAACATTAAAAGCTGATGTTCGGATAATCGCCGCAACAAATAGGGATTTAAAGGAAATGATGCAACAGGGGCTTTTTAGGGAGGATCTCTATTATCGTTTAAATGTGTTCCCAATCTTTAACATTCCTTTGCGGTCACGAAAGGAGGATATACCTTTACTGGCTCAGTTTTTCTTGGAAAAGTATGCTGCAAAAGCCGGAAAATACTTTAAGGGCTTATCCACCAGAACCATTGACTGTTTGATGAAATATAACTTTCCAGGTAATATTAGGGAACTGGAAAATTTGATTGAACGGGCGGTGATCGTTGAGAATGGCCCTACATTGGGACCGGGTAGCTGGATACCCGAAAAGGAAAGTACTGCTTGTTCGGATGAGTTTCAAACATTTGAAGTA
Organism: Algoriphagus sp. 4150; assembly: GCF_031457395.1. NCBI lineage: Bacteria > Pseudomonadati > Bacteroidota > Cytophagia > Cytophagales > Cyclobacteriaceae > Algoriphagus > Algoriphagus sp. 4150. Next base: position 281,271 of record NZ_JAVDWS010000001.1, read on the forward strand.
AAACAAAGAGATTACATTATTGAGGTGCTTAATTACACCAATTGGCGTGTAAGTGGGCCGGACGGTGCAGCTGCGATTTTGGAAATGAAAGATAAAACCCTATTTGCTAAAATGAAAAGATTGGGCATTGAGAAGAAGATTGGTTTGAAGTCTTTAGGGAACTTTAGCAGTAATTAATAATTTGTTGATTCTGTTTTTTGTGGTTTTTGAGAAATTCACATTTTAGCTAAAGAGAAACCCGGATCTCAGATCAAGCGCTGTTACAAGGTTAACGGTTGCGGTGAATACCGAGCCTTGCCATTTTAGCCTCTAACGTAGTTGGCTTTACATCTAGCAATTCAGCTGCTCCGCCTTTTCCGCGTATGCGGAAGTTTGATATGTTTAATGCTTTCAGAATATTGTCTTTCTCAGCCTTCATATGGGGTTTTACTAGTTGTACAGAAGGGGGTTCACTTATAGCTAGGTCTGCATCATAAGAAGTCTCGTATAATAATGGTTCTACCAGTGAAATTACCGGTGAGGTAGCCATAATTGCCGCGCGCTCAAGTAAGTGTTCCAGTTCGCGTATGTTTCCCGGCCAGTGATAGTTAAGCATCTGCTGTTTCGTAGATTCAGAAATTCCGGTTAAACTTTTCCCCAGTTTCTTTGAAATCTTTTTCAGGAAATGCATGGCTAGGGGCATCAGGTCTTCATTACGTTCCCTTAAAGGAGGGAGTTTAATCGGGAATACATTAAGCCGGTAGTACAAATCAGAGCGGAAACGGCCTGCGGTAATCTCTTCTTGCAAGTTTCGGTTGGTAGCAGCAATAATCCTTACATCCAAAGAAATCGGTCCTTTACCCCCAAGACGCTCAATTTCTTTTTCCTGTAATACCCTGAGCAATTTAGCCTGAAGTTCAATTGGCAACTCACCAATTTCGTCCAGAAAAATAGTGCCTCCATGTGCTAATTCAAACTTTCCTATACGTTTTTCAATGGCTCCGGTAAAACTACCCTTTTCATGTCCGAATAATTCGCTCTCAATAAGCTGAGGAGGTAAAGCTGCGCAATTTACTTTAATCAACGTTTTGCCTTTGCGGGTAGATCTGTTATGCACAGCACGGGCAATGAGCTCCTTTCCTGTGCCTGTTTCCCCCAGGATCAGTACGGTATAATCTGTAGGAGCTACTTGGCTTATACTTTTAAACACATTCACCAATGCAGAACTTTCTCCGATCATTTCTTCAAAATTGGCTCCGGTTTTCACTTCCTCCTGCAGACACTTATTTTCCTGATCTAATTGCTCACTCAGCAGCTGAATCTGGTCAAATGCCATCAGGCGGTCTACTGTTAAGGCCAGAGAAGGCCTTAAACGTTCCAATATATAGAGGTGTTCTTTCAGGAAGGTAGAAGGCTGGCGACTGAAAAAGGAAAGGAAGAAAGTACCGTTTGTTGCTGTTTTAAGGGGTATAATCAAGTTAGACTGCATATTAAAAGTTTTGGAGATCAATTGTTTGATGGGGTTCCTCCGACAGAGTTCTTCAAACTCTTTCCCATTATAGATAGCTTCTGTAATATCAGGTATCTGTTCCTGTATTGCCTGATACTTTTCTAACGTAAGCCCAGTCATCTGAAGGAAGTTTTCTATCCAGATAGTCTGGTACTCCTCTTTTCCTATACGAAAGAAACTACAAGAACGGTAGGCATCAACTAAGTGATTTTTTTCAAAGCCTATAATGAAATAATCAAATGGAATATGCTCTTGGAAAAGACTGGTTACTTTCAGTAAGCGATCCTCCCAAGGATCATTTCCGGAGAATGCATCAGTTAAAGCAATCTGCAGCGCTTGCTCTTGCCTTACACGTACTTCAATACGATGGGCATGGCGATAATGGGCAATTTCCAGGGCAATCAGTACGTCTTTTTCACGGAAAGGCTTTACAATAAATCCATACGGTTGGGTGGTCTTAACTTCTTCTAGAATACTTGAATTTGTATTAGCCGACACATAGATAAACGGAATATTCTCTTCTGCCAGTATCCTGGCAAGGTCAATGCCTGTTTTCTCGCCCTTGAGTAGAATATCAAGTAACACCAGATCCGGCTTTAGCTGATTTTTGAGTTCTATGGCTTTAGCTACCGTAAAGGCAATGCCACTTATCCGATAGCCGGCTTTTTCGAGAATCTGCTGTAGATCATTGGCAACAGCGAACTCGTCTTCCACTATCAGGATGGTTTGCTGGGTTGGCAGTATCTGGTTTGTGGTATTAATGGGCATAACCTGCTTTATTATGAATGGGACTTAATTTCTCATCAGTAAATATCAGGGATATTTTTATCCCCTGCCTACTTTCTAAGCTTAACTCTGCGCCCAGTTGGGCACTAAAACCACGAATCAGTGTCATACCTAAAGTACGGCTTTGTGAAGGATCAAACGCTTTGGGAAAACCCACCCCGTCATCTTCAATTGTTAATTCACAGCTTGTATCAGATTTTTGCAACAGACTTATAAGTACGGAACCGGAATTTTCTCCCGGAAAAGCATACTTGAATGCATTGGTAATGGCTTCATTGATAATCAAACCTAAAGGGACAGCCATATTCACATCCAGTTCTATTTGTCCGATAAACAGTTTGAAATTAACCTTCCGGGAAAGAGTATAAGAGTCTCGAAGGTAAGCCACCAATTCTTCAATATAGGCTTTCATCGGGATACGGGCTATTCCTTCTGCCTGATACAATTTCTGATGAATGAGTGCCATAGCCTGTACCCGGTTCTGGCTATCTTGGATGGCAGACAAAGCCACTTTATCTTGCAGGGATGCTACTTGAGAATTGAGTAGGCTCATGACAATCTGCAAGTTGTTTTTCACTCTGTGGTGGATCTCTTTGAGCAATCGTTCTTTCTCTACTAATAATTGCTCTAATGCCTGGTTCTTCTGGTTAATCTGTTGCTGTTGTTGCTGAAGCGTGGCTTGCTGGGTTTGTAGTTCTCTGTGCTGAGTCTGTAATTCATTTTTCTGAGCTTCTAATAGCCTGTTGCTCTGTTGTTTTAACCGGTAACGGTTGTAGCCCAGGCCCAGCAGGAACAGCAGCATAACCCCCCCGGCAACAATTACCTGCTGCAGAAAATCTTTTTGTTTCAGCCGTGCCTGCTGAATCTCATTCTGCTGGGTCAGCAGGGCAATGTTTTGCTCCTTTTCCCTGGTTTCGTACTGGATTTGCAGATTGGCGATTTGCCTGCTTTGCTTTTCGTTGAAGATTGAATCATTAAGCGATTTGTACCGTTGGTAGTGAGCAATGGCCTCCTGGTAGCGGCCCTGGGCGGAGTCTACCCTGAACAGCAGCAAATGAATGTCCACCGCATATTGCATTGAGCCTTTCAAGGTGTTGAGGTGGAGGGCCTCGTCCAGGTAGTGGCGCGCTGTGCCATACTGCCGGGTGATGAGGTAGAAATTTCCGATCCGCCGGTAATTTTCTATTTTACGCCAATCGTTTTCACGAATCATTTTTTCAATGTCCATCATCTGCAGGTAGTATTTTTCCGCCAGCGGGTATTGCTTCAGCGCCAGGTGACACTCGGCCAGGGCAATAGCCATCTCCAAATTTGAGTCCTTGTTGGTAGGGGGGTGTTCTTTTACAATTTTTGTGAAAAAATCGAAGGCTTCCCTCGCTTTCCCCTGCTCCAGCAGGTTAGAGACCATTAGCCGGGCGATGAGCATGACCTCTACTTGGTCTTTTTCCTGCAGGCGATTGTCCAGTGCCTTGCGTAAAAAGTGCAGTCCCTTTTCCCACTGGTTGAGTTCTTCGTGTAGCAGCCCTAGCCGCCGGTAAAAGAGACTGATGCCGGCCGTATCTTTAGTGGCCCGGGCACTTTCAACACTGGCCAGGCCGTACCGGATCGCTTCCTGATAGTTGTTAAGGTAATGATTTGCCACCCCCAGCAGGTCATACGTGTAATGGAGCTTGCGGTAGCCAATCGAGCGGTACAGGGAGAGTACCTCCAGAAGTTCACTGTATCCCTGCACGTATTCCCCCTGTATGAGGTGCATATCGGCAATGCATTTGAGCAGATACGCTTCTTTCTCCCGGTTCCCAAGTTGCCGGTATTGTTTCCTCGCTTGTTTGTAGCACCGGATTCTTTCGGGTAAGCCTTCCGGCGAACGTTCATAGGCTTCTCCCAGGTAGTACCACCCTTCCGCTTCCAGGGGCAGGTTGCCCAAGTCACGGCTCAGGGCCAGGGCTTGCTTAACCAGCGAAACGCCCTGTGCAAAGTTGTCCTGATGGGAAGCGAGTATGCCCGATAAGTACCCGCTGCGGATCTGCCCCTGCTTGAAGTGCAGTGACTGGCTCAGGGCTAGGGCTTCCCGGTAATAGCGGCCGGCGCTGTCCAGATCACCCGGAATGAGATGAGACTGACTTTTATTTACTAAATCTTCCCCCAGTTGCAGCAGCCAGTTTACCCGGTTTGTGTCGGGCTTACTCTGCTGGAGCAGCGTATACACGCTGTCAGCGGCGGCCGATGATAGCCAGGGATGGAAAGTTTGAGCCCTGACCTGGAAACCGGTGAGGAAGACCAACAGAATCAGCAGGAAGGCAAACATTATCGGGTAGCGTGGAATCATCATGGCTGGTAAAAGAGGTTTGTGGCCGCCTGATGGAAGGCAATGGCCAAGTGAAAGTCTCTTAATTCCAGGTTGATAAAGCCAAGCAGGTTGAGACTTTTGGCTTCCCTCCGGTAATCGGCCAGTTTATGGCTCAAGGTCCGAGCCTGCCCGGCATAGGTGCGGGCAGAGTCCAGATCAGCTTTAAACTCACCGGGTTTGTAGCGCTGGTACTCGCCCAGCCGTAGCAAAACTTTTACCCGATTGGTATCAGGCTTGTTTTGCGCGAGCAGCTGCAAGAGACTATCCGCTTCACTTCTTGGGATTTGTTGTGAATGCAGTATATAGGGTATTAGCAGCAAACATAGATGCAAAAGTATACGCTGGCAGTAACTCATAACACGATAGTTTAGCAATCAGAAGACCAGAAGGTCAAAAAAGAAGAAACCTCCCGGAAGTTTTTTGAAGACAGAAAACTCAACAGAGTCAAATGGTCTACCTATTGCCCCCTCAGCTTTAATGATACGCAGATTATACAGTCTACTAGTTAAGATTACATCTGGCATCTGACTAATATTTGGTATAGAAATAGCAGTTGCGTGGCATCTGAATTCAGGGTAGCTGTTATTTCTTATCTCTAAAGTATCCAATATGTTGGAGAATTTTACTTGGAATCTCCAATATATTGGAGATTTTAATCCCCATTTCTTGAAAAGAGGTGGGGGAGTGGCTATGTGCATTCATTCCTGATATACCCCTAATTGATCTACATTGCGGAAAAGATTGACTAATTTCTAATTCCGGTGGGCTATTTATCAGTAATCCAACTCCTGATTAAGCAAAACAGGCATGGTTCAAGATCATTTGAAAGGATATGCATGATTAATTTAAGCAAAAAAATCTGCAAAGCATTGCCCGTACAGTTGCATTGTGATTCTTCTTTTTCTTGTGTACGGGATGATTAGTAAAGATAGAAATCTGCGATGATTTTTCCTGAATGCATTTGCTTTGTTTTCAACAGCAAATGTTTCATAGCCATGTCATAAAAAAATCCATTTCTATGGAGATTCCTCCAAAAAACTCTATAATATTGGAGTCAAGGCGATATAAAAGTGGTACATGAAAAATAGTAAATATCTCACAAAACATTAGTTTTTAGACTGTTAAAAGTATCTTTTTCGGCTATTGCAATTACCTTATTGTCTGGCACTTTTTTTAATAACCTAATCAGACATACATAATGTTGGCTTCAATAGAATCTAATTCTTGTTCTTGAACGATTAGCCCGCAGTATGCTATTAATCCACACAAAAAAAAACATATGTCTCAAGCATTTTGGTTATTTGGCACTTACCTTCGTGTTCTGGCAGATGAACATCAGACAAATTCAGCTTATGATCTGATAGAAGGGCAATTTCCGTCAAACATGGAAACTCCTTTACATTTGCACACGAAATATGCAGAACAGCTTTATGTGCTGGAAGGAGAATTTACCGTTTATTTGAACAAAGAGAAAATTACACTCGCCCCAGGCGAACATCTCTTTATCCTCCCCAATACGCCACATGTTGTAGCGGCTTCCGATAAAAAAGTAAACCGTGCCCTCACCGTTGCCTCTCCCAGTGGGTTTGCAAAGTTGATCCGTACCGTGGGAATTCCCGGTTCAGATGCCACCCAGCCACCGGATATACCCAACGACATGGGGTTGTTTATAGAACTTTCTAAGGAAACCGGTGATGTAATTTTAGGTTCGCCCGGTGCCAGACCCTAGCCTCCTTAATTAAGCCATTTTTGATTTCTCTTTACTACATCCATTGCTCCATGGGATAAATGCATACATAATACAAATGAACTTTGCCCTCCATTCAACTATACTATTGAAAGTAAAAAGTATTAATTAACGTAGAATTCCCCGTACAGTGCTAACCTCCAACAGGGTAGAGGTTGATGATATAAATCTCCATGTCCTTGGAGTCTAAGCTAACTTTTTGTAACCCGGCTCTAGGGTTTTTCAAATGAAAAACCTCTTTATAAGTGTTTTAAAACAGTTTTATCTGTTTTGGACTTCATTTTACACTATTGGTACAACACTTGAAATCGAGCATGTCGAAGACGACACACAACTTGTCCCGAACTTGCTTCGGTAGAGGGATGATTATCCGTTATGCGAGATTCTCCCGATCCGCCGCGGCGGACGGGACAGGCTATGTGACTGCTAAAAAACAATTATAAACACATGACAAAGAATGTGAGACAACCCATTTCGAAAAATGTATGCACAATAATTATCTTCTAATAAAACATCAACTACTGATGGTAAATACAAAGGTTTCAGTTTAAAATTTATACTATGGAAATATATAGAGATGTTAAGGAGTTGGTTATTGATAAATTACCGTATGAAGTAATATGGTTAGACTCCATAGGGAAAGTTGTATATGCCAATGAAATGTTTTGTAAAGTAATGGGGTATGACAAGAAGGAAACTACTCAACTTTCGATCTCAGATATTAATGTTACTGTGACCCCTGAAACCTGGAAAAATCATTGGAAGGAAGTTGCCGAAAAAGGAAGTATTAATTTTCCGGCTACACATAAAACTAAAAGTGGTACATTTTATAATGTAGAAGTTTGTGCTCAGTATTTCATGTATAATGGAATGAATTTTATATGTGGGATTTTCAAGGAAACATCTGAGTCTAATTTCTTTAAACACGTAATTGATCATACAAAAGTGATAGGAAGTGTTGGAGGGTGGGAATTTAACTTACAAGATGGATCCATTTTTAGTACTGATTGTGCATTGAAAATTTTCAATACCACGAATAAGGAGGACTTAACTCCTTCTAAAATCATACATAGATTTCAAGATTGCTATAGGCTCGAATCCTTACTTGTACAGCTAATTAAGAAAGCAATTCCTTTTGATGAGATACTTGCTACCAAGGATTCACCACCCAGATATATCAGAGCTATAGGAAAACCTATTTTGAAGGGGAATGAAGTTTATAAAGTATCCGGAATTTATCAGGATGTTACTGAATTGAAACAAAAGGACAATGATCTAACACTCTATAAAACTATCATTGATAATGCACAGGATTTGATTTATGTATATAATGACAAAGCGGACTTGTTGCATTACAGTGAATCATTGATAGATAAATTGGGATTTACCAAACAGGAGCTGGATCGGCTTAATATGTTTGAGATAGATCCCTCTCTTACAACGGGATTTTGGGAAGGACATTTCAGGGAGCTTAGAGAAAAAGGCTCACACAGATTGGAATGGATAATTACCAGAAAAGACGGAACGAAGTTTCCCGCTGATATAACAGCCAGTCATTTAAAATATTATGGTGAAGACTATAGCTGTGCAGTTGTAAGAGATATTACAGCAAGAAAAACACGTGATTTGGAATTATATGAAGCATTAGAAGAGATCAAATCGTTAAAAGAGCGTCTCGAAAATGAGAATGAATATTTACAGGAAGAGATAAGTAAAAATTTTAATTTTAACAACATTTTATATAGTAGTGATTCCTATAAAAAAGTACTAACGCAGGTAGATCAGGTATCCTCTACTGATACAACGGTACTTATTACGGGCGAGTCCGGAACCGGAAAGGAATTACTGGCAAGCGCTATACATAGCAATAGTAAAAGAAAAACCCGTCCTCTAATTAAAATCAACTGCGCTACTTTACCGAAGGAACTCATAGAAAGTGAGTTGTTTGGGCATAAAAAGGGTGCCTTTACCGGGGCTGTCGCCAATAAAATGGGAAAGTTTGCCCTTGCGGATGGTGGAACAATTTTTCTTGATGAAATAGGGGAATTACCTCTGGAGCTTCAGCCTAAGCTATTAAGAGTTTTACAGGAAGGTGAATTCGATGAACTGGGAGGGACAAAAACAATTAAGGTTGATGTCCGGATTATTGCTGCAACAAACCGGGATCTGAAGGAAATGATGCGGGAGGGTCTTTTTAGAGAGGATCTTTATTACCGCTTGAATGTTTTTCCAATATATAATATCCCTCTCCGGGCCAGAAAAGATGATATACCTTTATTGGCTCAATTTTTCTTGGAAAAATATTCTACAAAAGCTGGAAAATCCTTTAAGCGGTTAGCTACAAAAACGATTGAATATTTAATGAATTATGATTTTCCGGGGAATATCAGGGAACTGGAAAATTTGATCGAGCGTGCGGTAATAGTGGAGAACGGCACAACTTTGGGTCCTGGGAGCTGGATCCCTAAAAATGAAATTTCAGCTTTTAAAAATGATTTTCAGCCTTTTGAGATTAAACAAAAGGAATATATCATTGAAGTGCTCGAACATACAAATTGGCGCATAAGCGGCCCTAATGGAGCTGCTGCAATTTTGCAGATGAAGGACAAAACCCTTTTTGCTAAAATGAAAAGATTGGGTATTGAGAAGCAAGTTAGTCTGAAGTCTTTAAGCAATCATAGAAGTAATTAGGAGGCACTAGTTAAATCTTCTTTTTTCATCCATTTGGAAATCCATCGTTATGAGCGAATATGCCGGCGGAACTTTTCCTTACATTATACGAAATCTGCCTTCAATAATCTGAATGTTTAGCAAATTTGCAAAGGAAAACCTATAAGTCACACTGGACAACAAGTGGTGTGAACTTAAGTAATTACCTCTATTACGGTGTTTACGGTTTTCTGGTTTTCGATTTTATATTATTCTTTTTTTTTTTTTTTTTTTTTAGTCTAAAAATTATTAGTTGTATATAGTCAAAAAATCAATTATAACTACTAATATAATTTCTTAAATGATAGAAATATCCTAAATAGTAGAATTTATTAAGTAATAAAACTATACTTAAAACACTGGTAATCAATCAATAATGTTTATGGCATAGCGATTGTAAATTGTGTTTTTCAAATAGGCTAATATGAGTATATATTAATACTCTTGTTTCCTAATGGTTTGATTGCTAAAGGTGGTAGATGTTATGTTGTATATGTGACAAACAATTATTCCAATACTTAGCAAATCATAATAACAGAAAAATTAAAAATTACTTAATCTTTAACCTAGGTTTTTAGCTAATTACCTAAAAATAAATATAAATATGCTTAATAAACTGTTTTCAATTCGCCCGGCTATGAGATGGCTGTTGTTTGCTGTTAAATCTATAACACTGCTTTGGATGCATTCCACCGCGATTGCACAGGATCGCGAAATCCCGGTCGAAGTGTTTGCAGGAAATCGTGCCTTTGCCCACCAGATGTATATGACTAAGTATATGGATTCAACCAGCCGATTTGGTTATTTCGGATATCTTAGATATGAAGCTCCATACTCCGATCGGCTGAAAAGTAGCTTTCTCGGCCAGTCATTATTTTTTTATGATGTAGCCGAGGGGGTTAGTGCAGGAGGGGGTGGTTACATAACAAATGCTGGGTTTGTACCTCAACTTGCGATAGCTTATGGCCGCGAAATCAGAGATCTTTACTTTTTGGTTTTTGGCTCGTTTGAGCCTATTAAATCGCCTAATAGCGAAATCTGGATGCTCCTCACTTACAGTCCACCATTGAATGAGAGTGGAAGCTGGAGATTATTTACCCAATTAATGGGTTCTTATAATTTTAACTACAAAAACAATCTCAAATACAATTTTGCCAATCAATACCTACGACTAGGCCTAAGTTATAATGATTGGCAATTCGGTTTGGCTACAGATTTGATCCAGGAAAATGCCGTTGGATTGCTGCCCACAAACACAGGTTTGTTTTTAAGACGATTGCTGTGATTAGGATTCATTTTCCAAATTTAAGGAAGCACATAAAGGAAAATTGGATAATTATCCTTAGTAAATTTGTACCACTGTATTTTTGTATAAAAGCACAAAACTGATTGTTCGGTCTGCTTATTCAATAGAAAAGAATGATTTTAATATATTCACTCACCGTCAATCCTGAATGTAACTTATGTATGTAAAACGATATTTGTCTCCCCTCATAGTTTACTATTACTCATGGCGAATGGTTTTATTTTCATTTTTTACGAGTTTTATAGCTATTTTTGCCTATTCATATTTAAGTTGGAAATGGGTTGCAATTCCTTGGCTTCCAGTGTCCTTGGTAGGAACGGCTACAGCTTTTTTTGTTGGTTTTAAAAACAATCAATCCTATGACCGGAGTTGGGAAGCGCGTAAGATATGGGGTAGCATAACCAATCATAGCAGATCATTTGGAGCAGCGCTGAAGGCTTATCACTTTAAGAACGATCTAGTAGGCAATGATTTGGATGAAAATGTACGGATTATCATTTACAGGCATATTGCCTGGCTGTATGCTTTGAAAAATGCCATGTGGCAGCGCACAAGCTGGGAACATAAAGATCGTGCGAGCAAAAGGCAGCGCGACACTCTGCAAAGTTCGCAACCCCCATGCCAGGTTGATATCGAAAAGTATCTTGCTGCTGAGGAGCATATTGCTCTGAAAGGTAAGAAAAATCTATCTACACAAATTTTAGATAAACAGTCTCAGCATCTTGCCAGGTTGCGACAGGCGGGTAAGCTGGATACTTTCCAGCATATTGCCTTACAAAACTTAATTAGCAATCTATATGACGAACAAGGAAAGAGTGAGCGAATTAAAAACACGCCTTTTCCGCGCCAGTATGCGACCACTTCAAACCTGTTCATTATCGTCTTCATGACATTACTGCCTTTTGGATTGCTACCACAGTTCGTCGAGCTTGGAGAGCAGTACATGTTGTTGATGATTCCTTTGAATATGATCGTTTCTTGGGTTTTTATGTTCATGGAATACGTAGGTGACATTAGCGAAAATCCTTTTGAAGGACTGCTAAACGACATACCCGTCGGAACCATAGTCCGTAACATTGAAATTGATTTAATTGACATGCTAGATGATGAGCAGGTTCCGGAAAAAATTCAGCCATTTTTTGGTGCACTGTTCTGAAAATTAATTACACCCCCTCCCTAATTTTCACTTCATCTTCACGGTAAGCTTAATGAGGTGCTGAGTGTTTCAGGTCTCATTGCAAACAAAATCCACATCAAAACCAATGTTTGTTTTACTGAGGATACTGTATAAAATGAATAGGGAGGAAATAGAACTTCTTAAATATGAGAAATTTATTATATGATAGAATTTATTCATTGTAAAATATGTGGTATACAATTGGTTATCAGTAATTTAAATAAATGGCACTATTATCGTAAGGATGGTTGTAGATAATATTATATGAATGTCTTATTGAGATAAAAGGAATAGTTTAGTTGGTGTATAGTTTGAGTTTTCTCATTAGTCAATCTCATTAAGAACTTGTAAGTCCTTACAATCCTAGTATATGAGTTTTCATTAATATTTAAGTAGGTTGATCTATTATCTTGAATTTACACATTTAAATATACACTCCAGTATCATTGTGTAATTTCGTCTATGTTAAACTAAATAATTGATCAAAACTGTAAAACGATGAAGCATAACCCGAAGTCTTCACTTTATAGTCAACTTTGCGTGGAACTGAGTGTTGTTGTGCTATTAAATCATCAATTATGAAAGAATCAAACATTGTTATAAAAGCTATTTTCTTTACTGTAAAAAATCAATTATAATCACATGAAATCGAGCATGTCGAAAACGACACATACTGGGATGATTATCCCATATGCGAGATTCCATATGGCCTTTAAAAACAAATTATAATCATATGAAATCGAGCATGTTGAAGGCGACACACAACTTGTCCCGAACTTGCTTCGGGAGAGGGATGATTATCCTACATGCGAGATTCCATGTGACAATAGAAAATCAAAATACAAACACATGAAAACAATTATTGTAGAACAGCCTGGAGATGTAAATCAACTGATTTACTCTGAGGCTGAAAAGTCGACAGCTTCTTCCGATGAAGTATTGATCAAAGTAAAATCGCTTAGTATTAATCCGGTAGATATAAAAACACATAATGGTAATGGCGTGTATGGGCGAATAAAAACAGAAAGTCCCCTGATCCTTGGGTGGGACATTGCAGGTGTGGTAGAAAATGTAGGCGCAGAAGTATCCAAATTTAAGATAGGTGACGAAGTTTTTGGAATGGTGAATTTTCCCGGTCACGGTAAAGCGTATGCCGAATATGTAGTGGCACCCGAAAACCAATTGGCTCTTAAACCGGAAAATGTCTCATTTGAAGAAGCAGCTGCAAGTACCTTAGCTGCATTAACCGCTTGGCAAGCAATGGTTAAAAATGCGAAAGTAAAAGGCGGACAAAAAGTATTGGTACATGCAGCTGCCGGTGGGGTAGGCCATTTTGCTGTACAGATTGGAAAATACCTAGGCGCAGAAGTTACCGGAACTTCATCAGCAAAGAACAGGGATTTTGTTTTGAGTTTGGGTGCAGATTCACATTTAGATTACCGTAACTATGATTGGGAAAACCATCCGGAGGAGTTCGATTTTGTATTGGATACTATTGGAGGGGATAACATCGATCATTCTATTTTGGTTACTAAAAAAGGAGGAAGCGTTATCAGTATCCCAACCACCTTAAACGAGGCAGTTGGCGAAAAAGCCAAGGCGAAAGGTGTAAATGGCTATTTCTTCCTTGTACAATCTGATGGTGAGGATATGAAACAAATTGCCTTATTATTGGAAAAAGGCCATATAAAAGCATCAGTAGAGCAGGTATTTCCATTCTCCCAGATGAAACGGGCTCATTTGCAGCTAGAAACAGGCAGAACAGTAGGGAAAATAGTAGTGAATATGTAGTTGGAATTGGGCTAAACTATTGTACCACTTTTCGCTTGTATTAATGTAAAAGTAGATAGTGCAAGCCAGGTTGTTGGCGATGAACCTCAGTTGGGAGAGTTCTTCGCCTACAGCGCTTTTCAACTTACTGGTGTTACCATTAAAGATGGTCGAAATGATTTTTTCAATTATTAACAAAATTAAATCCAAGTAATATGATAACTATAACAGCATTCCTTCGAGTAAAAAAAAATAGTGCAGATCTTGAAAAATTAAATAGTCTTTTTATCCGACTTATAGAAGAAACCAGAAAAGAGCCGGGGTGTCAAAAATATGATCTACATGAAGTTACTGACCAGCCCGGACTTTTTATTATGATGGAAGAATGGTCGTCAGAAGTCGCACTTGAAAACCATAATACTTCTAAGCACTTTAAAAATTTTGTAGCTTCTGCCGAATCTTACTTTACGGCTCCCATTGAGGAATTTCAGACCAAGAGAATAATTTGAGAATCGTTTTATTTAGATTTAAAGGGGTTCTTGCCGCTTTAATCACGAAACCTTTTCTGCACATCAGGGAGTTGAACATGATGATATGGACATACTGTGCTTGGGCATCCGTGTGCTTGGGAGTAAACTGATTTTCGAAATTTCCACGACATTTTTGAACGCTCACTTTGAAGAAGAGGAACGATTTCTAAGAAGGCCGAATAAGATATTAGCCCTGGGGAAGAATTTTTGAAAACTATAAACATAATATTTTTTTTCGACTCATCCTCGTCACCAATTTGGTTTTAGTAAAGGACATAAAAAATGATTCTTCCATTGAATTAATTTTATATGGAATCAAGTTTCTCTTCTTCCTATTCTTTTCGATGTGAGACAAGCTGCTATTAAGCTTCCGATTGAAGCATTCTTTAAGAGTTTATATACTTTTTTGATAGGATAAAAAAAGAAGGGTTTTTATAGGTTTATATGATAAGTGGCCTAGATCATTTTCTTCAACTGCTTTGACAAAAAAATCAAATTAAACTAGTTGACCTTTGGGTAGGGCTTTCTGAATCAAATTTCTTTTACAGCAGAGTATCATCTGGAAAATAAATACTGGTTTACAATATTGTTGACTTAGAATCAAGCAGGCTTTTCAAGATTTCACCTGCGGGTATAAAATCCAACTTTGAATACGGTATAGTCATATTATATAGCGATTTTACTGATTTGGATCAAGATAATGGTTGCCACCATATTTACCGGTGGAAAGAAGCAGCTCAGGTAAACCAAATTGCCAAGTTAAAGGATAATGAATCGATTAGTTATTTTTCTTATTGTAGAATAGTTCGAATCTGCTATGATATAATGTAATAACCATAAAGGATTTGAGGGGGTGGCTGAATACGTTGAACTTAATTTAAAAGGAAATGAAATTTCTTATATATGAGAAATTTATTATAAAATAGAATTTACTCTATAATACAATTTCATTTATACTCCTGATTATCAGTAACTTAAAAGTGTGGCACAATAATAGTAATTGGTTGTCTGAAGTTAAGCCATTATTGATGAATGTAATAGGGTATAAGGAAGATAGGAGCCAGTCTAATTTAGTTCTATTTTGCTCTATAAAAATTAGTTTTATTAATGCTTTGAAAGACCTTAAAGTAAATGTCATTATCTCTGTATAATTCTGTATGTCTTACAATTTCATTTATCAATTATTTTAAATAACTAACATTTCTAAGTGTAGCGGTAAAATAATAGTATCCTTTGTTGAATTAAATAATTAATTAAAATTTTAAAAATTATGAGCAAAACCCCAAAGATTGGACTTGAAGGACTCCTTCGTCCGCAAGACAGTATCGTCGTACTAATCGATCACCAGCCGTTTCAAGTTGCTAATTTGCATAGCCACGAACCTACAATTATTATTAACAATACAATAGGGCTTTCTAAAGCCACAAAAGTATTTAATGTACCAACAATTCTTACTACTGTTACGGAAGAACGAGGAGGCTTGATCCTTAAAGGTATTCAAGATGTATTTCCTGAACAAAAACCTATTAACAGAACCTTTATCAATACTTGGGAGGATCCTGCAGTTACTGACATAGTAAATGAAAGCGGTCGCAAGCAATTGATTTTAGCAGGGCTATGGACGGAAGTTTGTGTTGCAATGCCTGCAATTCAAGCTTTGGGGGAAGGATATGATGTGTTCGTAGTTACAGATGCCTGTGGATCTGTTTCAGCAGAAGCTCATGATATGGCTGTTCGTAGAATGGTTCAGGTAGGAATTGTGCCAATCAATTGGTTGGCTGTGGTTTCAGAATGGCAACGTGATTGGGCTCGAATGGAAACAGCATCTCAATTGGGCCCTATTCTGTTTGATCATGGTGGAGGAAGTGGTGTTGCTTTAGCTTGGGAATTGCAGTTGCTTGCTACAACACCTCCTCAACAATAATATTTAGTTTCGAAATAGACTGTATAAGGTGCCAAAAGCTGTTTCAGGATTTTTTGCAGCTTTTGGTTGTCCTTTAGACTCCTTTATAAATATTTAATTATAATAATTAGTGTATATGAGTAATGACCTATCCCTTCTCATGGAAGAAAATCTGGCTCAGGTATGGAGCCAAAGAGATGCTTTTGCAAGATTGCAATCCATCCGAAGTATCTATACTGTTGATAGTGCTTTATATCATGTAGGGCATAAAACAACAGGGCATGAGGCAATCAATGAAAGTGTGAATAATGTGCTGGACAATATGCCTTCGGAGTTTTCCTTTTTTAAACTTAAACCAGTTGTTATTAATAATAACATGGGTAGGTTGATCTGGGGCCTGGGGCCAAATAAAGAATCTATTGTAGCAACAGGAATGGATATCGCTGTCTTTGAAGATGGGAAAATAGAATCATTATATGTATTTCTTGATTAAATAATCAAAGGGTAAAAACATGCCTATAGACAATAATTCAGAACGCTTGATCCATTAAAAATACTATTAAAAGACCTCTTTTAAAAAGTAACATACACTATATAAGTCTTTCAAATCTTAGGTGACTAGAAATGAGACTAAATAAAATCATGCAAAAACTAATCATTATTATAACAGCTATTTTATTTGCTGTAAATGTTCAAGCACAATCCAGTGAACAATTAATCGGTGCCGATTTGATTGTGTTCAATGCAAATATTAGCACGGGAAGTCTGACCAAGCCCGAAGCTACTGCTTTAGCAGTAAAAAGAGGTAGAATTTATGCTGTAGGCGCTGATGCCGAGATACTAGAGTTGAAAGACAACAACACCAAACTCATCGATGCAGCTGGCCGACGCTTGATACCCGGTATTAATGATGCCCATACGCATATTCTAAATGAAAGGAGCTATAACTACAACGTCAGATGGGAAGGTGTGCCCACATTAGCCCGTGCTTTGGAAATGTTGAGTGAGCAGGCAAAGCGAACTCCTGAAGGACATTGGGTGAAAGTGATTGGAGGCTGGTCGCCGTACCAGTTTGAAGAAAATCGATTGCCCACCATCGAAGAAATCAAGAAGGCAGTTCCAAACAGACCAGCAATTATACAGTATGCCTATAACCGTGCCTATTTGAATGAATTGGCTATGGAAGCTTTTGGAGTGGGTACGGATAAGTTTCCGGATTCACCGGAAACCATTTTCGAAAAGGACAAAAATGGGAATTACACAGGAGTGGTACATGCCTATACGTTTACATTCGCCTCGCTGGAATTAATGGTGCCACAACCTTCAGATGAAGAGCAACTTAGTTCAATTACCAATGCTATAAATGACATGAACCGTTTCGGGGTTACTACAGCTGTGGACGCAGCAAGTATTTATGGCTACCCACATGGGCATGCGCAAATACAGCAGCTGGCAAAGGAAAACCGTCTGAATATTCGAATGCCATTCATTGACCTTCAGTTTGGTGACACCAACAGTCCCAGTTTGGTGGATGCGGAAATTAACGCCGTTACAAGAAAATCTCCCATCAGTCCGGGAGAAAACCTACATCCAACCATGGCACATGGCCATGAATATGAAGGTACAGGTGAAATACTCAGATTAGAGATACATGACCACGAAAATTTTGACAGACCGGCAGTAATTATCGATGAGGAAATTATGCACAGGTATATCCAGGAGGATATTACCAAGCTTATTGAGAAAGGAATTCCCTTTCGATTGCATATTAGTTACAATGAAAACATCACAACATTTCTGGACGCATTGGAAGCCATAAATGATAAGACTCCTTTAGACGGTTTGCGCTGGAGCATAGAACATGCTGAAACAATCACCCCTGAGAATATAGCCAGAGTAAAAAAACTGGGGGGAGGCATTTCTCTGGATATGAAAATGGCTATGCATGGTGATGGATTTATAAAGACCTATAGTGTGGAGAAAGCACTGCAAACCCCAAGATTACGGCAGTTGGTTGACAGCGGGATTCCTCTTGCCATCACTACGGATGCTTTTAGAGCTTCATCCTATAATCCATGGATTGGCATCAGTTGGATGATTACCGGAAAGTCGGTGTCAGGTTCTGAAATACTTGCGAAAAATAACCGGTTAACAAGGGAGGAAGCATTGAAATTAGTCACATTAGGACCTACCTGGTTTGAGCACCAAGAGGGTGAAATGGGCAAAATCATTCCGGGACATTTTGCGGATTTTACATTGCTTAATAAAGATTACTATACCATTCCTGATGAAGAGATAAAAACTGTCTCATCCGTATTAACAGTAGTTGATGGAAGGGTGGTTTTTGGTGCCGAAGACTACAGTGAGCTGTCTCCGAAATTGCCTGAAACACTTCCTGAATGGTCAGCTGTAAAACATTTCGGAGGTTATTACAATACGAAAAACTAAAATGAAAAAGCAAACCAGTTTCTCAACAAAAGGACAAAGAGCTGACATAGGTGACTTAACCATTTATCGATTGTTAGCGAACAGATATACAGATGCAGTTGGTCCGTTTGTGTTTTTAGACCACATCGTTCCGAAATTTCACTCATCTTCCATAAATAGTGGGACTGGTGGACATCCCCATCGAGGGATAGCTACATTAAGCTATATAATAGATTGATCGCATTGGTTAGGGTAGGATATAACTCTAACCTTTGAAATTATAATTATTCCAACTAAACTAATACTATTTTATTATATAAATTAACCAATAATATACACATGAAAATAAGTGTGCTCCTGTTGTTAGTAGTCCTAATAAATATTAGCTGTAGTTCAAAAATTAAGGCTACAGAAAAAATGCAAGGAAGTCGTATAGGGTTTTTCGATGAAAACAATATGAGTCTTTGTGTCTTAAACGAAAACGACGGTAGTATTGAAACCTTAGTGCATATTGAGGAGTCATCAAGTGGTCTATACCGTCGAACTGTTTGGAGTCCAGACGGTAGACAATTTGCTTTCACCGGAACAGTAGATGGCGTTAGAGGAACTTATATAGTCGATGCTGATGGCAGCAATAGAGAATTAGTACTTAAACCAAAAGGAAAATCAGATGAAGGTGTTTTGGATTGGCATAAGGATTTAAAGCTCATTTTCGTATTGAAAAACATAGATGGTAATGCAGAGATATACAGTGTAAAAGATAGTTTGACCCTTACAAATCTTACCAAATCGCCGAGTTGGGAGTTTTTTCCAACAGTGTTTCCCGATGGCCGTATAGCTTTTGTCTCGAACATAGATGAAAAGGAGGGTGTTGCAAATTCGACGTTCAAGAATGTATATGTTTTAGATCCCGACAGTACAGGCTTTAAATTTTTATTGTCCTTGGAGGGGATGAGTATGGAGAGCGTGTCGACCACAGGAATATTTCCGGATATTTCACCGGATGGAAAATCAATGTGCTTTACATTACAAGGAGATATATACATCATAGATACTGATGGTAAAAATAGGAGGAATATTACCAACACACCCAATCTAACAGAATTGACACCCTCATTTTCTTTAGACGGAAAATCAATAGTGTACAGTGGGGCAAGCAAGTCCGAAACCGACTTCCTCTCTGGTAATAAACCCACTATGAATTTGTTTAAGATCGATATCAAAACGCTGGAAAAAGAACAACTCACTTCTGGTGAGCATAATTATTTTACTCATCCCCTATATCAACCATAGTAATAACAGTTTGCTTATAAGCAATAATAACTCGTCATCTATTTTGGTTAAAAGTTGAAATGAAGACGAAAGAGATAAGAAGAAATCACAACATATATTTTATATAAATCAGAGATACAGTATCAATTTATTAGACACGTAAATATTTACAATCATGCAAAGACAAGCAACAGCCGTATGGAACGGCACAATTAAAGAAGGCAAAGGAAACCTGACTTCCCAAAGTGGGATTTTAAAACAGACTCCTTACACTTTTGTCTCCCGTTTTGAAAACGGAACAGGTACTAATCCCGAAGAACTGATGGCAGCGGCGCATGCCGGTTGTTTTACTATGAAATTGAGTGCCGATCTCACCACCGCAGGCTACAATCCGGAGGAACTGACCACGACATCAACTATCACATTGGATAATGGAATTATCACAAAATCTGACTTGGTTTTGACTGCAAAAATAGCTGGGATTACTGAAGCGGAATTTCAAAAAATAGCAAAATCTGCAGAAGAAACCTGTCCTGTAAGTAACGCTTACAAGCTAGAAATATCATTGGACGCAACCCTTCTATAAAATTAAAAATAAAATGGAAACGATAAAAAAAGTATTTATGATTTCAGCACTGGCTATGGCTGCAGGTCATGCTATGGCTCAGAACCATGATGCCACCTCTTTCGGAAGAGAAGAATTCATCACGGTAGAAAGAAATGTCAAATTGCACGTCACGGATTGGGGTGAGGGAACACCTGTGGTTTTGATTCACGGATGGCCATTGAGTGATGCTATGTATGAGTACCAGTATCAATTTTTAGTAGATAAAGGGTACAGAGTAATCGGAATTACACTACGTGGTTTTGGGAAATCCGACAAGCCTTATGGAGCTTATGATTACGATGTGTATGCCAAGGATATTCACGTCATCCTGGACAAACTGGATATCGAAGATGCAACATTGGGGGGATTCTCAATGGGAGGTGCTATTGCGATACATTATGTGGCAAAATATTCTGGAGCCAGGGTTAGTAAGCTTGCCTTATTCGGCGCGGCAGCCCCGATTTGGACCAAACGAAATGATTATGAGTATGGCTTTTCCAAAGAAGATGTAGAGGGTTTGATTGCACTGAGCAAAGTTAACAGGCCATTGCTTTTGGAGAATTTCGGAAAAATATTCGGGGCGAGTGAAACCTCACTTCCGGCAGGTATTGCCAATTGGTTAGGAGGGATCAACATTGAAGCATCTCCTTATGCCACTACCCAAAGCTTAATCGCCTTAAGAGATACGGATCTCAGGAGTGAGCTTCCAAAAGTGACTATTCCTACTGCAATTTTCCACGGTATCAAAGATGTTATCTGTGAATTTGCACTGGCAGAACAAATGCATCAGGGGATTAAAAACTCCTATATCGTGAAATTTGAAAACAGTGGACATGGATTGTTTTTGGAAGAAATGGAAAAATTCAATAATGAATTACTCGCTTTCCTACAAAAGTAAGGTGGGGTGTTAATTGACGAAAGCCCGGGATATGGAATTGTTTAAAATTAGGGATTATAATAATCAATGAAAACACCCTTTGTTCCAAAATATAATAGGTTAATGGATGCAAACTAAAATAATCAACTTTAATAAAAACAGACACATATAAATATTTTCTTTCTGTCGACAAACAGACCTATAACAGATAAAAATAATAGTATACAACTATGGAAAATACAACAATTAACACAGTAGCTATTACGGGAGCAGGCAGTGGTCTTGGACTTGAATTGGCAATCGGCTATGCTAAACAAGGTTACAAGGTTTTCGGTACAGCAATTTCTCCAATCGAAATCGAAGCACAAAAAAATGAACTGGCTGCTTTTGACATAACATTTACGGTGACTGATATTACCAATGAAGAGGATGTTAGGAATTGGAGTGAAATAGTTGCTTCTACCCTGGGAAATCAGGGGTTGGGTATTTTAATTAACAATGCCGGAGTACTTACCCCAGGGCCCATGGAAGTTCTGGAACTAGCTGCTATCCGCAAAGAATTCGAAGTAAATGTATTGGGCAGCATTTCTACAATCAATTCCTTTCTACCATTACTCAGAAAGGCCAAAGGCCGAATTCTGCAAATAGGTTCGTTGACAGGTCCATTTCCACTTCCGTTCAGTGGGCCATCAAGTGCGTCAAAAGCCACTATGGAAGCTTTTGCAGACGTCTATAGAATAGAGTTAAAGCCTCAGGGAATTGATGTTATAATGGTTCAACCAGGAAACATGCTTACAGGTGGTCCAGCGAAGACAGCCGCTCAATTGAAAAAGATTTCGGAGGAAATGACTGAAGAGCAAAGAAAACACTACGGCAAGCATTTTGAACATTTCAGTTCTTCACTTAATACCATGCAATCCAATGGCTTACATGCGGATTTAGCAGCGGCAAAGATCATCGAAATTTCGAAGCAGATCCCGGCTCCTATACGTGTAGCCGTCGGACAGGATGCAGAAGAATTGCTTCAAATGGTTAAAGAAAAAACAGACACAGAATTAGATGAATTCAAGATGAAACTTTTCGGATTCGATACTATAGGAGAGTAAAGACCCGATCGGATATCATCGACAAATGACAGCATGTGCATTACCTCCAAGTTATCCTAAGTAGTCAATAAAGGAAAGTGTAGATCATTCTAAGACCCGCGCTTATGCCAAAATGACGAGATATAAGCTTGAAATAGAGTTGGATTAGAATAGAAGCTTTAGACTTTGAATACAGTGTCGGCAATTGCTGGTTGCTTAGACCTGACTCGTTAAACTAAAACAAACAAAAAATGGGAAATAAAGAAATCGTATTAAAGGCAATGAATGAATTGTTTCACGAAAAAGACAGTACAGCGATCGATCGCTATTGGCATGAATCATACCAACAGCACAACCCCTCGATGATCAATGGTCATGAAGGACTTAGAAAGCTTTTGCCTTTTTTAGATGCAGGTTTTAAGTGGCACCCAGGTATAATCCTGGAAGAAAATGATATGGTTATTACGCATAGTCTTGTAAATGGGTGGGGACCTGTGCCCGTAATAGTGGTCGATATTTTCCGATTAGAAGATGGAAAAATAGCAGAACACTGGGATGTCGTACAAGATGAGATCCCTGCCTTAAAATCTGCCAATGGAAATGCGATGACTTCTTTCTACAGTACGCTGTTAATAAATGTGAGGGGAAAATGATTTTCAATATAGAAGATCCCAAACTAAGTAACTATGGAATTATAAAACTGATAAAAATGACAAAAAGCATCCTCACTTTAATTCTTCTACTTTCTTTCAATATTTATTCTTCTGCGCAACAAAAGCCCTTTATGGATTATGTGCTTAGCTGGGATGGTGAATCTTCTGTATTAGAGGTTGAACTCGCCTATTCTGTCACTCAAAAAGACAGTACCGTCTTTATATTCGGAGATCCGGATTTTGGTGGACAACATGATATATTTAATGTGGTTAAAAATATTCGTACTACTAAACCTGAAGTGCTCAGGATTGACGAAGCGAACAGGCAAATCACCATATACCATAATGGAGCAAAAAAGCATAGTATCAGCTATGAAATACACGGTTCATTTAATGATGACAAACCGACTGTAACTACACAAACAGAATTATTCAGACCTGTAATCACCAAGGGAATATTGACATTGGTGCATTTACAGTTTGCCTTAGACGTAACTGATGAAAGTAATCCTTTGGTGTCTTTTAGATGGCTAAAGTATCCTGAAAATTTCACTTATTTCAATTCCGTCCAACCATCTCAAAAAAATCCATCGGAGAAACTTGTAGACTATTATGGCAACCTTTCAAACATGGTGTATTTTGTGATGGGGGATAATATCAACGTGAAGGAATACAACGTGATGGGTGTCCCTTACTATTGCGTCACCACAATTGAAGATAGATATGGTAATGATCTTCAGGGAAATTTCATTCCTTTTTTTGAAAGCTATTTTCCGAGTATCCACAGGTTCTGGAAGGATACCGATTTCCCATTTTATTTTTTAGCCGTCACGGCACTACAAAACAATCAAAAAGAAATTGGAGCTGGGGGGTTTGGAATCAAAAATGGCTTTGTAATGAAGCTGGGGAAAAAATTTGACACAAGAGTAAAGTACGTTACGGCGCATGAAACTTCTCACAGCTGGATAGGAAGCAAGATGATGTTAGGTAATGACAGCTTTGATAATCAATGGTTTGGTGAAGGGTTTAACGATTATATCACAATCATTAATTTGGCAAACAGCAAAATTTACGATGAAGAGGACTTTCTATATTACCTGAATGAAGAGACTTTAAAACCACATTACGAAAGCAAGGTCAAAGGTGTACACAACGACTCCATTGCTGCTAAATACTGGACAGATTATAGCAACTACGGCGTGCTTCCTTACAGACGGGGATGCATCTACGCTTTTTACCTTGATAATCAAATCAGGTTAGCGTCAAATGGAAAATTCACCATTAGGAATATGCTACTTGACCTATATGAATTTAGAAAGGAAAAAAAACAGGATGAAGCATTAACGATTGATGATTTTATCAACGTAGGTGCTACATATGTGGATAAAAAAGAGCTGGTAGGGCAAATAGCATATTATATGATAGCAGGACAGCCCATTGATTTTAATACTGTAAAACTTATTGATGAGTTTGTTATTGAAATCAATGATAATATACCGAAAGTAAGTTTAACTGAGAATTCCGATTTGTCAATAATATATCAATGGTGATGACAATAGCATACAGTACTTTAACCACTTAAAATTAATTTAACAATTATTTTAAAAAATTATCAATGGAAAACAAATTAACAGGAAACAGATATGTAATGGATGTTGGTGCTCTGAAAACCGAACTCTTTTTTGAAACAGATGAATCCATGGTTTTTACTATAATAGATGGAGGAGGTTTAGCCGAAACCGGTTATGCAGAGAAGGTAGAGACTACCATTGCTGAAGTTCGTCCGCAGGTATATATGGTGGCTTGGAAAGAAATTTCAGGGGCAACGGTAACGCATGTCGAAGACCATGAGAATGGTATCATCTATAGTAATGCAACCTTGCCCGATGGTAGCTTTTATACCATGAAAGGAACAATTAAGCCATCATAGAATTAAAAATTGGAAGAAAATGGAATTAATAGAAGCATTAGAATGGCGATATGCCACCAAGAAATATAGTAGCAAAAAAGTGTCTGATGAAAAAATAGAAAAGATCATCACAGCAATTAACCTTTCCGCCTCCTCAGTTGGCATACAGCCCTATAAAATTTTGGTAATTGAAGACGCGGATGTAAGGAAAAAATTGAGTGCCTATTCCTTAAATCCCCAAATTACGGAGTCCTCTCACTTACTGATTTTCGCCGCATTCGATTCAATTAAACCGGCGACAATTGAAAAGTATATTGAGTTGATTTCCAGGGAGCGTAAAATACCTGTGGAGAGTTTGGCAGTCTTCAAGGAAAAAGCACTGAATGGATTATTACTGAAAACTGACGCTGAAAATGTTATTTGGGCGACAAAACAGGCTTACATCGCTTTGGGTACCGGATTGATAGCTGCTGCTTCCGAAAAGGTTGATGCAACACCTATGGAAGGTTTTGAAGCTGAGCGTTTTGATGAATTGCTGGGATTAAAAGAAAAGGGTTTGAAAAGTGTGGTGTTGATGGCATTGGGTTATCGTGATGAAGAAAATGATTCCAATGCCCGGCTGAAAAAAGTAAGGTGGCCAAAGGAAGATTTTGTGATAACCATAAAATAGACAATACACGATTAAAAGTATTTTAAATATGCAGTCAAACAAAATAGTCTATAATCCTATTCGCATTGGTTACAGCCTTTCACTTTCCGGTCCAGTGGCAGAGAATGCAAAAGCAGTAATGCTCGCACACAGTATTTGGGAAGAAGACATCAACAGTAAAGGAGGGCTTCTTGGTCGTAAAGTAGAATTGGTCTGTTACAATGACAATGGAGACCCTTTACAAGTGTCCGATAGCTATAAAAAGCTTTTGGATGAGGATAAAGTAGATTTGGTTATTGGAGGTTATGGAACCAATACTATTGCAGCCTCGATGCCCATCATTATGGAGCGTAAACGGTTTTTGGTCGGATTAATGGGTTTAGGGGTTAATTTAAACCTGAAATACCCGAATTATTTTGCAATGATTCCCACTGGCCCGAAGCCTAATTCATCGCTTACAGAAGGCTTTTTTGCCCTTGCAGCTTCCCAAAGTCCCAAACCGCTAACCGTCGCCATACTCTCTGCAGATGCGGAATTTTCAAGAAATCCGGTTGTTGGAGCCAGAGAAAATGCAGAGAAATATGGTTTTCAGATTGTTTATGAAGAAACCTACCCACTGTCAACAGAAGATTTTACATCCCTGATAGACCGGGTACAAGCTACTAATGCTGATCTATTTTTCATATGTTCTTATTTGAAGGATTCTATAGGTTTGGTCCGTGCAATTCATAAAAGTGACTATCGTCCAAAGATGGTTGGTGGTGCTATGATTGGCCCCCAGAGTGCTTCCGTAAAAACGGAATTGGGCCCGCTTTTAAACGGCTTTGTCAATTATGAATATTGGATGCCGGTACCAAAGATGGACTTTCCGGGGGTTGCTGATATGTTGGCCAACTATCAGGCAAGGGCAATTGAAAATAACGTAGATGCACTGGGTTACTATATGGCTCCCTTGGCGTATGCGCAATTGCAAATACTTGAGCTAGCGGTTAAGTCGACTGCTAGTCTGGATGATGAGGTTCTTGCAGCATATTGCCGGGCAAATACCTTCGAAACGGTAATGGGTAGCGTGCGTTTTGATGAAGGTGGTGAGTGGGCTGAACCACGTGTGTTACAAGTACAATTTCAACACATCGATAACCATGAGATTGAAACTTTTAAGGATAGCCGCGTGCAAGTGGTTGTCGAACCCTCAGCCTACGCCTCTGGATCATTCATATACCCATACGCCCCTAAATGAATGATTTCATGAGAGTATTGTATATACGTCGTTATTAAAAAAAGTTACTTCCATTAGCTCCACTTTGGAGAGCAGCTGGATCCGGAAATGAAACAAATATTGGTATGGGTAGCGGGAAACTGTCCTATATTAAAAACGCTAAAAGGAAATATCCATATCTCAACGGAATTAATAAAATGAAATCACTATGCCTTTGGGTTATTGATATAAACGAAGAAACTCTTTATATACTAAAAAAAATAGTTATGAAATCGAGCATGTCGAAGACGACACACAACTTGTCCCGAACTTGCTTCGGGAGAGGGATGATTATTCGCCTGGCGAGATTCCATATGGCCTTTAAGAAAAAATTATAATCATATGAAAAGATTAGAAAATAAAGTAGCAATCATTACAGGTGGAGCAGGCGGATTAGGGGCAGCAGAAGCCGTCCTTTTTGCGGGCGAGGGTGCAAAAGTGTTGATAACTGATATCAAGGAAGATGGTCTGAAGGACGTCTCGAATCACATAAAAGCGAGTGGCGGAACTGTCCATTATATGATACACGATGTCACCTCTGAGCAGGATTGGAATGAGGTTGTAAAAAAAGCTATTGAGCTCTATGGTGCGATACATATTCTTGTGAATAATGCCGGAATTACCGGCAATCTTATGAGTGGCTTGGAAGAAACATCCTTAAGTGAGTTTAAAAAGGTCGTAGACATAAACCTGATAAGCCAATTTATAGGAATCAAGGCAGTGGTGCCTCATATGAAAAAAAACGGGGGAGGTTCAATCGTCAATATATCTTCCATTGCAGGAATAGTCGGATCGGCTAAGGCCACGGCATACACCGCTTCTAAAGGTGCCGTAAGAAGTTTTACAAAAGGTGCTGCCGCCGAATTTGCCGCAGATAACATTCGGGTAAATTCGGTCCATCCGGGATTTGTTGATACACCGATGACGAAAGGTCTGCAAAATCCAGAAGAATTTAAGAAAATGGCTATTGGTATAACCCCTCTGGGCCGCGAAGCAGTTCCGCATGAAATTGCCTTTGGCGTACTTTACCTGGCTTCCGATGAATCATCCTATACCACAGGTTCAGAAATGGTAATAGATGGTGGTAATACGGCGGTCTGATCTAACATTTGAAAGATACCGAGAGAAAGAATATGATAAAACGGGAAATACAAAATAAGTGGTCTGTAATACCACAAAGAGACACCTCTATCCACAAACAGTATCTCGTGTTGCCAGCCGAAAAATGGGAAGAGTTTGACCCGTTTCTGGTCATGGCCGAAGATAACATGAAAAAGGGTGCATTTGATCATCACCCTCACAGAGGGATCGAAACGGTATCTTACATGATAGATGGTGTGCTTCGGCATAAGGATAATCAGGGAAACGAAGGAGAACTAAGAAAAGGAGATGTACAATGGATGACAGCAGGCAAAGGTATCTTGCATATCGAAGAGGCTTTAGAAGATGGCTTTGCACATTTGCTTCAGTTGTGGGTCAACTTGCCTGCCGAGCACAAAATGGTTGAACCCCGGTACCAGGAAATCTTCCATGCAGATGCACCCGTACGAAAAGAAAATGGAGCTGAGATAAAAGTGATTTCCGGATCTTCGGGAGGTGTTACATCACAAACAAAAAATTATGCACCTGTGACCATGGTTGAAGTTGTGTTGCAGGAGTCGCATAGCATTGTACAGGATTTTCACGCTGATTTCAATGGCTTTATTTACGTAATAGATGGTGCCGGTATTTTTGGAGCAAATAAAGTAGCGGGTAAAAAGAACGATGTTCTTTGGCTTACACCGTCCGTTGAGAACCCCAGTGAAGTTAAATTGCATGCTACTGAACCACTGTTGTGTGTCGTGATAGCGGGAAAACCTTTAAGAGAGCCAGTTGCGGCAAAGGGTCCTTTCGTGATGAATACTGAAGAGCAAATTAAGCAAGCCTTTAAGGATTTCAGGGAAGGCAAGTTCGGCGAGTGGCCTCAAAACTAAATAAGATATGCTGCTCGAAACTCAGTTTTGCTAAAATGGTGATGCCGCATTGCTGATTAACAAAACTGCCAGAGACTGATGATGGAACCTATATATGCGGTTACCAAAGATTTTGAAAAGAGTTTAATTATTAATTAATTTAATATGCTAGATATTGTTATAGAAGCCAGGGAGGCTAAAATTTCCTCAGACTTTGCAGTTAAACGTATTCTTCCCTATCAGCTTCGCAGGATGGTGGGGCCATTTATTTTTATGGACCACGGTGGTCCATTAAATATGCCGACAGGAACTGTAAGTAGTCTCGATGTTTTGCCACATCCGCATATCGGTTTATCCACAGTCAGTTACTTGTTCAGCGGAAATGTGACCCATAGGGATAGTCTCGGAGTAGAGCAGGTGATAACTCCAGGTGAAGTAAACTGGATGACTGCCGGAAAAGGGATTACACATAGCGAACGGTTTGAAGATCCGGCGATGCTGGCCGGAGGAGAGTTGGAAATGATTCAAACTTGGGTAGCACTTCCCGAAAGGGATGAAGAAAGCGATCCGTCCTTCGAAAACTATAAGCAGGAACAATTACCTGTATTTACGGATACCGGAGTTTGGATGCGATTGATTGCAGGCGAAGCCTATGGCTTGAAAAGTAATGTCAAGACACATTCCCCTTTGTTCTATGTGCACGTTGTGTTGGAGCAGGGTATTCATTTTGGCTTGCCGAATGGGCATAGTGAGCGGGGAGCCTACATTGTCAGGGGTAGCGTCGAAGTAAACGGGATCGCATATGCAGCGGGAAATCTTATGGTGTTCACTAAAGGGGTTGACCCATTGATTATAGCCAGAGAAAAGACCACGTTGATGATGCTTGGCGGTGAACACCTGGGTGATCGGTATATCTGGTGGAATTTTGTGTCCAGTAGAAGAGAAAGGATTGAACAGGCCAAGGAGGATTGGAAACAGGGACGTATTGTTTTGCCCCCCATGGACAGTGAAGAATATGTTCCCTTGCCTGAAGAGAAAAGCAGGCCGGCAGGAGGTCCGCCTCCCAATGCACTTTCATAAACAAGCTCTTAACCTGAGTTCGAGCTTAATTTATTGATCAACTTTTCCAAAGTTGATGTTTAGTTGACATTTCTTAGTATCTGTCAGAGTTTATAGTTGCATGAGACTCTTAAAATTAATTGAAACTTTGGAAAAGGTTTGTTTAAAGTAAGCCAAAACATATACCATGCGGTATAATTATCGATTAATTAATCGAACTCAGGTTCTTAGTACAAAGAGAGGAGTTGAAGATTATTAAAAATAAAATATGAATCTATATTAACTGGATAAAAAATGGAAATAGGAATAGATAGTTTTGCTTCGGCAATGTATGGCAGTAATTCCCTTAGTAATGTAGATGCAATGGAGCAGCTATTGGATCGGATTTCAATTGCCGATGAAGCCGGACTTGATGTATTTGGCATCGGTGAACATCATAAAAGGGAATTTCTTGACTCTGCCCCGGAAGTAATCCTTGCTGCTGCGGCCGCAAGAACCAAAAGGATTATTCTTGGCAGTGCTGTTAAAGTGTTAAGCACTGATGACCCTGTGAGAGTTTACCAAAGTTTTGCAACGCTTGACCTCATCTCAAAAGGCCGGGCAGAACTGGTAGTTGGACGGGGATCTGCGATAGAAGCCTATCCGCTGTTTGGTTATAATCTAAAGGATTATGATGCCCTTTTTAAAGAAAAACTGGAATTATTGCTTGAGATACGTGATAATGAATTCATTACGTGGAAAGGAAAATTCAGGCCTGCTCTTGAAAACCTACCTGTATATCCCAGAGCAATGCAGAAAAAACTGCCTATTTGGCTGGGAGTGGGTGGTACTCCTGAATCATTTGTGCGTGCCGGATCTTTGGGATTGCCCTTGATGGTGGCCATAATTGGTGGTGAAACAGAACGGTTCCGACCTCTGGTTGACTTGTATCGCGAAGCTGGTCGAAAAGCAGGTTATTCACCGGAACAGCTGAAAGTCGGACTTCATTCTCCCGGGTATGTGGCTGAAACGAGTGAACAGGCGATTGCAGATTATTACCCTGGGTATGCCGAGCTGTGGACCAAATTAGGGAGAGAGCGTGGATGGCCACCGGTAACCCGGACGCAATTCAATTCACTGGTCGCTCCTAAAGGAGTATTGGTAGTTGGTGGTCCGGAAGAGGTTGCTGAAAAATTGCTAAGGCATAGTAAGGCCCTTGGTGGCATTGACCGGTTTACGTTTCAAATGGATAATGCAGGGTTATCTCACGAGCAATTGTTACACTCCATTGAATTGATCGGTTCGAAGGTTATCCCGCTTATTAAGCAATCTGTATAAAGGCTTTGCTATCCGTGCGACCAGTCTTAATTTTGTTGTTGTTTTTTTGCTTTTCGGCGCATGGGCAACAACCTGTTCCTTTTCAGCAACTGCGATATGACGAAGATTATTCCGTATTAGAGAAGGATACAGTAAACGACTGGTATTCTGGTTTAAAATACTTGAAGATCAATAAGGAAACATATGTCAGTTTTGGTGGCAGTTTTAGAGTTCAGCACCTGATTATGAATAATGAGGGCTGGAATCCTGCTTTGAGGGATGGGGATGGGTTTATGTTGACTAGATGGTTGCTTCACGCAGACCTGCACCTTTCAAAGAAGGTACGCATTTTTGCAGAAGTGCAAAGCGCCCTTGCAAACAGCAGGAAAATTCTCGTGCCTGTTGAAGAGAATCCACTGAAGGCTCATCAGGCGTTTATAGATTATAAGCCTTTTAACCGCATCCCATTGACGCTAAGAGCTGGTAGGCAAGAACTCAGTTATGGATCGCAGCGGTTGATTTCTGTTAGGGATGCTCCGAATAGCCGTCGATCTTTTGATGGGATTAAGGCTGTCATAAGGCAGCAAAAGGCCGATACTGATGTGTTTTATATGCACGCTGTGGAAGATAAGATCGGGATTTTTGACGATACCTCTTCTTCGGACTTAAGGCTTTGGGGCGCCTTTTCTGATATTTCAACATCGAAGGAAAACCTAAATCTTAATTTCTATTACTTGGGATTTCACAATGCCGAAGCGCTGTTTAATGATGGTGCGGGAATAGAAAAAAGGCATACCCTGGCCGCCCGGATAGTTAAATACGGTAGAAGATGGCGCTATGATTTAGAGGGAGGCTATCAATTTGGAACAATAGGAGACAGAAAAATAGCTGCATGGAGTACTGCCTTTGCCACCTCATATCGATTTAATGAAATGGCATATTCTCCTGAGATTGGTCTTAAGACTGATGTAATCAGTGGAGATAGAAGTAATACTGACCGGAAGCATCAAACATTGAATCCTTTGTTTGCTCCCGGTGCCTATTTTGGTATGGCAGCACCATTGGGGCCAAGCAACCTTATTGATGTCCACCCAAGTGTTAGTCTGAAATTAGGCAATGCAACGTCCTTTTCCTGTGATTATTCCTTTCTGTGGCGATACAGTATAGGTGACGGAATTTATAGACCAAATATGATTCCGTATTTCGAATTCGATGATACACCTGCCCGCTATATAGGCAGCCAGATTTCGGGTGTATTTATTTTTCAACCTACTAGGCATATTTCCCTGGCCACAGGTATGAGTTGGTTTAATTCTGGAGAATACCTTAAGAACGTTACAGTAGGTAATGATATACTGTTTGGATTTGCCAGTACCCAATTGAAATTTTAAGCAGAAGGTTACTGTCTAAAGATAAATTCTTTAGTATTGCTGATAATTCCCAGACCAATTCTTTTCCAATCAAAAAAAAGCAGATATTCAACTATTGTTTGTCCGGTGATTTACGCATTGATTTTTTTATCGCCTGTTGTGATTAAAGTGTATGTAAAAATTTCTAAAATATCAGAAAAATAAAATATTTAAGAAAAATTTCCAATAGAGTTTTGATTTTAACTATCTGAAAATCAAATGAATACAAAGTTGGCACGTGATTAGTGTTATTTGTCATATAATACTGTTGTAAACACAGATAAAATTTTCTCATAATTATATGAGTTGGTGTTTAAATTTATCTGTAGGAGGGCTTTGTTTTTATTATGATCTTATTGTTCTGTTTGATGAGAAAATTCTAATATGATGTGTGTCTATTTTCTTGATATTAATAGGGTTCTCATGAAGTGATATTAAGTGTACGATATACAATTAAAAATATATTTATAACTGTCTAAAAAATTAAAAATAATTTCAATGAAAAAAGCAATTTTATTTATCGCTGTAGGATTTTTGTCAGTATTGGCCTTTGGTCAACAGCCTAGCCCGGAATTATTGAGTCCCACTAACCATGCGTTGGTGATGATAGATCACGAAGGTCAAATGGCTTTTGCAACCAATAGTATTTCAATGGATGTATTGAGGAACAATGTTGCACTAGTGGTGGGTGCATCCAAAATATTTGAAATACCTACGGTAATAACCACCGTGGCAGAAGAATCCTTTAGCGGTCCGGTGTTTCCGGAAATTTTGGAGGCATACCCAGATAAAACCACCTATATAGACCGTACTACAATGAATACATGGGAAGATGTTAATGCTCATAAAGCCATAACTGAAAAAGGAAAAAAGAAATTGGTTATGGGTGGCCTTTGGACCAGTGTATGTATCGTAGGGCCCGTTTTGTCTGCCATTAGCGAAGGATATGATGTGTATGTGATTACCGATGCATCAGGTGATATTTCAAAAGAAGCCCACGACCAATCGGTTACCCGTATGGTTCAGGCAGGTGCAAAACCAATTACTTCATTACAATATTTACTGGAGTTACAACGGGATTGGGCGAGACAGGAGACTTATAAGCCTGTAAATGATCTGGTTGTTAAATATGGGGGGGCGTATGGGATAGGTGTCCAATATGCCAGAGAGATGCTTAAACATTAGTCCCATCTGTAAAAGTAGCCTACAGCAATGCAGGTTGCACTTTACATGGAGGACTTCTTGTGAAACCTAGCATTGCGAGATTCTCCCGATCCGCCGCGGCGGATCGGGACAGGCTATCTGGCCATTGAAAAATAATTATAATCATATGAAACTAATTACATTATTATTGGTACTGGCCGTTATATTATATTTCCTCACAGGAGGAGAGAATAAATCTATTAATGTAGCAGCTGATCTTATTGTTTTCAATGCTAAAGTAATAGTTATGGATAACAATAAAACAGTTGCAGAGGCGATTGCTGTTAAGGATGGACAAATTTTGGCTTCAGGTACTAACAAAGAGATCCTAAAGTTCAAGGGCGAAAAGACAATCAGTATAAATGCAAAAAGCAAAACTCTGATACCCGGATTAAACGATTCTCATCTACACTTAACAAGAGGTGGGCGGTTTTATAACGCAGAACTGCGCTGGGATGGCGTTAAAACTTTGAAAACAGCCTTACAAATGCTGAAGGAGCAGGCTGAAAGGACCCCGGAAGGTCAATGGGTTAGGGTAATCGGAGGATGGAGCCCGTTTCAGTTTGAAGAAAAGCGCTTTCCTACCTCCGAAGAAATCAATGAAGCCACCGGTGAGGTTCCTGCTTTTGTACTGTTTTTATACAGCAGAGGCTGGCTGAATGCTGCCGGTTTAGAAGCGATGGGTATTGATGAAAATTCAGAAGCTCCGGAAGGCGGTAGCTTTGAAAAAGGACTGGATGGTAAATTGACCGGGGTGCTTTTGGCAGAGCCTAACCCCACAATTTTATACCAAAGGATTGCTGCTTTACCCCCCTTGTCCGATGAGGAAATGATAAACTCCACCAAACAGTTTTATAGAGAGTTGAACAGCTTTGGGATTACCAGCGGTATCGATGCCGGCGGGGGAGGTCATCAATTTCCCGCAGATTATTCAGGAACCCGGCTTTTAGCTGAAGCAGGGGAAATGCCCATCCGTCTTTCCTATTATTTGTTTCCCCAAAACAAGGGAGAAGAATATGCTGAATTTCAGGAATGGATGGCCAACAATGAGGTTGGTCATAATGGAGAAATACATTTGGACCACGGGTATGAGCTCGAAGGAGGTGGAGAGTTTTTGACCTGGAGTGCGGGCGATTTTGAAAATTTTTTGGCGCCCCAGCCCATGCTGGAAAAAAGACCTGGCTGGCGTGAAGATTTTAAGAGAATTATTAGGCTTCATGTGGACAATGGTTGGCCATTTCGGATACATGCTACTTATGGAGAAACCATTGCCAATATGTTGGATGTAATTGAAGAGGTAAATCGGGAAACCAATAGAAAACTGACTTCCAAAAGATGGCTTTTTGACCACGCAGAAACAGTTGAAGATAAGGAATTGAACCGTATAAAGGCTTTAAACGGTGGTATAGCAATTCAGGCTCGTCTGGCATATGCCGGTGAGTTTTTTGTCGAACGTTATGGGGTTGATAAAGCAAAACAGGCACCACCGGTTCGTAAAATGATAGATCTTGGACTCCCTGTAGGGGCAGGAACTGATGGTACCAGAGTGGCAAGCTACAATCCATGGCCGGCTTTATATTGGTTGATTACAGGCAAGACTGTAGGGGATTTTCAATTGGCTGAACCTTCAAACCAGTTATCAAGAGAAGAAGCATTGCACTTATACACGCATGGAAGCGCATGGATTTCTGATGAGGAAACTGTAAAAGGAACGTTGGAAAAGGGGATGTTTGCAGACTTTGCATTATTATCCGATGATTATTTTACAATTCCTGAGAAAGAAATCAACAATATAAAATCAATACTTACTGTAGTGGGAGGGAAAGTGGTTTTTGCTTCAGATGAATATGTAGATATGAACCCAAAGTTACCGGAAGTAATTCCAAACTGGTCTCCAATAAATTTTTATGGAGGTTATCAAAACAAATAAATTAACTATTATTTAAATAAAAATGTAATGAGCATGACAACAAAAACTAAGTGGATTATTGACACAGCACATTCTGAAATAGGCTTCAAGGTAAAACACATGATGATTTCTACGGTGACCGGTCATTTTGAAAATTTTAATGCAACAGCTGAAAGCAATAATGATGATTTTATTGATGCGGATTTTAACTTTTCTGCACAAACGGCATCTATCAACACAAAAAATGGTGATAGGGACTCACACTTAAAATCAGATGATTTTTTCAATGCAGAAAAGTATCCCGAATTAGTATTTAAGTCAACATCCTTTGATGGAGAAATCTTAGTGGGGAATTTAACTATCAGAGATATTACTAAAGAAATTAAGCTGGATGTTGATTTCAATGGTATAGCAATAGATCCTTATGGACAAACAAAAGCAGGTTTTGAAGCTACCGGGACTCTTAACAGAAAAGATTTCAATCTTACTTGGAGTGCAGTGACAGAGTCTGGAAATATTGTAGTAAGTGATACTGTGAAATTAATTATAAACATTCAATTTATTAAAAAAGTTTAAGTTGTTAGACAATTGTTCTCAATAGATGAGTACTTTATAGACATTATATAAATTAAATTAAGCCATGAAAACTCACATAAAGCTAATTCTAGCACTAGTTGCAGGGTCTATTATGCCAATACAATTGGGTATGCCTGTTCAATTGGTAGAATCTGTACAACAACCTGTGTTTGCTGAATTTCCTCTGTTTTTAACAGGAATAATGGGGCTGATTATTATAAGAGTGCTTTAGTTGTGAGGATCGGGATCTGTATCCTGTTGTTCCACACCTTTCAATTCGCTGCTTATGCTCAGGAATTTAGTTTGTTGCGTCAAAATGATGATTTGAGGAAGTTGGATTTAACTGAGAACAAAAAAATGTATCAGAATATAAAAGCTATTAATCTGTTTCAAAACACGACACTTTCATTTGGTGGGAGTTGGCGATTTCAGACTGAGTCATTTATAAATGGTGAATTTGACAGCAATGTAAGTCAGGATAATATCTGGTACTTAAATAGATTTCTAGTACATACTCATTTAAAAGTAGGTGAGAGGTTTGAACTGTTTGCCGAACTTGGTAGCAGTTTGGCAACGGACAAAGAAGATATTGGTCCTGTAGACAAAGACGAGCTTTATGTAAACCAGTTGTTTATCAAATATCAATTTGCTCCAAAGTGGGATGTTAGCGGGGGGAGGTATAACATGCGGTTAGGATCTGGAAGATTAGTAGATATACGGGAAGGTCCCAATGTCAGAAGATCATTTGATTTTGTCGAGTTTAACTATCAAACCGATAATTTTAAGGCGAAAACATTTTTCTCGATCCCGGTACAGCCACAGCCTGAGGTATTCGATAATGATTACTTGAATTTTGATGAAACCTTTTCAGGTGTTTACACGACGGCCAACTTTTCGAGCACAACGAATTTGGACGTATATGCTTTATATCAAAAAGAAAATGATGCAATCTATGCTAGTGGTAAGGAAAACGAGCGGAGGGTATCTGTGGGAATCAGACACTTTGGTAAA
Source organism: Algoriphagus sp. 4150 (assembly GCF_031457395.1). Taxonomy (NCBI): domain Bacteria; kingdom Pseudomonadati; phylum Bacteroidota; class Cytophagia; order Cytophagales; family Cyclobacteriaceae; genus Algoriphagus; species Algoriphagus sp. 4150. Next base: position 318,190 of record NZ_JAVDWS010000001.1, read on the forward strand.
TACAAAAAGCTAACATACAATAATGAAGCAGTTTATCAATTTGGGAAGTTCGGAGATCAGACAATTTCGGCATGGACTCTTTCCATTAATATTGAAAGAGAAGTAAATCTAATTGGAAAAAGAGTCAATTTGGGTTTAAAAACAGAAGCTATAAGTGGGGATAAAGATGCTGCTGACAACAAAATGAACACCTTTGATGCTCTGTATCCCCGAGGGGCTTATTTTGGTAGGGTTGCACGCTTTGGGCCGTCCAACTTGATAGATGTTCATCCTTATTTCAATACATACTTTAATAAGTGGGAAGTATCATTTGATTATGCTGCTTTTTGGCGTTATTCTTTACATGATGGAGTATATGGAGCTGCATTGACTTTGGATTATCCGGCTATAGGAAACGGGAGATTTATTGCACATCAATTAGGAACAATAGTCGGTCACCGGCTCAACAAGTTTGTTTTCTTTGAACTTGAATCTAATGTGATTTTTCCTAAGAGATTCCTTGAATCCAGTAATAAAGAAGATACATTATATCATTTTGTGTTTACTTCAGAAATAAAATTTTAAAACTAATAAATCATGGAAATACTATTAAAAGAAGAGGGTGCCAAAGGTTCTGCTACTGCGCAGGAGAATGGAAAAAGTATAGGGACAATGACCTATTCCATAGCAGGAAAGGAATTGATTATTATAGATTCTACCTATGTGGAACCGGAATACAATGGTAAAGGTGTAGGAAAGCAAATACTATACAAAATCGTAGAAATGGCTAGGGAGAAAAATATTAAGATTATTCCTTTGTGTCCTTTTGCCGCAGCTATGTTCCGAAAGTCGGATGATCTTAGGGATGTTTTAAAATAATAAATTACTGAATTATGGAAATTAGCAAAGAATACCAAAAGGATGAGTTAACGGTAATTTGGAAACCCAAAAAGTGTATCCATTCCGGTGTGTGTGTAAAAACATTGCCTAAGGTTTATGATCCAAATGCATCACCATGGATTAAGCCGGAAAATGCTTCATTAGAAGCTTTAAAGAGTCAAATAAATGCTTGTCCGTCAAAAGCATTAAGTTACCAAGAATTGTAAAACAAGTCTTATGCAATACCATGTTATTCGTGAGATATACTTAGCTTTTATTTAACCTAGACTGTATAAATAAAAGATTTTTATTAGTTAATCATACTGAAAATTAATTTACTAAATAATATAAAATAAAAGATGGCTCATTTACCTGAACTAATACAAGATATGGCTCTAATCCTATTGGTAGGAGCATTGGTTACAATTCTTTTTAAACGAATTAAGCAACCCTTGGTATTGGGCTATATTATTGCCGGTTTTTTGGTTGGTCCACATTTCAGCTTTCTGCCCACAATTGTTGACCATGACAACATTGAGACTTTTGCACATATAGGTGTAATCATGTTGCTGTTTAGCTTAGGCTTAGAATTCAGTTTTAAAAAGCTAATGAAAGTAGGCGGTCCTGCATCGATTACTGCGTTTACCGAAATTATTTTTGTGGGCTTGGGTGGTTACCTTACGGGGTATTTATTAGGATGGAACCAGATGGACAGTCTTTTCCTGGCCGGTATGCTGGCAAGTTCCTCTACCACCATTATTTTGCGGGCTTTTGATGAATTGGGCTTAAAATCGAAGCAATTTGCCAAAGTGGTTTTTGGAGTGTTGGTGGTAGAAGATATTATTGTAATCCTTCTAATGGTATTGCTTTCTACAGTTGCTGTCGCACAAAATTTTCAAGGCTTGGAGATTATTTTTACGGTGTTCAAACTTGCGTTCTTTTTGGTGCTTTGGTTTTTAGTGGGAATTTATCTGCTTCCGGCATTTATAAGAAGGACAAAAAAATGGATGGATGATGAAACCGTACTCATTCTTTCGATAGGACTTTGTTTCGGTATGGTATTGTTGGCTACTCAGGTAGGTTTTTCTGCAGAATTAGGTGCGTTTGTAATGGGCTCTTTAATCGCAGAAACCGTTTTGGCAGAGAAAATCGAACACCTTACACAACCCATTAAACAATTGTTCGGAACTATCTTCTTTGTCTCCGTGGGTATGATGATCGATCCACAGGCAATGTACACTTACGCCGTTCCTATTTTCTTCATTACAATGCTGACATTAACGGGGAAATTTTTCTTCAGTGCATTAGGTGCCTTGATGTCCGGACAACCTTTAAAGCAAGCGGTACAAATTGGTTCCAGTATGGCCCAGATTGGTGAATTCGCTTTTATTGTGGCTGCGTTGGGATTGTCACTTGGCGTAATTTCGGAATTTTTGTTCCCTATTGCTGTGGGCGTATCGGCGGTTACAACGTTTACTACGCCTTATTTAATAAAATTTTCAGAACCTCTATATAATGGTATTTTAAAAATTCTTCCTGCAAAATGGATAGTGCGTTTAGATGCTTACACTTCCGAAACACAGAAAATTAAAAATGATCCGCTATGGAAAAAAATCCTGCGGGAATATTACAGGATCCTTGTTACAAACAGCATTATACTTATTGCCATTGTCTTGCTGTTCAAATACACATTTATTCCGTTTCTGAATACCCAATTAGCAAGTGTACTCTGGAGAAATGTGATTCTAATAAGCAGTGCAGCCTTACTGGCATCACCTTTCTTATGGGCAATACTAATCAAAAAAGTCAATTTAAAAGAAGAAGGTGCAACTGTCAATTCGTATTACCTGAATTATTCTTTGACGGGTATCTCACTCAATGCTATCCGATATCTTTTGGGGATATTTCTTATAGGTTTCTTTATTGATCAGATTACAACAACCAGATATGCCCTAATGACCGCTGTTCCGATAATTGTAGTATTGTTGTGGTTTTTCTCAGATAAAGTACAGAAAATTTACCAAAGGATTGAGCTGCAGTTTATTTCCAACCTTAACGAAAGGGAGCGGCTAGAATATGTTAAAAATACAGTTAGTAGAGAACTTCAACAGAAAAACGAAGAAGCAAAAAAGCAGTTACAGGAATGGAATGCATATGTAACAGAACTGGAAACTGACGACAAGATTTCCTTTGCAGGAATGACTTTACACGAACTTGATTGGAAAAAGAAGTATGGAATAAATATAGTATACATACGTAGAAGCGATAGAACCATTCATCTGCCTAATGGAGAGCAACGGATATTGCCTTTCGATAAAGTAGGTATTTTGGGAACAGAGGAACAGATTACCCAAATAAAATTTCTTTTTGACCAAACTAACCGGAAGGAGAATTACGAAGACGATATTGATATTAATGATATAGGTCTTCTTAAAGCACAAATAACTGACGCCAACTATTATTCAGGTAAGACAATAAAAGACTCCGGTATCCGGAAAGACCTACGTAGCCATGTGGTAGGTATAGAAAGAAATGGAAACCGTATTCTTAATCCCAGTTCAACGGAAATTTTATCGGCCAATGATATCATATGGCTGGTGGGCGATACACAAAAAATAAAAGCGTGTTTAAATAATCATCACGAAAAATTTGTGGAAGTATAACTAACATAGGTATGAATATATATAATTCAACCGTCCAACTCAAGAGAATTTCAAAAATATAATATGGATTCATATTTAGTTTTTGACAAGCAATAATTTAATAATAAATATTAAAATAATAACACACAATGACTGATCCTAGATTTCCGGTTTTGACACAAAAACAAATCAGCACCCTTAAGGAATTTGGTACTATACTAACCTTTGATAAGGAAACCGTGCTTTTTCAGGTGGGTGATAGTGACTATGATTTTTATGTCGTTTTGGAAGGAGAGATATATATGAGGGATCCACATGATGATAATCGTGTTTTGGCTACACATATGATCAATGAGTTTACCGGCGACAGCAGTATGTTGTCAAATAGAAGCATACCATTTAGTGCGTACGCATCCCAAGGAGCAAGCGTGTTGCGCATTGAGCCTGAGGTCCTGAAAGGAATTATTTCCAAACACAGCGGTATAAGCGATGTTCTTTTAAGTGCATTTCTTCTAAGGCAAGAGGTTATGCTAAAGGAGCTAAGTGGGGGAATAAAAGTGATTGGTTCCGAAAAATCCAAAGAAACCTATGGTCTCCGTGACTTTATGGATAAAAACCACATCTGGCACTCCTTTCTCAACATCGATGAATCAATTGAAGCCAAGGAATTGCTGGTAAGCTTTAATCTTAATTATGCGGATTTGCCAATTCTTATCAGTATGTCCGGTGAAATTTATAAAAATCCCACTATTGCTGAATTGGCGAGATTAACAGGGGTATTAATGGAGTTTGAGGATACGATCTATGATGTCTTGGTAGTAGGGGCAGGACCTTCCGGATTGGCGGCAAGTGTGTATGCCGCTTCAGAGGGATTAAGCGTAGTGACCATTGATGGCAATGCCCCCGGTGGACAAGCAGGGAAAAGCACAAAAATTGAAAACTATTTAGGCTTTCCAACGGGTATATCAGGACATGACCTTGCCAACAAGGCCTACCTCCAAGCGCAGAAATTTGGGTGTACGATTTCCATTCCACATAAAGCAGAAAAAGTAGAATACAATGGCGAGTACTTTACATTATGCGCGTCAAATGAAAAACATATCAAGGCAAAATCCCTCATTGCTGCCACTGGGGCAAACTACAGGCGTCTGCCTGTAGAAGGTATTGAACGATTCGAAGGCAGTGGTGTCTTTTATTCCGCTACCGGAATGAATGCCTCTGCCTGCAAAAATGAATTGGTCGGTGTGGTAGGAGGTGGAAATTCCGCAGGTCAGGCTGTATTGTTTTTGGCTGACCACGCTGCTGAGGTGCATGTGATTATCCGTGGGGATGATCTAGGGGATAAAATGAGTGATTACTTGGTCCAAAGAATTTATTCCTCGCCCAATATTATTGTGCATAAAAACAGCAATGTGGTCCAACTGAACGGAGCGCATCACTTACAGTATTTGGTACTGAATACCAATGGGAAAACTCAAATCATCGGAATAACCAACTTATTCACTTTCATAGGTGCAAAACCCTGTACAGAATGGTTGCATGGAATTGTATCTATGGATGGTAAGGGATTCATTCATACTGGAGTAGATGTCATGGAAGCGGCAATGACTACATGTTCCATCTTTGAACAAAGAAAACCACAATCCCTGGAGGGGAGCATACCGGGGTTTTTCGCTGTAGGTGATGTAAGGAAAGGTTCTGTAAAACGGGTTGCTTCCGCTGTCGGTGAAGGTTCCATGGCCATAAGTCAAGTTCATCAATACCTGGCTGAACTAAAAATGAGCAAGTTAGAACAATAGGGATGGAGGAAGCAGAAAGATATTGTGAGCATTTGAATGGCGGGAAATTCAGAACCACCAAAGTCAAGGTTTGTGAAGAATGTGTAAAGATTGGTGGGAAATGGATTCATCTGCGACTCTGCCAAACTTGTGGAACAGTACTATGTTGCAATTCATCCCAAAATCAGCACGCACAAAAGCATTTTGAAGCAACCGGCCACCCGGTAGTTACTTCAATCTTACCCAAACCATGGTCAAAATTTGCTTGGTGTTATAAAGATAAGCTCAAAAGACCTTTAAACTAACCCAATGTATTTATTCAATTTCAACCACATTAATCAGCGTATTATGAACCACATCAAATCATCAATAGCAGCGTAAATTTAATTGCCGGAACCGAAACTGCTAAATAATGATAATCTGCTATGGAAAAACTGAGGAAACATATCGAAGAAATTACGCCTATTAGCGATAAGGAGTTTGATGCTGTTAAGCCATTTTTTACGATAAGAAGGGTGTTAAAAAATCAATACTTGATTCAGCAAGGCGATGATGCCAAGTACGAATATTTGATTTTAACGGGTATTTTCAGGGTATTTTATCTTGATGACCAGGGAAAAGAGCATATCATACAGTTTGCAACAGAGAACTGGTGGATGTCGGATTATATTGCTTATTTCAATCAAAAGAAGGCCAATATGTATGTGCTATGCATGGAGCCGGGAGAGGTTTTATGCCTAACATTAGAGGGTAGGGAAAACCTTTCTATGCTTCTTCCAAAAATGGAGCATTTCTTTCGTATAAAACTGACCAATGGTTATATGGCCCTTCAACAGAGGATTATTTCTTTGCTTTCGAGTAATCCTCAGCAACGCTATGAAGAATTCGCTAACCAATATCCGAATCTTATGCTGAAAATACCTAAAAAATATATTGCTGAGTATTTAGGAGTAAGCCGGGAAACCCTTAGTCGCCTATACGCTAAAGATTAATGATAAGGATACGAGCTTTTAAAAATGTGACTTTACTCACACTTTTTTAGTGACTTGCCTCATCGTCCTGAGCAGGAAGCTTGCTATAAATTTGTATTATAAATAATTAGTAACCATTAAAATTTATAGCAATGAAAAGTATGATGATTCTAGGGCTAGCACTAGTCTTATTTTCTTTCAATTCAGAGAGTAAAAGAGAAGATAAGATGTTTAATGAAAAGATCTTAACCGGTAAAAACGAAACCAAAATGAAAAAGAAGATTTTAATTATCGTATCCAATGCAAACGTGATTGGTCCAAACAACAGAAGAACAGGAATTTTTCTTCCTGAAGTGGCACATCCCTATGCCGAATTTACCAAGGCTGATTACCGGATTGATTTTGCGAGTCTAACCGGAGACACCCCTTATTTGGACGCTCTAAACCTGGCAGATGATCCTGATAACCTTGAATTTTTAACGGGAAAAGGTTGGGAAGCCATGCAAAAAGCCAGCAAGCTATCGGAAGTAAACGTGGATAACTATGATGCCGTATTTGTACCCGGTGGTTTAGCTCCTATGGTTGATATGCCCGAAAATGAACTGCTTAAAAGTATCATTACCAAAACCTATGAACGTAATGCAGTAGTGGGTGCTGTATGTCACGGACCTGTAGCTTTGTTAAATGCAAAATTGAGTGACGGAACTTACTTGGTAAGTGGAAAGAACATTACTTCGTTTACCGATGAGGAAGAAAATGCTTACGCCATAGCCGATGTTCCATTTTTGCTTGAAACAGCCTTGACCGAACAGGGAGCAAGATTTCACGCCGGCGCTGCCTGGGCTGCCCACAGCATTGCCGATGGGAACCTGGTAACAGGACAAAATCCTGCCTCAGCGAAAGGAGTAGCTGAAAAAATGATAGGTATTTTAGAATCTTCTGACAAATAATGAACAGTTTATTGGTCTCCTTCCATACTTGAGGGAGGCCAATTTTACATAAAAGCATTTGTAATAGGAATAAAACTGAAACTAATTTAAAAAAATGGAAAATCAAGATCAGGTATACGTATTTGCTACATGGAAAGTTAAGCAAGGTGAAATAGACAAGGTTTTAGACTTGTTAAAGACGGTTAGGGAAGAAAGTATTAAGGAAGACGGCAACCTTTTCTATAAAGTACATCAAAGTAATTTAGACGCCAATACTTTAGTGCTTTATGAAGGCTATATAAACGAAGCTGCCATAGAGGAACATCGCAATTCATCACATTTTCAAGAATTGGTCCTAGGGAAAATTGTGCCTTTATTGGAAAATAGAGAGATTGTTTTAACGACTCTTATACAGTGATAGTGTTCTATGAAAACTATTAAATACATAATAATAAAGTAAAAATGGAGATAAATATAGGTATATCAGAGAGCAATAGGCAATCAGTAGCTAATGAATTGTCAAAAATTTTGGCTGATGAATTTGTGCTTTACACCAAAACGAAAAATGCTCATTGGAACGTAATAGGCTTAGATTTTTATGATAAGCATAAGTTTTTTGAAATACAATTTGAGCAATTAGATGATATTATTGATAGGGTAGCTGAGCGTATCAGGTCATTAGGTCATTATGCCCCCGCCTCTTTAAAGGAGTTTTTAAGTTTAAAGAGTTTATCAGAATCAACTAATAATGAAAGAGATGGCAGGAGTTTTATAAGTGAACTTTTATTTGACCATGAAAGAATTATTAAAGATTTAAGGGAAAATATAAATCTATTTGAAAATGATTTCAATGATTTGGGTACAAGTGATTTTATCACTGGATTAATGCAAGAACATGAAAAAATGGCTTGGTTTTTACGCTCGCACATTTAATAAACGGTTATGAAGAAATCTGTAAAAATTTTATCTCCATACGATCAAAGTATGATAAAAGAGTTGGATTTGATGCCTAAAAGTGAACTTGAAAAGGTTATAACTATTGCAAAAAACTTATTCGATGATCAATCACTGTGGATTCCTGCTTACAAAAGAATTGAAATATTAGAAAAAGCCGCTTCAATAATGAGTACCAGGATCGAGGAGTTAACTTTTTTGGCTCTAAGCGAGGGTGGTAAACCTTATAAAGATTCAAAGGCGGAAGTACTCAGAGCTATCAAAGGAGTTAAACTGGCCGCAGAACATATCTCACAAATAAAAGGGGAGCAGGTGCCTATGGAACTTACTGAGGCTTCTTTAAATAGGATTGCTTTTACAACAAAGGAACCTATTGGCATTGTGGCAGCTATAAGTGCGTTTAATCATCCACTAAATTTAGCGGTTCATCAGGTAGTCACTGCTATTGCGGCCGGTTGTCCCGTAATATTCAAACCGGCAATGGCAACACCCTTATCAAGTCTGGCTCTTGCGGATATTTTGGAAGAAGCGGGATTACCTTCTGGATGGTTGCAAATTGCACTTTGTGAGAATGATGTAGCAGAATCATTGGTAACAGATTCTCGAATTAATTTTTTCTCCTTTATAGGTTCTGCAAAGGTAGGCTGGTATCTAAAAAGTAAACTCTCGCCAGGTACCAGATGTGCCTTGGAGCATGGTGGAGCTGCACCGGTTATTGTTGAAAAAGATGCAGATTTTGATGAAATGATCCCAGATCTGGTAAAAGGTAGTTTTTACCATGCAGGCCAGGTTTGTGTATCTGTTCAGAGAATTTATGTGGATCAGGAACTTTCAGAATTATTTATTGAAAAGTTTCTAAAGGCCACAAATAGGTTAAAAGTCGGAAATCCATCGGAAAGTGATACAGATGTAGGTCCGTTAATTACTCCCAAGGAAGTTGATCGGTTAGAGGAATGGGTGTCTGAAGCAATCGCAGATGGCGCTAAATTACTTTCAGGGGGAGAAAGAATTTCTGAAACTCTTTATCAGCCTACAGTGCTGCTTAATCCTTCGGAAAGTTCTAAGGTTTCCAATAAGGAAATTTTTGGCCCGGTGGTATGTATTTATCCATTTACAGACCGTGATGAGGCTATCAAAAAGGCCAATGCACTGGATGTTCACTTTCAGGCGGCTGTCTTCACAAAGAATATTGATGTCGCTTTAGACACGGTAAAAAAATTAAATGCCACTGCTGTAATGGTTAATGACCATACCGCTTTCAGGGTAGACTGGATGCCATTTGGCGGTAGGGATTTATCCGGTATTGGGATGGGGGGTATATCCTATTCCATAGATGAAATGATGCGGGAAAAACTCACAGTATTTAAAAGCAAATATTTGTAATGAAGGGAATCTGTTGACCGAAATGGGTCTATTAAGGATACTCGATTTTCTTTATTATCATAGATCAATTTTTAAAAAATAATAGTATGAAATCGAGCATGTCGAAGGCGACACACAACTTGTCCCGAACTTGCTTCGGGAGAGGGATGATTATTCGTCGTGCGAGATTCTCCCGATCCGCCGCGGCGGACGGGACAGGCTATCTGACCATTAAAAATCAAAATATAAACAGATGAAAATTTTAATTATAGGAGCAAGCGGACGTGTGGGTAAACTATTAACCCAAAATCTTTTGAACAAAGGCCATAAGGTAATCGGCACTTCAAGAGCAAAGGATGAATTGTTTGAACACATAAATTATGCTCAAATTCAATTGGATATTTCACAAGAGTTGGATGTTATTACTGAAAATTTCCCGGAGGCAATAGACACTGTTTACTTTGTGTCCGGTTCAAGAGGAAAAAATTTGCTTCAAATAGATTTGCATGGTGCGGTAAAAACCATGCAGGCTGCCGAAAATAAAGGGATTGAACGGTATATTATGTTAAGTGCCATTTTTTCCTTGTCGCCTCACAAATGGAAATCAGAGGGACTTGAAAGTCTCACAGACTATTATTTGGCTAAACATTACGCAGATTTGTTTTTAATCAACCAGACGAAGTTGAACTATACTATTTTACAGCCAGGCGCATTAATAGAAACAAAAGGCTCTGGGGCGATTGAATTGAATGTAGAACATCACGGAGAAAATTCAATAGAAAATGTTGCAGAAACACTATCAGAAATATTAGAAAGTGCTTCAACCTTCAAAAAGGTTATAAGTATGCAGGATGGTAATATGCCCATTGTCAAAGCAATAGATAATTTATAATTAACCGTATTCAACCATCAAATATGGTAATTGATACAAATTTCTTATATAAGAGAAATTTATGAATAAATAGAATTTTAAATCATCTAAAAAACCACTTAAGTAACTGTGTTTGAGTTGTTTGTGATTTAGGCACAATATTGGTAATTACTCTATTGAATATAAACTTAACATAAGATTTCCTATTCCATAGGAATCAGTTGAAATCGGGCATGACCCAAGAGTCACACACTGGAATGATTATAATGCATGCGAGATTCCATCTGTCCTTTAAAAATCAAATTATAAACAGATGAAATCAATATTTGTAGAAATTCCCTTAATAAAAAACGAAAGTAAAAGACGCTTCGAAATAGAAATAGATGGGAAATATGCATTCACCAATTACGGTGAATTTGGGAGTCAGATAGCTCTTGTGCATACCGAAACTGAACCTGAACTAGAAGGGACCGGAGCGGCAAGTGCTTTAGTTGAAAAGACCTTGCATTATCTAGAAAATCATAATCTAAAGTTATTGCCTTTCTGTCCTTTTGTATTCGCATATATCAAAAGATTCCCCGAATGGAAACGCATTGTAAGTAAAAAATTTAAAGGATACGATAAGCTTTAATCCAATAACATTCTAAAAAATGAAATCATACGACAATTTAATTGAGGCATTAAGCGATCTAAAGAAAGAAGGTTATGTGGAAGACTTTAACCTAAAACAAAATTGCATAGAATGCAGAGATGGGCAATATAAAATATTTCATAACGAATTTAATATAGATCATTTTTATAGGTTTGAAGATGATGACTCGAGTCCGGAAAATTCAGCAATATTATATGTAATTACTTCGGATAAGTATAGCCTAAAGGGTACTTTAATTAATTCGTTTAGTATCTATTCCAATGAGGTGACAAATGAAATGTTGAATAAACTTAAATTCACCATATAATTTAAAACTAGTATCTATTAAATTAATCGTAAAATATAATCATATAAAAAAAAACATTGAGTTCAAAACTTAACTAGTTACAATGGAAATCAAGACACAAATCATGATCAATTCCACACCTGATAAAGTTTGGACAGTGTTGACAGACTTTGAAAACCACACCAGTTGGAACCCTTTTATTAAAAGTATAACAGGAGAACCGAAGGTTGGCAGTCAAATCAGAGTAAGCATTAGCTCGCCGGAAGGTAAGAGGATGACATTCAAGCCAACCGTATTGACATTTAAACATAACAAAGAATTTCGTTGGATGGGGAAGTTGTTGTTCAAAGGTGTTTTTGACGGCGAACATAAGTTTGAACTCATAGATAACGGAAACGGTACAACTAACTTTATTCATAGCGAAACATTCAAAGGGATTCTAGTAGGTTTATTCCGGAAAAAACTTGAAAACAGTACTAGAAAAGGTTTTGAATTGATGAATGAAAGCTTAAAGAAATTGGTAGAAAACAATATGGAACAATAGAAATGAAGCTCGGATCGCCTATGAGGAATTTAAATATATTTTGTCTTTTGTTATTGATGTTCGTTTCGGGATGTCAAGAGAATTCAACTATAGCAAATAAAGTGATAATTAAAAAAGAAAATAAAATGCAACAAATAAAATATAAAACATTAGATGTAAATGGGGTAAACATCGCATATCGTGAAACAGGAAATGCCGAAAAGCCGGCGATCGTATTACTGCACGGTTACCCTTCCTCTTCCCATCAATACAGGAAAGTGTTGAATCAACTTTCGGATGAATTTTATCTAATAGCACCCGATTACCCGGGATTTGGGAGCAGTGATTTCCCATCTCCCGAAGAGTACGAATACACATTTGACAATATTGCGGTTACGATGAACTCATTTTTAGAACTAAAAGGTATTAGTTCATATGCGATAATGATGCAGGATTATGGTGCCCCTATCGGATTTAGGATCGCATCAGCAAATCCAAAAAGGGTAACTGCAATAATAACACAAAATGGAAATGCTTACGAGGAAGGCATCGGGGAGGCGTGGAAAGGGATAAAGGACTTTTGGGCTAACAGAAACGAAAGTACTGAAAAGGCTTTATTGCCCGCTTTTACGTTGGAGGGTCTAAAATGGCAGTATACCCACGGAACGCGAGATCCCGAAAATGTAAATCCTGATACTTGGCATTTGGATTACCTAAGAATGAGCCGTCCTAATGCGCATAAGGTGAATTTAGATTTATGGTACGACTACCAAAGCAATTTAAAACAATATCCAAAATGGCAACAATACCTAAGGGATAATCAGCCGCCCTTGTTGGTTGTTTGGGGTAAAAACGATGAATATTTTCCTGAAAGCGGTGCAGAAGCATTTAAAAAAGATGTTAAGAATATTGACTATAATATTTACGATACAGGGCATTTTGCTCTGGAAGAAGATGGGGATGAAATCATAAATAAAATCAGGGCTTTTATGGGAAGTCTAGCGCATTAATGCGTATGTGTCGGTTTTTAATTTCAATACTATCTACTAATAAAATTATAATACTAATATATTTATTTATGAAGTTTAACCTGTTAATCTTCTTCTTTATTGGGTTCCATTTCAATTCATTGGCTCAATCCACGAAGGATTTTCATCCCATAGAAGTAAAGAAAGGAGTGTTTAGTACTAAATATTTCTATAATGGCCAAAGTTTTGAGAGTCCTTATGGATTGCAAATTCCTATTATGCAGGTGAATGATTCAGAGGTTACAAGGGATTATAATAAGTTTAAGAATTCAATGAAAACGGCTAAGGTCATTGGCTTAATTTCCTCCGGCTTATCATTGTATGCTTTATTTAGACCTGATAAACGAAATAGTGATGCCTATTGGACTGCGTTGGGTACTGCGGGCTTAGTTGCAGCCTTTTTTAACATTCGATCTGGTATACTCTTAGATAGATCCGTGAAGCGGTATAATAAAATAGTTTCAGGAACTGAATTGGGGTTTCAATACGATAGAACTTATTATGGAAATGGGATTTTAGGTGTTGGAATATCACATAAGTTCTAGGTGAATTAAGAAAGGATAGATGTCTCAATTATGGAAAGAAGAAATTATGTATAAACTTGTAATAGCGTTGTTGATTTTATTGTCAACTCAATCACTTAAAGCCCAAGAAATAACAGGCAAATGGAGTGGGAAGCTTACTGTTCATGGAACTCACTTGACTGTTTCTTTCAACATTTCTGAAGACGAAAATGGCTATAGAACTACTATGGACAGCCCTGATCAAGGAGTAAAAGATGTACCCGCTACAACAACGTTCAAGGAATCGCTTATTGTTTTTGAGGTTCCAATGGCAGGTATTTCATATGAAGGAGTTTACAAGGGGGATAGTTTAATCGTTGGTACATTCAAGCAAAACAATCAGGACTTCCCGCTAGATCTTACAAAACAGTTAACTGAAGAAAAAGTAACCCCACGACCTCAAGAGCCTGAAAAACCTTATCCGTACATTTCAGAAAATGTAACCTTTGAAAACCGCCAAGCGAAAATTACCCTTGCAGGAACCCTTACATTTCCTCACGATAAAGGCAAATTCCCTGTGGTTGTTTTAATTTCAGGAAGTGGCCCACAAAATAGGGATGAGGAACTCATGGGGCACAAGCCCTTTCTGGTATTATCCGATTATTTGACTAGGAATGGAATCGCTGTCTTACGGTTTGACGATAGGGGGTTCGGGGAATCCACGGGAGATTTCAGCTCAGCCACCACTGCTGATTTTTCCACTGATGTAGTAAGTGCAATTGCCTATTTAAAGTCCAGAAAAGAAATCGATACAACTAATATTGGTATCGTAGGTCATAGTGAAGGAGGTTTGATAGCGCCGATGGTTGCCGCTGAAACAGCCGATGTTGGTTTTATCGTTTTAATGGCGGGATCTGGAATCCGGGGAGATAAATTGCTGTTGTTGCAAGAAGAATTGATAGAAAAAGCGTTGGGGACTTCTGAAAAAGAGATTAAGAATCTTCTCCGGACAAACTCCTCAATTTTTGATGTTATCGTGAATTCCGATAACGATGTAACTATAAAGTCACAACTCAAGGATATGTTGGATGAATCTCTCAAAGGAGATTCTGCGGTCAAGGTTCCGCAGGGAATGACCAAAGATGAATTTATTTCTGCACAGATAAATCTATTTACATCTCCTTGGGTGAAGTACTTTCTGAGATACGACCCATCCAAAACCCTTGAAAAGGTGAAATGTCCGGTATTGGCAATCAATGGCGAAAAAGATCTTCAGGTTCCTCCGAAGGAAAATCTATCTGCGATTAAAGATGCTTTGAAGAAAGGAGGTAATGATAGGATTACTGTTAAAGAGTATAAGGATTTGAACCATCTTTTTCAAGAATCTGACACAGGCTCCCCACTTGAATATTCTGTCATTGAACAAACAATAGCCCCTGTAGTGCTCCAAGAGATAACAGATTGGATTATTGACCAAATAAAATAGTAACCTTTAATCCCCATTTATGATTATACCTGATAAAAGAAGGTCGAACAAACGTAGTATTATATCCATGTTTTGATGAATGCTTTATAATACTAATATAATAACTTATTAGTTTATAGAAATAATAATTATTTTTATTACATGATGAGGTGTGTTTTTGTGAAAATAATTGTCTAAGGTTGAACTTGTGTTTTATTGTATAGGTTATATTTAGTTATAATTCAATGTGATAGATGTTCTTGAATTTATGGTAACCTTATTTAAATAATTATCGTTCTAAGATGTTAGAAATTGAAATTTCTCAAAGCGATACTATTTCAGCCTTTTAATTAATAATTTGGATGTTAATAAACTTAAATATGTTATAATGAAAGCAGCAATATTAAATGAATTTGGGTCTTTTGATAGTTTTAAAATTACAGAAGTACCTACACCAAAACCAAAGTTTCAAGAAGTTTTAGTAAAGGTTCTTGCCTCTTCCGTGAATCCTTTGGATTTTCAAGTCCGTCGTGGAGATTATAAAAATGAATTGACCTTGCCCGTGATTACAGGGCACGATATCTCGGGTGTAATTGTGGAAATTGGCCCCGGGGTTGAAAATTTTGAAGTCGGTGATGAGGTGTATTATTCACCCGAAATTTTTAAGGGACATGGAAGCTATGCACAATATCACTGTGCCCACGAATCTATCATCGGTCTAAAACCTAAAAATATAAGCCACTTGGAAGCTGCAACGCTTCCATTAGCTGCCGGTACTGCATGGGAAATGCTTGTTTCAAGGGCACAACTTAAAATCAACCAGACTATACTGATTCATGGAGGTGCAGGTGGAGTGGGAATACCGACTATTCAAATAGCTAAAGCTATGGGCGCAACTGTATTTACTACAGCGAGAAAAGTTCACCACCCGTTTCTTCTTGAGTTGGGGGCTGATTATGTCATTGACTATAAAAATGAAGACTACATTCAGGTGATTAACCAATTAACTGACAATAAAGGAGTAGATGTAATCATCGATACTATCGGTGGTAACACGCTTTCTGACAGTGGAAAAATACTTAGTCAGTTAGGACAGGTAGTTACTATAGTTGATATAGATAAGCCACAAAATCTTATTGAAGCTTGGGGGAAAAATGCAACTTATCATTTTGTTTTTACCAGACAGAGTAGAAATAAACTGGATGAACTTACTAAACTCGTAGAAAGCAAAAAACTAAAACCTATTCTGACCAAAACTTTTCCGTTATCAGATATTGGTAAAGCGCATAGCCTTTTGGAGATAAAATCCGATGATGATAATTTCTATGGTAAAATTGCAATAGAAATCGAGCATGACTCAAGTCACACAGAGGGATGATTATCTGTGAAGCGGGATTCTCCCGAATGGATCGGGACAGGCTATCTCGTTTCCTTCGTCACGGGACAAGTTATGGCCTTTAAGAAAAAATTGTAATCATATGAAATCGAGCATGTCGAAAACGACACACAACTTGTCCCGAACTTGCTTCGGGAGAGGTATGATTATTCACCGAGCGAGATTCCATGTGGCCAATAGAAAACAATTATAAACACATGAAAGCATCAGATTTATTTATCAAAGCACTGGAAAATGAGGGTGTTGAATATATATTCGGTCTACCGGGGGAAGAAAACCTCGATTTCCTCGAATCCCTCAGGAAATCGGAAAAAATAGAGTTGATCCTTACCCGGCACGAACAGGGTGCGGGATTTATGGCTGCGACTTATGGCAGATTAACAGGCAAACCGGGAGTTTGCCTCTCTACCCTGGGACCGGGTGCTACCAATCTGGTGACCCCTGCAGCTTATGCTCAATTAGGCGCTATGCCACTTGTTATTATTACGGGGCAGAAGCCGATCAAAAAGAGTAAACAGGGGAGATTTCAGATCATCGATGTGGTCAAAATGATGCATCCGCTTACCAAGTACACCAAGCAGGTCACCCATAGTTCACATATCCCTTCTATGGTCAGGGAAGCATTTCGGCTAGCACAGGACGAAAGGCCGGGAGCGGTCCATATAGAACTGCCTGAGGACATTGCCGCGGAAGATGTAGAAAATCCGAGGATGTTTGAGGTGGTGGATTTTAAAATTCCCAATGCAGGGAAAGATGCTATTCAACAGGCCGCAGACCTGATCAAAGAGGCTGGCAGACCTCTCTTACTCATCGGTGCCGGAGCCAATAGAAAAAGAGCCAGCATGGCATTGACAGCCTTTGTTGATTCTTTAGGAATACCTTTTTTCAACACACAAATGGGAAAGGGGATCATAGACGAACGTCATTCCTTATACTTGGGAACAGCGGCATTGTCCGATTATGACTTTTTGCATGAAGCCATTAAAGGATCGGATCTGATTATCAATGTAGGACACGATACCATTGAAAAACCGCCTTTTTTCATGCATATGGAGGACAAACGTAAGGTGATTCATCTCAATTTCTTTCCTGCTGGGATAGACGAAGTTTACTTTCCCCAATTAAATGTTATCGGAGATATAGCAAACAGTGTTTTGGAATTGACCGATTCTTTGAAGCCCCGTGCCAATAGCTGGAATACCGATTTTTTTCTGAATATAAAAAGCAGCGTATCGACCCGCCTGGCAAAATACGGGAACGACAATCGTTTTCCGGTTTTACCCCAGCGTGTGGTTAAGATTGTGAGAGATATTCTCCCCGATGACGGTATCGTGACTTTAGATAATGGAATGTACAAAATATGGTTTGCACGAAATTATCCGGCCTATGTGCAAAACAGCTTGCTACTTGATAACGCCTTGGCAACTATGGGAGCAGGGCTCCCTTCGGCTATTATGGCAAAAAAAATGAATCCGGAGAAAAAAGTTATATCCATAAACGGAGACGGAGGGTTTATGATGAATTCCCAGGAATTGGAAACTGCCATACGTATGCAACTTGACCTGATAGTCATTATCCTAAATGACCATGCTTACGGCATGATACAATGGAAGCAGCAGGACCTCGGATTTGAGAAGTATGGGTTGGATTATGGAAATCCGGACTTTGTCAAATATGCCGAAAGTTTCGGGGCACAGGGATATCGGCCGACTTCTGTAGAAGAATTCCAAAGGGTGTTGGGACAGGCTTTGAGTTCCAAAGGGGTACAGCTTATCGATTTAGCCGTCGATTACTCTCTAAACCATGAAATTTTAAATGTATTGATTAAGAAATATTCCAGTGAACCTAAAAAACAACATCATGAGTAATGCAATAACGATTAACCCTGCAAACGGGAAAACTGTAGCCGAATACGAAAGGATAGCTATTTCAAAAGCTCAGGAAAAGATAGCTTTCGCTAGGGAAGCGTATGCCTCCTGGAAGGAAACAAGCTTTGCGGAACGCTCGCAGCTGATGCATGCGCTTGCCGACCTGTTTGATGCTAATAAGGAAGAATACGCCCGGCTGGCTACGACAGAAATGGGTAAAACTATTGTTCAGGCCAGAAAGGAAATAGAAAAATGTGCCTGGGTATGCCGCTTCTATGCGGATAATTCGGAAAGTTTACTTGGAAAGGAGATAGTGGATACTGAAGCGACCCAGAGTTATGTTACATTCCAGCCAATGGGTGTTATTCTGGCTGTAATGCCGTGGAATTTTCCGTTTTACCAAGTGATCCGTTTCGCCGCACCTGCACTAATGGCAGGAAATACCGGGGTACTGAAACATGCATCCAATGTGCAGGGAAGTGCATTTGCCTTGGAAGATGCTTTTATCAAAGCGGGATTTCCGGCAGGCGTATTTACCAATCTGAATATAAATGCAGGCAATGTAAAAGATGTCATAGAAGATAAGAATATCGTAGCAGTAACCCTTACAGGAAGTGACCCCGCAGGACGTTCCGTTGCCTCGGTTGCCGGAGCCAACTTGAAAAAAACTGTATTGGAATTGGGGGGAAGCGATGCCTACGTTGTTTTGGATGATGCGGATCTGGAAGAAGCGACCGATCTGGCTACGTTCGGAAGATTGCAGAATAATGGGCAAACCTGTATAGCAGCCAAGCGTTTTGTGGTGCTCGATGCCATTTACGATAAGTTTCTGGAACTCTTCACCAAAAAGATGAGTGAGGCAAAAATGGGTGATCCTATGGACGAATCTACCTATTATGGTCCTATGGCAAGGTTGGATTTGCGGGATGAAATACACGAACAAGTCACAAAAACCATAGCGCAAGGTGGCCGCCTTATACTTGGAGGGGAAATCCCGGAAGGAACGGGAGCTTACTATCCGGCCACCATCCTGGTCGATGTACATCCGGGTATGGAAGCTTTTGACAATGAACTTTTTGGTCCGGTAGCCTCTGTGATCCGTGCCAAAGATGAAAATGAAGCCATTGCACTGGCCAATAATTCTCAATTTGGTTTGGGGTCGGGAGTGATCACTTCAAATAGAGAACGTGGAGAAAAAGTAGCATTACAACTTGAAGCCGGAAGCTGCTTTGTAAATAAATTGGT
Organism: Algoriphagus sp. 4150; assembly: GCF_031457395.1. Taxonomy (NCBI): domain Bacteria; kingdom Pseudomonadati; phylum Bacteroidota; class Cytophagia; order Cytophagales; family Cyclobacteriaceae; genus Algoriphagus; species Algoriphagus sp. 4150. The sequence goes on from NZ_JAVDWS010000001.1 coordinate 337,521, forward strand.
GACTTCAGATCCCAGATTACCCTTTGGAGGAATTAAGAATAGTGGGTATGGAAGGGAACTTGCCGGTTATGGAATCCGCGAATTTGTCAACATTAAATCCATTTGGGTGGATTAAACAATTTAGCCGGCAAAGCTCCTTAATCGGGCCAATGTCAATCTTTGGAAAAAAACAGTAAAACATAAAAAATGAAAAAAAAGAAGCTTTTGAAATGCCCATGGTTCCATATCTACGGGATCACACAGGAGAATGATTGTTACGGGCATTCCATATGGCCGCTAAAAAACAAATTATAATCATATGAAATTTCTGTTTAGTATAATAATTGTCATCGTAGGTACGGCATTCATTTTAGTATATTACCCAACTGACTCTCAAGCACAGCATGTCGGTATTTCCGAAGACAGGGCCGCCGCCATGAGGAATGAATTCAAAGATCCACACCATTTAATACAGACTACTGATGGAGAAACATTGTTTTTGCGCCGATGGAATCCAGACGGTGTGCTTTCAGACAAAAGGGAAGTCGCAGTACTGATTCTTCATGGTATTACAGCACATAGTGGTGCGTATGACATGGCAGGAAAACCATTTTCCGAAAGTGGTTATACTACGTTTGGATTGGACTACAGAGGACACGGCTTGTCGGGTGGTAATCGGGGGGATGCGCCGGGATTGGACAGGTGGGTTGCTGATATGGCTGAGACGGTTGTATATATAAAAGAGTTGGAGTTTTCTGAAGTGGTTGTGCTGGGGCACAGCCTAGGGGTTGCGGCTGCCTTTTCTGTGGCAAATGCTGTTCCGAATGATATTGAAGGGTTAGTTATGTTGTCCGGCGCATATGAGGGCAGGGAAGGGGTATCAAAGCCACCTTCACTTTTTAAGAAAGCAAAATTTTTGGCAAGCGCTATCTTCCGTCCGGCTCATCAATCTATTAATTATTACAGAGAAGGTATGACAGTCACCCAAGACAGTCTGTTTACGATGCGATATACCCCTAGATTTATGATGATGCTTGATGTGAAAACACTCAGACTGCCGGAGGATATGAATATCCCTGTTTTGGTTGGTATTGGTGATGAGGACGAATTATTTACGGTAGAAAAAGTTAAAGAATTGTATGACTTGATCCCTGGCAATAAAAAGGAGTTTTTGGTCATGGAGAATACTACACATTCAGTAATCCCCCGTGAAAGCTGGATGCAGGTAGTGGATTGGCTGGATCGCGCCTATGCCAATCCGGATATAATAAAATGACTGAGACTAGCTTGAAAATCCCGATTTTGGGATTTTCGGATGCATGGATAAAGACCTATTATAATCAATAAGCTTACACTTGCTGAAAAGCCGCTCGCATCAAAAATGGGTTAATCATTCAAAATGATAGCTTTTGAACTATTACCGGCGTTTTTCAGCATGCCCTAATTAAGAAGTGGTATCATGGAAGGATAGTATATGTAACGTCACCTTCTCCAACTAGAATTATGTCAGCCAACCCTATGAATAGGCCGTGGCAAACAATTCCGACAACTTCATTTAGAGATTTCGAGAGGGAGTGAGGATCTTTTATGTGACCAAAGTCTGCATCCAAAATCCAATTTCCCTGATCAGTTGCGAAGGTTTTGCCTTCTTTCATACGGATACTACAAATTCCCCCCAACTGCTTGATTTGACTCATCACATAATTGGATGCAAACGGAATTACTTCTATAGGCAATTTGAACGCCAGTCCCAGCTGTTTCACCTGTTTACCGGAATCTGCGATGATAATCAGCTTTCTCGTCATGGAAGCGACGATTTTCTCCCTAAACAGCGCCCCGCCTCCGCCTTTGATCAGTACAAAATCCTCATTAAACTCATCCGTACCATCGATCGTCACATCGATGTAATCCACACTATTACTGTCTATAATGGGGATATTGAAGGATTCGGCTAAAGCTTGGCTTTTCTTCGAAGTTGGGATTGCTTTTAGCTGCAAACCATTCTGAATAAGCTTTCCTATTTCACGAATGGCATAATACACTGTGGAGCCTGTACCAAGCCCAACCACCTGCTGATCTTGGATGTAAGAGACAGCGGCTATTGCTGCCAATTCCTTCTCTTGTTCTATAGGGGAGGAAGCTTTCTTCTCAATATTCGACATAAATATTTCTAGTTCTAATGTGGCTGGTTGTTTATATGCTTTTAATTTCAGTGTTAAGTGCGGCAGAAACAGGTTCAATTCCTTATTGTTTTAATCTCTGATCAATTTGGTAAACTTTCCAATACCAGCCTCACCAATTCATTTTTGTCTCCGCCCGGAATCCATCTTGCGACTATTACCAACTCATTTTCTTGATCTACATAGATCATATTTGTTCCTGCACCGATGTGGGAAAAAGCGGTGGTCGGAGCCGCAGGAATGTCCTTTTTGTCGTAGTTAAGGAAGTAGTTCATGTAGCCGTAGCCTTGATTGGCCGGGGTAGGGGTTTTGGACTTATCTATCCAAGATTTTTGGATTACTTGCATGCCGTCCCAGTTGCCGTCATTCATCGTCAGGTAACCAAATCTAGCCTGATCATAAGCAGAAAGCATCATTCCGCCTCCCCAATGTGAGCCCCCGCTGACGGACTGCATGATCTGACCGTCTATGATGACAAATGAGTTTTCATAGCCGGTCCATCTCCAGCTGTCACTGGCCCCGATGGGGTCCATGATTTTCTCTTTTAGCACTGCAGGAAGTGGCTTTCTCCAGATATTCATCAGGGCCAAGGCAAGCACATTTACTCTGGTGTCATTGTATTCGTAGACTGAACCCGCAGGATTTTGGGGTCTTGCCCGTTTCTCTTTTGTTCCCTCGCGGGGACGATCTGCCCAGTCCGGTTTGCCCCAAAGTACCCCTTCCCAGTCAGAAGTTTGCCGCAGGAGATGATCCCAGGTGATGGTTCGGTTGTGTTCAGTATTGAAAAGCTCGAAGGTATCATCCTGCCCAAAATGATCTGCTTTATTTATGCTGAGTTTACCGGGATCGTAGGGGTAAATGGGAGCCATATATGGGTAGACTATATCATTTTCTGAGCTGATCAATCCTGCTTCTACGGCCAGTCCGACAGTGGTGGATAGAAAACTTTTTGCCACTGAGAAAGTCAGGTCAACACGTTTAGGTTCGCCCCATTGGCCGACAATATATCCCTTGTAGATAATTAGTCCGGTAGCAGGGCCGCGCGTTTTCATAGGCCCTACCGGATACCCAAAAGGTTCACGTCCGAAACCTCCTTCATAGTGCGCAATTTTCAGGTTGGGATCTTCCTGACTTTCATGCGTGGTGGCAAAGTCAATAGCTTGCTTGATTTTTACAGCATCCAGTCCCATGGATTCAGGACTTTTGCTTTCCCAACTGTTCTTTTTGGGGAAATAGGTTTGGGCAAGAAGAGAAGGGGCAAACGTGAAAATTAGAACGGCAAGTAAAAGTTGTCTTTTCATGTGTTTATAATTGTCTTTTCAATGGTCATAACCTGTCCCGTGACGAAGGAAACGGGATAGCCTGTCCCGATCCATTCGGGAGAATCTCGCATAGTTTATAATCATTCCCCCGTGTGTCGCTCTCGACATGCTTGATTTCATAGGTTGATTTTAGTGAAAATATTTGGTTGTTGTGCCTTCTTCCTCGATTTGGTTACAATTCCCCCTTTTTCGGTTACAAACTCCTGTCTTCCTATTCAGACCTTTGCAGGGTACGTTAAACATGAAAATAATGACAGCACAAAATGAAAGGAAACCTAAAGTGTGGTTTATTACCGGTACTTCGAGGGGATTTGGTCGGGTATGGACTGAAGCCGCGCTAAAACGTGGCGATCAGGTGGCAGCCACGGCACGGAATGTGGAAAGCATCGCAGATTTTAAGGAGCGCTATGGCGATAATGTATTGCTTTTACCTCTGGATGTGACCAAATCTGAGCAGGTGAAGTCTGCTCTGGTGCAGGCATTTGATTATTTCGGCAGGTTGGATATTGTCTTTAACAATGCAGGATACTCTCTGGTCGGTACCATAGAAGAATCCGATTCAGACGACGTCCGCGCACTCTACGAAACCAATATTTTTGGGCCACTGGCTATAATTAAAGCTGCTTTGCCACTGTTGAGGAAGCAGGGTTATGGACATATCCTTGGGACCTCGAGCAATCTGGGGCACATCACTTTGCCTGTGATAGGTTATTACTGCTCATCCAAGTGGGCTTTTGAATCCATATACGAAAGTCTGGCCAACGAAATAGCTCAATTCAATATCAAAGTCACCATCGTGGAGCCCGGTGCATATGCCACTGAATTTGGTAGTCAGCAATCTTTGAAGTTTGCCGAAGGAATGGAAATCTATGCCGGTTTTAAAGAGAAGTTTTTTGGAAATCTCAGCAGTATGGAGCGGGGTGATCCGGAAGCTACTCCGGAAGCCCTCTTTGCGGTGGTTGACTCTGAGAATCCTCCGCTGCGGTTTAACCTGGGCAGTCATAATCTGCAGGGGATTAAAGCTGCATACGCAGAACGGCTGAAAATTTGGGAAGAGTGGGATGAAGTATCCAGCTCTGCACAGGGAATGACTATTAAACACTAAATTTGAGCGGGATGGCATGTGTTTACTCAGTGAACAGGCCATCCCTGACTTATCTTCCGATTATGAAAAAAGAACCCACCCACCTCAAGTTTGATTCCATCTCCGATGCGCATAGCGCATTTGGCCTGCCTGAGCCAAAACATCCGCTGATCAGTTTGATTACAGGAGGGACGGGAGGGAATATGATGACACCCGGAGGAACACATGTGTTGAATTTTTACAAGATCTCATTCAATCCCATGCTAAGTTCAAGGGTACGATATGGACAAGGCTATTATGATTTCAATGAGGGAGGAATGCTTTTCGCCTCACCGAACCAGATTATTGGCAGTGATGAAAATTCGACTGACCTGCCCGGGTGCTCGTTGAAGGCATTAATAATTCACCCGGATTTTCTGCTTGGTTATCCACTGGCCCAGGACATCAAAAACTACGGCTTCTTTTCCTATTCTACCCGTGAGGCATTGCTGCTTTCACAAGAGGAAAAAGATACCATCGCTTCTCTTTTCAACATGATTGAGACTGAGCTTAACAGCCGTATCGATGATTTTAGTCAGGATGTGGTGATCTCCCAGATAGCACTCCTGCTTAATTTTTCAAACCGCTTTTACAAACGGCAGTTCATCACCCGAAAGGCGGTAAATCATGATATTCTTCAGCAGGTGGAAACCTATCTCGATGATTACCTGAACCGGGAGAAAGCACTGCAGCATGGCATTCCCAGTGTACAGTCATTGGCCCGACAGGTCAATCTGTCCCCCAACTACCTGAGTGACCTGCTTCGCTCACTTTCCGGTAGGAATACCCAGCAACTCATCCAGGATAAACTCGTAGAAAAAGCCAAGGATTTGTTGTCCACTACCAACCTGTCTGTGGGCGAGATTGCCTATCAATTGGGCTTTGATTACCCACAATCTTTCAGCAGATTATTCAAGACCAAGACAGAAGTATCTCCCCTAGAATTCAGAAGGTTGTTTAATTGAGGCAAGAACTTTTCCGCACCGGTGATAGGCACGTTTAACATAGCGGATAATCATATTATTTCCATAACCGGTCCAGCTGTGACCTGAATAATTTACCAATGGGTACGGTGTATTTATCAATAATTAGTTGGTTTCCTTCTATGCTTTTGATGTGCCTTTTCGCCACCATAAATGACCGATGTACCTGAATGAAACCGTCTGTTGGCATGTGCTCAGGCAGTGAAGATAACACGCCACGCAAGGTGATGACTTCTTCTTTCAGGACAACTCTGACATAGTTGCCCGAAGCCTCTACAAACAAAATATCATCCAGTGATACTTGTATGTGTTTGTTAGTTGACCGTAGAAAAATTCGTTCTGGCCTGACCTCGGCAGCATTACTTTTCTCAATGGATGGTGTTTTGGAATTGATTGACCATGCTTTATTGACAGCTTTCAAAAATCGTTCGAATGAAAAAGGTTTCAATAAATAATCTGATATGTTCAATTCATAGCCTTCCAACGCATGCTCTTTGTAGGCAGTAGTCACGATTACTCTGGGCTGGTTGGGCAGTGTTTTTAGAAATTCAAACCCATGCAGCTTAGGCATGTTCAGATCGAGAAAGATCAGATCAACAGGATTACTGCTTAGGTAGTCAATGGCTTCAATTGCATCATAGCAGTCCTGCATCAGCGTCATGTTTGGCAACATCGAGCAATACTTTTTAATGATGTCATGGGCGATTGACTCGTCATCTACTATAATGTATTTAACGCTCATAAAGTAAGTCTTAATCGAATCTTATAAATGTCGGCATGGGTTGGGGATATTTCAAGTTGATACTTGTTCAAATAAACCAATTCTAACCGTTGCTTTAGGTTATTCAAGCCAATCCCTGCTTTATCGTCAATTTCCTCCGTATCAAAATTGTTTTCAATTTCAAAGTCCACATGCTGCTTAGTAGCCTTTAAGAAGATGTGAACAAATGCATCCCTTCGTAGTTTTTCTACCCCATGCTTAAAGGCATTTTCCACCATAATGATAAAGAGCAATGGCATGATTTTAACATTCCTGTCTTCCGTCTCTATATCAAAGCGAACATCAATTTCCTTATGGTACCGCATACGATGTAAATCCATATAGTTCTCCAAAAAGGTGATTTCATCTGCTAACGTTACCCAATCATTTTGCCCCTCATAGATACTGTAACGCATCATATCGGACAGCTTGAGAATTAACTGCTGCGCCTTGCCAGGATCTTTCTCCACCAATCCATACAGGTTGTTCAGGGTGTTGAAAAAAAAGTGTGGATTAACCTGACTTTTTAAATGCATAAGTTCAGCTTGTTTTTTTTCCTTTTTCAGTCGGAGAATGGATTTGATCTGAATAAATATCCAGCGGATCAGCCAGATGGTCAGAGCAGTAAAAAACAGCAGGCTGAAAACTACAAAGCCGTCCTCATCTCCAAAAAAATCATTAAAAACTAGGATTAAAATGGCTGTAACTATAAAAAAGTACGGTACTGACTTTTGAAGAAGTCGCTTGCTAAAGATGTTCTGATAAAACGCCATTCTGCAAAGTTACCCAAAATTCAGACTGCAAATAGGGGTCGTTGCAGATGCGTGCCCAGTTGTTATGAACGTATGCTCTGGTGGTATGAAGCGTTTTTTTTTCATGAATCAGCAGTCCATACCGGGTGAACGCCTGTCTGTCCCACATTTTTTTCCGATCACTTCGCACTGCATAGTATTGCAATCAAATTTAATTAATCATGGACGATCTGATCATAACCAATCTTTCTAAAACCTATCGCAACGGAGTGAAGGCACTCCGGCATGTCTCATTGCAAATACCCAAAGGAATGTTTGGTTTGCTGGGACCTAATGGAGCCGGCAAGTCAACACTTATGCGAACGATAGCAACGCTGCAGGAAGCGGATCATGGAGAGATTCAGCTTGGGGACCTCAACGTTAAGGTGCACCCAAATGAATTGCGGAAAGTACTGGGTTACCTGCCACAGCAATTTGGCTTATATCCATCCCTATCCTCCGAGATGTTATTAAATCATCTGGCCGTTTTGAAAGGAATCGTAAATAGGCAGGAACGCAAAGAAATCGTAGACGCTCTTCTTCATCGGGTAAATCTGTATAGCGTGCGAAAGCAAAAATTAGGGGAGTTCTCCGGAGGAATGAAGCAACGGTTTGGTATTGCCCAGGCACTAGTGAACAACCCTAAGCTAGTGATAGTGGATGAGCCCACCGCAGGGCTTGACCCTGTTGAGCGAAATCGTTTTTACAACCTGCTAAGTGAAGTGGGAGAGCAAACCATCGTAATCCTTTCCACACATATAGTCGATGATGTGAAGGAATTATGTACCCGGATGGCGATTATGAACACTGGGAAAGTAATTATTCAGGGGAGCCCTATTGAAATTATAGAAAGCCTTCAAGGTCGATTGTATGAGAAGACAATCAACAAAAATGAATTGGACCACTACAAAAAAGAATACCGGGTAATCAGTGACCGGCTATATCTGGGGAAGCAAATTGTACATGTGATCAGCGACACCCATCCAGGGTCAGATTTCAAAGCCTTAGAGGCTAACCTTGAAGATGTTTACATGGCTCAAATCTTAAACGCTTAATCTTAACTCTTTATGTGGTATCGCCTTTTTACATTCGAAATAAAATACAGGTTAAAGCGTCCTGAAACGTATTTTTTCTTTCTGTTTCTGTTTTTATTCTCAATCGTTGGGGTTGAATTTGTATTTCAGGGAATTGACTTGGGGTTAGTCAAGAAGAATTCTCCGCTCGTCATTGCCAAATCCATGGCGGCTATTGTGGGCTTGTCTATGATTATTGCATCCATGATCATGGGAGTGCCCATACTGCGTGACTTTAAATATGACATTTCTTCCATTATCTATGTCACTCCAATCTCAAAAACAAGTTATTTGCTAGGTCACTTTTTAGGTTCATTTGTTGTGTTGCTTTTCATTTTCAGCGGTGTCCTATGGGGAATGATGGTTGGAGAGTTTATGCCTTGGCATGATCCAAACGAATTTTTGTCGTTTCAAATTATTCATTACCTTCAACCTTTTCTCTGGGTTGTATTGCCCATCTTGTTTTTTTGCGCTGCCGTGTTTTTTGTCACAGGCGCACTCAGTAAAAGTCTGATGGTGGTGTACACACAGGGTGTGGTGATCTTTGTGTTGTTCATCATAGCTAAAGCTATTTCCAATGAGACATTTCAAGCGTTACTAGATCCCTTTTCGCTTTCCACATTAACCCTTGCAAGTAAAGACTGGACTGTGGTGGATAGGAACTCTTTACTCATCCCTATGTCCGGTATCATGCTGCTTAACAAGTTCTTCTGGATAGCACTGGGAATTTCTGTCCTTATAGTGGGCTATAGTAAGTTTAAATTGATGGTTCTGCCCGAGAAAACCACCAGGAGTAAAAAACGAAACATCCAGGTCTCAACGGATCGTTTCGATGAAAACTTACCTCCGGTTACTCCTGTTTTTCATTTTAAAGCAAAGCTTGCGCAACTGCTTTTAAATACGTGGTTTCATAGTGTGTCCATTTTGAGGCTCGCCTCTTTTTGGGCGATCGTTAGCTGCTGCTTCATTGTTATACTGGTTAACTCTGTTAGCTTAGGCACTTCTCATGGAGTAGATAGCTATCCTACCACTTATCTAATAATAGAAGAATTGCGGGAAATGTCCCTTTACTTCTTTATGATCCTTTTGACGTTTTATTCAGGCGAAATCATGTGGAAGGAAAGAGATGCAAAGCTTGACCTCATCCATGACGCCCTGCCGCTTGATAGCTTTGTTAATCTATGTAGCAGATTTCTGGCATTGCTGCTCATTTATTCAATAATAATGGGTTCTCTTATTGCTTCAGGCATGCTGTTTCAGACATTGAATAGTTACTATCGCTACGAATTGGATGTCTATTTCTTTGGATTTTTTCTAGAGCTGCTCCCATTCCTTGCGTTGTATACGCTTGCCGCCTTGTTCTTTCAAGCACTTACCGGGAACAAGTTTATGGGCATGCTGGTCACCATCGTATTTGCGATCATCAATGTAGCTATTAAGATGTTTGGCTTGGAGCATGTGTTGCTCAACTTCGGTGGGCATATGCTGCCTGCGTATTCGGATATGAACGGTTACGGTCACTTCCTTACACCCTACCTTTGGGTGAAACTCTATTGGGCGTTGTTTGCAACCCTGCTCTTAATCTTTGCCGGCATCCTTATGGTAAGAGGCAGTGAAACGGGGTTGAGAAAACGATGGATAAGAGGACGAAACCAGCTTAAAGGGACATTGGCTGTTTTTAGTTTGGGATGCTTCACGCTCTTTATCGGTATTGGAGGCTATATTTTTTACAATACCAATGTACTGAATGAATTCTGGACTAAGGGTGAACAAGCTAGTTTCAGAGCTGATTATGAAAAAACGCTGAAACAATTTGAATATATTCCCCAACCGAAAATAATAGACGTCAACTTAACAATTGATCTATTCCCCTCACAACGGGCCTATGACATAGCAGGCTATTATAGGGTAACCAATACATCGCAAGTACCCATTCGTGAAATTCACTTACAAAAAAAGATAGCTTCAAATGTGGAAGTAAAGGATGTAGCCTTTGATCGCGGCGTGACTTCTGACAACACGCATGAAAAATATCACTATACTATTTACGGGTTGGACCAACCGTTAGCACCCGGTGATACCCTGAAAATGACCTTTAGACAGAGCTTACAACCCTTGGGTTTTGAGGTTGACGATTCCGATCCGGATGTGGTATATAACGGGACGTTTTTTGACAATGCTGTGTTGCCGGGTTTTGGTTATCAGAATAAATATGAGTTGCAGGATGAAGATGATCGAAAAGATTTCAACCTAGCTCCACGTTTAGGAAAATCCAGCCGTGATGATGCGCGGGAATTGCTGAATTCACGTAGCGGAAGTGATTCGGAGGGTGTCAGGTTAGAACTGATAATCAGCACAGAAGCTCCACAAACAGCGTTGACGTCAGGCGATTTAGTTGCAAAATGGAATACGGGTGGTCGCAATTATTTTCATTACAAGACCAATAAGCAGATTATTCACTTTTATCCCGTTGTTTCAGCCCATTATGAAGTGTTTAGCGATAGTTTTGTTCTCTCAGGAGATACAGCAGGAGAGCTTGTTGACTTGGAAATCTATTATCAGGATGGGCATGAGTACAATCTGACCCGTATGATGGAGTCCATGAAGATGTCCTTAGACTATTACAGCACTCACTTCAGTCCATACCCATACAAGCAACTTCGTATAGTGGAATTTCCCAGATATCGCAGCTTTGCCCAATCGCTGCCAGGCATCATTCCATTTTCAGAGGCTATCGGTTTTGTGATGGACATTGATGATGCAAAGGATGTGGATATGGCCTTTTACGTTACTGCGCATGAAGTAGCCCACCAATGGTGGGGATTGCAACTGGAAGCAGCAAATGTACAGGGGCAAAAGATGATTTTGGAAACGCTGGCACAGTATTCTGCCATGATGGTGTTTAGAGAGAAATATGCTGATGAAAAAGTTCAGCAATTCCTGAAACTTCAATCGGACACCTACCGGGAAGCGAATTTAAAATCAAAAGAGCAAGAGTTACCATTAGCGTTGGTTGGGAATGAAGAACACATCTACTATAATAAAGGAGCACTTGCTATGTACGAATTACAAAATCGTATGGGCGAAAAAAACCTGAATAGGGCTTTACAGAATTTCCTGAATGATTGGCGTTCTTTCCACAATCCCCAAAAGCCAACCCGCTATTCAACAACGGTGGATTTAATTCACTATTTTCGGGAAGTAGCGCCTGATTCGCTACAAGGTACCATTACCGATTTGTTGGAACGGACAAATAGTATCAAGTAAAACAGGTGTAAGCGAATTAGTAGAGCGACATCAACACACTGAACTCAATTGCCTAAAATCAAAATAATATGCAAGAAATCAATTCAATCAACGTCATGGAGAAATTTTCATTGTTCGAAAAGCAATGGACCCCTCATATTATCGGAGAACTCAATGGGCAATATGTGAAGCTTTGCAAGCTTAAAGACAACTTTGTCTGGCATAGCCACGAAAATGAAGACGAGCTTTTTATGGTGTTTAAAGGGACATTACTGATGGACTTTCGGGATGGGCGAACAGTTGAAGTCAAGGAAGGCGAAATTTTAATTGTTCCCAGAGGTGTCGAACATAGACCACATACCAATGGAGAAATTGTATTTAATCTACTCTTTGAGCCGAAAGCAACGCAGCATACCGGCAATGTAGAAAGTGAGTTGACGGTAAAAGAAATAGGGTGGATTTAACTAAGGTTAAAACAACGAAATGCTGACATCGGTTTGCCCATATAAACTTTTGCAACGGGGCAACCCCATGCCATGCACAGCGTACCGAGCGGCGCGTATCCCCTCATCCAAATCCAGTGAACAAGTATGCACAGTTTTGTGCAAGTCGCCGATAAAGTCAAATGAAAAATTCCCCACGTACTGTTGACTATGAAAAGGGCTATAACATTAACGGGAGACAAAGGCACGGTTCGAATGAAGGGTGGGCAAGGATGTTACAGCTACCAAATCTTTCTGCAATGGTATGTGGTGTATGCTATAAGCTTTTATCTTCGTTCCACGTTTGGGTTCGTGGCATAGGAAGCGGCTTCGAAAACGCAGGACGGTAGAAATACTAATGTTTTCTGTAAGCGTAACTCTTAAAATGATAAAACGAAAATGCACAAACTATTAATAGCAGGGCTCATGCTTTTTTGCACAACTGCAAATGCCCAAAATGATTTTAAAATTTCAGGAAAACTAAATGGCTTTGAAGAAAATGCACTTGTGAAAATTGAAAGGGAAAATATCATTTTGGACAGTTGTTACCTAAAAAATGGAAAATTTCAATTGAACGGGTCTTTTGAGCAATCTCCAACACCCGCATATCTTACAATTGAAAATGGAGAAGATGTTGTTTACACCTCTTTATTCATTGGGAATGAAAATATAACGATCAATGCCAATAGTAAGGATTTTCCTTATGATGTAAAAACAAACGGATCCGAATATGACCATTTAAGATATGACTATAACCAACTGGAAGAAAGCCTGAATACTCGGCGAAAAATATTCCTTAACGAAATGTTTTCACTAAGAGAACAAGGAAAGTGGAATGACAGCTTGCAAAATGCTTATTGGAACAAATCTGAACCTTTGGGAAAAATAAGAAATATAGATAATCAATTGGATAAAATCAGAGATGAGTTTATTGATGAAAATTTCAATTCATATTATGGTTTATATCTTATAGGAGTTTATAAAACTGAAATTCCTAAATCAAAACTTCAAAATTATTTCGACAACCTTAGTCAAGAGCTGAAAAATACTGCATATGCAAAATCAATTAATTCTCACTTGAAAAATCCCGATTTAAAAATCGGAGATAAATATTACGATTTTCCGGCTTTAGATAAAACTGGGAAAAGAAGATTGTTTTCGGATTATTTTAGTGACAAATATGTATTGTTGGATTTTTCTACTGTTTATTGTGGGTGGTGCCTAAAAGCGATTTCTGATCTTGAAAAGATTGAAAATATTCAAGGCGAAAAATTGGAAATCGTAACTTTTTATGTTGACAAGAACGAAAAAGGATTTGAGGAGTTAGTACTAAAACACAATGAAAAATGGAATGTTTTATGGGACAAAGAAGGACGTTTAAGCGATACTTATGCTAAATATAAAGTTTTTGGGACACCGACATTTTATTTGTTTGACCCAAATGGGAAATTAGTACAACTGTTTAACGGCTATCAGGAAGACTTATCTGAACAGATTGAAAAGGCGATTATTTACAACTAGGTTTCCGTTGCGTGCGAGTCACTGCCTGCCCGGCACTGCTGGAAACAATGAAATCGCAGCTGCACTGCCTGTCCCGTATAGCGAAACGATTCGGGAACGAGCTTGTGTGCTGGGAAAGTATCATTTTATCTCCTTTCTTGCACAAGCCTTTTAGGTATTGAAATCGAAAATCCCGAGCTTAAGCAATTCGGGAACGACCAAGCCACTTCTTATGCTTGATCCACATCTGGAGCAGAGCCGATCGCTCCCGATAGCGCAGCGTATCGGGAAAGGGGAGGAGGTAGAACAGCCAACTTTGATCATCCTTCCGGGCTTAGATCCGGATATCAAGCCCTAACTATAAGCCAGTTGCGATTTGTCAAGGTAATAATTCGAATAAGCGCTATATACAGTGGCGACAATAAATAGGTTTGTGGGAAATACTTCCAATGACCGACCGTGCATAAAAAAGCAAGAAACTAAATGAAGATAATTACCCTTCCTGACGGACTAAATTTAGAAAATTCGCAATCCGTTCAGGTTTTCCACTATCGTAGCTCACAGGAAATTGCCAGACAACAAATCATCCTAAATCAAAACACATTTAGTTTCCTGACCGAAGGAACCAAAGAAGTGATGTTTGATAATTCGGCTTTATCAATCGACAATTCTAAGTTTCTTGTGATGAAATCAGGACATTGTTTGATGACCGAAAAACTTTCAGACATCAGAAATTATAGAAGTGTGCTTCTGTTTTTTACGAACGAGACCTTATTGAAATTTATCAGAAAAGCTGAACCGGATAAAGCCGAATCAACCGAGTATAAATCCGTTTACTCATTCAGGTACGATGAATTTATCCAACGCTTTGTGAAAAGTCTGTTGGATATTTCCAAACTTTCAAAAGGCATACAAAAGAAGTTACTTGAGGTTAAATTTGAAGAGATTATGTTCTATCTGACAGAAATATACGGAACTGAATTTCTGCATTCGCTAACAGCGAAGAGTGACGACAGTACTCAAAAATTCATTCGTACTATTGAGCGTAATCAGTTGGGCAAGCTTACATTAAAGGAATTGGCATTTTTGTGTGGTATGAGTGTATCCACATTCAAGAGAGAATTTGAAAAACATTATTCTGAATCACCTATCAAATGGTTTCAAAACAAAAGATTGGAACACGCTAATTATTTACTGAACCAGGAGCAAAAAAGCTCGTCCGAAATTTACTTTGAAGTCGGTTACGGGAATTTGTCGAGTTTTATCCAGGCTTATAAATCGAAATACGGAATTACACCCAAGCAACACCATAAAAATTGAACTTATAGCAACAGTTTTTGAACATTCCCCTAAATTTATTTGGTATCGTCCAACCTAATTTTGCTTGTAATTTTAAATCGTAATAAAATGAAAAAAGCAAATTTGATTTTAGTGTTGTTCTTGACTTTCTCCACAGCACTTTTCGGACAAAAAACATTTACTTTGTCAAGTAAGGATTTAGGCGGAGAAGCCGATAAAACACAAGAGTTCAACGGATTTGGTTGTTCCGGAGACAACCAATCGCCCCACCTGTTTTGGAAAAATGCACCTGAAGGAGCAAAGAGTTTTGCCATCACAATGTATGACCCGGATGCACCCACAGGAAGTGGATTTTGGCATTGGGTTGTATTTGATATTCCTGCTAATGTAAACGAACTGGTAACTGACGCAGGAAACGTTAAACTCAATTTAGCCCCAAAAGGAGCCATACAAAGTATAACGGACTATGGAATTAATGGATTTGGAGGTCCATGTCCTCCCGAAGGACACGGATTTCACCAATACATTATAACAGTCTATGCTTTAAAAACCGATAACTTGGGACTTGACGAAAACATAAATCCTGCAATAGTTGGTTTTAACCTTTGGAATCAGACATTAGCCAAAGCAAGTATAGTAGCCTATTACAAGCGATAAAAACCAAAAAGAACAACGGATTGAGCGTGAAATTTCAATCCGTTTTTTATTGCCCTGCTAACTAGGGCTTGCTGAAAAAGTCTCAGGTAAGCCAGCTTCAAGGCGGCCAAGTGAAGATGTATGGGTATACCTCGAATGCGGCCAACGCAGAAGATGGTAGGACTGAGGCTAGCTTAGACCCGCATTATGCATTAGCATTTCTACGCCACGGCGCACAAGTTATTTCGGCCAATAATTGCTTCAAAATCAGTAACTTCGTTGTAGTTTTCGGCTTCACTAAGGAGGATGGGGTGAGGTAGTGGAAGCCAATTGCAAATTGTCAAGGATATCCAGATGGAATTACTCCAGTCAATTGTCGTGGAGCCCACCCAGTCTCCACAAGTGATCTGACTACACCTAGAGGGGGGATTTGATCTCCGGCGTTTATTTTAGCTGTGATTCTACTAGTAAAGTGCTGATTTGAAAGCAATTCACAACTAGTGGAGCTGGCTATACAGAAGTCTAACTCTTTTGTGGAGGATTTGGAGCGTTTGACTAGGTTGTTTAAGTCTCTTTAGAACATAATTTTACAATAGTGTAGTAAGTACTTCTGTGTAATAAGTTTGAGGGATTTATGACGATATAATCAGAAGTCCTAAAGTGATAATACAAGAAATTTGATTGCACCTCAATTACTTTTCCGAACTCTGCTCTATTGTAAGTATATTTTCGTTTGATCTTATATACTATGGAAAACACCAAATATAGTTTGAGGTGATTTTGATTGCCTAACTCACTTTATAAATCCTAGCATAGGTCTAAGTTATAGTAGTCGTTTTCTCCCATTTCATGTGCATTCCACGTTTCAAATTGAATGTCAGCATACAGTTCTATTTCGTTTCCTGCTTTATTTTGAGGTATGTTAATCTGCTCCTCGAAAACAGAGGAGTAAATTTTCCCCCTGAATTCAAATCTTGGAAAAGTCATTTTCGCATTGTCATCGTAGTTACTTCTATCAATAGCATCAATTACCATAATTCTGGAAACTTCCTGAATCATTAAGGTCCCAAACAGCTTATATTTTTTGTAGTCCCAAACTGCTATATCAGTACTGATAAAACTGATCAGGGGATAACCAACCGCATTTCTATCATCAACTCCGTACAGGTGGTTTTCAATTCCGTTCGTTTCATCTCGCATACTCGCCGTGTTAATTGTCAACACAAAAGCGAGGTCAAAAGGGTCATTCCCCATTAAAACCATGGTGGCTTCAAAATCTGAAATTGCTGCCTTAATTGGCTTGCTTGTGGTTCCGGGAACCTTCAAATATATTTTTGATTTCTGTTTATTTGCGGTTTTGAACACAGAAGAACGATAAGTTATATCCATTATGTTTAAGTTTATTTATCCCAAGATTCCTAATTCTTACCTATCTTAATAATTATAGACCAAAGGGTGATTTTTACTTATAGGACTACCTTTATTTCCCTAGCTTTGCCTAGTTAACAACTACAAGAGAAGGATTTTTACGTTATTTAAAAGTACAGCGAATTACTAATCTCTTTTTATTTGATCTGAACAGATTTAATCTCAACCCTGTGAGCAGAAAATACACCCAAAGCTCAGTTGGAAATATTAGTAGGAGGGCTGTTTGGAGTAGTTCCGCCCCTTGGTCCACTGTCTCCCATTTGTGCCAGTGCTGTATAATAGGATGAGACCAAAGCATCGATGCACTGCATTTTAATTATGGCCGTATCTCCTAGCTCCACCAATAAATCATCGTAGTTTATCTCTAACCTCCTGGTGTTTTCTATTCCATTTTCTCTGTCATCGTTTTGGACAAAATGTTGTTTGACAAGAGTATCGTTTGTGGCTAAAATAAATTGGTACTTATTGCCCGTTTCAATTGGCTTGATGTATTTAGAGATCAGATTGTATTCAATTTCGCCGATCAAAGTAACTTCACTGACCCTAATGTCTTCAAATGGTTAGATCCTTTTCAGAATGTCATTGATAATCCCAACCCATATTCTCTTCCATTATAAAAAGGCATAGCAATTCCATTTATCTTATCCTTGTCTTTGAAAATTGTTTTATTAATTAGTGGATGGATCCAATAAGCAATCTTGGTACTTAAAATTCCTATTCCCGCACCTGCGGCGACATCGGTAAGCCAATGCTTGTCGTTGTATATTCTAAAAAGACCTGTGCCAGTAGCGATCACATAACCGGTAATGCCATACCAAACCGATACATCTTTATATTCTTGATATAAAAATTCGGCAGCCATAAAAGCCGTAGCTGTATGCCCCGAAGGAAACGAGGTTGAGGATGAGCCATCTGGTCTGGTAACTTTTGTAGTCTTTTTTAGGATGCTTACAGAGCTACCCATAATGATATATGCCGTTCCCAAAACAATGGTTCTATCTTTAAAATTATTTTTTCCCTGTATGCCCAGCGCATTTAAGGCATATACAGATAAAAACGGACTGTACTGAGAAAAATCATCGATGTTTAATTTCTTATCATCATACCCTCTTAAATCAGTTTTTGCACTGATATTAATATTTTTTAAAGTAGGACTTGTAAGACCAACAACTCCATATCCGATTAAAACAGTTGGGATTATGAGCGATTTGTATTTGGATTGAATATTTTCATTAGTATTTGTTGAGTTAATTGAATCATTTTGCCCATTAACCTTTAATACAGATGAAAACAGAAAAAGCACAATTATTATTTTATTCATTTTAGTTTATTTAAAGTAATCTTTCTCAATAGGTATTAAAATTTGTAGGTTAAACCTATTATAGGTGTGTTTTCAATAAAGCCTGAAGAAATTCCTAACTTTTTTTCCTCATCATACCGTTTGGTGAACAAATAACTTATTCCAACACCTATCGCAGCACCCGCTAGCACATCCACGCTATCGTGCTTGTTTGCTTCGATCCTTGTATATCCAACATATCCTGCTAAGAGGTAAGCGGGAATTCCAAATTCCCAACCGTATCTTTTTTGCACAAATGCAGCACTGGCAAATGCAACAGAAGTATGACCAGACGGAAAACTATTATTGTTTTCACCATTCGGCCGCTCTTTGTTTGTAATTAGTTTTAAACCATACATCAAAGCAAAAGTGCCAGCTAGGGCTTTGGAGAATTGATAGGTTCCTTTTTGACGATCTTTCCAAATGAAAGTAGAACTCAAAGCCAAAGCTGGCATTGCACCACGTAAAACATCTCCTGCAATCTTATGGGTATTTTGAGACGAAGTCAGAGGAGTCACCTGCCCATATGTTAGTGACGAACTCAAAAATAAAAGCACAACCAGCACTCTAAAACCGCACATACTTCTCGGTACAATTGTGATGTTACACATAATTTTTAAGCTGAAGTATTTAGGTCTGGATAAAGCACATTTTCAACAGTTACTATCAACTTATCGATTTCCACCTTATTGGTTTTTAGGACAATACTTCCCTCGTATCCTATTGCTAATTAATTGTATATGATGTAGTATCAAATTCACTTAGCCTAAAATATCCCAATACTTCTTCATTAGAATCATTGACATTAGTAACGTTTCCTTTTAACGGTACAGGGGTAGTTGGAAAAGGCCCACCTTCTTCACTTCCAGATGATTGTTGAACCAATATTTTTATATAGTCATAATATCTTCGCGAAATACCATACACGTTAATACCTACAGTTACTTCAGCAACATAGCTGTCATTATCGTTTTCGATAAAATTTTCGTTGCCGTCTGTAAATTCATCACTAATAACTGCAAGAGACGGCATTGGTAAATTAGAGGGAGTAAATTCGCCTAAATAATAATTTTTTACACCTCGGGGGTCATCAAAAAATACTTGAAGCTCAATTTCTGTGTCACCATTAGCTTTTTCAGTGATTTGCTCAACTCGATTAATAACAGGTCCTGCAATTAAGGTTTCGGTTGCTGTGTAGGAGTAGCCGTTGTAAAGGATTTCCAAAGTGTATGATGCATTTAATTCCGGAACAAAATCTGTTGCAGTGTAACTACCATTATTCTGGTCGGAAAACACAAATATTGATCCGTCGTTTTCTTTGGTTACAGTTACTGAAGCACCCTTAACAGGGACATCTGGATTGATATCAAAAAAAGCGGTTGATTCTCTTAGATTAATGGTTTGTGTTTCTCCTGATGTACCTTTTTGCCATTTAATAGACGCATCGACCACCAATCGTGCGCCGCCGTTTGGGACATTAACATCTATGACATCGGTACACGAGTTTAGTAATCCTATTATTATAAGAAGTACCCCTAATTTGTTATATATATTTATATTTTTCATTGTTTTAAAATTTAAAGTTGTATGTTACTGAAGGAACAATGCCAAATATGGCAGTACGAGTGGCTTCTGTTACCCCTGTCTTTTGATTTTGACCAAAAGAAATAGAGGCTGCATTTTTTCGATTATAAGCGTTGTATATACCAAATACCCATTCATCTTGCCATTTCCTGTTTTTATTTTTTCGAGGTGTTAATGTTGCAGAAAGGTCTAGTCTGTGGTAGGCTGGCAATCGGTCTGCATTCCTTTCAGAATAAGTCGCTATGGATAGTCCGTTGTATATAAACTGTCCGTTTGGATAGGTAACAGGCCGTCCTGTTTGGAATACCATATTAGCCCCAAATCGCCATTTTTCGTTGAATTTGTAACTTCCGGTAAACGAAAAGTCGTGGGTTCTGTCCCAGTTAGAGTTATACCATTTCCCGTTGTTAATGCCTAATCCGCCTGCTGCTCCGCCGGGTGTGCGTTGTTGCGATTTTGACCACGTATATGCCAGCCAACCTGTAAAATCGCCTTCGTTTTTTCGCAATAAAAATTCTACTCCATATGCACGGGCTTCACCTGTTAAAATTTCGGTTTCAATGGTGTTTTGTGTTACAAGTTCTGCTCCATTGATATAATCTACCCTATTATCGATAGTTTTGTAATAGGCTTCGGTTTCAATAGAAAACTTATTTTCCTTCAAATTTCTGAAGTAGCCTACAGCATATTGATCTGCAATTTGTGGGTCAATAAACTTTCCGCTGGGTGCCCAAACATCTAATGGAGTGGCTGATGCGGTGTTGGAAATTAAATGCAGGTATTGAGCCATTCGGTTATAACTTGCTTTAAAAGAAGACTTCTCGTTAAGCTGATATGAAAGTGCAAACCGAGGTTCTAAATTATTGAAGGTAGCTATGCTTTTTCCCTTACCGTAGTTGGTGTTGGAAATAGGTTCGGCACGCTCATAAATCCCTAATTCTTCGTTGTAAACCACCGGTAGATTATTGGCGTAATTGTTTAAGGTTTGCTTTCCCAGTCGATTAAAGTAACTAAAACGCAAGCCATATTGAGCGGTGAGCTTACCGGAAATTTTATGTTCTAAGCCTGCATATGCTCCGGCTTCTAAAGCAAATTTGTTGTCTAATTTCTCTGGATTAACATACGAAGTTGCATCTAGTGGGTTGATTCTTCCTGGATTAAACTTGTAGTAAATACCATTTACTCCAAAATCAAATGTTAATTTATCGCTTGCATAATACTCAAAGTCATAGCGCATATTATAATTGCTGATATCTGAGGTCCAATCCATTCCCTCAAGTTCTAGGTTATAATTATATCGACTGTATATTAAGGATGCATTGGAGAATAACTTGTTATTAAAAATATGATTCCATCGCAAGTTTCCTGAGAGGTTTCCGTATGAATTAGTAAATCCTGCTCCTGCCACGTTAAAGTTATCATGACCTAAATAACCAGATAGATATAATCTGTTCTTCCCATCAATTTCATAATTTGTTTTCAGATTAAAATCGTAAAATCCGGCTCTACTGCTTTGGTTAGCTAAGGCTAAAAATATATCTACATAAGAAGCTCTACCGGCCATTAGAAACGAACCTTTGTCTTTAAATAGTGGTCCTTCTGCCGCCAAACGACTGGAAACCGAACCAATACCCCCAGTGAGTCCAAATTCTTTACTATTTCCGTCTTTTTGACGTATATCCAGTACCGAAGAAGCCCGCCCTCCAAAACGTGCAGGAATGCCTCCTTTATAAAGTTTAACATCCTTAATAGCATCAGCATTGAATACTGAGAAGAAACCAAACACATGGGAAGCGTTGTAAATAATTGCTTCATCCAAAAGAATTAGGTTTTGGTCTTCTGCACCACCGCGTACATTGAAGCCCGATGCACCTTCGCCGGCGTTGGCAACACCCGGCAGCAATTGAATGGCCTTGACCAAATCCACCTCACCCAAAACAACAGGTATCTGTTTGATATCCCTAGTTGAAAGTTTTGCCACACTCATTTGTGGTGTGCTAAGGTCAACTTTCTTTGATTCTTCAGCTGTGATGACTACTTCATCCAATTGAGCGGCATCCTCTTTGAGCTCAATGTCGAGCTTTTGATTAGAGCGAAGGTCAATTTCCCTTTCAAAAGGTGTAAATCCTATATAGGAAATGATTAGGGTATAATTACCTTCAGGCGCTGTAATAGAATAAAAACCATATTCGTTGGTCGTGCTTCCAATTGAAGTGCCTTTTAAATGGACGGTTGCCCCCAAGAGTGTTTCACCGTTGACAGCATCCTTGACTACACCACTGATTGTAAACTTTGCATTCTGATCTTTAGCTTTGGAAAGAACTATATAATTATTCTTAATGGTGTACGTAATAGGAGTAGAGTGAAAAAGTAATTTCAATGTTCTATCAATTTTTTCGTCTTTTACGTTGATATCAAACTTATCTTTAATGTTTAACTCATCATTATTGAATACGAACCTGTATGGTGTCTGTCCTTCAATAGTTGACATGATTGACTCTAATGAGCCCTTCTGGATATTTAAGCTTACTTTATCTTGGGAAAAACTATTGATAGCAAAGAGTTGAAAGCTACTGAAAACAAAAAAGAAGAAAGGTAGTTTCATTAAAATAGATGGTTTGGATAAAATTTTTGGCCATAATATGCCCGTGAAATGTATTAATTTCATAAATTTGATGTGTTAAGTGATACTGATTATTGCGATTGGAATTCATTAACATTTTAGAGTGGGAAAACTGGAATTTTCCCACTTTTTTTATTTTATCACCCACTCATCCGTCTCTGTAATTAGATGATAATCGAAATCTTTGGAGGTTTTAAGGATTTCTAAAATTTCCCTCACTGGTGTATTTTTATCAAATACACCAGTGAATTTTGAGTTTGCTATTTCATTATTTTTAAATACCAGTTTTACTTGATATTGTACATATAGGTCATTGGCGATTTCCCTGAATGACTGATTTGAAAATTCGATTTTTCCTTCTCTCCAGGCGATTCTCCCTTCTCTTTCAACCATATCCTGCTTAGAAAACTGTTTACTGTTTCTATCAAAAATCACCTTTTCATCAGGAAGCAGTAAAATCCTTTCGTTCAGATATTTATCAGAGGTAATTGCAACTTTTCCTGTAAGTAATTTTGTTTCTACAATGGGAGTATTTGAATATGATTTGACATTGAAGCTTGTTCCCAAGGCTTCTATTTTCAAGCCATCGGAAGTGGTTACAGTGAATGGATGTGCTGTATCTTTGGCCACTTCAAAAAATGCTTCTCCCTCCAAACTTATGGTGCGGGGTGTGTTGCTTTCGTAGGAGAGCTGAGTGGAAGCGTTTAACCAGACTATTGAGCCATCGGGGAGTTTAAGCTGTTTGTTTTCTCCAAAAGAAGTTTCCTCTACAATTAATTGACTAGTACTCTCTGAAAACTGTTGGTATGTATATCCAACGGTAACAATTACAGCGATCATTGCAGCATATTTTAATAGCGTAACAGCTCTGGATACTCTTTTTTGTTTAGTATTTCTGGAGTAACGTAGAAAGCGATTTTTCGCATCTTCAACTGATACGGGATATTCCTTGGTATTTAGATAGATTGAAGTGATTTGGGAAAACAACTCCTTGTCGTATTCTGAAGAGTCCTTCCATAATTCTACTTTCCGAATTGTGTCCTGATCAGCAGTTTTTGAAATGTATGCCCAAAGATCTGCCTTTGAAATATGCGATTTATCCATCATTAAGGGGTTTACTGCTTATATGACGTATGCCAAGTAGTGACACCCTATTAAAAATTTGATTTTCTTGAAAAATAATCCTTTAAACCTTTTCGAAAAGCTATTAAGGCCGTCGAAATATGAAGCTCTACGGTCTTTATGGATTTTTTTTATGGAAATTTCCCAATAGGTCAATCCTTCATTTCTGGATAGTTCACACAAATTGGGAAAGTCAGTTAGGATAAACTTGAATTTCAAATTATCAAAGTTGAACCTATTGCATTATTCATTCCTAACTAAACTCGAAAAATTAATCTGATAGGGATATTTCCCAACTTCAGAATTCCTTCAAGGTTTTGTCGTAGATTTTGTCAGAAGTTTCTTTTTCTCCACTACCTTAATCGTACACAGACTTGTTAAATCTGATGCTCAAATGAAAATACTGCTCGTAGAGGACAACCCCGAACTCACACAAAATGTGGTCAACTACCTTTCTACGGAGGGTATTCTTTGCGAAGTCGCGTCAAACCTCTTTATTGCCCAGGATAAAATTTTGTCTTTCGACTACGATTGTATTTTGCTAGATCTAATGCTTCCTGACGGAAATGGTCTCGAACTTCTCGATATGATCAAATCTCAAAAAATCAATTCAAACGTTCTGATAATTTCTGCAAAGGATTCCTTGAATGACAAATTGGACGGTTTGGACAAAGGTGCTGACGACTATCTGCCAAAACCTTTTCACCTTTCCGAATTATTGGCGAGGCTTCGGGCCATTTTCCGCAGATCAAAGTTGGGAGGATTTAATGAGGTCATTTTCAATGAAATTACAATCGAAATCAACCAACTTTTAGCCAAAGTAAACGGGCAGGTTTTTGACTTGACAAAGAAGGAATTTGACCTTCTGCTTTTCTTTATCACAAACAAAAACAGGGTTTTGGGCAAGCAGGCAATTGCGCAGCATCTCTGGGGAGACTATACAGACGATATGGCCAATTTTGACTTTGTCTATCAACATGTCAAAAATCTGCGAAAGAAAATAACCGCCGCAGGAGGAAAAGATTACATCAGAACAGTTTATGGCATCGGTTATAAATTTGATTCCCTGGCACCATGAAACTTGTAAACGCCATTACTTATTGGTATTTGGGGATCACCCTTGCGGCACTTCTTGTCGGAACTTTATTCATTTACAATAAACTTGAATTAGAAATTGATTTTGAGCTGGGTTTGCAGCTCACCCGACAGATCGATGCATTCGCCGCCAGAATTGAAAATGGTGTGCCGGCAGAGGCACTTCAATATGACAAACTGCAAATAGAAGAGATTCCCTTTGACCTACCGATAGAAGAACTTCAACTCAGTGATACTTTAGCTTATAACGATCCTATGAATCAAAATGAGGAACAGCTGAAGGCGAGCAAATCCTACAAAATAAACGGCAAACATTACCGGATTTCTTATTACAACCTGGTTGTAGAAGCGGAAGACATTACAGAAACAGTTGTAATCACGATGTTGACCGTTTTTGTGATTCAACTGGTTTTTATAGGATTGTTTTTCAGATATATTTCCAAAAAAATCCTTCGCCCTTTTCACGAAAGTCTTGAGGCTGTTCAGGCTTTTAACTTTCAGAAAAACGAACCGTTGGTATTTTCAAAAAACGGCATTACAGAGTTTGAAAAGCTTAATGA
Source organism: Algoriphagus sp. 4150 (assembly GCF_031457395.1). Lineage (NCBI taxonomy): Bacteria > Pseudomonadati > Bacteroidota > Cytophagia > Cytophagales > Cyclobacteriaceae > Algoriphagus > Algoriphagus sp. 4150. The sequence goes on from NZ_JAVDWS010000001.1 coordinate 362,646, forward strand.
TTTTCTCGAACGGATGTCTAAAAAGCTCCTGAAAGACTATCGGCAAATCAAGGAATTTTCGGAGAATATTTCACACGAAATTCAAACTCCATCCGCTGTCATCCGCGGGAAACTGGAACTTTTGATGAATGAAGAAATCACCGAAGATCAATCTCAACTGATCAGCTCAGCATATCAAAACAATGAGCGAATTACTCGGATAGTGAGGTCGTTGGCCATGTTGGCAAAGCTTGAAAATGAAGAATTCCAAGTTCCTGAACCACTCAATTTGAGTTCTTTTACGGGAAGAATTCTTCATGGATTCGAGGAATTAATAGAGATGAGATCCATCAAACTCACTATTCAAATCGATCCGAAGGTTATGCTGGAAATCCATCCGTTTGTATTGGAGGTCCTCTTAAATAACCTGATCGGGAATGCCATCAAACATAATGTGGATCACGGTCTGATCAATCTCGAACTTAACTCAGAATTTTTAAAGATTGAAAACACAGGTATTGCACCACATGCAGATCCTGAGCAATATTTTGAACGGTTTAAGAAAAGAAGTGACCATCAAGAATCCGTAGGGTTGGGATTGGCTATTGTCCATCAGATCTGCAAAAAATATGGGTTCAAACTTTCCTTTTATTACGAAAATAATTTACATGTGATTCGGATTCAATACAGGTAACCAACTTCAAAATTGATACAAATTTGGAGGATATACTTGTACATAAACTAACTGGTAATCCGATGAAAATCACCGTATCATTTCCTTTTATATTCTTCTTTCTTGCATTTCCAATGCTTGTTTTCGCTCAAACATATCAAGTTTCGGGTACTTTAAAAGATGAACAGAACAAAGAAGTTTTAGCTTTTGTGCAGGTAGCTCTTTTTGCCGAAGGAGATGAAACAAACCCCGTAGTCTTCTCTGATTCGGATGAAGAAGGGAATTTTTCTTTGGAAGCACCTCAAGGTACATATATATTTAAAGCGTTCTTCCTGGGTTTTCAGGATCAGATAATCCAAGATGTAAAAGTCTCCGGAAATGTAGAACTGGGAGATATTCTGATGCAAAGTGAAAGTAAGAATCTTGAAGAAGTGATCGTGCGGACTTCAAGAATGCCCGTCAGAACAGGATTGGAAGGGATTGTTATTACACCTGAAAATAACATCGCAAATACCGGAGGTACTCTTCTGGATATTCTTCGAAATACTCCGTCTATTTCTGTAAATGTAGATGGTACGATTGCTCTCAGGGGAAGTACCGGAACCAATATTTTGATTAATGGGCGAAACTCCTCCCTTACCCAAAATCTTGATCAATTGCCGGCGAGTACAATCGAAGAAGTTCGGGTAATCAACAATCCAAATGCAAGATTTGATGCGGAAGCTGAAAGTGGTGTGATAGATATTATTTTGAAAAAAGGTCAGGACCTAGGAACCCACGGCGGAGTGGAAGGTACTTACGGAACTAGAAACAGATCAAATGTTGGGGCAAGATTAAATCACAGAGGAGCCAATTTTAATGTTTTTGGCGGGTATAATTATAGGGATTGGAAAGATGTGGGAACTCAAAGATCAAATCGGGTAATTTTTGAAGAGAAAGAAACTCTGACTCAGAATACAGACAACACTGGTCGCGACAAGGGGCATAATATGAACTATGGAGCTGATTATTATTTTGGAAATAATATCCTTAGCTATGAAGGAATCTATCAATATGGGCAAAATTCCCAGACCAATACGCTATATGCAGTACTGCATCGAATGAGCGAAGCTGGGGAGGAGGATGAATTTGACTATGTGCGAAGAAATAAAGAAGACAATACAAATGAAGTCATAGACAATGCACTGATCTATGAGCATAATTTCAAAGATAAAGGACATTTGCTTCGCTTCACAGCCAGTAATTCATACCAAAATCAGTATAAAACCCAACGTATTGAAATTTTTGGAAACGCGCTAAATCCTTCTCCCGAAAATCTTACAGGACAGGAAAGAGCCTATACAGATGAAGTAAGAAATATTTCAGTATTCCAGTTTGACTACATCAAACCATTTGGAAACGGGAAATTTGAAACAGGCTTGAAGTCCAACATCCGAAAGTTTGATAATGATTATATCTATTTGCGAAAGGATGAAAGCTCACAGGAATTTATAGAGGATCCTACGATAAGCAATCGTTTTCTTTACAAGGATCAGATTCATGCAGGTTACGTGGTGCTTTCGGCGAAAAGGCCAAAGTTTGAATATGGATTGGGGTTAAGGGGTGAATTTACTCAGGTGGATACCTATTTGGAAAATACAGACGAAGAAAATCGCCAGGACTATTTTAATCTTTTCCCAAGCCTACAGACGATGTATAACCTCAACGAGAAGCATTCCCTGAAATTCACTTATAGCCGAAGAATTGACAGACCGAAAGCCTGGAGCTTGAATCCTTTCCCTGACATTACCGATTCCCTGAATATCCAAAGAGGAAATCCAAAGCTACAACCTGAGATGATCAATTCCTTTGAATTTGGTCACTTGGCAAACTATGAAAAATCAAGCCTATCGACGAATTTATTTTATAGAAAAGTTAACGGCCAGTTGGATTTCATCACGTTTTTGAAAGATGGTATCTCCTATACTCAACCTGAAAATCTCCTTTCTTCAAGCTCTTATGGATTGGAGTTCATCGGAACGAGTGAGGTCAATGATTGGTATGCGGTTAACGGTGGGGTTACTGTTTTTAGGATAGCAGTAGATGGATCCAATATCAGCGAAGAGTTTACCAATTCGGGATTTTCTTGGAGCGCAAAACTGACTCAGGATTTTAAGCTTATTTGGGGATTGAATTTCCAATTGGTTGCGAATTATGATTCTCCGGAAATAGAAGCGCAGGGAAAAGATCTTGCCCAGTACTATATGGATGCGAGTCTTCAAAGGTCATTTTTCGGGGACAAGGGGAATTTATCGCTGAGTTTAAGGGACGTTTTCGATACGATGAGATTTGCCGGCAATGCCTTGACAAATTCCTTTTCGCAGGATTTCTATGTTAAAAGGGAAACACGGATTCTCTTGACCACAGCGAGGTTTAACTTTTGATTATAAATATTCCTTTAAACCTTTTCGGAAAGCTATTAGGGCCGTCGAAATATGAAGCTCTACAGTCTTTATGGAAATATTTTTTTTTACGGAAATCTCTTTATAGGTCAATCCTTCATTTCTGGATAGTTGAAAAATATCTCTTGTTTTTTGTTCAAGATTCTCATAGATAATATCAATTTGTTGTAGCAAATCCCATTGTGTATTAGTTTCTGTGAGAATATCTGAATATAAACTATATAAATTATTGTGCTTTTCTCTAGTTTGATTTTTTCGAAAATGGTCAATTATTTTATTTTTGAGTGTTACAATTAAAAACGATTCGATAGCACGATGTGATTTATCTATTTTATGGTAATGTTCCCAAAGCTTTATAAATGTTTCTTGAACAAATTCCTCAGAGGTATAGATGTCATTTAATAGTTTATACGCATAGTTGTATAACCTTTGATAATGCTTATCAAACAGAATGGAGAACTGCGCCTCTTGATCTAAACTGTATGTGGGGGGGGTATTCAAGTTTTTAGAGGTGAATGCTTAGACTCCTATAAAATTTTGAGTATATAATTTGTCTTCATTCACCATCCGATTTTGTCATAATTACTAGAAATTCTTAATTGTTTCATTCAACCGGGGTAAAATTAGACTTGCCTCCATTGAGATCAGAATGAAGTAGGTTCCAAATCCGCTTTCAGTACCAGTTTGTTGCAAGAGTGATTTTAATATTCTGAATATTAGATCATTAAATTTTATTGATTGTATGGTTTTAAAGGTTCTAAATGCGCTTCCCGCACTTAGAAAGCCGCCAACTGTAGAATTTGTGGCTTTTTTTTGTTTTCAGAGGTGTGTGAGGATTTGTCAGTTTTAGCTTAAAAGCTCCGGTAATCCAAAAAAATCGTTGCAGATTGGGCAATACTATTTGAGGCTATCGATTCCAAATAGCCCTAATGAATACTGCCATAATATCAATATTTGGCAATTGTATTTAAGGAAATAATCCGATTTTCATCAGAAAAGTGAAGGCTTCCTTAATTCTAAGAAGTTTTCTGAAAGCGGATTTGGAACATAATTCTTCTATGAAGAATAAGGAGAAAAGGTCATTTCTAAACTACTGAAGGTAATGCCTTTTTAAACTCGCTAGGGGTAACCCCGTATATTTTTTTAAAGGTAGTGTTGAAAGAGGATTTGGATTTGAAACCAACTTCGTTGGCAATGCCCATAATAGAATAATTCTTGAACTTTTCATCCTTGAAACATGCTACAAATTCTTCAGCCCTGCATTTGTTCATGTAGTCCTGAAAATTGGATTTTAAGTACACATTCAAGACTTCAGATAAGTGCTGTCTTGGAATACCCATCTTTTGAGCTACTTGGTTAACCGTTATATTGCTATTAGTAAAAAGCTTCTCTTTATCCATGAGCCTTAAAAACTCCCTTTTATATACCTCTGCTTTGGATTTACTAAGACTTGAAGTTTTATAAGCCATGGTATCAGCCTTTGGCAGTATAGATTTTGGTGATACAACAAGCTTAAATAAAATCATGTAGAGAAGTATTGCTGATAATCCAATAATGCCATAGGTTTCTAGGAAGGGAAAATAATCATAGTTTTTTATTTTAATAAATGAAATTTCCTCAATTAAGTTCATTAAAGCATAAGGTACTATAAAAAATAGCATCCATTTTTCCTTTTTGTTTTTGATGATATCATAGATGGTATAACCTAAATAAACTAATAGCGTTACGCCTGCCAAAATTTCTCCAATCATTAACCATATGTTCTTACCTAAGATGTCTTCTGCGATTTGAAGAGTAATAAAAAATAAATACGGAATAAAATAAAGAAAATCTCTAAGTTGAAATTTATCTTGTTTAGAATTGTGATACTTTATAAGCAAAAAGAACAGTGTAATGATCAATGGAGATTGGAAAAAATACCAATTAGCATTGGAAAAAAACAGGTTAAAATCATCATCTCCGACAATGTTCAAAAGCAATGCAATAATTGACCCTAGAAGCAGTAAGAAATTTACCCGCTTGTAACTTTCTTGTTTAACGATCAGAACACTTAAAAGAAACAAGCCCTGAATAAGGGCGATTATTTGAATTATTTCTAACATAAATAACAGAATAGAGGTTTTCGCTTAGGTTTACACTAGACTTTTGATGTACATTTTATCAGAACTTACCCAAGAAAATGTTGTCCTGATACAGGATTTAACCTAGTGGATTGCTGTGTGCAACGCTTTAAAGTTCTGCCATATCTCCTTCCTGCCTGAAGGGCTGACATTCCCATGGTGGTTGTAGCCATTTGACTCCGTCGAATCTTCGATTTCAAAACAGATAGGAAAGGCCCTTAGAAGCCCAAACTTCATCACCTTGTGAAACAGGGTATAAGCACCGGGAGATTCTGTATCATTACACTTGTTACAAGTCCTTGAAAAACCCTTGCGGATCTGACTGCTGTGATGACCACATTTTCTAAAAGTATAACCAGAAGTCCATTTCACTTCACTCAGATATTTTTTGCAATGCAAGTCGCTTTGGAAGCGTCCAGCAAACTCTACAATGTTCTGTCCTTTAAAAATGTCCATTTATTCCGTTTTTGAATAGATAAATTTATGAATTTAGGTGACTAACTCTGTGAAAGTATTGACACAATTTTCAGATTGATATATTAGGCCCGCAAATCCGCCAAAGCTCGATTTTTCATTTGTCTTTGATACGGACTAAAATATCGGTTTCGCTGATTTTCGGATCTACAACTTCTTCTAACCTTATTCCAAAGTCATTTAACCCGAATTATGCATTAGGTTTCGTTATGAAGATATTAATTGCAAGAAAATCAGGCTGTTTGGAGACTGAGTCATAGCACCGCTATGGTGAAGTTGAAAACAGCAATGTAATGGCTGATTTTGAAGCAATTAATGGCTGTAATAGAATTGCTAATGCATATTTCGGGTTTAAGGTGCTTTTCTGACGATAAACCAATGCCTTCATAAAAAATGGTATTAGATATTAAATTGTGTAACTAAATAAGTTCAGTTCAGATAATGCTTTCCCAACATCGGTTATCCGACCCGCCTGTTCCAAATTGCCAAGGTCAACCACCTTAAATCCTAAGTCTTTTATTATTTTCCCCAACGGTTTCATTGGCAGGGGGGTAGTCCTCTGAAATAAAGCTGACACGTTTAAATCGAAGTAGCTGAAAACATATATTCTCTGCCGCTTAGACTATTATAACTTGTAAATATCCTAAGCTAAAGTTGTTTCCATGAGCTCTCTGAAAGTTTTTGTCTTTCTACCTAATAACCGCTCCAAATCACCTGATTGATATTCGAATTCACCTCCTTCAATTGCCAGTACCCAACCCGTTATAAATTCAGCCACGTGGCGAGCGACTCCTTGGGCAACTATCCCATCAATATATTCTTCTGCTCTAATGGCGGTAAAAGAAACAGATTGTCCTTTTATTTCCGTAAGAATATTCGCTATGTCGGAAAACGAAACAGCATGGGAGCCACCCAATGAATAGGTTTTATTTTCGTGTCCCGGAGTAGAAAGTATTTCAGCGTGGGCTTCCGCCAATTCATCTCTTGTTGCAGGTGCCATTTTTCCATGGTTTGCCGGAACTTTTATTCCACTTTCATAAGGATTGGGACCATAGTAGAAGGATAAAAGGTCGGCAAAAGGCGGGTGGTATAAAATAGTGTAATCAAGTCCTGAGGATTTAAGTACCTGTTCTGTAAAAAGGTCCGACTCCGTAACTTCGGGCATAATACGTCCCGAACCTTCTTTACGCATAATCGACATATACACCACGTGCTTAACACCAGCTTGACGGGCAGCGGTAATTGCATTATAATGTTGGGTAGATCGGTCTGTAAAAGCAATGGCACTCGTTAGCATGACTTTGTCAACACCTTCAAATGCATGTAGTAAGGAATTATAATCAAAATAATCACCTACACGAACTTCTACGCCTTTCGCCGTTAAGTCTTCCAGGCTTTCTTTTTTCCTGGAGAGACCGATAAGTTGACTTGCAGGAATACCTTTCTTTAACAAATGCTCAACTGTACTTTTTCCGACTACTCCTGTAGTTCCAGTCACTAAAATTTTTGTCATGATGTACTATTTTTCTTATCTCAAATGATTAAATTTGCTTTTCATTTGCAAGTAAAAATAAGATTAATTACTTGCAAAACGCAAGTGTAAAATTACTTAGTCACTTTTAATATGCAAGTAAAAAAAATATAAAATTTATGAAAGCAACTGAAATGCGATCCGATTGCCCAATAAGTTCATCATTGGATATTTTCGGAGACAGATGGTCATTATTGATAGTGAGGGATCTAATGCTATATAAATCAAGAACTTATGGAGATTTTACAAAATCTTCGGAAAAAATAGCAACGAATATATTAGCGAATAGATTACAGGTGCTGGAGAACAATGGAATAATTATCAAAGCGCCATATCCGGACAATAAGGTAAAAGGACTGTATAGGCTTAGCCCAAAAGGGGTTGATTTAATACCTGCTTTAATTGAACTAGCTCTTTGGGGAGGGAAGTATTTAGCCGACTCGGATGAATCTTCGCCTTTTCTCAAAGAAGTTAAAAAGAACAAAACAAAATTTCTGAAAAAGATCATGGATGACCTATTGGCTAATGATGAGGCGAATATCGATTAAGCTGGTTGTTAATTTTACTATTTTAGGAAAGCCTTAATCGTAAATGCAGAATACTACTTATGACAGAAACCAATAAAATAATTCTACAGAAAGCAAATGAAGCTGTTTCTAAAGGTAATTATGAAGAATTTCTTCAATACTGCACCGATGATACCAAATGGATATTTGTAGGTGACCAGATTCTAAATGGAAAAGAAGCGGTCCGAAAATGGATGTCTAATGAATATATTGAACCGCCACAAAATGAGGTTAAAAATTTGATTGCCGAGAATGATTATCTTACGGCAATTGGTCAAATCGCAGTGATGAACGAAAACGGAGAAAGCATTAGATACTCTTACTGTGATGTATGGAGATTTCGTGACGGAAAAATGGCTGAGCTAATGGCTTTTGTAATCGGGGACAAGGATCTGAAAGACCACAAATAAATAAGCAGGACTTTTAAGCAAGTGTTGGTCTGCTCAAAACAAAGAAATTGCCGGCAAAAATGAGTCAGTATGTATGTTTATTGTGGCAAATCAGGAAAGGGTAAAGGAAATACTGAGGTGCCCGGATATGGCCAGTGGCTGTGCACCCCGCTAGCGGTCATAAAATCAACTGTAAACCTGAATTTAAATACGTTTATCCTTGATTTGAAAACTTTATAAATCTATGTGCCCTGTAGTTTTGTAAAAAACAAATATTATGAATAAAGAGAAAGTATGGTTTATTACAGGAGCGTCCAAAGGCATGGGGCTTGAAATTACAAAAGCAGTTTTAAACAACGGAGGGAAAGTAATTGCAACTTCCAGAAATAAGGATACGTTTTTAGAAAAAATCATGGGTTTTAACGGTAATCTACTTCCTGTAATGTTGGACATCACCAATGAAAAAGATGTTGAAGATGCTATTTCGAAAGGCATAGAAACATTTGGTCAAATAGATGTCTTGGTCAATAACGCAGGCTATAACCTATTAGGAAATATCGAAGAACTAAGTGATACCGAGTTTAGGAAAACAATGAACGTAAATGTTTTTGCAATGGCCAGTATCATTAGGAAAGTCTTGCCACATTTACGTAGGCAAAAATCCGGACATATCATCAATACTGCATCTATGATGGGCTATATGGGTTATGCCGGCAATGGAAGCTATAATGCATCAAAATTTGCTGTTATCGGACTATCAGAGGCTCTAGCCCAAGAAGTCGCGCCTTTTGGGATAAAAGTAACGATTCTTGCACCGGGAACATTTCGGACAAACTTTATGAGCGAGGACAGTCTGAATGTTGCTAAAAATAAAATTGACGCCTATAATTTAGATAAACAGGTTGAACAATTTACGGGATTTGATGGCAAACAATTAGGTGATCCTGAAAAATTAGCAGAAGTATTACTTAAGATTACTGAAATGTCTAATCCGCCTTTACATCTTCCATTAGGTTCAGATAGTTATAACGCTATTTTAGAAGTGCGCAAAAATGAAGCAAAAGAAATGGAAGAATGGAAATCCTTATCTTTATCTACCGATTTTGAATAATTAAATTGTGAAGAAAGCTGCTCCATATAGAATTGAGTCTATATCTGGACTTCACCGATTATTCGGCCTGCCAAAACCCCATCATCCGTTGATAAGCGTGATTGATTTTGAGCTTCTGAAATTCGATACTAACAAAATTTGGAGCAGCTTTTTCTATTGTTTCGGTGATAATCCGAGAGACATTCCCGGACACCTATCTGGAATCATCAAGCAAGGTCAGGGGCACAGATCTCAATCCAATGGACATTATTTTAATGAATTAGTCCACTGGATTACTTCTATTGGATATGCCAAAAACAGAATTCATTCAGAGCCTAAAGACCGAAGTTTCTTCACATCCGAGAAGGGGTATTTGGGACATTGTACGCAGTATGCTAAAAATACGATGACATTGATGAAATATTGACCGGATTGAATTAGTAAAAGAATAAGATAGGACGTGAATCTTCGGGGGAGGCAGGTAAATCACTTGATAATGATGGGTAGTTTTGTAGGCCGACTGGTATACACTACATTTCCTTCACATTTTCTCCCCTTTTCTCCCCTTTTCCTAAAATAGAGGTAGTTCATAGAACAGATTCTTCCGGTTTTCTCCCTTTCTTGTAATGACCTTTTAGTAGACTTGTCCCGCGATTGAAAGGATGGGGGAGAACGGACAGCCAATTTTTAGAACCCATCCGGGCTTAAGTTAGGAAATCCATTTAATACTGAATCCGATAGTAAAATGATAGCAGAACCAATCGCCTCCTCTTCCAAGAGTAGAATGAGATGAGGCAGTAAACCCAATTGCAAATTGGAAATGATAGCAGGGTGGGATTAGCAACCAGATAATAAGTAGGATTAGCCCGATAAAAATAAAGGCACAAATCCCTCAAAATTGGATTTGTGCCGTCAGGTGGAGCTGGCGATACAGAAGTCGAAACATTTTGAGGAGGATTTAGAACTGTTGGTTAGGCTGTTCAGGCACCTTTAATCATCTTTTTCAACTGAATAAATCTATCTAACCAAATTTCAGACCATGGTTCTTGAAATAACTAACTGGGAATTTTTATAAGTCCATTGCTCTGGCAAACAGGAATCAATTTTATCGCAGGCTCTATTATTCAACAGAAAATGAAATTAGATTTTGAAAAGGAATTTGGATTGAGATTCTGATCAATTACAAATTGAAAAGTATAGTAGGATGGAATTGCAAATCCTATCCAGTCAAGGCGGATAATTTGATTTCTCCCAGTGGATGGATAATACGGTTCGAATGATGCCACGTTGGATCTACCTTCTGAAATAACTCAACTGTATCTTATTATTTTGGTTTATTACGGTTCAAATAGTGCCACTTTAAGACATTAAAGAAATAGTTGGCCACCGTTAGTGTTGCTAACTGGTTTTGTCAGGTATTTGTGCCTGGTGATTACCTTGAAGCCTGTCTTCCACCAAAACTGCAATAAACCTTGCAAATGTCTCTATATCCTGATCCACGCTGGCCTTTTCAAGGGCCTGCATATATTCCTCTCGCCGTTCTACCGGAATAACCGTCCATGGATATCCTCCCGATGCCAACATGACATTCATTAGGAAGCGTCCTATTCGGCCATTTCCATCCATGTATGGGTGAATGAAGACAAACACAAAATGCCCTAAAACTGCACGAACTGAAGCTTCAGACTCTTCTTCCAATAGTTCAAATACTATGGGCATAGCATCCCTCATGGCATCCGCACTAGGGGGAACATGCTTGGAGTTGCCTATATAAACCTGATAGTTACGATAACCGGACAAATCGGATTCTTTCAGTAGACCTGCAGCTACGCTCGGATCAAATAATTGCCGGAACCATTTTGAATGGTCCATATCTGCCTGTGTTCCGGCATTGGCCCCCGCCAGTATAGCATTGATGCTTGCCTTAACGGATTGGAAGGCCAGATAATATCCTCTTGCGGCCATTGCATCGACTTGTTTGCGGTCTTCGCTATTTTCCTTTGAGTTCCACTGGCCAGAGCTGACTTTTTCAATAAGTTCAGGACTTACCCTGTAACGTTCAATCGATAGGGAATGGTAGGCATCTGTTACATAGATGTCTTCTATATCCTTCATAAATTCTTTATCGTCCACTTTGATGCCCGGTGCCTTTGGGAAGTTTGTTATGACTACTTCACGCATCTGTTGCCACATCAAACGAATACGGTTGGCATAAGGGGAACGTTCTCTTGAGGAAAGTTTTAAATTTAGCTTGAATTCAAATGGGTCATCCTCCCGGATATCATAGTCCGCTTGTTTAAATGTTTCCATGATCTGATCGGCTATCTTATCTCTTCCAATGTTTCGAAAAGCACCTGTGAGTCGCCCGGCAAGTGTGGTATGTCCGTTGTCCAACAGTATGGGCAACAGTTCCGAGGCATCCCTTATCATTGATAGTCCCGTCCGGGCATCTATGGCATGTGTGGTATATAGTGAAGCTCCTGCATATATTAATGAAGACGGTAGATTATACATTCGAATGTTTTTTTCACTGACCATCTGATCTGATGGAGGTAATTTGGTCTTAAGGTTAAATATTGAGGTATTGTAGGGCAAAGGCGTTGGTTTGTTGTTACCATCAGTAGATCTTATAAGCAATTGCTTGGGAACTGTTCGGTTTCCGGCATGGAAAAACAAGGATTGGTCAGCAGTGAGGCACCAGTTTTTGCCATATTTTCGATCTAGAAACTGAGCAATAAACTCCCAATATGAGCTGTACCAAGCGGTTGTTTCTCCATCTTTTTCATTTGGGGAAGTTACTATATACCATCCCTTTGCTACCTCTCTGATAAAGCCATTTTTCACTAGTAGCTGGCGGTGTTTTGCTTTGGGAATGTCTTCTGTATGAATACCCACTACTCCTTTGTTCTGTAATCCCTTCAGTAAGGTCAGCGCTTCAACGAATCGTTCTCTTGGGGTTGCCATAATTTTTCTCATTTCTGAAATTATGCGGACTATACTTAGCTTTTCTTAATGTGGTAATCTTAGTAAAATCAAATGTACTGAAATTAGTAAACATAATTGTGCTAAAATTAGCAAATGCGGATGTGTCAATTTTAGTATATGAAGATGATTATTCCGGAATATTGGAGTTGCAGCCTTGTTAGGAATGAAATTTGGGAATCAACAAACCAAATTGGAGAGGTGGAGATACGATCGCCTGTTTGTATCCCCGGTAGGTAAAAATAAGGTGAATAATTGGAGTAATGTTCACTATAGGCTTAATAGATAGTTGAAAGCAGGTAAGAAAAAAGCCTTCAGGATTTGGTGTGCCCCAAAAATTGGACCGGCTGGAAAGTCAGTTGATTTTGAAACTCACAAGTAAATTTTGTTTTCATTTCGGGAAATAGAGAAAGGTCTTTTAAATACTTTTTTGATTTCATTTTTTTTATATGAAGTTCAATTTTTCGTGCCTGACTTAGTGTTTCACATTCCATTGAAAGGAAAAGAACCAAATCATTTGCCTTCTTTTATAGTTCCCCTTGATCTTGGTCCCGGGTGATTATGCAATTGTTAATCAAGAAATTAGAGGTTATTCCGTGGAGCTGTCGAGATTCGAACTCGCGTGCTGTGATTCTACTAGTAAAGTACTGATTTATTCACTTGTTTATGATTTTTTCTAAGGAGTTCATGAATCTCCTGATGGTCGATTTGGAAAGCAAATCACAACAAAGACATGCGGTGAATAGAACTACCTGTTTCGTTTTTTGGGAAAATGGCCACAGTGGAATACAGATAATTCTGTAAACCACCTGAAAAACACTGCATTTATTTCACTTTTTTTTCGTTTTCATGAAAAATACCCTAGGGCCGACTGTTAAGAAAATGTCCTGTGGACATTTTTAAGGAGGAGCCAGCCTGCAGGGGAGGAGGGACGAGCGTTAAAAATCTCTTCGGTGAAGATATTTAGCGAAGGAGCCAGCCTGCGCGCTGGTTTCCTATCATTTTATTCCCTTTCTTGCTCTTATTCTTTATTACCAGAAAGCACAGCCAACTTTTAGCGCCCATCCGGGCATAAATCCGGAGAATCTCTCAAGCTAGTGGAAGTACTAGCTTTATTAATATACCTTACAATTGCCTCCTCTTTAAGAAGAGCCTGTCCCGATGAGCAAAGCGATATCGGGAAGGATGGGAGGAGGTAGAACAGCCAACTTTTATAGCACCCGTCCGGGCTTAAATCCGGGCAGTCTCCGCAAGTTTACCAAACTGCAACTTCTTAAGTTTTGATCCGCTCTTGTCTTGGATCCATTCTTTTAGTGGAAAGCTCATTTTTAAACCCTTAGAACCTCCAAGTTATGAAACTTGAAAAAATCCTGGATAAGCTCAGTTCCATCGAGAAAAACTCCTTTATCAAAATCATTGACAACATCATCTCCAAAAGCAAGGACAAGAGTAAAGAGATTGAGAAAATCCTCGCACCGGCCAACAAAGGACTCAAGACTGCGGACAACCAAAATATCTCGAAAATTTTTGACCTGACTGCGGATGAGTTTACTGAATATGTACAATGCGAGTTTCAGGAAGTAAACTCCCAGCTCGATATCCTCATCGATATTATTATCCGGGATGGCAACTGTATCATGCGGCAGGATTGGTTTTCACGGCTCTATGAAGCCGAGATCAAAGTGCTCAATACGAAAATCAAAACCTTGTCCGAAGATTTTAAAGACAACAAGTCGGAACTGACTGCTGAGCGTAAAAGGGATTACAGAATCTATCAGGCCTGTTTGTCCACGGCTTTTTTTAACGATGTGGCCAATAACAGAGAGGCCAAAATTACGGCTGATGAACTCACCATCATTCTTACACTCTCCAAGGAACTGGGCTTGTCCCAGGAAGAAATCAAACTGATTAATTATTCCATCCTTGGAGTGAAAAAAAGGGATGTGCAGGAGGTAATCACCAACCTTAAAAATATCGGAGTTGTTTTCTATTCCAAGAAAGAAAATACCCTGTTTGTTGCAGATGAAATGGTACGTCTGTTACGAAAGGTCCGTAACAAAGAAGTTGCGGATAAGTTCTATAGACGTACCCTGAAGCTTCTTCGTGAACCTGTCATCAATTCCATCGCCAAAAACCATAATCTTGACAGAAAGCTTTCCTATTCACAGAAAATCGAAGGCATTACCCAAGCAGGTATCTCCTTTACAGAGTTGCTGCTGAATGATATATATAAGGACGGCACCACGTTGACCGAAAAGAAAAAGACGCTCAATGAATTATGTGAGAAAGGGCTACAGATCCCAAACCTGAGAGGGAGTACCCTTCAGGAAAAAATAGACAGTCTGATCCAGTATTTTGAGGGAGTGGAAAAAGACGAAAAAGTAGGCATCTCCGTGGATGGATATGACAAGCTTTTGACTGACCTCCATCAGTCCATTCCAGTCCTGAACAAAGCGATAAAGGAGCACTTCGAACTTCAGGATGAATACGTACTGGATGCGGAATTTTTATTGGACTACAATATCAAGCCCCGGGATATACTCGACTTGATAGAGAAGACCGACCTCGACAAGTTCAAGAAGGACCATGGGGTAAAGCAGCGGGGTGATGATATTCTTAATATTCTGGAGCATTACAAGGACGTCGAGAACCTCTACTTGGAGAATTACGAAAATGTAGGCTACCGCAACTACAATCAGCTGAAAGAAAACGGGATTCAGATCCGGGAGAGTGAGCTGGGGGTGAAATTCGAAGAATTGACCAAAGTGATTTTTAAAGGTTTGGGTTTCAATGTGGATGAGAAGTACCGGCAGGAGCTGAACACCCAGAAAGACCTTATGGATATACTGATCAATCTGGGCAACGGGGAAGTGATCATCGTCGAGTGCAAGACCAGTAAGGAAAGTGGATACAATAAGTTCAGTACAGTGTCCCGCCAACTGAAATCTTATCAGAATATAGCACTGAAAAACAACCTCAGAATCGTAAAAATCCTGCTGGTGGCTCCCGAGTTCAGCGATGATTTTGTCACAGACTGTGAGATGGACGTGGACATGAACCTCTCCCTGCTGACGGCGGCTTCCCTGCGGTCGATTTATGAAGCATTCAAAAGCTCAAAGTACATGACCTTCCCCCATGTGCTCTTTCGGGACGTAGTGATTAATCAGGAGCGAATTGTAAAGGCACTGAGTAAGTGAATTGGCTTGTAGTATAAATTTTTAGGAATTTGTGATTCTGCTATGATGGCAGTTCTAATTGATTGATAAAATGGCAAAAAACTTTAGGTTAAAAAACCTACCCGCTAAAGTCCGTTTTTTGGATGTCTTGGTGATTTTTTTATCCATCTATTTATTGGGTGCGCTGCTGGTCGATGTGTTTTTTCACCTTCCACCGGAGACATCATCACTGCTGCAGATTTTTGACTTTGTGATTTGTGCAGTGTTTTTTCTTGATTTTTGTATCCGGTTTTATCAGGCAGAGAACAAGCTGAAGTTTATGAAATGGGGCTGGGTGGATCTAGTCGCCAGTATTCCCATGGTTGACTTTTTGAGGATGGGCAGATTAGTCAGAGTGATCAGAATACTGAGAATTATCAAGGCCTTCAAAAGTATCAAGGCTTTTATGGATAGCTTCTTTGTGAATAAGGCAGAGGGAACTCTGAATTCAGCTTTGATTATAGCGTGTATGATGGTCATATTTTCATCCATTGTCATTTTGCAGGTAGAGAATGACCCAAGTAGTAATATCACTACAGCAGGGGATGCACTATGGTGGGCGTTTGTCACCATTACCACAGTAGGATATGGGGATCTTTATCCGGTTACCCTCGAAGGGAGATTAGTCGCTGTTATTTTAATGACTACGGGTGTGGGTTTATTTGGGACATTTACTGCATTTGTGGCTAGCTGGTTTGTGAAAGAGTGAGAAATTGAGGTGCCTAAGGAAGATGACAGGCTTAAATGAGATTTGTCAGTGATTTTCTGGCTTTTTACAAGTTTAAGACACTTCTTTTCATGCAATGCCTAAATGTATCCTGAGCCCAGCATTGACTGGGATTCTTCCATTTTATTGTCTTTCTTGCAGATGCCATTTAATTGTAGAAAACAACTAGCCAACTTTTATCATCTTTCTGGATATACCCCCAGAATCTAAGGAGTATTTGATTTGATAGTTCAATGATACCAGAACCTATTCCTCCTTTTTAATACCTGTTCTGAAATCACCATTCGGTTAGTCTTTCCTAAGAAGTGCAGCGATTCGGGAGAATGGGAGGAGATAGAAAAACCAACTGTTGCAGTGTTCTTCCAGGCTTGAATCTGGAGCTAGTTTAGTGAATTTGTCCTGTATTACTACTGATTCCCTGTTTCTACACAACCTCTGTGAAAGATTTAGATGTGAAAGTGAATCTCGTGCAGTTTATTAAAACTAAAAATACTGATGTAGAAGGGTTTAATACGGTTTGCTTAATTAAGTAAACCCATTATTATATTAATGTTATATCATACGTAGTTTATATGAAATTTCTTCAAAGCCTTATAAGGAAAGTGGTGTTAAGTTCAGTTGCAGCGTCTTCATCAAGCTTAGCGCTTGGAGGGGATCTTAATCTGGAAGATGATCTAAATAATAATCAAAATTTTAATGGGTTAGCTTTCAATAATGAAAATGAAAACCAACCTAAGCTTCTACTGAAATTTAAAGGTAATGATTCTTGGAGCATTAATTCCCATAGAAGCCATAGATCACATAGTTCCCATAGATCACATTATTCCTCAAGTTCATCGGGGTCAAGTTCATCAGGATCCTCAACGTCATCTTCAAGTTCTTCCTCGAGTTCACTGGGTATTAGATCGGCCACACCCACTAATAGCGTTCTGGGAAGTAGGTCTTTGAAGTTAGGAGATGTTGGAGCAGATGTCACACAGTTGATTAATCTATTATTGAAAAAGAAATATCTTGTTATGGAAGACGGATCAATATCAGTTAGTGGAATACTGACATTCGATAAAATTATAGAAGATGCCGTAAAGCAATTTCAGACAGATAATAATCAAAAACCTGATGGGATAGTAGGACCAAGCACGCTTTATCTTTTAAAATCTGAAAAGTAAATGGACGTATCAAGAATGGATGAGTCAACAATTAAGGTTTTGATTGACGCAAACCTTTATGATTTAGGGGTGGTACAAAAGACTTTTTATTGGTATTTGAAAGATTATGCTGTTACGGTTAAACCAATCCCGGAGAATAATATTCAGATTGTCCTTCAAAAATTGGAGGTTCCTCTTACCAATTCGGATATAGAGAACCTTATCATTAGGATGAAGCAGGATTTGTTTGATTTTACGCTCAGAAACAGAATCCACCTAGAAACCAAGAATGTTAGAGACTTAATTATAGCCAAAGCTTTTTCCAACTCAGACGAATTTGATGAAATACCTCCGGGTACTTTGAGAGATACCGTTGATGAGAATAAATTTAACTGATCGTGGGTAATGCGAAGTAACTCTATCAAAGAATTCCGGTCATTTAAGAAAGCAGATTATTTTTCGAAGAGTACCTCTGAATTCTATTTACTCCCTTTTCGGTTTATTCAGCTTTCAGAAAATAAGGAATTGGTAGTCAATGACCTTGGTGACTTTTTAATAGTTCCTTACGGGACTGTTGAAAAAATTGTAGTGAAGAATATAGACCCCGCTTCGGATCTGTATATGGATTTGATAGCCGGCCATTTTATATCTGAGACCCCCATACCTAGTCTCATTGATGTTATGGCAACAAAGTATAGAACGCGAAAATCATTTCTAGAGGGATTTACATCACTCCACATTTTTGTGGTTTCATTAAGATGTAATCATTCTTGCCATTATTGTCAGGTATCTAGGGTAACAGGCTCCAAACTTGAGTATGATATTTCCTTCGAAAATCTTGAATTAGGTATCCAACATATGTTTCGTTCGCCCTCGCCACATTTGACAATGGAGTTTCAGGGAGGAGAGCCACTTTTGGCTTTTGAGAAAGTTGAATTTGCGATTCTTAGGGCAAAAGAACTTAATAAGCAGCATAAAAAGAGCTTGAATTTTGTAATATGTACAAATAGTACTGTGATCACTGATGATATAGCAGATTTTCTTAAAATCCATGAAATACTAATTTCTACTTCGTTGGATGGACCCGAATCTCTTCATAATGCGAACAGGCCAAAAACAGGAGCGCAGAGCTTCAAGTTGGTTATTGAGGGAATTAACCGCTTTAGGGAGATTCTAGGTAAAGATCGGGTTTCCTGCTTAATGACCACAACAGTGAAAAGTCTGGATTATCCTAAGGAGATAATCGATACCTACCTTGAATATGGGTTTTCAAATATTTTTTTGAGGCCAATTAGCCCCTATGGATTTGCTTTGAAAAATTATAGAAAGAATGAATATGAGACAGACCGGTTTCTTGACTTCTATAAATCAGGTTTAGAATACATCATTGAATTGAATAAAAAAGGAGTCTTTTTTACTGAGGACTTTACGGTAATCTTACTTCAAAAAATCTTCACTGTGTTCCCTGTAGGGTATGTTGATCTTCAGTCGCCCGCAGGACTAATCAACAGTGTGATAGTATATAACTATGACGGGTACGTATATGCATCTGATGAATCAAGAATGCTGGCAGAGAGTAATGATTTTACATTTAGATTAGGGCATGTTAGAGATACTTATCATTCAATTTTTTATGGTGAGAAGGCTAGAAAAATAACAGATCATAGCGTCATCGAAGGGCTTGCAGGCTGCTCGGATTGTGCATTTCAGACTTATTGTGGCGCAGATCCTGTGTACCATCATGCTGTATTTGGGGACATGGAAGGTATCCGGCCTTTATCCGAATTTTGCAAGAGGAATATGGGTGTCTTTCTTTATTTGTTTACTCTTTTGGATACAAGGTATGATGAAGTTTTTCCGATTTTTTCATCATGGATAAAGCATAGTTTAAGCAGACAAGTATGATTCAATTATTTACTAAGGGAATCTCCGGAAATATACAAGAGCCTGTCATTGCCAGGATAGGTGAATTACATCAGAATGTAGGTAAACTTTTTTTAATCAGGGATTATTCGGATTTGGGTAGAATTAAGCAACTTGATAAATCAGCAATTCTTCTTTTTGATTCGAATTTAAATGAAGAGCTGAGACAAGATTTTTCGGATTATACCCAAGTGAATAATCTAAATACTGAGCATCTTTCCACCGGCGACATTATCCGTATTGGCACTAAAGGAGAGATATCTACTTTATTTAGAGAGAATTCTCAACATAACTCTCTCTTCATTACTGACCGATGTAACAGTAACTGCATTATGTGCTCACAACCTCCCCGAAATCGTGACGACCTAGATCACTTTTGGGAGATTAATACTCGGCTTGTAGCTCTCATTCCTAAAGAAACTCAAGTTCTTGGAATAACCGGAGGTGAACCGACACTTTTGGGTAAAAGATTTGTAGAGTTGCTGGCTCTGTTGAAGATGGAATTGCCTATGACCGGTGTTCATGTTTTGACAAACGGCCGCAGCTTTGCATGGAAGAATTTCGTCGAGGCTCTTTCGCTTGTAGAGAATCAAAAAGTGGTTTTTGGTATCCCACTTTACTCGGACTATTATGCTACCCATGACTACATAGTTCAGGCTAAGGATGCATTCGATCAGACCATGCTAGGACTTTATAATCTTGAGCGATATAATCAACGGGTTGAAATTAGAGTTGTTCTTCATCAACAATCCTTTGATAGATTGCCTCAGCTGGCTAAGTATATATTCAGGAATCTTCCTTTTGTGGAACATATAGCCTTTATGGGGCTGGAGTTTGTTGGATATTCGATCACCAATAGGGATTTACTCTGGATAGAGCCTGAGGATTATATGGGCCAATTGGAGGAGGCTGTCCTGTTTTTAGATTCCATGGGGATGGATGTCTCAATCTATAATCTTCCATTATGTCTTCTAAGACCTGTCTTATGGCGTTTTAGTAGAAATTCAATTTCAGATTGGAAGCGCGATTATGTGGAAGAGTGCCAAACTTGTGGAGTTTTGGAGAAGTGTGGAGGAGTCTTTGGTACTTCAAAGAAACTGAGTAATCGAATAAAATCAATTTCCCGGTAAAGTATGGTTGAAAGTAAAAAGTCAGAGCCAAATCTTTATAGAAATTTCGCAATTGCTCTGACCGTTACGATTTTAGGTAATCCAATAGTCCTGTATTCGGTTACAAAAAATCTGCTATTCAGTTTGTTGATATTCTTGGGAGTAGGTATTACCTCATTGGTTCTGTTTTCCAAGCCAGTACTAAAGTACTTACAGCTTTTGTTTCTGAATCTTTTATTTATTTTTTCACTTCTATTACATGCAGAACTACTATTCAATACCGTTTTTCCGGAATATATAATTGAGGATCTATACCGTTTTGAATCGAACTTTTACTTTAATAAACCTTATTTGAATAAGGTCTTTGAAGATAAGGAGTATAGCGTAAATTATGTAACCAACAGCCAAGGGTTTCGGATTGGTGAAGAAGACAACCCCGAATTATCTGTTGAGAAAGTCGATTGGCTATTTTTGGGTGATTCCTATACCCAGGGAGCTCAAGTTCAATTTGAAGAGCTTTATACTAGACAATTGGAGCATTATTTTCCTGAAAAGATTATTTTGAATGCAGGAATTAGCGGCTTTGGAATCCCGGATGAGTACTTTTTTTATGCAAAAGAGGGGGTGAATTATTCTCCAAAGAAGGTTTTTTTGCAGGTATGTAATTTTAATGATTTCATGTTAGTGGAAAAACGCGAGGCGAAATTCATTGATTACCTTATGCAGTATTCCAACTTTGCCAGATTTCTACTCTATGGGTTTCGGTATGCAAATCCCGCAGAACTTCCCCTTGGACGCTGGACAGAGCCATTTTATCCCGCTGAAGAAGAAAATGAAAGACTCAACGTATTTCATACATCCTCATCAGAACAAAAGGCTAAAGATTTGACTCAATTCAAACACTACTTATCCCGGCTTTCGAAGGAGGTGAAGGATTCAGGGGCTGAGTTGGTTATAGTGCAGATACCGACTAAGGAGCAAACCTACTTTCACTTTTTTCAAGAAGTGGTTGATGGGTTCCGGCTGGATGTTAAGAAGCTGGATATGGATTACCCGGATCGTCTACTCTCTAGTTGGTGTGAGGAATTGGGATTGGAATATATTTCGATGCTGGAAGCATTCCAGAGAAGTGAGGTTCCTGTGTTTTTTGATTTTGATGAGCATCTTACACCTGCAGGCCATACAGTGATGGCTGAACATATTGCTTCTAAACTTTCAGGTATAGAAAAACCACGGATTAGTAAGATTAGTGTTGACAATTTATGGGATAGATACCCTTCCCCATCTACAGATTATAAGGTGTTTACTTACCAGTCGTTACGGGACGGAAACATGGAGTTGTTTATCACTGATTCAGCTTTTCAGACTAGGAGGCGGCTTACATTCAACTCGGTAGACGAGATCCACCCGATGGTAGCCTCCCGCAGGAATCTTCTGACCTATACTGAGGGTAATCAAGAAACAGGTAAGACGAATGTGGTTCTTCAAGACTTGACTCTAGGGACTAGGGAGTATGTCACAATCGGTGAGTCCGCACATGGTGCTATTCCGTTTTTTAGTAAGGATGAGAGATACTTGGCATTTGCTTCATGGTTTCAGCATGCTAAGACAAACAATCAAAGTAATCCGGTTATCAGGGTTTTAAATCTGGAAAATGGGAATCAACATCAACTAACTGAGGACAATTACGAGAGTTGGAGACCTGTATTTTCTCCAAATGGAGAAAAAGTTTACTATATCAGTAAGCGGGAGTCAGAAATATTCAAAGTATATGAAAATTCGGTGAAAGGCGGAGAGGAAAAATTGTTGATCGATATGGGTTACGATATTTGGGATCCTACAATTTCTCCTGATGGGCGATATTTGGCATTTTCTGCTCGGGCGAAAGCAAACTGGGATTTATTTCTTTACCGTTTTGCTGATCAGTCAATCTTACAACTTACAGAAACGATCCGTGACGAATGGGACCCTGTTTTTTCCGCAGATGGGAGGGAACTTTACTTTGCAGCTGAATCCGGACTAACCAACGGGATTTATAAGCTTCAACTTCGGGAAGAATAATTCATTGTATAATCCGCTCGGGACATGCCTTTCAATTCTCTTCCATTTATTGCTTTTTTCTTGATCTTGACGATTTTCTTTTATTCAGCTCCTCTTAGATTTCGTCATACCGTTCTTTTGTTCTTTAGTCTGGTATATTTTTTATCTTTTGGACTAGTCAGTATTCTGGCTTTACTGTCTATCTCCGGTCTTGGATACATTTTTATCCAGAATCTGCAAAAACAACAATTAAGTAGCAGATGGCGCGTTTTGTCAGTTTTCGTAATTCTTGCAACATGGTGGGGATATAAATATTTAGGAGACACTTTAGCGATTGCAAGCCCATTTGACTTAATAGAATATAATTTGGACGGTTGGCTTTTGCACCCTGTGGGTATATCATTT
Source organism: Algoriphagus sp. 4150 (assembly GCF_031457395.1). Lineage (NCBI taxonomy): Bacteria > Pseudomonadati > Bacteroidota > Cytophagia > Cytophagales > Cyclobacteriaceae > Algoriphagus > Algoriphagus sp. 4150. The sequence goes on from NZ_JAVDWS010000001.1 coordinate 385,455, forward strand.
TATTCACTTCAGCTTTTGGGAGTGATTTTGGATCCACGTTCGAGTGCATTTCCACATTCATGGAGATTCCGGGATGTCCTTTTATTTCTAGGTTTTCTGCCTCAATCTATGGCAGGTCCTATACATAGACAGCAGGAATTGATACCACAACTGATTCATACGGCTTCCGGTTTTCAGCCAAGTAATATATTCATAGGTGTCAAATATTTGGTGTGGGGTTATGTCTGCAAACTTATTGCGGGAGATAAATTGGCTATTCTGGCAGGACTTTTTTTGGACAACCCTGAAAAATCCAACGGGCTGACACTATTAGTCGGCTCTGGATTTTATGCTTTCCAGATTTATTTTGATTTCTACGGATATTCTTTGATTGCCATTGGTTTGGGTAGGATATTAGGGATTAAAGTCAAAGTCAATTTTAGGCATCCTTACCGCAGTATAAGTTTCAAGGAGTTTTGGAGGAGGTGGCATATTTCCCTTTCCACATGGTTTCGGGATTATGTTTATATCCCATTAGGAGGAAATCGGAGGGGATATCTCCGCTGGACTTTAACCATACTTGCCACATTCATAGTAAGTGGTTTATGGCACGGTTTCGCAACTAATTTTCTTCTGTGGGGTGCAGTTCATGGATTATTATTGGTTTTAGAAGGCTTTATTCTTGACAAGATGCATCTTCCTAAAAACACCTTACTTACTAGCTTGTTGAGTTTTGTCCGTTGGCCTATTTTTTTTCTGACCCTATCCATGACTTGGCTGATTTTCCGAACAGCCGATATGCAGACTCTCGGCGATATGATAAAGAAGATATTTTCTGTATCTGATTGGACCTTTACAGATATTCAGCAATTGTTATTTCTTCCAAATCATCTGTTCTATTTGCTTTTATTTATGATGATCTTGGCTATAGAGCAGTGGGGAAGATTAGATCAATGGTTAGACGAGGTTCCTGAGAATGCATTTCAATATGGAATGCATGGCGCCGGATTCACAATATGCGGGTTATTGTTGATTCTATTTGGGGGGCTAAGTGGGCAAGAATTTTTATATTTTAGATTTTGATATTACCATAGCTCTTCAAAATCCCTTAGAGATTTCTCCTGAGGAGAAAAGTAATTCAACGAACCCGACGGATCATTTTTTTGGCGACGGATCCAATTTCTGGCCTTGAAAACAAAGGATGTAGGGACAAGTACCAAAAAATATATGATCAATAGCAAAATATAAGTTTTTACTATCGAGAGGTAATAAAGTATCTTATGGAAGAGCTGGATTTGAAAGTCTCTAATACGTTTGATCCCAATTCCTAGAAGCAGGAGACATGAAACGATTGTGGCTGGGTAATACCATTTCAAAACCAGAAAAATCAACAGGATCAATAAGAGGGAACATGAATATTTGCTCTTGACAGACATCAGAAGAGGGAATAAATAAAGGGCGCCATATAGCTGTTGCCTGCTGCCAGCAGGATCAAGCCCGCAAGTGTCAGGGCTGTAATAACCGGGATAAGGAGGTACTTTTTCCTCTGGATGATAAACTGAGTCAGATCGCGGATAAATTCCATAGTTTATTTAAGTATAATGAAATTATTGATTACCAATATATCTATTTCACTGGTTTTAAAACAGACTATGGCCTCTTTTGGGCTGTTCACTATAGGTTCTCCACGTTTGTTGAAGCTAGTGTTTAAAACCATGGGGCAACCCGTTAATCCGTGGAATCGTAGCAGTAAATTATAGAATCTTGCATTGAAGGCTGACGAAACAGTCTGGACTCTGGCAGTGTAATCTACATGGGTGACAGCAGGAAAGGAAGATTTGGCAAATTTTTGTTTTTCCTTTAAAGTGGGGAGTTGGTCAGGTGAGTATGGGATTCTGAACTCCTTTTTCAATTCCCAAACATATTGCATATAAGGGGAGAGTGCTTGGCTATCAAAGAAATTTGAGACTTCTTCTTCTAAAATTGCAGGCGCAAATGGGCGGAATTCTTCTCTGAATTTAACTTGGGAATTGATTCGATCCTGAATTTCCAAACTTCTTGAATCAGCTAAAATACTTCTGTTTCCCAAAGCACGTGGACCAAATTCAGCTTTACCCTGGAACCAACCGACAATTTTCCCCGATGCTATTTCATTAGCTATTCTTAGATATAAATCACCATTACTCAGTTTTATAAATGGTAATTTTTCCTGTACTAGGATGTCTTGTACTTCATTGTCAGAAAAAGAAGGGCCTAAAAATGGATTGGTGGGAGAAGTGCTCGGCACACGTGGAAAACCTAATCCGCAGTGATAATAAGCCAGAGCAGCACCGATGGCTGCTCCGGAATCCCCGGGGGCGAAAGGAACAAAGCAATTCTGATGCACACCAAGCTTTGAAATTTTACCTAGGGCAGCTCCATTTAAAGAGACTCCACCTGCAAAGCATAGATGGTCCGATTTACCTACACTTTTACTAAGCTCTACTATTTTTATAAGCGTATTCTCAAGTACCTGCTGTGCAGCCAAAGCCAAATCTGCATGGACTTGTGCCATTTGAGATTCAGGAAGTCTCTTTGTTAAATTAAATAAGTCTTCCCATTTCTTCTCATTGATAAGCTTGAGATCGTGTTCAAACCGGAAATATTCAGAATTTAATCTAAATGATCCGCCCTTATAGTTGGTTAGTAAGATCTGAGTTATCTTATCATAATAAATGCGGAATTGGGAACTGTCCGGGGCACCATAAGCAGCAAGTCCCATTAATTTATATTCCCCGTCATTGACCTGAAATCCTAGGAAATAAGTAAATGCAGAATAAAACAGTCCCAATGACTCCGGATAGAGCATTGAAACTGTTTTAGTTAAGTTATTTCCTTTTGCCTTATAGACCGTGAGCGTTTCCCACTCGCCAACGGCATCTATAGTAAGTACGGTGGCATTTTCAAAGGGAGATAAAAAGAATGCTTGCGCAGCATGGGACAGATGATGCTCCGAAAAAAAGAGATTTACTTTCAGCCTTTCATTTGAGATTCTCTTGAAGTCCTTTCTTAGCTTTCTTTTAAAGAACAATTTTTCCCTGACCCATTTGGGCATGGCATATGCAAAAGACCGGAATCCGAAGGGAGAGGAAACTAAAAAGCGCTCAAGAATCCGTTCCAGTTTGAGATAGGGTTTTTCATAATACACGATGGCATCTAATTCTTGGAGCAGAATTTCGCCTTCTTTAAGGCAATAAATAATGGCATGGTAGGGGAAATTAGAGTCGTTTTTAATTCGCGTAAATCGCTCCTCCTGAGCAGCTGCGACTATCGTTCCATTAGAGAGTAAGCAAGCAGCTGAATCGTGATAATAGCATGAAATTCCTAGAATGAGCATCAAGTCGGTGAGTCAGCTGATAAATAGATGTGTTCAGCCTGCAATTAAAGGAATATTTCAGCACCTACACTCACGCTGGCGATGGCATAACCCTGAAGGCTATTTTTCAAAGCGTTTCATTATTACTTCACGAAGTTTTTCTTCATTCTTATCACCCCATTGACCCAAAGCAGAAATAACAGGGATAAGTGTTTGTCCAAAATCCGTTAATGAATATTCCACCTTCGGAGGAACTACGGCATAAATTTTCTTTGCTATTAGTTCCTGCTCTTCCAGCTCTTTTAACTGGATGTTTAATACCCTTCTGCTCGCATCCGGAATCTTACGCTGCAATTCGCTGGGGCGCATGTGTCCTTCATTGATGAACCACAACAGGCGGATTTTCCATTTGCCGTAAAGTACTTCCCCGATCAAATCCAGACCGCAGGACAGGTTTGGGATAATTTTTCTTTCGTACATAGGGCAAAAATAAGCCTATGTTATTATAAGAACCATAGGGGAAAAATTTATCCCTATATGAATCGTATTTCCCGTACTTGTGCAAGCTGTACATATGTCTGAAATTTGTCCAAAAGAAAAGAAATGGATGAGCAGTTTAATTTCAACAACGAATTGTCGGGTAAAATAGCCTTGGTCACCGGAGGGACAAAAGGCACTGGATATGCCATAGCGGCACGGCTTCAACGTGCAGGGGCGACCGTAATCATAACCGCCCGTAACAGACCTGAATATGAGGTTAAGAATCAATATTTTATTTCTGCTGATCTGTCCAGACCGGATGGTGCCCAAAAGGTGGCTGAAGAAGTTTTATCCACCTTCGGAAAGCTGGATATTCTCATTAATTCACTGGGAGGTTCTGAAACAAAAGGCGGTGGTTTTTCTGTGTTGACCGATGAGGATTGGGAAAAAACAATCCATATGAATCTACTGGCACCTGTACGGTTGGACAGGGCGTTCTTACCACGAATGCTGAATCAACACAATGGAGTGATCCTACATATTGCCTCTATTCAAGGGAGATTGCCATTACACGATTCCACTTTAGCTTATGCCGCTGCAAAAGCAGGATTGATCAATTACAGCAAAGGGCTTTCAAAGGAAGTTTCGCCAAAGGGAATAAGGGTATTAACGGTCTCGCCGGGATGGATAATGACTGAGTCGTCCTCAAGAATGATGGAGCGGATTTCTGAAAGTTCCGGCATCACCATAGAGGAGGCGACAGAAAGTGTCATGCAAGCGCTGGGAGGAATACCTATCGGCCGCCCGGCAGATCCCGCTGAAGTTGCTGAGTTCGTAGGTTTTTTGGTGTCACCAAGAGCCAATTATCTCACCGGAACAGAATTCGTAATTGACGGAGGAACCATTCCCACAATTTAATTTTATTAACTTATAAAAATCAGATTATGAATCATTTACCAAAAGTAGTGGCAGACCTAATAGCTGCGCAAAACAATTTTGACAGTATCGCATATTCCCATTGTTTTGCTGAAACAGCCATTGTCTTTGACGAAGGAAAAACGCACAAGGGGAGAAAAGAAATTAAAGACTGGATTGAGGAGGCAAATAATACCTATAAAACCTTAATGCAACCCATTGAATATTTGGCAGACAACCAGACATTAAAAGCCGAAATCTCGGGAAGTTTCCCGGGAAGTCCTCTGGTGTTAACTTATCAGTTTGATATCAAAGGAGAAGAAATCCATACGCTAAAAATTACTTAGTCATTGCCGTGGATTATAAAAGGGTTTTAGGGCGAATCTATGCCGCTGAAAAACTTCAGGATGAGGTAAGAATGCGAATTGGGAATGAAACAATTCGGGAGGCTGGGATGCGGCGGGGCAGGCAAATCCCGCCCATTCCACACGAACGATCTGAATATACCGAGAGGGAACAAATCTCCGATACGGACAGGCATTGCTGGGCTACGGAAGCAGTAAAACCACAGAAATCTATACACATGTACTTTCCATATCGAACTAAAATATCCAACGCCGCTTGACGGTATAGCCGAAATCCTTAATTTGGTCACAGCAGCACTCCGAAGACCTGTGGACAATGGCGATATAGACGTAATAGGATAGGGGGAATGCTGTAACCACAAGTGTTAGCCAACATCTAAGCCCATTATGAAAACAAAAAGAATAGCAGTCAGTATTGGGATTTCTTTCGGAGTATTGGCAATTGGACTAATTGTATTTTTTTCCTACAAAACTTCCATAAATAGACCGCAGGAACCATCAAAGCCATATCCATACTACACAGAAGAAGTTACTTTTGAAAACATCCAAGCCCACGTCACCTTAGCCGGAACACTAACATTACCCTCTGCAGCAGGAAACTATCCGGCCGTTATTTTGATTTCCGGAAGCGGTGCCCAAAACAGAGATGAAGAAATTTCCGGACATAAACCTTTCCTGATCATTGCAGACCATTTAACAAAACATGGAATAGCCGTTTTAAGGTATGACGACAGGGGTGTTGCGAAATCCACGGGTAACTTCAAAGCAGCAACAACTGCCGATTTTGCATCGGACGTTGCCAGTGCTGTAGAATTTCTAAAAACAAGGGTTGAGATAGATAGAGATAAAATTGGGCTTATTGGACATAGTGAGGGAGGTTTAATTGCGCCTATGGTTGCATCTAATTCTAAAGATGTAAGTTTCATTGTTCTGCTTGCTGGTCCTGGAATTGAAATAATGAAAGTCCTTCTGATGCAGCAGGAATCAATTTCAAGGGCAGATGGTATTTCGGAATCTGACATAAAAGAATTTATACTACCAGTACATAAGAAGGCATATCGAATGATATCAATGTCTACAGATGGTCGTATATTGAAAACTGACTTAGCTAGACTTATCGAAGAAACCTATGATAGTACTCCTACTAACCTAATTTCATCAAATATGACCAGGGAGCAGGTTGTATCAACTCAATCAGATAAGTGGTCATCGGAATGGTTTAGAAATTTCCTGAAGTACGATCCTGCATCAATACTAGAAAAGGTCACTTGTCCCGTTCTAGCCTTAAATGGAGAAAAGGATTTGGTGGTGACGGCTAAAGAGAATTTATCAGGAATTAGTAACGCACTAACGAAGGGGGGTAATACAAATATGACTGTCAAGGAGTTGCCAAATCTTAATCATCTTTTCCAGAACTGTGAAACGGGATCCCCTGCTGAGTATGCAAAGATTGAGGAAACATTTTCACCCATAGCATTAAAGGAAATGGCAGATTGGATTTTAAAGCAAGTAGAGTAATACGTTGGCTAAATCAAGTAGACGGCCTCGCTAAATTTCTCTGACGAGGTGCGCCAACTCCACGACGCACAGGTCTCACTCCAAAGTATCCCGATTTTAGAGACAGGCAACACAGGGCTTGTATAAGGGGACACTTTGAAGCCCGGGTCTTGTTTTCGGGTAATTTCAATTTCCAATAAAAACATCCAGAGTCTGCTTGACAGGATAGACGAAATCCTTAATTTACTCTGAATAGAGCCCCGAATACCTATGGACAATTGCAATTTACACAAAATGAGGCAGAGGGAATGCTGTAACCACAAGTGTTGAGAGCCATTAAGACATGAGCAAAATCAAAAATATCGAATTAGAATTTGTCTGTCCAAAAAGACTTAATTCATTGAATCCAACCAAAAAGGGGTTCAACTGTTCCGGGTGCCCCAAGGAAATCTTTGATTTTAGAGAACAGTCTATCATAGAACTACAAAGTATTGTTTCCAACTCACTGGAACCTGTTTGCGGCATTTTCAAGCAGTCACAAATGAGTCATAAATTTCCTTGCCTTTCCGCAGGCGGTCATAAGGAATGGGGATTTGCCTAAGGCATATAGACTAGTCTGAAAATGATATGATAAATCCGCATTATCCCTGAAAACATGGTAAAATGGAATCAGATGAAATCGAGCATGTCGAAGACGACACACAACTTGTCCCGAACTTGCTTCGGGAGAGGGATGATTATAAACCCAGCGAGATTCCATCTGTCCTTTAAAAATCAAATTATAATCAGATAAATGGGACTTCTTTTATTGCCAATTAATCTATAATTTTTCAAGTGGTACCTACAAGATTCCGTCTTGAAATCGCAGTCGTGTTAATTAAACTATTATTGGGTTATGTTTCTTTACCACCCTTAATTTAATGACTTGAGGTAGAGAAACCTGAGTTGGTCAGTTCACGATCTGGGCTTTCTGCGTTGCTGAATTCACAATTTGATCCACACAATTGTTTTTGAAAACGTCATTTTCCGGGCGGTGATTGTTAGTTTGTTGTCTTGCATTACCAACTCGCAATCAGCTTTTGTGCTGCTGCCTGGTTTGAATATTTTTCCCTTCCATTGACCATCGGTAAAGTGAACATTCTCAATTATTGTCTCTTTTGATTCTTCGATCGCACCGGTAAATGCATTACCGGATTTTGTTATGAGGATGACCTTCCCTTCCGATGTTTTCCATTTTCCTGAAAAATCGTCTGTAATTTTTTGGCTGAAGCTAAGTACGGATACCATCATCAGCATTATAGAAATCATGATTCTCTTTTTCATATTTTTTTGTTTGATGCTATTCTTGATTTTGTGCCGCGGGTTTTCTTGTTGGAGGAACAATTGTCAAACCCACACTAAAATAGCTGCTAATTTGTGAACTGTATGTATGCAGCTTCCTATGCGCGTCCTCAAAGTGGTATCTTCGCATGGCGTTAAGACCGGCAAAGATTTCGAGTTGTACTATTTTAGCAAAACGATAGCGTGCGGTCGGGCCAAAGTTTGCGACAACATAGTTTAATCTGTCCACCTGAACCGATCCGGAAAAATTGTCAATGCTTGAATTAAAGTTATCTCCGTTCAGCACCGACTTGAAGCCAATCCAGAGTTTCTCCTCCTGGGTTAGCCTGTAGTTGTACTCAATGGTTGCAGGTAGAAATGTAAAGAATTGATGCCTGCTCTGTTCATATTTTAGCTGCAAGCCCGGTAATAACATTGGTTTTCCAAGACGTGTGGTATAAATCAACCCTCCTCCGGCCATAAGCTTTTGATTAATTTGTTTGTTAGCCACGAGGAATCCCTGCATCAGGAAGTCATCGCTGTTCAGTTTGTCACCAAAGTCACTAGCCAGTGTAGGTGAGAGGCGGCTTATCAGCATCCATTTTTCGGTAAGGCGATGAATGACCATAAAGGAATAGGAGATCTTATAAAATTTTTGCTTATGCTCAGTAGTACTAATATCTGAGAATGATGTCGCCTCTAATAAACTGAATTGTAACCCGTTTACTAGGAAGGTCCTTTCGTTTTTGAGTTTCATGGGGACGTTGATATAACTATTGAATTCCTGGAAAGATACCTGCAGACTACTGCCGTCGTCATTGAGTCTGACTTTCGGGTAGTATAAATAGTCTACGCCCGCCAATTTTAAAACCTGGGCTGAAACTTCTGTCATTGTTGCTAGTAGTGCCAGGGGGAGTAAATACTTAAATTTTGTATACATAATGGTATTGAGACTATTATTGATTCGTGTCTTCTAGTGAGGGAACTGTGGGTTGCCAGGATGAACCTATCTTATATTTTGATCGCGAAATCTTTGCTTGAATTGTATCTACAACCAAGTAGACTGAGGGGACAAGGAATAGGGTAAGGAGGAATGAACTGGTCAGCCCACCGATCAAGACCCAGGCCATCCCATTTTTGAATTCTGAGCCTGGGCTTTGTGATAATGCAAGTGGAAGCATGCCCAGTATCATGGAAAATGTGGTCATAATAATGGGACGTAGACGTTCCTTTCCCGCCAGAATTAACGCCTCTACAGTACCCTTCCCCCCACTTTTCAACTGATTCGCAAAGTCTACGATCAGTATACCATTCTTGGTTACAAGCCCAAGTAACATAATGATCCCAATAATGGTAAAAACGGTAAGCTCGTTCATCGTTAATGCGATTGCCAGCAATGCGCCTATTAACGCAACAGGGACGGAAAAAATCACCACAAAAGGATACACAACGCTTTCATACAGGCATACCAAGACCATGTAGACCAGGATAATGGCAATAACCAAGGCAAAACCGAGGCTCCCGAAAGCATTAGTCTGATTTTTCGCATCACCCTGGTAACTGATTTCCGTATCGGCTGGCAAGCGGGTGGACTGCAGCTCCTTTTGGATATCATCCACAATCGTACCCGATGGACGCCCGACAGCAGCTGAAGTGATAGTAATCGAATTCTCCCGGTCGGTCCTTTGTAAAATGGATTGTCCGACAACCTCCTTAACATCAGCAACCTGCCCAAGCTTGACTAATTTGCCTCCACTGCCATTAACGGATAGATTCCTGACTGCCTCCATACTCCGTTTGTCAGCATCATTGATTGCTACATTCACATTGTAGGTATTGTCTCCACTTCCAAATTCAATCTTATTATTACCGTTAAAGGCCAGCTGGATGCTTTGAGTTACTTCTGCCAATGACAATCCAAGCATCGCGATTTTTTCCCTGTCGGGGATAATTTGTATTTGCTTTACCGCGCCTTTGGTGCTGAAACGTACATAATCCGACCCGGCTGTCCCGGCTACGATAGCCCTGACTATTGATGCGGCTTTAAACAGGCTGTCCGGGTCTTTCCCTTTCACGGAAATCTGGATCGGGGAAATCACTGTTCCCGTGATGCTAGTAGGGATAACTGTAACCTGAATGCCTGGAATTTTTTCTATTTCGTTGCGGGCAATCAGGCCAAACTCGTCGGAAGTAAGCTCACGCTTCTTCTTGTCTATAAGCGTTACTGAAAGCTCAGCCAGGTTTTCCGCACTGCCCTTGGCACCCGTCTGCGTTCCCAGGAGGCTATAGACCGTCTTCACTTCAGGATGCCGGAGCATCATTTTCTCTGCTTCGGCGACCAAGAGGTTAGTTTGGCGGATCGGCATATCTGAGGCAGTTTCTAGCTGGATAGCAAGTTCGCCCCTGTCGGATTGGCCTGCGAAAGAGCCCCCGATAAATCCTGCAGGAACAAGGGAGATAGAACCTACCAGCAGCAAAATAACTAGGATAAAGAAATATCTTTTGCGGTGCAGTATCCAATGGAGCAAATGACCATAGGCATCCGCCAATTTATTCAGATAGCTTTCAAACGACAGGATCACCCTGCCCCAAAAGCTACCCGCAGAAAGATGCTCCAATCTGGCAAAACGCGATGCCATCAATGGAGTGAGGGTAAATGCAACCAAAAGGCTCATCAGCGTAGAGACAACCACGACCGTCGCAAACTCACGAAGAAGATTGCCGATCAACCCACCGGCTAATGCCATAGGTAAGAATACCACCACATCGACAAGCGTAATGGCTAGGGCTGTAAATCCGATCTCATTACGTCCCTCCAGTGCCGCCTTCTCCTTATTTTTTCCCATTTCCATGTGGCGGAAAATATTCTCGAGAACCACGATGCTGTCATCAACCAGTATACCAACTACCAGGGACAGCGCGAGCAACGTCATCAGGTTAAGGGAAAACCCCAAAACATACATGACAATAAAGGTGGGTATCATGGCAGCCGGAATGGCTATCAGTACAAAAAATGCACTACGTAAGCTGTGTAGAAATAGCAGCATGACAAAACCAACGATCAGCACAGCCAGCATTAAGTCGTGTATAACCGAGTTGGCGGATTCCAGCGTGTACACTGACTGGTCGGAAGCGATTTCAAATTGAAACCCGACGGACTTGTGTGCCGTAACTAACTCGGCCAATTTCTGCTTCACTTCTCTGCTGACTTCAACCGCGTTGGCGTCGTTTGTCTTGAAAATCTGTATACCGATCCCGGGCTTTCCATTTATTCTATTGAGCGTAGCGACTTTCTCCTGGCCATCGCTGACAGTTGCAACGTCAGAAAGCAATACCCGGCTTCCGTTGCCTTTATCTTTCACTATCAGTTGTGGCAAAAGGTCAATGCCGGAGTAACCTGCGTCAATAGTGATCGAAAGATTTTCCTGTTCATTGGTAATATTGCCCCCTGGGATCGAGATGGTGTTGGCTAGTACTACCTGGAAAACCTGCTTGGCAGATAACTGATACATCTGGAGTTTGGTATTGTCAAGTTCAATCTTTATTTCCTTGGACTGCCCTCCGATAATATTGATTTGGCCTACACCCTTTACCCCACTTATTTTAGGCTTGATGTCCCTATCAATCAGCTCATACAACTCTTTGTCTGCAATATTTGCGGTCGCAGAAAGATTCAGAATAGCAAAGTTGTCGGTATTCACACGGTTTACGGCAGGCTCCTCTACGCCCTCAGGCAGTGTTGACTTGATCTGGTTGATCTTACGCTCGATATCCTGCTGAGCGAGAATATCCGAAACATCCGGCTTTAGATTCACCTGTATGGACGAAACATTCAACAGCGAGCTGGAAGTAACCAAATCGATGCCTTCCACGGTGCTAATTGCCTCCTCAATAGGTTTTGTAAGCTTGCTTTGCACTTCGCTCGGAGATGCACCGGGAAATACAGTATTGATCGTCACCACACCTGCCGAGAAGCTTGGCAATAAGTTGTAATTAAGATTAGTATAGCCAATAATGCCAAATAAAATCAGGCCTATAAAGACAGTTGTGATCAGCAGTGGCCGCTTGATGGATAATTCAGTTAAGCTCATGTTTAATTAGTTATGATAGCTATCGGGCTGCCTGATTTCACGTTGATTAATCCGCTGGTAATTACCGTTTCGCCTTGACGTAGACCTGATATGATCTCAACCATGTCGTTTTGCCGATGGCCGGTAGTGACCGGTCTTTCAATTGCCTTTTTATTTTCGGCGACAAAGACAGTTGGATTTGACGAGCCAGTTACTAGTGCAGATTGGGGGATGCGTAAGATATCCGTCCTTGACAGCGTAATGAAGGAAACCAACACATCGGTTCCACCCTTTAAAGCGATATCATCTGAATTTTCGATCAGCAGGTCAACTTGGTAATTATGGTTTTCATCGGCCACAGGACTAATAAAAACGATGCGTCCCGCAAAAGTTTTTCCCGGAAAAACCGGGGAAGTAATCGTGGCTTTCTGATTGGTCTCAAGCCGGTAGCTGACCTGCTGGTTCACATAAACCGTAGCCTTTACGCTACTTATGTTACTGATGTTGGCAATGGCTGTTCCTGTAACAACAAATTCACCTTCTTTGATTTTGTGTTGGGAAACGGTCCCTGTCACAGGTGAAACAATGGCTGAATTGGCAATTTGCTGTTTGATAAGATCAATTTGTACCTGTGCGTTTTCGAAATTGGCTAATGTGCTTTCATAATTGCTTTTAGCCGAGAGCATATCCATTTCCAGCCCGGCATTATGTTCGTAAAGGTCTTTTGCTCTCTGGTAGTCGCTGAGTGCTTTGTCGCGGGAAATGGACGTCGAACTTAGGTTGATTTCTGCCGATTTTAGATTGATTTGTTGAATCCTTGTATCCAGCTTTCCGATAATCTGACCTTTATGTACCTGTTTGCCTAAGAAAATATCCAATTGCGAAATAATGCCGCTTGCGTGGGAAAACACACCTGCTTCCTCTATAGGCTCCACTAATGCCGGGTATTGTACGATTGCATCCAGCGAACCTTTTTCCACCTTCGCAACCCCTACGGCAACCGGGATGTTTGACCTGTCTACCGGCTGGTTCTTTTGGTCTATCTTCTTTTTGTTAGCGGAAAGGACCAGGATAATAGACAGTATTACCGCGGCAGATATTCCGATGGGCACAATTAATTTTTTCATGTGTTTATAATTTGTTTTTTAGCGGTCATATAGCCTGTCCCGATTTTTCATCGGGAGAATCTCGCACGATGAATAAACATCACGCTGTGTGTCGCTTACGACATGCTCGATTTCATTATATCTATCATTTGAAGGATGTCGGACCAAACAGAATTACGCTAGCACGTTTGGCAGATGGGATGACAACAATTTTACTGAAGGCTATTTAAAAAAGGGAAAAGATTTCCCCTGGATTTTTGAAACTCAAGTTGACTTACAATCAGGTTGTAAAGACTATTGATATAATTACTTTGGGCAGATTTGTAGGCCGTGTCATCGTTGAGAAAATCAGTTAATGTAGCTACACCACGCTGATATTGATACTCCGTAACTTTTCGCAATTTTAGGGCTAAGGCCATATTGTCCTTATTACTTTGATAATTGCCATATGCTGTACCTACCGAGGTTTTTGCGTTCTCAAACCGCAGATTGTAGGACTGTTCCCGGATCTGGAGATTATGCTTTTCATTTTCAAGCTTTAGCCGTTCTTCTTTAACTTGGCTCTGGCGGCGGAACCCACTGAAAATCGGCACGCTGACCGATAGTCCCACATAGGAAAAACTCTTCCATGACGAGAAAGCATCCGAAAAATCATTGGCAAGCGACTGTGCTGCGATTTTACTGAAAAAGCTGACGGAAGGTAGGTAACCGGCCTGCTTTGTCAGCAGGTTCACCTGCTGAAGCTCGATCGACTTTTCGCCGATCTTTACCTCTGTTAAAGCCCCCAATTCAAAAGCGTCGTCCTCATTGCGTTCAGCAAACTGCTCATAGTTGATCGAATCTATTATTGCCAGGTTAGCATCAATCGGCAGGCCCATAGCATTTTTTAAAGTATTGATAGCTAAGTGATGTCTTGTCTTAGCGTCTTCCAGTTGATAGTTTGCAGCATTCAGGTTAACCCTAACCCGATCGACATCCTTTTCAAGCACAGTGCCTTTTTCAAATTGGTACTGCAGGGTTTTAACCATTTCTTCGTACTTGATCTTATTCGCTGTCTGTATGGCTATTTGCTCTTCATAGATCAACACCTGGAAATAGGCGTTTGCTGTGTTGTAAGCGATATCCTCCTCATTTTGTTCTTGTTGTAGGCGTGATATGGCTATATAGGGTTTGTTCCCCCTGATTCCGGCGATTTTCCCCGGGTCGTAAAGTGTTTGGCTTACATCGATTCCCAGGTTACTGTTGTACTTGGTCCCCAACTGTATTTCTTCCGGTTCGGGGCCGAATATCCCAGCGGGCAACACGTTAGTTTGCAACTTCAGGTTATCGGTGAATGTTGCTGAACCGGAAACCTGTGGCAGATAACCTGCCATCGTTTGAACGCTATTCGCCTCTGCAATACCAATATTGTTAGTGTACACCGTCTGAGAAGGATGATGCTTCAAGGTATAGTCTATGCTTTGCCGGAGTGAGAAATGGTCTTGTCCTTGACTATCACTTATCCAACCTGCAAGTAGAGTGAAAAGGATTTTATATTTCATATGATTATATTTTTTTCTTAAAGGCCATATAGCCTGTCCCGATTTTTCATCGGGAGAATCTCGCAAGGTTATAATCATCCCAGTGTGTGAGGTTTTCCTCATGCTCGATTTCATCTGCAATTTTTTTTTGAACAACGGCTCCGAGGTTCCGGAAAGAAGAATTGTTGGCCCTGTTCTGACTTTGACTGTGCAAAGCAGCGGAGATGCCCGCAAGGCTAAAAGTACATTTTGCATGAAGCGGGCAAAACACAAGGGGAGACGGGCAGATTCCCTAAACTGTCACTTTGCAAGTCCAATTGAAACCCACTAATAAAGTACAGCCTAACTAGACTATGCCATTTTTACAAATCAGAAATGCCCGCTTCGGAAGCCAACCTGCCCGCCTTACGAACTTTTCCTGATTGATCTGTTATGTAATGGTTTAAATTTGCCCTTGTGAAAAATATCAATTGGAAATTTGGTTTCGGTATTGCCGCTGCACTGTCGCTGATTACCCTTTCTTTTCGAATTACGCTCACGACTGATGTGAGATGGTATTTACATGCGCTTAGCCTTGTATATGCCTTTGTCTATAATATCTCAATATGGGTGGTCATGAATGCATTGCTGAACAACACCAAAAGAATGTGGTTCTTGGAATCGAAGATTCTTATTGCTGCATGCATCGCCGTCACCGCTTTGTTGGGTATTATCGAAGATTGGGCTTTCAACCACTTCACTGTCTACGTGCTCCAACAAGCAGCCGAACCCGGCATCAAAAGATATTTCATCATGTTTTTCAGAGCTTTTCTGCTTAGCTCGTTTTATTATTTTCTCGCTTATTATCTGCACGTCCTGTCTGAAAAGCAAAAACACAGTCTTGAGATCGAACGGCTGAAACAGGTACAACTTGCTGCTAACATCTCTTCTCTAAAAGAGCAACTAAGTCCCCACTTTCTTTTTAATACGCTAAATACCCTTAGTTCGATCACGCGTGAAAAGGAAGTAAAGGAGTATATCTCGGAACTGGCAAATGTTTACCGCTATTTACTGACCTACAAAAAGGCGGATTCAGCGACACTGGAGCAGGAACTCACCTTCATTGAATCGTATTTGTATATCATAAAAGCAAGAATGGAGTCCGCTTTGGAGATAGTGATACAAGTGGATAGTCAACTGCTGTCAAGCCTTTTGCCCCCGCTCACACTGCAACTCCTAATTGAAAATGCGATCAAGCACAACGTTGCCTCGGTTTCCCGGCCACTGAACATCAGCATTTATAATGAAGGAAGCCGGGATCTGGTTGTTTCCAACAACTATCAACCCAAGTCGCTCTCACCATTTTCGACCGGGGTAGGCCTCGGCAATGTAATACAACGTTATCGCCTGCTTTTTGACAAGGACATTATCATCGAGAAAACCGGGCAATCATTCAGCGTAAAACTTCCTATTAACACACTATGAACATCTTAATTATAGAAGATGAACAGAAGGCTGCCAAAGAGCTAGAACGAATTTTGCTTGAAATCGATGGTAAACTCTCTGTTGTTGCCATCCTTGACTCGGTTGAGCAGGGCGTGTCCTATCTTTCGAAAGAGCCGCCTGTTGACCTGATATTTTCCGATATTCAACTTGCCGATGGAATGTGCTTTGAAATTTACAATCAGGTAACGATAAGCAGCCCAATCATATTTTGCACCGCTTTCGACGAATACATGATGGAGGCATTTGATACGAACGCGGTCAGTTACTTGCTTAAACCGGTCACCAGTGAAAAGGGCGCAACTGCACTGGCCCAATATCATCAGATGAAGACAGCATTTGAGCCGGCAAATGCGGCGCGAACCCTTGGACAGATATCCTCGCAGCTGACAAAAGTGTTCAAATCAACAATACTCGTAGAATATAAGGAAAAGATTATCCCTCTGCGAGTGAAGGATATCGCTTATTTCTATCTGGACAAAACAATAGTTAAAATCACTACCCGGACAAACCAGCGTTTCTTTTTTGCTTCCAGCCTTGATGAAGTAGAACGGGTACTTGACCCAGAGCTATTTTACCGAGCCAACCGCCAATTCCTCATTAACAAGCAATTCGTTGTGAGTATTGAACGGCATTTTTCGCGCAAACTCGTTACAAAGCTTAGCGTGGATACCCCCGAAGCTATTGTGGTCAGTAAAGCGAAGGCCAGCGAATTTCTGAGGTGGATCGAAGGCCTTAATAACTAGATACTTCTACATTAAGAAGTACTATTCTGCCACCTTATTATGTAAGCAGGGACACGCTTAAAATAATTTTCAATGACACATTCATTTCAGCAAGTGAACTTATATTTGAATGGGGGGCTGACCAAGCTATAAATAGTTTTAAATTTAATTTACCAAGCAGTGATTTTCATTTTGATCACCTTGACCTTAAAAAGAAATAATCCCAACTATCCTCTAAGGACTAAAGACATGTATGCACATAGGAGGCTTAAATCCTTATAAGATAGACTTGACGAAATGAAGCGTATACATCCGGCGGATGTGAGTCTCACGCACAGCCTGACCCGTTTTGCGGGAGTTCTGTGGGAAGGTGAGGGTGAAATTCCCGTGCCTGACCCGATTAGTGGCAAGTTTAGAGCGACACCCCACCAACCATCAACAACGGCAAAAATTGAATAGTAGAGATATAGAATACAAATCTGTAAAACCTGACAAATCACTATCCGACTTTGTAGAGAGTTTTTGGATGTTACATAACCCAAATGACAGCGACAAGCAAGTTATCATTTTACCTGACGGAAGAGTAGATCTGTTTTTTACACAATCAGCAATCGAACCTTTTCATATTACACTTCTAGGAATAGGGACAAACCCTGAACATTCTACAATTAAAGCCAATAGAATAACCTTTGCAATAAGTTTTAAACCACTTGCGACAGAATATTTATTGAAAGAGAATATTTCAGACTTATTGAACAAGGGGAAAAATGTATCTGATGACTTTTGGGATTTTAGCTCATCAGATCTTTTAGATTTTGAATTATTCTGCCAAAAAGCAACGCAAAAAATCAAATCACTATTACCAAAAGAATTAGACAGCAAAAAACAAAAATTATTTGAATTGATATACAATTCAAACGGAGCAATGACAGTGGAGGAACTTTCTGAAAAGGTTTTTTGGAGCAGTAGACAAATCAATCGTTATTTCAATCATCAATATGGCATTCCCTTAAAAGCCTACTGCAATATTCTCCGGTTCAGAGCTTCATTTCAACATATCAAAGAGGGCAAACTTTTCCCAGAGCAAAATTTTGCTGACCAAGCCCATTTTATAAAAGAAGTAAAAAAGTTGGCGGGAGTAAACCCTAAACAATTATCCAAAAACCAAAACGACCGATTTATACAATTTTCAACCTTACCTGAGAAGTAATTTTGTGCCGTAATTAAAACTTTACGGTAATGAATATCAAAGACAAAAAAATTGCTCTTGTGGGTGGAGGCCCCGGGGGCTTAACATTGGCAAGACTTTTACAACAAGGTGGTTGTAACGTAACGGTGTACGAACGGGACATCAACAAAGATGCCCGGGTTCAAGGCGCCAATCTTGACTTACACGAAGAATCGGGTTTAGCAGCACTTAAAAAAGCGAATCTTTTAGATGCATTTTACGCTCATTATTTACCTGATGCGGGGAAGCTAAGAATAATGGACAATAATGGAAATATCCATATGGATGACCATACCGAAGAGTATGGTGCAGAGCACCGTCCTGAAATTGACAGAGGTCCTTTAAGAAAAATTTTATTGGAATCCTTACAACCCAACACCGTTGTTTGGGATAGTCAATTTGTCTCAATGGAAAAGGAAAATGATGGTTGGCAGCTTCTTTTCAAAAATGACAATCATTATTATGCAGATATTGTAATCGGAGCAGATGGCGCTAATTCCAAAATCAGACCTTACTTAAGTGACATAAAACCAGTTTATTCAGGTGTTACTATTATTGAAGGCAATATTTATGATGCAGAGAAAAACACACCGAACATTTTCAAACTGCTTAAAGGTGGAAAAATATTTGCGTTTGGAAATGAACAATCAATTATTTTAAGCACCAAAGGCGATGGAAGTATTGCCTTTTATACGGGCGAAAAAGTAAATAAAAATTGGGTGAAGGAATGCGGAATCAATTTTGAAAATTTAGCAGATGTTAAAAAATGGTTCGAGACAAATTTTTCAAATTGGAATTCAATTTATCACGAACTATTTGCAACAAGTAAAATGACTACTGTGCCAAGACCATTGTATCATTATAATTCAGACCAACATTGGACAACTCAAAGCAATCTAACCATCATTGGCGATGCAGCCCATCGGATGCCACCCTATGCAGGCGAAGGTGTAAATATGGCCATGCTTGATGCGTTGGAATTAAGCGAAGCGCTACTTCATTCAGAAAATATAAAATCAGCTTTTGAAAACTACGAAACCAGAATGTTTGAAAGAGCAAAAGAAGTTACAGCTATTACAATACAAAATACGGTAGAACTTCACAAACCAGATGGTTTGAAATATATCGTGGATATGTTTGACAGTTTTAACTAATAAAGGATGGGGACAACACCAATCATTTGTAGTGTACTATTCTGCTTTTCTATGTTGATGAGTAGAATAGGAACACTCAAATCACCTTGGCCTCTACATGCTTATCGGGCTTTCTAGATTGTTTAACCCGCATTATGCATTTCTATTGCGACCAATAATTGCTTCAAAATCAGTCACTGCGTTGCAATTTTCGACTTCACCATATCCGCTGCGGCGGACTCAGTCTCCAAACAGCCTGATTTTCTTGCAATTAATGTCCTTCCCGATAAAAATCGGGACAGGCTATAACGAAACCTAATGCAAAATCCGGGTTTAAAGTGATAATAAAACGTGCTTCTGGCCATTCCCGCATGCTTCAATAAGTAAGAGGGTGCATGGGATTGCCTTAATTCCTGGATGAGTTCCGCTTTCTTCTTTCTCTTTGTCGGCTTGAATTAAGGCATACAGCTTTTTTAAATACGCATTTTCTGCTCTCAGCGAGGCTAGCTCCTCCAATAGCTTCTCTTCGTTAGTCTGTGGCTTTTTGGTTCTTTTGGCCATCGGCGGTTTGGTTTTTCTCTCTTGTTTAGCAAAACCTTCAGTCCCTTCTCTATCGTAAATCCAGTGGATTAATCTAGCGAAGGGCCAGCTTGTAGCGAAGGATTTAGCGATGTAGCCAGCCTGCGGGCTGGTTTCCTATCATTTTATTCCCTTTCTTACCACTGATCTTTATCAGCAGAAAGCACAGCCAACTTTTATCATCCTTCCGGACTTAAATCCGGGAAACCTTACAATCTAGTGGAGGTACTAGCTTGAATAATACAACTCACGATCGCCCTCTCTCTTTAGGAGAGGGAAGGGGTGAGGTAGAACAACCAACTTTTAGCACCTATCCGGGCTTAAATTCCGGAGAATCTTTCAATCTAGTGGAAGCACTAGCTTCAAAAATACCATCTTACGATCGCCTTCTCTTCAAGGGGAGCCTGTCCCGATGAGCAAAGCGATATCGGGAAGGATGGGAGGAGGAAGGAATGCTAATTGTAAATTGGCTCGGATATCAGGGTAGGAAAAGGTGTCAAGAAATCTTCCAGAGGAAGATTTTGGCCTTGGGCCAGCTTGTAGGGCGGGCAAACTTCACCCAGTCACCACGAAAGTTTTGACTACACCTAGAGGGGGAGAGTCTATGTACGAAGTATGGAATCAACTCAATCATCGTTTGCTCAAATGGGTAAAATGGGAGAAAGGACTTTATAAAATGGCGGCAGTCAGATGGCTGAAGCGCCAGTATAAGACTTCTCCAGGCTTGTTTAAGCATTGGAAATTGGTCCAACCTTAAGTACTTTTAGTACCAAGCGATTTACAAACCTGTCTGCCGGCAGGCATGAAGAGTCCGCCGCGACGGATGAGAGTCTCACACACGGTTCTGTGGGAAGGTGAGGGTGAAATACCCTTGCCTGACCCCATTGTGCGTCATATAAAACGAATCGAAATCAACAATGATTGAACTAAAGGAAAATAATAATTTCTATGTCATAACAGGAGGTCCAGGAGTAGGGAAAACGACTTTATTGGAAGAACTAAAAAGGAGAAATTATGAAATCGTTCCTGAAATCGCTCGTGAATTAATAAAAGAACAGCAAAAAGACAACGGAAAAGCTTTGCCTTGGGAAAACAAGAACTTGTATAAAGAAATGATGTTTGACCGTTCGATAAGCAGTTTTGAGGAAATTGACAAAAACGCGAATAAAGAAAATCCGATTTTTTTTGACCGTGGATTCTTAGACACAGTTTGCTACGCAGAATTAATTGAATCGGAAATAAGTGAACCAATGAAATCCTATGCAGAAAGTTGGAGGTATAATAAAAATGTATTTATGCTTCCACCTTGGCAAGAGATTTACGAAACTGATAACGAGCGAAAACAAGATTGGAAAGAAGCGGTTTTAACATTTGAAAGAATGAGCGAAACGTACAAAAACTACGGTTATAGAATTATCGAATTACCAAAAATATCTGTAAGTAAAAGAGCGGATTTTGTCTTGGAATTTATCGAACTAAATAGAAAGAAAAGCACGACACGCTAACAGCACCTACACGCAAGCAGCGTTTCGTGCTTCGTAGGACAGAAAAGTGCTAAATTTGAAGTTCAGTTCTTCGTAGGAACTTCAGTGGTTAAAATCCCTGACTGCATATAGCAAAACGTTGGCATCAAACTTAAAAATGAAACGAACAATCATCATATTACTATTTATAACGAATGTTTTGTTTGCTCAATCAAGGGAAAAGTTTCTGATTGACTTTATGCTTGGCAGTGAATTACAAACAGAAAATGTTATCGATAAATACATTCAGTTTGATTTTTCAAATATTTGGCTGAAAACGGAAAATAGCGATATCTATGGAATAATCGGAGATGATCACCAAAGAATAAGAATAAAGCTGTTAACGGTTAAGAAAAAGCTAGAAAATCAAAATGAATATTTAATTTTTGGGAAGTCAAATGTTAATGAAACAATCTGTCATTTTCAAGGAACAATTAGCTTGGTAGAAATTTATGAAGTTAAGGAACTCCATTATGGAGTTGACGATGAATTTGCAGACAAGGGAATTAACTCACAAGGGGTATTAATTGCTAACTACGAATTTAAAGAGAATAAGGAACAAGATCACAGTGGAACTTTTAAAGGTAAACTTTACACCAAATGGTATTTGAATTCAAAGAATCAGATAGAATATGATAATATTGAATTCATTTCAGATGGTTGTTTTAACAATGCTTTTGTTGGGATTTGGGAAAGTTATTTAACAGGGAGTAAAAAAAAGATTTGTAATTGGGCTGATTATAGAGTACCCAATGCAAATAAAGATTTTGATATTGGGGTTGGTGAATTTAATGTGTCTGAGAAATATTGGAATAAAGGTTGGTTGGATATTGCTTTAAAAAATAAGTCGCCGAATTTAGCAATTAAACCAAATGATAAAGCTAAAAAACAGAAAGAATGGTGGGAATAAAAAGCCAGTTGCCAATCAAGTAGACGGCCTCGCCAACTGTTAAGCTGACGAGGTGCGCCTACTCCTCGACGCACAAGTTTCACATCACCGTACCCCGATTCTCAGGACAGGCAGCACAAGGCTTGTATACTGTGACACATTGAAGCCCGGGTCTTGTTTTCGGGTAATTTCAATTCCAATAAAAACATCCAAAGCCTGCTTGACAGGATAGACGAAATTCTTAATTTGGTATCGGCAGCGTCCGAAAGACTTGTGTACAATGGCTATATAGAGGCAATAGGGAAGTGGTAACCACATGTGTTGGCAAATCAATATGAAAGATAAATACATTTTTTTTCCAGCATTTCTTATGATACTTTTTTCATGTGAAAAAAGCGAGAAGCCAACGATTGTTGGATGGAAAACTATAGAAGAATATCATGATGGACATTTAGCGATTGTCGATACCCTAGGTAGATTTCCTTATAATAATTCGACTCTTGAGTTTTTGATCGAGATTGACTCCATGTTAAAGTCTAAAAATGCATATCATTTAAATGATCCAAAGGAGTTTCTTATAGGCGAATTTGAGATTTCAATAGGAAGGCACTCTTCATTTAACTTATCTGGTAAGGAAATAAAATTTTCAAAGATTAGCATCTACCACAATGATTGGCCTTGGAACCAGATTTATATCTACAGCCCTGAATATGGGATAGTAGCAGAATTTCCTGGTCATTCGCAGAAAAAAAATATGTTAGATTTCCTGATTAGCGGAAACGACACTGTTTACACGCTAGATGAGCAATTACTCGCGTTCTTTGAAAATGACACAATTTTAAACCCGATATCACCCATGCCTATAGAAGGACCTGAGGTAATAGAAATTCCAGAAAAAATTATAATATCGATAGAATAAGAAACGCTTGCCAACAACAACTAGGTCTAGTGTATGTCCTGCGCATTTAAAATGACAGAATCCGAATTTATAGATTATTGGAAAAGAGTATACCCAGAAGCGTATCTGATAGGACATGAACTTAAATGGGTATATCCTGACAGATGGTTTAGAATTCATAGTCTTCCCGAATCAAAAAGATATGCTGAAGACGAAATTGAATATCAAATAATTTTTGAAAGGCAGAATCAGTTGATCACCGACTTGATCGGAGAAGGAACTGAAATAATGTTAGCCTTCGGACTTTACGTAGATGACGACCTAATTAACCTCAACTATAGGGAAATGAGCGACTTCGTGGAATTTCAAAAAATAATGACAATTGATCTTCAAAAGGAACGTCCAGAGGAACAACAAGACGAATTGTACCTCGATATTTTTCTCAAAGCCGATACCTGGCGAAGGAATAAAAGGAATGAGCTGCTAAAGAAAATTGCGGACGATGAAATTAGAGCAATGTTTATCTGCCCTTCTCGAAATTGTGTGATTGCCCCCTATGACGGTGGAGTTGACATAATCGTCCAATCGACGAAGATCCGAGATCAACTAAGAAATAAATATGGAGACTGGCTTTCAAATCGGGAAGATGGACTAGGAAAAAAGAAAAACGTACTACAAAAAATAACTCAAGTTGGCTTTAATCGCACTACGGTTGGGGCTTTACGGTTGACATAGAATCATTTTGTTCCTTTAAAAACCACCGACGAAGCTACCCTGGATTTATTCAAACCGATATGCTCTATATAAAGATACACTAAATGAAATTTCAAACACTAGAATCATCTGAACTCAAGAATAAATATTTTTATAGATTAGAAAGATGGGATTGGTTAACTCCCGACATGATCCATGTGGTAGATAGTAAGTCACCAAGATTCATAACAATGGATTATTGGCCTCAAAAGATATATTTAGAAGCAAAAGGCCAAAGGACAGTTGCTGAATTCATTCATTTGATAGCTTCAAAATATCCTAGAACTGGAATTCCTATAAATTTGGATAAAGCAATTCTAGAGGAGCTTTATAGTCTAGTAGAAGAAGAATTAATTGCTATCTCTGACTCTCCTGTTAACTTGGATTCTTCAATTTTAAATCCACTAACTGATGAAGGTAAAGTGAATTTACCCGGTACATGGATTGGGACATATAGATACAACATAACGGATGATTTTAAGGATGAAAAAACTAAGGAAGTTGAATTTACTATAAACATCACATCAGTAAAAGGAAAGAAATTTGAGGGGAGTGTTGAGGATAATCTGTCAACAGGCGGTACACCGGGAATTGGAAGAATTTCCGGAAAGTATTCTGATTCCGAAGTATCTTTTAATAAGAACATGCCAATTTATGCTGAAATGAGTAGCAATAAAGAACATGTTCTTGATAAGAATAAGCTACATCCAACTATAATGTATGTTGGAGAATTCTCGAGGGATAAGAAAACCATTTCGGGTGTTTGGAGATTCAAAAAGAAAGTGTTGGTATGGAAAGGCATTATTCCTTATTGGATAACACCTGGAACAGGAGATTTTACAATGAGAAAAAAAGAACAGCTTTTGAATGGGGCAGGGTGACCGGATTACCAATCAAGCTCGTGGGATTTAGCAATGGAAATAAAAAATTTTGACCCAATAAAGTTCTTTGTCAGTAAAAGGGCTCCGTACTTACTTGTGCTGAGTACATTATTCTTATATGGTTTTCCCTTTAAATTCCCTCATAATACATTTAATTGGATTCAAAAATTTGGTTTACCGCCGTATCTCTATCCGTTTTTTATAGTATTATTTATTGTGTCCTTTATTTTAATGATAGTGAGTTTCCTTGCTGAACCAAAATTCACTTCTACATTTTTTGATTTTGAAGAAGAAAGAGTTCATCACCGGGGAACAGTTTACATGCTTGATGAAATGCTCCACTACAGCTTAGAGGACAAGAATAAGGTTTCAGTGGACATTCAGACAGTCTGGACTTTTACGATGGAGTTCACTGGCGAACGTCTGGTTTTAAATCTTTTGCTGACTTATAAAGAAAAAGCAGAATTTGAAGATTGCTTAAAGAAAATGTCCTTGAAAAAAGAGGCATAGATGAGATTTCATTTTAGTAGTTTGTATATTCTGAAGTCCTGGTGGATATACCGGTGTGTGATCGTAGGATTCTACACCAATTGTATATTATTATGAATATTCAGGTGGAATTACAAATCCCACCCAGTCGACACGAGCGATTTGACTACTCCGAGGAGGGGTTATTGGATATAGCGGTTTGATTTGTGCCACTCTTTTCGGTCTCATTGCGCCACCTTTTTTGTTCACACTGTGCCGGTATAGACGAGTCGTTTTCGGCTCGTTTTGTGCAGGATGAATTTCTGAAATACCAAATTCTAAATGAAGGCCATTGGTAGTTAAGCTGTATTTTCCCTCTGCCCCGTTGGGCATCAATAAAAGAGACTAGGTATTTGTACTGCTCAGCCATTTTTAAGTTCTGGGTTGCGATTGGGGTTTGATTTTGACCCCTTTTGCAATTGTGAACTTAGCGATTGGTACTTTCAGAAGTTCGATAACCGCGAGCAATGATCCCTCGGCTGAAAAACCTAGACCTATGAGTCAGATAAAGCAGATAATCATACTTAGCAGGCATGGACTTTACCATTCTTTTTTTACTGACTTGGAAAAGTATTTATTCCTTTGTCAATAAAGATAGTTGGGATTAGTTAAAAGCAGAAAAAAGCATTCTGTATCTTGAGTGACGATTTCACCGAAGCTAGAATTATGTACAAAACGGTTCAATCCATTTCTAAACTATCATTCTCTGAATGGAAGAGCATTTTTATAAAGGTAAAAGAACGTATAGGCGAAAATAATGTGGTAATTGTTTCGGCCGGAGTGGGTTTTTTTGGTTTTTTAGCCATTTTTCCTGCAATTATGGCACTCATTTCCATCTATGGGTTTGTAATGGATCCTCAGCAAATTGAGGAACAGGTATCCAAAATCAGTTCTATGATGCCGGAGCAAACCCATGAAATCCTTCAATCCCGGGTGGATAACTTTATCAAACCCGAGGGGGAATCCCTTGGCTGGGGAACTTTTTTCGGAATTCTGCTGGGCATTTGGATTGGCAATCTTGGGACAAAATCTTTGTTTATGGGAGTAAATATTGCCTATGAAACCGAAAATAAAAGGGGGATCATAAAAAACAACGGGCTTACATTATTATTCACTTTTGGTGCTATCCTACTAATCATTCTAAGTGCCGCCTTGATCGTGGCATTCCCGGCAATCATTGAGAAAATAGGTTTACCCGATCACATTGAAAACCTTATAAGTTGGTCGCGGTGGCTAGTCATGGGTGTTATTCTGGTGGGGAGTATTGGTCTGATTTATAATTTTGGACCAAAAAGAAGGCGACCCGGGTTTAGCTGGGTCATCCCGGGTGCTGTTTTAGCCACCTCTTTGTGGCTTCTGGCTTCCTGGGGATTTTCATTTTACATCCGTAACTTCTGGAATTTAGGTGAAATCTATGGGTCTCTTTCGGCAGTTATTTTTCTTATGTTGTGGCTTTTTATCAGCACTTTTATAGTTCTCTTAGGTGCTGAATTGAATTACGAAATAGAACGACATGCTATGGGGGAGTCGGACCATGGTTAAAATTGAGGTTTAATACCCTAATCCTTTTCAGCCACAGCAAGCAAAAGGCCAGATTCCGCAAAGGTAAATCCAGCCTTTTCAACCAAGGTCAGAGCGATTAGTTGGGGATGGGCTTGTTGGTGCTGACAGACAGCCGATTCCATGCATTGATGGCGATTATCGCCAAGATTACCTGGGCAAGGTAGTTTTCTCCAAAAGCCTTCAACGCTTGATTGTAGCTCTCTTCACTCAGTCCCTTTTCGCTGATCAGCGTGACTTCCTCGGTGATCTGGAGAAGTATTTTTTCCTCGGGAGTGAAAAGGTCAGTTTCTCTCCAGGCATTCAGCAATAGAATCCGTTGGATTTTTTCGCCCTGCTTCAAAGCATCTTTCGTGTGCATGTCGATACAGAATGCACATTTGTTGATCTGGGAAGCCCGGATTTTGATCAGTTCCTTATGAGTGGAAGTAAGTTCGGATTGCTGGAGATACTTCTCCATTCCGAAAAGTGATTGATAGCCTTTCGGTTCTACTTGGTCGATTTGCAGTCTGGTTTCCATGTTTTTATCGGTTTTGTTGAAATATAGGCTAAAGGTATTCGCCTCAAATCCGAAAAAACTTGAACTGGATTAAGATCGTCTTTTCGCTCGTAGTTTACTGAGATATTCAGGTGTCAGCCCCAGGTAGGTGGCGAGGATATACTGTGGTACACGCTGCACAAAGTAGGGGAACTGCTCACTGAAGTTGTAGAAGATTTCCTCCTTGGAATAATTGAAAAGGTATTTTAGCCGGGTAATCACGGCTCCATAGCCGATCTCATACATTTGGCGAAAGTAGGACTCCATTTCCGGATGATCTTTCAGCAAGGCAGTGTATTTCTCCCGTGAAATACTCCACACTACCGAATCTTCAACAGTCTGGATCGTTGCATCGGTCACCTTCTTTTTGTAAAAAGCTTGGTAATCGCTGATCCACCAATTCTCCAGGGCAAATTGAATGGATTTTTCAACGCCGCGTTGATCGACGAAAAAAGCGTGGATACAACCTCTTTCCACAAAAAACAAGTGGTCACAGAGGTGGTTGGCGGGTAGAAGAATTTCTTTTTTGCCAACTTCCAAACGCTCGAAGTATCCCGGGATTTGTAGGGTAAGGACTGGTGTTAAAGAGATAAATTTTCGGATATGCTCGAGAAGGACTTTGGACATGGAAAAAGCTTTTTGGGAATTTAGAAAGCAACCATCAGATTCCAAAATAGGCAGATAACTGTTTCGGTATTCTGTTTTTTTTATATGTATATCCGCTTTTCTTCCAGAAAAACAATAAATGCATCATAGGATTCAGAAAACACTGGCATTCCCCAACAAAAAGCAGAGAGAAAGTAATATTTCCGTCTATTCGGTCCATATCAAAAGTTCATGGTAGAAAAGGGTAAAGGAAATGGGGGAGTAGAAATGAACAGGATTATCAGGCCAAGTGATAAATGACCATAATGACTGACAGGTCTACCATGCCAGTGCGTATGGATTTACATCGCATACTGATCAATATTCTGCACATCTGAACAGGGGTACATTTCTTCTATAGGATAGATTAAATTTCGATACTCCTTAAACAAATGGGAATTACTCGCCCAGACAATTATTTTTTCCTTAGGGAAAATATTATTCTTCAGCCATAAAAAGTTGTCACTCATTTGGTCATCCCTTGCATTATTACTCTCAGTAGAATCAAGTGCGGAATAAGTAAAGCCTTTTAAACTTCTCATAGCCTGAGACAAAATGAACCGGGTAAAAGCTTCTTTTCACCCCGGTCAAAAAAACTGTACAGGGAATCGACTCTATCGGAAGAATTCTCTTTTCAATTCCCGCGTTACAAGTTTTTTAAAAGCATTACAGATTTTGTGGGCAAATAAATTAGTGTACATTTGTATGACTGACTAAACAGTCACTAAATTATCAGCTATGCAAACAAAAGAAACCGCAGAAAAATATTTCAATGCAATGGTGGCCGGGAACTTCGGTGAAATGACCGGCTTAAAAACGCCTGATTGTGTTTATTGGCTGAGTGGTGAGGGATCCTGGCCGTTTGGAGGTTACCAATCACCGGAAAACCAGGCAAAATTATGGGGCACAGTGGCAGAACGATTCCCAGAAGGGATGAAAATGACGCTTAAATCTATTACTGCAGATGGTGAGCGGGCAGTGCTTTATGTTCATATCCGGGGCACGCGAAAGGATGGTCGTATTTACGAAAACAATGTGATGTTGCTTTTGACCTTTAAGGATGGCTTAATCAGTGGGCTTTATGAATATTTGGATACTATTATGGTGAATGAATTATTCTGTGGCCCGATGGATGATATAAAGTAATAGTTAATCACATTAGAATGGGAGCGGGGTATATAAGTGCTTTTATACTTCAATTGCCTTCAAAAATTAATCTTAATCCATGGATAAAAAGGAAAAACTACTTCAAACTGCATTGGAATTATTTGTGTCACAGGGATTTAACGATACACCTACAAGCAAAATTGCAAAAGAGGCAGGTATAGCAACAGGGACTTTGTTTTACTTTTTTCCAACTAAAGATGAGTTGATCATTTCACTTTACCTGAAATTAAAGGGACAGGCAGCAGAAAGTATTCAGGTTGTATTGGCGGAAGCTAAATCGACAAAGGAAGTCATCAAAACTTACTATGAAGAATCACTCAAATGGTCGCTTCGTAATCCCAAGGAGTTTTTGTTTCTGGCACAGTTTTCCAATTCACCCTATCTGAAAAAAATTGGGGCTGAAGAAATTTCGGCTCAGATAGCACCTGTGTTACAGCTTTTCAGTTCGGCTATCAAGGAGCAACAGATCGCTGATAATGATGTGAATTTATTGTACGCTTTGATCAGTAATCAGGTAGTTGGTGTGAATCAATACCTTTCTTCAAATCAATTCACCAAAAAAGAACAACACCGCATCATTGAGGATACATTCTCTATGTTTTGGAAAATGATTGAACGCTGATGGGAAGCGGAATAGAAATAAGAAAATGAAAATAATAATAACAGGAGCCACAGGAATGATTGGGGAAGGCGTTTTACTGGCTTCTCTTGATCATCCCGATATTACCGGCATATTGATGGTGAATAGAAGAGCTTCACCGTTGACGCATCCCAAACTTTCTGAACTGATTGTAAAAGATTTTACAGATCTAGCTGCCCATAGCGACCAACTAACCGGCTACGATGGCTGTTTCTATTGCGCAGGGATAAGTTCCTTTGGCATGGATGAGGATAAATACAACCACATCACTTTTTATACCACACTACTGTTTGCAAAGGAACTTGCCTATTTGAATGCGGATATGGTTTTCTTTTACTTATCGGGAGTTTATGCCGACAGTTCGGAAAAGGGGAAAATAATGTGGGCAAGGATAAAAGGCAAAACGGAGAACGCATTAAATGAGCTGCATTTTAAAGCTGTTTACAGCTTTCGGCCAGGTTTTATTATTCCGATGAAAGCACAAAAAAATGTGAGGTGGATTTATAAAGGACTTAATCTTATCTATCCTTTTGTTTTTCCCAATAAAACCTTGACTTATGATGAAATCGCAACTGCATTAATTCGAATACTGACACTTGGGTACAGCGCAACTATTTTAGAAATAAAGGATTTAAAATTGATTGCCAAACAGGCTGAGCTCGAGGAATAAAATTTAGGGGATAGTCATCCCGTGAGATTTAAAATAGATGATTTAGGATTCAGGATAGCAAGGAGCCTGAACCAACAATACAACAGCTAATCGTGTAGACGGCCCCGCTAATTTATAAGTTCACTGGGCGCGCCTTCGCCACCGCATACAGGTCTCCCACCACCGTGTCCTGATGCCCCGTGCCAGGTTAACCGAAAGAATAACACGAAAAGGCAACTCAACAATCCCCATTCTCAACATCCTTTAATGAGGAGACTAAGAAATTTCGGACTTGCTTCAGCTCACGGATTTTTGTATCTACATCACGGATTTTATTTTGTACTATTTCAATCTTCTCACTTGCCGACAGTTTATTGCTAAACCAATCATTCAGTGATTTTTTTATTTCTGACAAAGTGAACCCAGCTTTTTTAGCCTGGACTATCCATTCGACTTTTTCGGCAACAAGCTCATCATACTGTTTGTAATTATTGGATTTGACAGAATCATCCGACATGCCTGTTATCAATCCATAATTTTCATAGTAGCGTAATGTATGGATGGAAACCCCTGTTAGCTTTGACAATTCATTAATTAACATCGCTCAGTTATATTGTTGAAAATATATTTATACCATAGAGTATACTCTATACTTGTAGGTTGCAAACTTACGACGTATTCTTGCACATTAAAATACATCTTCGAAAAATGATGCAATCAGGGAACAAAACTGAAACCCTGCAAAACGGGATTATTGTAGTCACAGGCACCTCTACAGGTATTGGCAACGCAACTGCAAAAGAACTCGCCAGCTGTGGTTTCCATGTGCTTGCAGGTGTAAGGCGTGAAATTGATGCCGATGCTATCCGAGGTAAGAATATAGAGCCTGTCATGTTGGACATTACCAATGAAGCGACCACGTGCACGCTACACAATTGGACGGGATGCGGCTATGGTCAGATTTTTAAATTGGATTTTGCCCGACAGAGTGCTTGATAAAATTTTAGCCCGAAGTACTAAGGCACATTACCCCAAATGAATCGAATTAAGAAACTTATAAAAACTACGATGATAGTATTACTAAGTGTAGTATTGCTGCTGATAATAACAACCATTGCCTATATGCAACATCCGAAATTTGGAAAAGCACCCAGTGGCAAGCGACTTGAATTGATAAAACAATCACCCAATTTCAAAGACGGAAAATTTCAAAATATCCACTTTACACCGTATGTTACCGAAGGATATTCTCTGACAAGCGTAGCCTATGACTTCGCTTTTACAAAGTTTTCACGAACAAATCCAACCGATACTATCCCTTCCATAAAGACTGATTTAAAAACTATACCGATTACTGAAAATGTATTGGTGTGGTTCGGGCATTCATCGTATTTTATCCAGCTTAACGGAATGCGATTTTTAATTGACCCTGTGTTTAGCGGGAATGCTTCCCCTATACCTTATTCAAATAAATCATTTTTAGGAACCGATATTTATTCGGTTGATGATATGCCTGATATTGATTATTTACTCATCAGCCACGATCATTATGACCATTTGGATTATGAAACTATAATGAAATTGAAGTCTAAAATCAAGCATATAGTCTGTGGTCTGGGGGTAGGTTCTCATTTTGAGCATTGGAAATTTGACACTTCAAAAATCATTGAAAAAGATTGGAATGACAAAGTAGTAATTGATGATACTATAACCTTACATACAGCTACTGCCCGTCATTTTTCAGGCCGTGGATTTACCAGGAGCAATACACTTTGGCTTTCTTATGTTTTAGAAACACCCGGTTTCAAAATGTATCTTGGTGGTGATAGTGGTTACGATACACACTTTGCAGAATTAGGAGAAAAATTTGGCGGCTTTGACTTGGCAATACTTGATAATGGACAATACAACACAGCCTGGCAAGAATTACACATGTTGCCCGAAGAAGTGTTAAAAGCAACGCAAGACCTAAAATCAAAACGACTATTTCCCGTTCATTCCTCTAAGTTCAAATTGGCTTTTCACCCTTGGGACGAGTCTCTGATTAAAATAACTGAATGGAATAAATCGTATAACATACCATTGGTGACACCAATAATTGGGGAAATTGTAAATCTGAATGACACCACGCAACAATACAAGCAATGGTGGGCAGGACTGAATTGATAGGATGGTCTTTAAGTACTGATATGACAGCAGGAAGCACCACTGTAGCCGCCATAAAAATGGCTGTTAGGAACAGGGCCGTCAAAAATGGACTGATCTTTCACTCAGACAGAGGGATCCAGTATGCTTGTGATGAATTTAAAGCGATACTCAGCCATAATAACATAATCCAGAGTATGAGTAGGAAAGCGAACTGTTGGGATAATGCGGTAGCTGAAAGCTTCTTCAAATCACTAAAGGCTGAAATGGTCTATCACAGAAGATTTATGGATCAGCAGTCCGCTAAATTAGGGGTGTTCGGATATATTGAAGGTTTTTATAATACCAAAAGAACCCATTCGGCTTTAGGTTGCAAAACACCTAAGCAAATGGAAGAAATGCTGTTGAGAAAAGAAAGATATGCAGCATAAAAAAGTCTCTCATTTTTAGTTGCAGTTCCATTCCATAACTTGGACCTATAGGTATAGGCTGTTTTTGAATGAATTCTTTTCAGGTATTTTTCAGCCTCCATATATTCCTCCATTCCCTTATTGATCTCCCGGTCAAAATAGATCCCCGCATTATAAAAGTGAAATAGACCTTGGAAATACCCGTTATGTTTTGGGAAATGCTGTTTGGCTAATTTTAAATAAGAAAAGGCTTTTGAAGTGTCCCGCTCGGACCAAAAATCACTTAACTGAAAGTAAAGTATAATTTTTTCGGAATCAGAATTCACATTTTCTGCTTGATTTAAAAGACTGTCTGTATAGAAAATTTCATAATTACCTTGTCCAAAGGCATGAAATCCAAAAAGAAAATAAAGTGGGCAAAAAAGTAGTTTTTTCATTTAAACAGCAATGAAATAGCCGATTCATATGCACGGCGCAACGAATCGGCTTTGAATTTATATAGCTAATTTATAGAGCAAAATTGCTTTGTAAGCCATTGTAGAATCTTTTTTATGGATTACTTCCGGCGTTAAGATTAAAACGAAGTCCCAAGCCAAATCTTGCTGCCAGAAATTCATTCTGTCCATCTGATATCAGGAATTTGGGTCTCCAATCGGCAAACAGTGAAATTGGTGCTGAGCTTATTTTGTAGTCAATTCCGGCGGCAGGAACTATTCCAAAATGGGTGCTTCCTGAATTGTTCGGGAAAAATAACGCTCCTCCAAGGCCTAAATACCATTGAAGCCCCTCGGCTCCTGAAATTGGTTGATGATATTGATACATTGCCTGTAAAACAGTGAGTCCGGTTCCAAATTGCAAAGAGGCTTCACCGGCATGATTTGGTTGGAAGAAATGCTTTATATGAGGTCCCACTAGTGTTCCTCCATCTCCTACATCAATCAGTAAACCCACTCCGGTTTTGTAAGTCTGCGCATTTACAGAGCCTGATCCAATTCCTATAGCCGCCAGGAAGAATAGTACCTGCAGCGCGATTTTTATTTTGAAATTTTTCATCCGTTTGTCTTTTTAGTAGTTAAATTCCTGTGTGTATTATTTTCTAAATAGTAAGGTTAGTGGTGTATTACCTGCTTTAATAGTTATCCTTAATCGTGTGTTGTTTTCACTGAAGGAAAAATTGGCAGGTTGCCTATCATTATTTTCTATGGTGTAGTAGGTTCCATTGTCATTTTCCCATCCGGATGAAAGTATCTCCGTTTGACAGGTTGCGGTTCCTGACTCCGCCGGTGCCGAAATGTTTAAAGTCAGGTTTCCCTCGTCAACAATCAACTTACTGTCTTGGATACAGGGTTCTTCTTTGACATCAAAGGTTTGTCCGTCTTGTTCAATTCCTTCGATACTCCAAGTTCCAATCAGTGGATCAATGGCAGGTTCATTGTCTTCATTGTCAGCGCAAGCAAAAGCTGCAAACAGAATTATGAGAAGAAAGAAATGTTGGTTTTTCATAATAATTGGTTTAGTGGTTTAAAATGTTTCGTCCCCACAAAGTTAAATCCTCGGAAAAGGGAAGAACATACCCGAAAACCAGTATATTTTTTCAATTCCATCTGGATGGAAAAAGTCCCTATGAGAGGACTAAAAGAAAACTTTTATCACCCATCCGGGCATAAATTCGGAGAACCTTTCAATCTAGTGGAAGCGCTAGCCTGAATAATACAACTCACAATCGCCTTCTCTTCAAGGAGAGCCTGTCCCGAAGCGAAGCGTTTCGGGAAGGATGGGATGAGGTAGAGAAGTCAATTGCAAATTGTCAAAAATATCAGGGTAGGACAGGGCGTGAAGAAATCTTCCAGAGGAGGGCCTAGCGTGAAGAATCTTTCCATTGAAAAGATTTTGCTAGGAGCCAGCATGCAGGGAGGGTAGCCATGGGCCAGCTTGTAGGAGGACTGAGCGTTTAGGATTAGTCTGGTGGACTAATCTAGCGAAAGCCTGTCCCGGTGAGCAAAGCGATATCGGGAGGCCAGTTTGTAGGAGGGCTGAGCGTTTAGGATTAATCCAGTGGATTAATCTAGCGAAGAGCCAGCTTGCAGGGCAGGCAAACTCCACCCAGTCACCACGAGCGTTTGACTACATTTAGAGGGGGAAACCAAATGCTGGAAATTCCTATTATGACTGGCAAAGATGACTTAACCGATTTACAACCTAATCAGTAATTCAACATATCCGGATTTTGACGAACATCAAAAAAGGTAAGTATTACGACCCTATCCTTCATGATACGGTAATAAATTCTGTTCTGCTTGGTGAGTTGGAATGCACGGATTTTCTTTTCCGGATCCACAGTTATGCCTATTTCAGGGAAATCAGCCAATAGGTCTAAAAAACTTTTAGTACGCTTCTCAAATTGGATCCCTACACTTGTTCCCCAAGTTTCTATTAGGTAATCTACAATCTGATGGAAGTTTTTAAGGGCAGTCTTGGATACTACTACCTTCATTAGAGCAAACGAAACAGCTGATCTTTCGCTACTAGATTTTTCTCCTCTTCAGATTCCTGATAGGCATCAAGAACTTCTTGTTTTTGTGCCGGGGTGAGATCGCTCCACATGTCTCCGGAAGCAGAATCCTTTCGTTTGGAAAGAAATTCCAATAACGATTCTAAGAATTCATCATTTTGGATATCTTCCACCAACTTGATGATATTGGATTTTAGTTCGACAGTTGACATGGCTAAATGTTTGTAATGTTAAGCTAACAAACGAACTGGCAGAATCAAAGTTCCAATGCAAATTTTAGTTTCTTTTCCCTTGTTGATGAAAGCGGGTCTGTCTGGGTAATACTGTGTACTTATAGTAAGACAGGTTAGGTACAGACTATCTGGTCAACTTTATTTTATAACAAGTTTATTTGATCTTTTGGGATTGTTAGTTCCCTAAAAAAGCAAAGGACATGCCCTGGGGCCCTGTTTTAGTGGAGTGATATAAAGTAAATGACACTCCTTCACAAGTAGAAAATAGAGCCAAACAAATCACCCGCATCACAGATCTGGAACAGTACCATTTTATTCCCTTTATTGCACAAGCCTTTTAATTATTGAAATCGAAGATCCCGAGAACAAAGTGATTCGGGAGCAGAAGCGATTCGGGAACAACCAACCTACTTCTTATCTCTGATCCACGTCTGGAGCTGGATCAATCTCCTCCTCTTCAAGGAGAGCCTGTCCCGATGAGCAAAGCGATATCGGGAAGGGAGGGGTGAGGTAGAACAGCTATCCGGGCTTAAATCTGGAAATCATCAAGCACCTTTTAAACAGAAAATAAAATGAGTATGCTAAATATGCGCCTCTTTCTGTAAGAAAATGGTGAGGTAATTTATTAACTTGCTCTACTCAGAAGCCGAAGACCTGTGGAGAATGGCGATAGAGAATCAATAGGGCTTGGGAATGTTCTAAGCACAAGGGTTGTAATTAATAAAAAAACACAAAATTGGCAAGAAGAAAAAAAGAACAAGGGGTCACATAATAGCAGATGTCAGTGAAAATCATTTAGATTAATAAATTACATAAAATAGGATTTATTGAAAAAATAATTACTGGATCACACGTTGTATTATTTAATAATGAATATGATTCAATAATAGTTCTCCCTTCATTTAGAAGAAATAAAATAATTGAAAAATATATTTTAATGACCGTTAGAAAGAATCTAAATGGCAAAGGAATTTTGAATAGTGAAGAGTTTAATAGACTAATTGATGAGAAATAAACTATCAACTACAACTAGGTATTAGGCGCGTGCATAGCACGAATATTGAAACCGCTTTTGCATTGCCTGCCCCGATTTTTTCGAGAGAACTAACTAGGTTCTTACGGGGATCAAGTTCAGATTTAATGGATCATGAAATAAATGGCCAATTACAAATAGTAATCATTTGGAAGTGGAATTACAAACCTCACCTAGTCACCACTAGCGATATGACTAACCCGGAGGGGAAGATGCGAGAATTCAGGATGAGACATTGATTGTAAACAAAAAGTCCTGAAAACTCAGGACTTTTTGTTTTAGGAAGTGATGATTGTCGCTTCTTGCAGCTCAATTGCTAACATATGGAGCGTTTTCTCTATTTTTTTAGCCTGTTCAAGAGAGGGGCTTTTCGCTCCTGACACATATTGCCTTAGGAGTCCGGGGTTCATACCCGCATGTTCTGCAACAGTTGAAATTTTCAAGAAGTCAAACTTCTGAAACAATGCATAGATGTCATATTGAGGGATAAATTCTACGCATTGTGGATCCAATTCTTCAAAGTCCCATAATAAGGCTTTGATTTTTGATTCAAGTTCATCTACTGTGTTTGCAAAGTCTGTGATTAAGTTGTCATTGTACTCAATTCTTCCCCACAGTTCTTTGCCATCTTGTCTTTCGATGGTTAGAGGGATTTTTACGATTTGCATGGATGATGTTGTTGTGTTGTCGTTTTGTTTGTAATCTGTCGTTATCTGTATTTTCCGAACCGGGTGGGGGCTATTTTAGCCCCGCCTGTTTCAGAATGGAATTTAAGGTTCCGATCGGTATGTCCCCGCCATGGATGGGGATTGTTACTTTTCCCGACTTCGTCGGGTGAATTAATTGAAGATGGCTTCCCTTCTGTTCTTTTTTGTACCAGCCATCTTTATGAAGTAACTTTTGCAACTCTTTTACTTTTATACGTCAAAGGTAACAAATATGTTACTTTCTATGCAGATGAAAAAGTAACTTTTTTGCTACTTATTTTTAATATGTTCATTTTCTCCTGTATTGAATAGCTTTTTCGTAATGGTTTTCTGGCTTTTTACATTTTATTACTATTTTTCAATAACAACTGGATATTCCAGAGCATACTGACCCCTCCAGTCCGGAGAGTTTTAAGTTATGAAAGTGCCTTTACAGGCAGGATTCGACTGACATTCCGGCACATATTGGCCCCTTTAAGATAGATTTTCGGTGATATTCCGGAGGATGTTGACCCCCTAAGGTTGAGATTCCGGAGCATATTGCCCCCTCTGATCGATGGTCTTGGTTTTTTAGCAGACATTTTCGATCACCGCTAACTATCAATTACCTAGCTGAAAATTACGCCCCATTACAACTAGGTTTTAGTTACGCGGTAGCACGGATGATGTAACCGCTGTAACTCCACCTTCCCCGGTTCTTTCTAGATAAGATAAGGGAAGAATCTGGGTAATTGGATCTCGATACCTTTTTTCCATTAGTATTGACCAAACTAAAGCAGCAAGATAGAAATGAACTTCTTTTTCAAAGTTGACTTGGCCGATTTGTCTTCAGGTTTGGGTAAGTGCTTTTATGGGCACGTGTTTCTGTTTCGTATGCCTTTTAAGGCGAAGCTTAAGGGATGAAGGCACACTTGGAATGACCTCGCATTTCCCGTATTTTCACCTTTGCCATGACGCTGCCCGAAAAAATCATCAATGCCCGCCGCACCCGGGGACTTACGCAGGAAGAACTTGCACAAAAAGCTCAACTGTCTATCCGGACAGTCCAGCGGATCGAGAACGGACAGAGTATTCCGCGGATGTTTACGCTGCGCGCTATCGCCGATGCACTCGATCTTGCTTATAGCGAAATCGATACGAAATCCCGGGAAAAGGTCCAGAACCCAATGAATCAGTCGGAAGTATCCCACTTTTTGCGGATTCTTTGCCTGTCATGTTTCAGCTATCTGGTTATTCCCTATGTCCATTTCATGGTAGCTCAGTACCTGTTGCGAAAGGAAAAACGACTCAATGGGGCTGCACTGTCCTTTGCCCGTTACATAATCAGAACGCAGATTTGGTGGGTTGTTCTTTT
The DNA here is from genome assembly GCF_031457395.1 of Algoriphagus sp. 4150. Classification (NCBI taxonomy): domain Bacteria; kingdom Pseudomonadati; phylum Bacteroidota; class Cytophagia; order Cytophagales; family Cyclobacteriaceae; genus Algoriphagus; species Algoriphagus sp. 4150. Next base: position 424,274 of record NZ_JAVDWS010000001.1, read on the forward strand.
TCACCTTGGGCTTTTGGTGACTCTTGCGATGAATTTCTTCCTCGTCAACTACAGCAGCGGCGTGATTATCGTCAATTATTTTTGGATCGTTTTTGTGGCTTACATCTTCAACCTTATTATTGTTTCCGGCAATTTTTTTCGCATTAAGGCTGTCATCAGCTTCAAAACAGCAATTTGACGTCCAAACGACGTGTGAATGTCACAAGGGCATTGGACGTTGACTCGCTACTTTTGTGGACTTAACCCCCACACGTATGCGCAATTTTCCATCCCAAATTTTCCTGACTGTCTTAGGTGTTATGGTCTCAGGTTTGGCCTCTGGCCAGCAGACACCCACGCTTCCTGCAAACCGGCTTGTATTTGATCCCATGGATAAAACCCTCGACTTCCGATGGTTGGGCGATACCCTGCAGACCCGGTTTGAACCACACGCCGCCATGTTGCTTCCTGTTGAACTGGGAAACTGCCCAAAAGTATTCTATTTGCAGTTCGATCTTGGTGCTCCCAATTCCATCCTTTACAGTGACATGATTCGTCAGATCAGGGAGGAGTACCCACAGACAATTACCTCTGGGGACACGGTGGCACTTGCCGATTTCCATTTTTTACTTGGCGGAATGGATGTCCTTGCAAAGGAAATCAAACTGACTGCACACGGTCAATCGCAGATCAACTGGAAAGAAGATACAAGTATTGAAATCATCGGGACGGTCGGCGCAGACCTTATTGAGGGTCGTGTTGCCGTGATAGATTACCCCGCAGGGAAGCTCTCCCTCGGAAATGAGATTCCGCCCAGTCTGAAGCCCCATCTCATGCTGACCGACATGATGTTCGAACGCCGGAGTGTCCTGCTTCCTGCACAACTGGGTGAGAAGAAGCTTATGGTTTTTTTTGATTCAGGCTCCAGTGCCTATGAGCTGCTGACGGATCGCGAGACTGCAGAAAGCCTTTCTTCCGATACCCTGCCCGAGAGAAACGAGATCATGTCATGGGATCGTCGACTTATCGCCAACACCCTGCGGACTTCGCACAGCATTGAATTCGCCGGTCAGACTATTCCCTTGAAACACGTCACCTACATGGAGGGGGTGAGTGACGCACAGGTTGCACAGATGAAGCGTATCGGTATTGGCGGAATGACCGGTAACAAGCTTTTTATCGATAGTATCCTGGTTCTAGATACCCGGAACAGAAAATTCGGAGTGACCCGAAGGGATCAGCGGGAATAAGAATCGGGAAGGAGGGGAGACTTTATTTCATTTCAAAAGAAAGGTGATTGAATCATTTAGTGGTTGTTCCTGAAGAAAATATGGTCATCGCCATGACCTCCGGTGCATATGGTAATTGGTATCCCCATACACGGGCATATTTTATTCTCGGTAAGGTGATCCGGACATCGGTCAAAAGGGAGTAGAGAAAACAAATCCTACGACTGTTTTTTAGTATGCAGAGTTCTATATTTGCAGCAAACTGTTGACTGCGTGCAACTAACCATAAGGCAAACAATGAAATCCCTATATCTGATTTCACTATCCATCACACTTACATTTATAGTAAGCTGTTCACGACACCAAACCGTAGACAGAAACCCAGACGTTTTCAGTATTGGAGATTATGGACTGGATGGGAACATCCAAAAATACTTTGACAGCTGTGGTGTGGAAGGGTCAATAGCTATTTATGCAATTGAGGAACAAAAATGGATCACCTCTGATACAATAGGAGTAAAAGTTGAAACCCTTCCTGCCTCTACCTTTAAAATTATTAATTTATTAATAGCTCTCGAAACCAAAACGATCAGTGACGAGAACGAAATAATCAAATGGGTAGGGAGCACTGATACAATTAAATATGGGCATCGACCTGAAATTTACCACGATATGTCAGTAAAAGAAGCCTTTGAAACATCAGCGGGCTGGGTGTTTGTGGAGCTTGCAAAGAAAATCGGAAAAGACAACTATAAAGAATACCTCAGCAAGTGCAGGTACGGTAATAATAACCTGACCCAGCAGGATCCCGATTTTTGGAATTTTGGAGACTTTGCAGTCTCACCTCTAAACCAGGTGGAATTTTTACATGCTTTATACGAATACAGACTTCCATTTTCCAGGGAGAGCATGGACATTGTCAAAAATGTAATGGTAGCAGAGCAAACAGCTAACTATACCATAAGAGCAAAGACAGGTTGGACACGGGAAAACAATATCAATACAGGGTGGTGGACAGGATACATTGAAACCAAAAAAGGTACCTACATTTTTGCAACAAGACTTTTGCAAGACAGAAAAATGAATAGGTCTGATTTTGGTAGTTGTAGAAAGGAAATTACCAAAAAAGTATTTAAAGATTTAGAGATAATTGAACAGAATGCCGGCATGTAGCAACTGGTTTTTTTTGTTGCCTGCTCTGTCTCTCCCTTGGGGTACCTACTCGACTGTGTGTTCGTACTTTTTCACACACTTTATGTCCTTTCCTCTTCTCCGTGATACATATTAGAATACATTTCAGCTAATTTTGAAGGGTCTTCTTTCCAAGCATTGAACATTCCAAGTCCCATTTCGTCAGGAACAATATCCAATTCTCCTGCTTCAACTTTATCCAAAATTATTTTTGCAATTCCGTCTGGTTCTGGCATATCCCAATCGCTTCCCTTGTTCATTTCAGTATCAATTGCTCCCGGGTTTATTGCGTGTACTGTTATTCCTTTTTTGGCTAATTCAATTCTTACTGATAGCGTTGCTGAATATAAAGCAGCTTTTGATACTGCGTAAGCCGCAATTGATGGAAGTGGCGAATAAGCTACTATGGAAACGAGATTAATGATTTTAGCCGGTGCATTTTTCTCCAAAATTGGAGCAAACGCTCTCATCATGTTTATTGTGCCATAATAATTGACTTTCATATCGTTTTCTACCGCACTAATTTCTCCTTCCAAAATGTTGCCTTGGCTTAAAATTCCTGCGTTGTTAATGAGTACTTCAACATCTCTTGCTTTTTCTGCCACTTTTGAAATTTGAGTATTATCGGTTATATCTAACTTCAAAGGAACAACTCTTTCATCTCCAAAATCTGGCATTTTACCAGAGTTTCGAGAAGTTGCATAAATCTTTTTCGCACCTTTTTCCAATGATGCTTTAACGAGCGATTCCCCAATTCCTCTATTCGCTCCTGTAATCAGGATTACTTTATTTTTTAGTGTTTGCATTTTTCTGTTTTTAAATTAATAATGCAAACCTACTTTGTCATTTAAGTTTGTAAAACCCGATACTTGCGGTATTATGGTTCGATTGTTCTAAATGTTAAATTAATTCTTGAGGTGTTCAAACGACCCTCTTGAAATGAATCCAATCCTGTTCAGTAAAGCGAAGCGTATTGGGAGGCTAGCCTGCGGGCTGGTTTCCTGTCATTTTATTCCCTTTCGTACAGATAGACTTAGTTTTTGAAATCGAAGGTCCTGAGAGCATGTGATTCGGGAACAACCAACCTACTTCTTATCTTGTAGCCCATCTGGACTAAGATCAATCGCGTTGGGCCAGATTGTAGGATCTGCAACCTTCACCCAGCGTATAATAGACTTCTACAGCCAAGAGAAGATACTACATCCGGAGGGGGAAATAAGGGCGTTATGCCAGATTTAAAAAAAGGTCATCAGGCAACCATTTGGCAAAAAATCGCATCTGCAATAATATAATACAAAACTCAATGTGATGCGAAAACTTATGATTTTAGGAATACTGATCTCATTCCTTTCTTGCCAAACAAGTATTAAAAAAGAACAAACTGACAAGTTCGGAGTGGGTTTCAACGAAAACGTGGAAACATACTTTCTTGCTGAAATACTCTCAATCGAACATAGAACCAAAAATAAACAATGGGAAGAGTATAAATTGAAAACGTGCAGAGAATATCAGCCAATCGTTGCAAGGGCATTGGCCGATTATCAGGACTTGTCTGCCCATACCATAGCCATTGAAACAGCCGCGTTAAATGACACTTTAGGGAGTTTTGGGTATGGAAATGACCTGATGATGGGCATTTTACTGGATCAGCCTGAATTTAAGCTTTCAAAGAAACCAAGCGGGTTTAAGTTTTTGCAAACACATCTGGAAAATGATAAAAAAGTCCGCTTGGAAAAAATAATTTCAGATTATCTAAATTCCCTTTATACTTTTTACCAGACTGAAAATATTGGTGACTTTTACGAAAGGAACGCCGACTTTTATCAAGGCGCCATAAATGAAGTCAAATCGCACATTCCGGATGGTTTTACGGATGCAATGGAAACTTATTATGGAGATAGCAGAGATGAATATATCGCTTTGGTCAGCCCAATGATGATTTGGCCAATTGAAGAAAACGAAGGCCGTGGAATAGGAGCAATGGTTGAAGAGGGCAATAAAAAGACCGTTTATGAAATAATGAGCCCTTATGTTCAAATACCGGTGATATCAACAAAAAATGATTACCGCCAATTTGGCTTTGACTATCAGCCAAGAGCAAGAACATTAACAGTACACGAATTCGGTCATTCCTTTGTCAATTCAGAACTTGAGCCATACCAGGAACAAATTGAAAGTTCTTCTTACCTGTTTACAGAAAAATTAAGAAAAGAAATGGAGTCAAAAGGAATTCAAAGTTGGAATGTTTATGTAATCGAAAGCCTTGTCCGTTTGGGAGAGATTAGAGTTGCAGAAATTCAAAATGATAAGGAAAGAGCCAATTATTTACGCAACTACCACACAAACCAAGAACACTTTGTCTTCCTTCCACAATTAGAGGATAAAATAATCGAATTTGAGAATGACAGAGAAAAATACCCGATGTGGAAAGACTTTATTCCGGAAATTTTAAAGGTGTTTGGACAAAACACAACTGAGTTTGTGAATGAAAAATTGAAATAAAAAACGTGACATAACAGCATGGTTTTTCGTTGCGTGCGTAGCACGAAATATGAACCCTCTGCTACAAGAAGCAGATGAGGTGCCTGTAGTGGTTCATCTCATCGAGCTCGTTTGAGCATTGGAAATTGGTTCAACCTTAGGTACTTTAGTACAAAGCGATTTACAAACCTGTCTGACGACAGGCGGGCATGAAGAGTCCGCGGCGGCGGATGAGAGTCTTATGCACGGCCTGTCCCGTTTTTCGGGAGTTCTGTGGTCAGGTGAGATTGAAATTATCTGGCCTGCCTCGATTGGCTGCAAGTGTAAGAAGCCCCACAACACGATATGAAAGATATTATTGAGAGATTAGTAAAAATAGAAAATGGATTCAAACCGATAGAATCTGAAGCAAAAAAAATAGTTGTTTCAAAGCCAATTTCAGACTCCATGAAATTAGCGATTGAATTATTAGAAAACGATTTTTATCAGGTTCGCAGTTTAGCAGTCTTTTTATTGGGATACATATCGTCTAAAGATCCGGTAGCATTGCAGATTCTAAGGACTAAAGTAAGCAATGATAAAAGCTGGCAAGTTCAAGAGATACTTGCAAAATCATTTGACCAATATTGCATGGATACAGGATATGAAAAATCATTGCCTGTCATTAAGGATTGGTTAAGCGACAAAATTCCTAATGTTTGTCGTGCTGTTACAGAGGGATTAAGGATTTGGACAGGCCGTCCATTCTTTAAGACTAATCCTCAAGTAGCGATACAACTGATAAGTCAGCATAAAGCGCACGAGAGCGAGTATCTTAGAAGATCTGTTGGAAACGCTCTTCGGGACATTTCTAAAAAACATAAAGCGCTTGTTGACAAGGAAATATCAACATGGGATCTATCCAATAAACAGATTCAGTTTACATATAAATTTGTAACAAAATCTAAATAGATTATGAAAAATTATGACAATTTCTTTTTTCCGTCTGATAACTTTGAGGCAAGTAAAAAGTTTTACTCTGAAACATTGGGATTATCTACAAAGTTTGATTTTAGCCAACACGGTATGATTGCATTTAAAGTAGGAGAGGAAGAACCGGCGATAATTATTAAGGATAAAAGCAAATTCCCTACTGCCCAGCCATCTGTTTGGATTGAAGTTGAGAATGTAAAGCTTTTATATGATGACTTACAAAAGAAGGGGGTTAAGTTTTTATCTGAACCATTCAAGATAAAGACAGGATGGGCAGTTGAGTTTATTGACCCATCGGGAAATCTATTAGGGATAACCGATTATGACAAACAATAAAACACCGGCAGCCAATCGAGTAAACGGCCTCGCCAGATCTCTATGACGAGGTGCGCCTATGCTACGGCGCACAGGTCCCGATCACCTTATCCCGATTCTCGGGACAGACAGCACAGGGCTTGTATACTGTGATACATTGAGGCCCAGGTCTTGTTTTCGAGTAATTTCAATTTCCAATAAAAATATCCAAAGCCCGCTTGACAGGATAGACGAAATCCTTAATTTGGTGTCAGCAGACCCGCTGGAGACACGTCCAATATAAAGTGGCAAGCTAAAAAGGACTTAGAACCTTTACAGCCAAAAATCAGCCTATCCGAAACCTTTATGTAAATGGAGATTAAGAAAGATATATTCATTCAAATTCAAAGCATTGTTTCCAATGCTCAATCAAAAGCCATTCGGGCAGTTGATAATGAACGTGTATTGATGTATTGGCAAATCGGTAAAATAATTTTTGAAGAAGAGCAACAGGGGAAAGACCGTGCAGATTATGGGAGATATTTAATTAAAACCATTTCCGAAACCTTTCAACCACAGTTTGGGAGCGGTTTTTCAGTTCGCCAATTAGAGATGAACAGGCAGTTTTACCGCACATTTCCAATTGCGTCCGCACTGCGTTCGCAATTCAATTGGACACATTACAGAACCATCATACGCATTGAAAACCAAGATAAAAGAGACTTTTACATGGCAGAGGCAGAAAAAAACAATTGGACTGCTACAGACTGTGAGATGGACGTGGACATGAACCTCTTCCTGCTGACGGCGGCTTCCCTGCGGTTGATTTATGAAGCATTCAAAAGCTCAAAGTACATGACATTCCCCCATGTGCTCTTTCGGGATGTAGTGATCAATCAGGAACGGATTGTAAAGGCACTGAGTAAGTGAATTAGCTTGTAGTATACCCGGACAAATGAATATACAGGATTTGTTTTATGTAACTGCCATGTAACTGAGTTCTTAAAGTTGTACCTCAAAGGATTGTACACTGGGGTTCTTATGTAACTGTAAAGGGTTTATGCCTCTCTTGTCTCTTGAAATCAAGCATGTCACAGGCATCGACATCCATATTGGCGGCAACGGGTATTTGTCTTTTAAAAATCAAATTGTAAACAGATCAAATCGGGTAGTCAGTTATTAACCGTTTTATAGCCCGCCATTTATCCCATACTGCTTAATAAAATAGGGGGTTTTTAACCGACAAACTTTTATCTTAGGAAATCTAACACCTAACATGATTTTTAAATATCCATACCCAGAATGACATTTTCTATCCTTGACATTAAAAGCAGTCTTGATCAGGCATATCGGTTGATCATGCCACTGCGCCAAGACTTAGATCGGTTTAAAGCTAATTTGAAGCAACTGATCTCACAGATAAATGAAAAGGAATCTGAGGAGCATGTTAAGATTTTCCTCATGGATTTTTTGAAAAACACCTTCTATCACCCAGATTACCTAGTCGCTACCAAGGATAAAGCTGATTTTGTTATCCATCTGGACAAGACTTCCAGCTCACCCGTGGGAGTGCTCTTTGAAGTAAAGAAACCTACAAACAAGGCAGAAATGGTTACCCGGGAAAACCTTAACACCCGGGCCATGCATGAGCTGATTCTTTATTTCCTTAGAGAACGGGTAAATAATAAGAATTACTCCCTGACAAATTTGATCATTACAAACATCTATGAATGGTTTGTGTTTGATGCCACACTTTTTGAGAAAATATTTACCACAAACACCCGATTGCAAAAAGCCTACAAAGAATGGGATGCAGGTCAATCTATAAGCTCTAAGACAGACCTGTTCTACAATGAGATTGCCAAGCCTTTTTTACAGGAACTGGACAAGGAAATTGCTTTTACCCATTTTGACTTAAGAGATTACCTGAAGATTATTGAGACAGAAGGTGATCGGAATGACAAAAAACTCATTCCCCTATATAAATTCTTCACACCGGTCCATTTTTTAAAACTTCCATTTGTCAGCGACAGCAATACATTGGATAAAGGTTTTTTTGCCGAGCTGCTTCATATCGTAGGACTGGAGGAGACAAAGGAGCAATCCAAAAAAATAATCAGAAGACTCCCCTTGGAGAATAGGGAAAGAGGCTCTTTGCTGGAAAATACCATTAGTCTACTTCATCTCGAAGGAACATGGAGATCTGTGTCTTCTATCGAGCAGTATGGTAAAAGTAATGAGGACAGAATTTTCAATATCGCGCTCTCGCTCTGCCTGACATGGATAAACAGAATCCTTTTCTTAAAGCTGCTGGAAGCTCAGCTGCTGAGGTATCATCAAGAAAACAAGGAATTTAAGTTCTTGAATTTCCGCACCATTCCCAATTTCGACGAACTGTATAAGTTGTTCTTTCAGGTGCTTGCATTACAGGCATCAGATCGGTCCGAATTTGTTCAGGGTAAGTTTTCTCATATCCCATATTTAAACAGTTCTCTTTTCGAAATATCAGAACTTGAAAAGGAAACCCTTCGCATAAATGCGTTGGATGACAATCTTAAAATGAAGACGTTTAAGTCGTCAATCTTGAAAAAGAGAATCAAGAATTTTGAAGAGGAGCTGAATCCGCTGGAGTATCTTTTCTCATTCTTGGATGCGTATGATTTTTCTTCGGTAGGAAAAGAAGATGTGCAGGAGGAGAATAAATCCATTATCAATGCAGCTGTTCTTGGGCTTGTTTTCGAAAAGATCAATGGCTACAGGGATGGAGCTATCTATACACCGGGTGCCATCACCATGTATATGTGCAAGGAGACTATCCGTAGGGCAGTGCTTAAAAAATTCAAGGATGCCTTTTCTTGGGATATTGATAATCTGGATGATCTGAATAATTACATCGGGAATAGAAGAAAGACCTCGGATATTCTCGAATACAATAAGTTGTTGGATAGTATCAAAATCATCGATCCTGCAGTGGGATCGGGCCACTTCCTGGTATCTAGTCTGAATGAGCTGATTCTGATCAAAGCTGAGTTGGGGATTTTGGCAGATAGCTCGGGCAGGGTAATCTCGGATATTCAGGTCACGATAGCCAATGACGAGCTTATACTTCTCCGAAGAAATACTCAGGACTTCTTTGACTATCAGGTCAAAAAAGATTCCGCCGGATTCTGGAAGGTCGATAGTGACACCCAACGAATTCAGGAAACCATTTTTAATGAGAAGCGCAAGATCATCGAAGGATGTTTGTTTGGAGTGGACGTCAACCCCAATTCTGCAAAGATATGCAGGTTAAGACTCTGGATTGAACTGCTGAAGAACGCCTATTATAAAGTGGCAGCAGACGGAGAGCAGGGCAAAATCCTTGAGCTGGAAACCCTCCCGAATATCGATATCAATATTAAATCTGGCAACTCGCTCTTATCCAAATACCCACTTAATGAAGACCTGTCTGAGGTGTTCAGAAAGCAGAATTTCAGCGTGGCCATCTACCAAGATGCAGTCGAAAGCTATAAGAACACGCCGAATAAGGAAGCTAAGGAGGATTTAAAGCAATTTATCAGAAAAATCAAGGAGCAGTTTAGAGAGTCGGTCAGCCGTAGAGATCCAAAGCGTAAGCGATTGGCAGAGTTCAGGGGGCAGTTGTCCTTACTACAAAATAACTTTGATTTATTCGGTCAGAAAAAAAGCCAAAAGGACGTAAAGTCAGAGTCCAAAAAATGGGAGGCCAAAATCGCCAAGATCGAAGCGGAAATCGAAGAAGTAGAAAGCAATGCAATCTATAAAAATGCCTTTGAATGGAGGATCGAATTTCCCGAGGTCTTGGATTCAAAAGGAGACTTTGAAGGATTTGAGGTGGTCATTGGGAATCCCCCTTATATCCAACTGCAGAAGATGGGGGAGGATGCCGATGTGCTTCAAAGAATGGGTTTCGAGACCTATGTACGCACGGGGGATATCTATTCGCTCTTTTACGAGCTAGGTATAAATATTTTGAAGCCGGGTTACTACCTAGGGTTTATTACCTCCAACAAGTGGATGCGGGCAAGTTACGGGCAGAGTCTGAGGAAGTTCTTTTTGGAGAAAACCAACCCGCTGCAGTTGATTGATTTTGGTGGGTATCAGGTCTTTGCCTCTGCTACGGTGGATACCAATATACTGATCGCACAGAAGGAAGCTTTTTCCGGCTCAGTGCAAACCTGCCTGATCAATAAGTCCATTGGTAGCTTGGAAAAAATGAGCGTTTTTATCGGGCAGAACTTCTCGGTTCAAAAATCATTTTCCGAAAGTGCCGGATGGGTGATCCTCTCACCCATAGAAGAGCGGATAAAACAAAAGATAGAAGCAGCGGGCACTCCATTGAAAGACTGGGATGTTTCCATATATAGAGGAATCCTCACCGGGTACAATGAGGCCTTTATTATTGATCAGCAAACGCGTGATCGGCTGGTGCAGGCTTCAGCTAAAAATGCTGAAATTATACGGCCGATTTTAAGAGGCAGGGATATTCAGAGATATTTTGGGAATTGGGGAAACCAGTATTTGATCGTTACACATAACGGGTATACCACTCCAAATGGGGTTCAGGTTCCTAGAATTAATATTGAGGATTATCCAGAAATAAAAGAATACCTCAACCAATTTTCTCAAAAAATTATAGCAAGAACTGATCAAGGAAGTACACCTTATAACCTACGAAGCTGTATTTATATGGAGGATTTTTCTAAGCCGAAAGTCATATATCCTGAAATAACCAAGTTTTTAAACTTTTACTTTGATCAAGAAGAAAATTTCTATGTAAATAATAAGTGCTTTATTCTTTCAGGGTCAATGATAGAATATCTTACGGCTTTTCTAAACTCATCAATTTTCAAATATTGCTATAGTGATAATTTTCCAGAACTTCTTGGTGGAACCAGAGAATTAAGGAAGGTTTTTATGGAACAGATTAAAATTAAGGCTCCAACAAACCACTATAACACCCTACTGACTTCCCTTGTGAAAAATATACAATATAAGAAATCGTTAAATCTACCAACAATCGAAGATGAGAAAGAAATTGATAGTTTGATTTTCGATTTATACGATTTAGATACTGAGGAAAGAGAAATTATCGGTTTTATAGAAATAGTTTAAATACCTGATACTCAATATTTTAACAAAATATCTGCTTATCTCTATTTATTAAAAAATTCAATTTCATCACCAACAAGCCCATACATTTTATAAATAGTTCTGTCTATTTCTTCTAAAATAATTGGTGTAGGATTGTTTGCCGCTATCGATACTAGTGATTCAAAATAATCTTTTGTATTGGATTGAGGCAAACATATAGGTAATTGTTCAATGGTATATTTCTTCCATCGATTTGTTCCGACACCAGTTGCAGTACCTATTTGATTAAAATACCATTCAGCTAACTTGGAATTGAGCATACCCAGCAAATACTTTAAATTCTTCCCTGTCATCATAAACGAAGTTGCCTCGATAAAAACACCATCTTCGACGTAGGCAAATTTAGAAGTATCTGAAATTTCTCCCCATACTATCTTAGATTTAAAAAAGTCTTCCCAATAATTTGCTCCCCATCTTTGTAAAGCATACCATTCATACCTTATTCCAGTTTCGGATTTATTTCTCTTTTCAAGGTTTGATTTATGTTTCTCTAGATGATTATAAACTTCAGGATATAATTCTTTAAATTTTATATCCGCATATGTAGAATTTCCGACTACTGATTTATCTAAATGAAGCGGAAAATGCCATGGTATATATAATATATATATGTTTGCAAAATTTGTACTGTACTTTGAAATATCCCTGCCTCTTAAAATCGGCCGTATAATCTGATCAGCTTTAGGGCATTTTTCTACCAATTGATCCCGTGTTTTTTGATCAATGATAAAAGCTTCATTAAAGCCTGTTTTGATGCCATAGTTGATTTGGACATCCCAATCCTTAAGAGGTGTGCCAACCTCTTCGATTTTGGCTTTTATCCTAGCTTCAATCTCTGAAAGTATTACCCAGCCTGAGGTAGAAGAGAAGGAAGATTGAGGCACACTGTTCTGCCCGATAAAAACGCTCTATATCTCTTATCAAAAATACCTAGGATTTAAGGGCTGAATCCCCTTATTGCCCGCTTTCTGATTACTTATTATATACTATTAAACTGATCACTATGATTTATGGGTACATCCGTGTAAGCACGGATAAGCAAACAACAGAAAATCAGTCTTTTGAGATTCTGAATTTCGCAAAAACAAAAGGGCTGGAAATCGATGAATGGATGGAAGAAACCATTTCATCCACCAAAAAGATGGAAGTAAGGAAATTCGGCAAGTTGCTCAAAAAAATGAAAAAGGGGGATACATTAATCGTGTCGGAGCTCTCAAGGATGGGTAGGAATTTGATGCAGATAATGAAGATTCTACACGATTGCATGGAAACAGACATCATGGTCTATACAGTCAAAGAGAAATATGAACTCGGGAATAACATCAACTCAAAGGTTCTCGCATTTGCATTTGGCTTATCGGCGGAGATCGAGCGCAACCTTATCTCCCAGCGTACCAAAGAAGCATTGGCCCGTAGGAAAGCAGAAGGTCAGGTACTGGGCCGTCCCAAAGGGAGCAAGTCCAAATCGCTGAAACTTACGGGAAAGGAGGAGAAAATCAGACGCTACCTGGACAAGAAGGTTTCCTACAGCGCCATCGCCAGACTGATGGGCGTCAACCGCATGACCGTAGCGAGTTTTGTAAAGGAGAAAATGGACTAAGCATAATGTCCCGGCGTAATAAAACGCCGGGATAATACCAGGTGCAGATAGTAGTATTTATAAATCAATTAGTTATATTCTATCCTTGATTTTTAAGTCTTAACCTTATGCCTGAATATCCCCATCTACTTTATACCAACAGCCCTAAGAAAACCAGCGGTTTTAAAAGAACAAGAGGCCGTGATTCTGAAAAAGATAAAGAGAAACCGGAACCGGATCCTCCCATTTCGGAACAGAAAAAACGCTTTCTGGCGACAAAACTAAAAGCTTATACTTCAGCGGTGGCTGAAAGGGTCAGAAAAAAGACGCTTCCGATTCCATCGAACATAGACATTATTCAGATTGATTTTTATGCAACCTTCGATAAGAAGCTGGAAAACCACTTTTATCAGACCTATGGTTTATACCCAATAGAACTATGTCACTTCAACAAAAACGTTCTCTTCAGCATAAGAGATAAGAAGCTGTTTGAAAATTTCTTCACAGATATCACGACAATTAGCAAGCTTAAGCAAGGGGCGGATCACCGCAAGCAGCCTTTCTCCAGACTGGCTCTGATCAGCGATTTCTTTCTTTTGGATGACACCCAACGAAAAGGTGTTCTTTCTGGGCAGGAAGGGTATGTTTTGACTATTTGCGATATTTTGGAATATACTGAAGCAAAAGAGCAGCTGAATTACTTAACAGATTATCTAAAGTCTGAAGGCGTGGAAGTTTCCAGCACTCAGGAAGATAATCTCCTTTTTCTTAAAAATGGCTTTTCAGGCTTGGATAAGATCTTGGTTGAGAACTTTGATATTATCAGACTGATCACCTCTGCGAGAGTTCCGGTGATAAAACCTGGAACAGTAGCCACCCCTGTCCGTAGTTATGGGTTTGAAGTTTCTGTGGAAGAGGACTTGCCCATAGTATGCGTGATAGATACTGGGATTCAAGCTCAGGTGGAGCCGCTCGCAGAGCTTATGACGGATATTACCATTGACCACACTGGGACAGCTGCTCTTTGGGATGAAGTTGGCCATGGTACAGCAGTAGCTGGTCTCATAGCATTCGGAACTGATTTTTATGATTTATCACTTGAGGAAATTCCGGCTAAGGCCCGGTTGGCAGTGCTCAAGGTAATTCATGAACAAAATGATGACCTGAATGTAGTAGCCTTGATCAAGGACATTCGAGAGCTTTATCTCAGTTATGATATCAGAATCTTTAATATTTCCTTAAATCTTCCAGGCGCAAAACCTTACAATGGAGCTATTGGTAAGTTTGCTTTTGAATTGGATAAACTGGCCTATGAACTGGATATTTTGATCATCAATTCAGTCGGAAATTACCTGATTGAAGATTTTGAATATTTTGTCAGTGAAGGAACACTGGATTTAAACGCTCATTATCCCTCATTTTTTTACCAGACTACTCCTGAGATCGAAGGGCATTCCTGTGATCTGACCAATCTTCAGGAGCCTTCAGAGTCTATGAATAACCTTTCAGTTGGTGCACTATCGGGTAATTTTGAAAAAGCAATAACGGATGGAATCACACCCGCAAAAGAATATCCGGCTTTCTATTCCAGAAAATCACACTGGGATACCTCTGCACTAATCAATAATGTAAAGCTGAAAGGCACCCAGAATAATAAACACCTAAATAAGCCGGATCTGGTATTTGAAGGTGGGGATTATTTGAGCTTGGAAGCTGGAATGGAAGTACTCTCCAGTCCACTGCATTCCTCTCCCTACTTTGCTAGAATGGCCGGAACCAGCTTAGCTACACCCCTTATTACCTCCATGGTCGCCCAGCTGGTAAAGGAATATCCAGCCCTTAAAATGACTTCAATAAAAGCACTCCTGATAAATTCTGCCGAATTGCCCGCTGGAAAAAATCCAACGCATTTTAATTCAGCAGATACTAAAAAGTTGTTCCGTAAACTGACGGGATACGGCAGACCTAACCCTGATAGATTCAGGGAAAACACCATGGACTCAATCACTTTTGTGATCGAGGATACCATCAACTTTGACGGTTTTTATTCTTTCGATCTGAGATTTCCAGATTGGGTATTGTCCACCAGTAATAAAATTGAGTTAACTGCTACGCTGGTATACAAATTTCTTCCCATACCCAATAATCATTTAGCCTACCTGCCGCTACATATCTCCTTTGGGATATTCAAACCAACGGATATAGCTGTCATGTCTCAGCAGGATTTGGATAATTTTCAATTAAGATCGGGAGTGTCTTGGGCAGAAGACCATTTCGGGGTGGAGGATAGGGTTTTTTCCAATGTTCAGAAAATATGCTTCAATATTTCCAATCATCACTTAGATGCAGATAACCCCTCTGTAGCCATTGCAATGCGGTGTTATGGAAAATCAGCTATCCCCCTAGCTGATCTTAGGCATTTGAAGAAATCAAACCATCCTTTTTCTCTAGTGATAGGATTACGGGAAATCCCCAGAAATAAGAATTCCAAACTTTCAGGATCGCTTTACAATGATATCGAAGCATTGAACGAACTACAGGCAATTGCAGATCTGGAGGCAGGATCTTCGGTGGAAGGAGGGATTTAAGCCTTTCCTGTGCTTAGCAAAGCAGCCTTTTCGGCTTCGATCAGCTTTTCCCAGATTGCCTTGTCTATCGTCACTCTGGCTGGAACCAGATCGGTCTCTAGTTTATAGAGACTGCGTTTCATGGCAGAGATCAGCGTCTTTTGGATACTGTAATAGGATAAGCCTTTGGCCTTCTGGATCAACTTCTTCACACCTGCTTTACTGCCAAGGGAAAACACTCCCCGTTTCAGTGTCAACTGGATAAGTTCCTCGATCTCTTCTTCACCCGGAATTTCAAAACCCACCTGTGTATCAAATCTTCTCACCAGTGCATCATCCAGCATGCCTACCTGATTGGTGGCTGCGATTACGATGGTAGACTGGGGGAGATAGTCAAAGAGCTGTAGGATAGTATTGACTACCCGCTTCATTTCTCCATGGTCTTGGCTGTAGTCCCGGACTTTGCCCAGAGAATCAAACTCATCCAAAAACAGGATGCAGTCCCCGGCTGCTGCTTTTTTGAAGATCTTTGCCAGATTTTTACTGGTTTCTCCGAGTTTTGAAGATACAATGGCTCCCAGATTGACCACCAAAAGAATTTTCTCCAATTCTCCTGCTATGACATACGAAGCCAGTGTTTTGCCACAGCCGGAGGGGCCATAGAAAAGAATCTTGTGTGCCACAGGGAGATTCAATGCCTGAAGGAGTGATTTTTTGCGATGTTCAAGGATAAAATGATCCAGTGATTCTTTTACCTGTGCATTGCTGATCAGATCCGTAAGTCTATAGTCTGAGGTCACCTGATCCAGGATCAGGTCATCCACAGCCTTTTGTCCGGGAGTCTCCAAACGGATCCCCGAACTGACCTTCGATCCTCCGGTAGCGGAATGCTGACGTATGGCATCTTTCAGAATGGACTGCAGCTGTATGGCCAGATTGGTCTTCTTGCTTTTTCGGGCATGCTCGATCAGATCCTGAAGAGAATCCTTCAGCTTCTCCTGGTCATTTTCCAGCCCAAACCGGGCAATTTCTTTGATAAAGTCGAACTGTGTCAATTCCTAAGGGATTAGCGAATTCCTATATGTAAATAACATATAAATATTGTATTTACAAATTACGTACTATACGAAGGAATAATTGCCTCTTGGTGATAAAAAAGAAGGCAAAATGCTCATTACAGGCAGAAATTGACATTTTTCGTTCGATCCGAGCATGATGAGGATCTGTCAATAGAAGTATTTACAGTTTTTTTTTCGATCTCAAACAATTTTTGCGCTGAAGCTGAATATCTATAGTATCAGAAAGCACTATAGAAAAGCGATATTTTTCGTTTTTTCTATAATTAGGGGAAATTGTAAATTGGAATTTTTCCCTTTTCTTGCAATATCCTTTTAGTAGATGACGAACAGCCAACTTTTATAACATCCTTCTGGGCTTAGATCCAGAAACCGAGCCAAAAACCAATTATTAATTGTCTTGAATATCAGGGTGAAGTTACAATCTTCACCGAGTGACACAACAACTTTACTGTCCCGAGGCGAGAAGATTGGGTAAAGCAGTAAATGACATAATCTGTCCTAATGAAAATTAGGGATTTCGTTGGATTGGAGATATAAAAAGTGTTATAATTAACACGAGGATCACTTTTCTATATATTTAATTGTACATGATTGAAGATCAGGAGCACCTTTTTGAGAAGATTTTGGAGATGGCCTTAAAAGGTAAACTGATCCTATGGGCTGGTGCTGGATTATCTATGGAGGCAGGATATCCATCAGGTGGGCAGCTGGCTGAATTACTGTGGCAAAGATTGTCTGATACGGAAAAGCAAGATTTACAAATAGACCTATTGAAAGTTTCAGATTACTATGTGAATCACCAGGAAAATGGCAGAAAAGAATTAATAAAAACTCTTACAGAGATTTTTCATAAAAAACCTCAGCCTTCTGATTCTCATGAGATAATTAATAAAATGGCCTTCATAAAGACTATTATTACCACAAACTACGACAAACTTTTTGAAGAGCATATTCTGGATATCGAGGTTCTTAAAACTTCAAAAGATCTTACCCGAATAAAAGCGAACTCACGAAAATTGATCAAGATTCATGGAGATTTAAATTCGCCAAAGCAACTTGTATTAACTGAGTCTGACTATTCTAAATTGTATGGAAATGGAAGGCAAGACCCTTTTTGGAGTAAAGTCCGTGTGGAGCTGACCGAAAAAGGAGTGATTTTTATCGGGTATGGATTTAATGACTTAAATGTTCGAGGACTATTTGAGTATCTGCACAAGAAATTAAAAAGGCACCAGCAGCCCAAATACCTAATTGCTCCAAATCTCTCCAATCCTGATAAGGCAAAACTTGAGAGCTATGGAATTCAATATTTGGATTGTAACGGAATAGACTTTTTAACCAGACTTTATCAAGAATGGAAGACTACGGGTTTTATGCATTTAGGCAGTGATGAAGTGGATACAGATGGCTTGATCAATTCCTTAAAACATGAAGGACTAAGTGATGCCATCAGTATAAAATCTGGAGGAGGAAGGTTATTTACATATAATCCTGTGCCAGGTAAAGCGTGGAATTTAACTGTCACTTCAGATCAAGAAGAATTTGGCAAAAGAATTAATGATTGGCAAAAAGGTTATGGGGCTGATGATTTATTTATACCGAAACAAATTATAAATGAAGCAATCTTAAAAATCGGTGATTTTGTTGTTGGAAATCAAGAAACAATACCAGAGTTCAGGTTTTTCAGACAAGGGAGGATTCATGATAAAGTAAGGATTGTGTTTTTTGAATCTAAAATAGAGTTGGAAAACCTTAATGTAAGGTCTTATAAATATGGAGAAGCTGGATTGAAAATAATAGTAAGTGATCAATATGCTTGCTTTACTATAGTTATCCCCAAAATTAGCACCTCAAATTTCACGTATACTGGAACAATTAAACCAAAAGAGATTTGTGAATCTGTTTCAGGTCTTTTAAAATGGTACGATGCAATTAATGCTTTGGGAAATGGGGAACCTTTTAAGATTTATTCAAAAGAACTTCCAAAAGGTTATCAGGATGCGAATGGAGGTAGTTTTAAAAATGCTGAAGGTTTTCAGAGTACCCGTCTTGTCTTTCAGGTCTTAAAGGAAATAGAAGAAAAGTTTAAGGTTAGGTTTTCAGAAATAAAAGAGAAGGAAATTTTTAGTGAAGGTACACTTAAGCGACTTAATGAGTTTTTACACCTATTTCGTGAAAACAGATTTAAGCCTGATTATGCAAATGGGCTTCCCGTAAGAAGTATTTCTGATGATCCTGAAAAGGATGTAATTCCATTAATTAACAAGGCAAATAAAGATGGATTTTTAATATTTCTTAGTGATCAAAACAATGTTTCACTACTAAATCAAGAAATCCAGCTTGGAAAAGGTCAACTATTCATAGAGAAACCCATTCTTGAAAACATGTCTTCTAAAACCAACGAGATGATAATTAAATCAGGAACCAATAATTATTTTGTTTTCTATGAGGCCTTTGGGTTAGCGACATTTAAAGATCATAAAAATGATTAACTACAATAGATCAATGGTGGAGATTTTAAGGTTTTTCAATTATTGTCATCACTTAAGCTTAATGGACTGCAATGGCCTACATTCTTAAAATCATGAGTGTCATAGTAGGGGTATTGGCTGTGTTGGCAATATCTCTATTGGTTTTGGCCATTCTTATTTGGGCCGTTAATTCTAAAGTAATGCTTCCTGAAATTGTCGACAAAGTGAGTGTATGGAGTTTGAGCGCGGATAACATAGGAAGTTATCTTGAGGTGCTAACTGGAATTGTGGCTTTACTATTCCCAATTTCACTCTCAATTATTTCAGATGCAAAAGGAAAGTATTTTAGTAGTCAAGAAGTGACTTCAGTCGTATTTGAACAGTGTGAATATAAAGGGTTATACTATGTGCTATCAATATTAGTAGTTCTTACTTTTGCATCATTTTGGGATCCGCTTCCAAAATGGTTTGTAATATTAATGCTTTCAGCAATGACGGGATCGCTAGGATTCTTGTTTTTTTTCTTCAGGAAGCTTGAAAAAATAATCAGTGATTTTTCACAATTGGTTAGACATGAAGAGAAATCAAATATTAATAAACTTTTAAGAAATGGAAAAAATCAGAGAGGTTAGAGTCTCTTTTGAAAGACTTTTGAAAGTATGGCTTTCTAAACTTGACAACACTGAGGAAGATCTTATAGCAGAGGACATGATTTGGTTCTCAGAAATTTTTGATGATTTTTTCAAAGGGTCAAACCTCAATGAATATATTAATAGAGATGGTAGATACGAGAATCGGTTGGAGGATT
The DNA here is from genome assembly GCF_031457395.1 of Algoriphagus sp. 4150. Taxonomy (NCBI): domain Bacteria; kingdom Pseudomonadati; phylum Bacteroidota; class Cytophagia; order Cytophagales; family Cyclobacteriaceae; genus Algoriphagus; species Algoriphagus sp. 4150. The sequence continues at coordinate 444,096 of NZ_JAVDWS010000001.1, forward strand.
TGGATAAAATGGATTTTACTGATTTTTTAAATTCTACAATTGAATTTAGTAATAGTAAAGAAGATAGATGGGCACGCTTAATAGTGGAAAAACCAAATCAGTTTGATTATTACAGGCAGTTAAATGAGTTGAATTCCGAGAATTATAAGAATTACAATGTTATAGATATTTATTTCAGGATATTAAAAAAATTATATTCCACTGCTTCAGAATATGAATTAAAAAGGACAAAAAATATTGTATTATCCAGAGTGACTTCAACTGTTCATAAAGTGAGTGTTTTTGAAAAGGAAGGTTTTAAATCTATTGGGTTGCTGAGTGATTTTTATTATGAAGTATTAAAAGGACTGTTCTCTAAAAAGGAAATTGAAAGCGGATATCCAGATGAGGAATTTATCGGAGGGGTTTTATTTTTATCTGTTTTTTATGTTTATTATTTGCCTTTGCTGAGTTATCAGAAAGTCTCTCTTATAAGACGATATCTTTTGAATATATGGATTTATCTAAGTTCGATTGATGCTGATAATTTGATTGATGAATTTTTGAATTCGTTATCAAACATGACCACAAGTAATTTATCTTTTAAGGAAATTGATTTATATGATATTCGTTCTCTACTTAAGAATGAGGATCGGGAGTCCGAATTCTATAAACACTTGGATAGTGTTAAAAAAAAAGGCAGTCAAATTATTCTTTTAAGTGATCTTGAAGAATATAAAAAACTACTTGAAATTGTTTCAAACATAGAAGTTCCGGGATATCTGCCGAAAAATATTGTAGAGTACTTTTTGAAAACAGAAGAAGATACCGCTATTCAATTGTATAAGTTTCGGAATATGCAAAGTCTTGTCTTGGAGTATTTAAGTTTAGTGTTACATTTTAAAGATGTAACATATTTCAGGAAGGCGATAATTAGACTTAGGAAGAATGAACAATGGTCCAATCATAGGAAATTCTTACCTAAGTCCATGTATGATGTATTGGTGTGGATCATTATTTTTTCGGATTTGAAGCGTGAAATGAATTTCAGGATTATTGAGCCTTCATTTGGTTATAAATATTTGGGTGATATTTTAGTTTTCCTTTTTAAGGATATCGAGTTCGATGAAGTAGCAATGAAACGTTTGTTGGACTTGAAAGGGTTACAATTGGATTCTTCTTTTTTAAATTCAATGGCTGGTATTTCCGATGAGATTCTTAAAGGAATTGGTGAAAGTGTTTCCATTAATGACTCTGAGAAGAAAAAAAATTACATTTTTTGGGACTTATTGGTAAATTGGTTTCAAGCTCAAATTCAAAAAAGTGAAACGTTAACCCCCTTACCCCATAAAGTTTTCAAAGACCTTATATCGGGTATAGAAAACAGATATAAACAAAAGTCCGTCCTATACTTTTTGTCTAAAAATCTATCTCCATTCGACAGGAAGGATATTGTCCAAAAGGAATTGAAGACACTTGTTATAGCTTCTGATTTACAGCTCCGGAAGTATTTAATTCCAGATTGGTATAGCCCTGCATATGGGCTTTCTGAATCCATAAGTGGTTATTTGTTTGAGGAGGAGATTATGCAATTCGATTATAATTTTTTCCATGCCCAAATTCCAATAAATGCGCAGATTCTTAAACGAGAGTCTTTCAGTCAGTTAACGCAGAAATATGGAAGAAATTATTTGTTTGTATTTAGAAATGCATATCCTGATTTTTGGATTAAAAGTGAAAGCTCTAAGTCAGATAAAAACGACTTGACTCTTCCGCTCACTTTCAGCTACAATACCTATGATAGGAATTCTGAATTAATTATAGTCCCAAAGTCTTCGATGTCTGTACGATATGTAAATGATGGACGATTTAAGAATCTTCAATTCCTTGATAATACACTTATGTGGGAATTGCTTGATTTAGGAGAAAGTAATGAAGAAAATTTAAAAAAGGTGAAATCGATAAAAGGATTCCCAGACCGGTACAGTCTTGTGGATGAGGAATTGAGAAAGCATTTTTGGATAAGGATAGTAGCTAAAACGAAGGTCATTATTAAAGATGAAAATTCAATCCTTAGGTTCAAGTTGAATCCTTACGGCGACTAAATATGACCAATGCACAAAAATTCCTTGATATATATAATGAGCTGGATCAAAGCTTTGCTAAAGCTTTAGGACAAATTAAATATGAATTATTTTCCAGTAGGGTTCGCCAGCTCGTTCTAAGAATTCCAGTTGTGCGAAGGTACAAAGATGATCTGCATCAGTTAGGAAATCTGCGAAATGCCATAGTTCATCAATCGATAAAAGGAAAAGCAATAGCTGAGCCTTACGATGAAACTGTCAGCTTGCTACAGCGGATATTGGCGGAATACTAAGAGTCCTCAGCGGGTGATTCCTATATTTCAGTTTGAGGTTTTTTCGGTAAGGGAGAAAACTCCATTGATTGATCTGCTTTCAGAAATTAAACAAAAAGTTTTTTCTCAAGCACCAATTTTAGATTTTGTGGAAAAAGTGATAGAGGTAATTTCAACTAATACAATCTCCAGATGCTTATTTGATCAGGTGAAAAATGAGAACGTCATCTTGCCAGAGGTTCATATTTCAGAATTTATTCCATATATAGAAATAGCAGAAAACTACTTATTGATTTCCGGGAAAATCTCAGTCTATGAAGCAGCGGAGATTTACCTCAGAAATTTCAAAGAGATGAGAAGTCAATTGGATTGTATGATCATCACACATTCTGGAAAGGTTGGTGAAAAGCTTATGGGGCTTGTGTGTATTGGGGATATTGCTGAATATTTAATTGATTAAATTAACACTTATGAATTTTTACATTGTTTCACCCAACGCTTCTAATAGCTCAAAAGAAGAGGCTTTTTGGAAGGCCTTAATTGAAAAAGAAGAAGTGGCTTTAATAGGCTGGGATTCATCAAATAAATTTGGAAAGATGTTTACCAGCCAAGTTTTGGAAGGAGATTTTATTCTTATCGCTCAAGGCTCGAATGCAAATAAGGCTTTGTATTTAGGAGGTGTAGTAGCGGGACCTTGTGAACAAAAAGTATTTCCTAATGCGCCAAGAAGTATTTTTTATAGGAAATTAAATCGAGTGATAGGAAAAACCGCATTAGACTCGCTTTTCCTAAACTTTAAAGGTTCTGCGTACGGAGAAGCAGCCCAGATACCAGCTATTTATCAATTGAAACCTGATTCTAATTCTATTGATTTAGAAATAGTCAGGAAATTAAAATCCTTAATCCCTGAAAAGGCCATGAGAAATATTAATACACTAATCCCTCTTCTCAAATACAAAAAGCAAATTATTCTTCAGGGCCCTCCTGGTACAGGAAAGACAAGATTGGCAAAGCGGATAGCAAGTGAATTAACTGGAAAAGAGGAATTAGCTGTAGAAAATATTGCAGCGCTAATTAAACCTGGCTTGGTAATTTCTAGCTCAACAAACTATACCGAGTATACTGTTTTATCAATTACTGATTCCGCAGTTCAGGTACAGTTAAAAAATGAAGGGCGGGATTATTATATCTCTTTCAAAGATATTCAAAGAGCCTATAAGATAAAGCTTTGGGAAGGCGGACAAAAAAATGGCTCTGATCCTTATGCTGCTGCTATTGCCAAATTTATCAATGAGCATCTCGTCATTGGAAATGTAAAGTTAATTCAATTTCACCCCGCATATTCCTATGAGGATTTTGTAAGAGGTATTGTTGTGGAGACAGACGGTGGAAACCCTTCCTACCGATCAATAAATAAGATTTTTGCGGAATTAGCAGAAGTAGCTCTGCAAAATTATAATGACTCCCAAAAGCAACCAGAGGAAGTGTCTAAAGAGAAATTGCTGGAGAACTACCTTAATGACTTTAAAGAGGACTTGGCTACAAAGATAGATGAGTCAGAAGAAGGAAAGTTAATGTTGCAAGGTACAAGCACCTATTTGTTTCAGGTAGAAGAGGATGCTGTGCGATATGTAGGAGAAAACTGGAAGCGGCACAGTGTCGGACTTCGCTTACTCTTTTCGGATATCAAGATACTGTATTTGAGTGATGCGAAAACCAGAAAAGATGTAACGACAAATCCCAACATTTCATCCCTTTCAAGATCACACGCAAGTTATACATTGAGGGTTTTAGATCTATTCAAAGCTTTTATGAATGGAAAATCGCTCATTGTAAATCATCAGCAAAAAATTGATGAGATTCCTTTTGTTTTGATCATTGATGAGGTCAACAGAGCAAACCTTCCTTCCGTTTTGGGAGAATTGATCTATGGTTTGGAGTATCGTGGGGAACCAATAGAATCTATGTATGAAGTAGATGGCGATAGGAAAATGATTATCCCTCCAAATTTGTATGTGATAGGAACAATGAATACTGCAGACAGGAGCGTAGGGCATATCGATTATGCAATACGGAGGAGGTTTGCGTTTGTAGATGTATTGCCTTCTACTGATCCAATTTTAAATCCATTAGCGAAGCATATGTTTGAAAATGTTTCTAAGTTGTTTGTTTCGAACTATGCTGAGGTGATCTCGGATAAAGCAACTCCGAAGCGAGCAGAAACCTTAATGGCGGACTTCAAGCCAGAAGATGTTTGGATTGGCCATAGTTACTTCCTGACTGATAAAGCAGACTCACAGACAGCGGTGGATGAGATAAAGATCAAAATGAAGTACGAAGTGCTTCCACTTCTCAAAGAATATGTAAAGGATGGGATCTTAAGAAGTAATGAAGATATTTCAGATGATCCTGTACAAAAGGTGATTCAGGAATTGGATGAGCTATGAAACCGTTTTCTCTACGAGAGCATATATCTACATCATTTGATTTTTCTGAAAGTGATTTTTCAAAGGAAATCTTATTCAAAAAGAAGAGAAAAGATGGAGTATGCGCATCCTTCGTGGCAAAGGAGAGTAAAATTGACATATCCACTTCTTACTATGTTGGTGCAGACTGGATTCCTACTCAAGAGGGGGAGCATTGGCTGTATGTTGAATCTAAACTAAATACGAAATTTGATCAAGAATCAGGTGAAGAGTGTAAGCCAGTGCAGGAAGAGAAGGAGTTGTTTCGTGTTGATGTTTTAAAAATGTTGTTCCAGGCACTTGAAGAACCAGAAGTTCGCGATCATACACAAGAGCTATTTGAAATTAAGTTTGAAAGTCTATGGATACCTTTGCAGAAGCATCAGGATTTGATTTCTCCACTGATTATGATCCAATTCCTGAATCAAGTAAAGGATATAGTCAAAAAAGGTCTAAAGAAAAGTTATTACAAAACTGAGCGAAATCTTTACGCAAAAGTTAAGGGGAAAGTATTAGTAAGTAAAACGATTAAGCAAAATCTCGTCAAGAACAAAAACTTAAATACATTCTGCCAGTATGAGGAATTTGGCGTAGATGGGTTGGATAATCGACTATTGAAAAAAACGCTAACGTTCGTTAGGCGATATCTTACAACAATCAAGGGGTTTGAGTCAGAAGCATATATTCAGGAGACCTTCAATTTTATTCAACCAGCATTTGAAGAGGTTTCGGAAGAAATTCAACTTCACGAAATAAAGCATTTCAAACTCAATTCCTTTTATAAGAACTACGAAAAAGCTACTGAGTTGGCGAAGCTCATCCTACAGCGTTTCAGCTATAATCTTAATGCTGTACAAGATCAAAATACTATTCTTACTCCCCCTTACTGGATTGATATGAGTAAGCTGTTTGAGCTGTATGTTTTGGGGAAGTTGAAGAAAGAATTTGGATCTAAAATCACTTACCATGAAAGAACCTATGGGAATGAGTTGGATTTCTTATTCTTTGATGATCAAGATTCCTTAGTCATTGATGCTAAATATAAGCCTGGCTATATCGGGAAAAGTCATCATGGGTTGCATACTGACATTCGGCAAGTAAGTGGATATGCAAGACTAAGGAAGATTCGAAGTCGGCTTAAAGTCATTGATAAAGACTTGCTACTGGGATGCGTGATAATTTATCCTGATTTGAATTTACACTGCGATGATCTCAGCGAGTTGGCAAAAAAGGATAACGAAGTGATACAATACGAGAAGGTATGGAAAGTGGGAGTAAAGTTGCCCTTGCATAAAACTAAGAATGAATAATCTTGAATCATTAATGAATGGTGCGGAGTAGGTGGTGATAATTCTGCTGATCGACCAAAAAACACTCCAATTCCTTCACATTTCCTCTCATTTCCTTAAAAAATACCCAGTACAGGGTATGTTTTCCTATCATTTTATTCCTTTTCTTGCCACTGTTCTTTATCGCCTGAGGCTCTCAAATACCGAGACCGACAGGATCCGGGAACTACGCCAACTTTTATCATCCTTCCGGGCGTAAATCCGGAGAACCTCTCAATCTAGTGGAAGCACTAGCTTGAATTATACAGCTCACGATCGCCCTCTCTCTTTAGGAGAGGGAAGGGGTGAGGTAGATTCAGACAGCATCCACTCAATGCAGAGCCACCACCAAAGCCGGATCCAGATGCTCAAGGAAAGCTGCCGCTGGAAGTAGTTATTGCTGACGGCATGTGGATTAGATAGGATCATTTAGTGGGTAAATAATATCAAGTCATAAAGCGATAGTAATTACTTGTAAGCGATTAATGTCGGATAACCTTCGGAAATAAAAGAATGAAGGCAGATTATAGTTGATATTGTCTGTAAGGCCATATAAGAAATAACCGCAATTGCGGATATAACATGTTAGCAGCAACACAAAAAAAGATCCACAAAAAATAGACAAATGACAAAATTACGACTTTCAGACATTTATTTAGGTGTAAATGACGGCAAAAAAGAAGCTTTATATAAACAGGATTTTGAAAAGTATTTTGTAGACTACAATAATAATTATACCGATATTCTAAAGCCAGAAAAGTATATTATACTTGGGCGAAAAGGTGCAGGAAAGACAATACTGGCAGAGTACATAAAAAAGCAATCGGAGAACAATGCGTTATGGTTTTGTGACATTAAATCTTATAAAGATTTTAGATTTCACGAATTAATCAACTTCAAAACAAATGATATTTCCCCAAATGAATATACCTCAATTTGGAGATGGATTATTTTGATAGACTTTGCAAAAGTAATTATTGAAGATAATGGAATTCAAGATTTGGAAAATAAAAAAAAGCTTGAAGTTTTTTTTAAAGAAAATTATTATTCACTAGACATTGATGCAAAGAAAATTATAGAAATAACCAAGGGAGGAAAAATAAATGGCTCAATCCTGAAAGAGATTTTACAAATTGGTGGTGAGTTAAATAAACAAACCAAGTTCAGTGAAAGCAGTTACTTAACTTATTTGGAAGACCTAGAGAAAGTTGTATTAAAATTACTCAATAATAGCAAAAGTAAGTATACATTAATATATTATGAACTAGATGATAGATTTCAAAATGACGAGTTTTACAAAAATTCAATAATTAGTTTAATTAAAACAACAGATTCCATAAACTGTGAGTTATTGTCAAAAAGAATAGATGCAAAAGTAAACTTGCTAATTCGCTCAGATATTTTTTCATTATTTAATGATACTGACCTTAACAAGATTAAATTAACTAATACAATTAATATTAATTGGGGAGACAGAGTTAATATTGATTCTCCTCTTATCCATTTAGTTGTTCAAAAGGCAAAACGTTCAAACCAATTCTTAAATCAAAAATCGGATTTTGAAGTTTTTAAAACCTTATTCCCTCAAGATGTAAAAGGCGTAGAACCCTCTAGATTCGTATTAGAAAGAACTCTGTTTAGACCCAGAGATGTTATCACTTTGCTAAATCTAATTATTGAAAAATATCCGCATTCAAGTTATTTTGGGTGGAAGGGACTCATCGAACTAAAGCCAAAATATTCAGAATATCTATTTGATGAAATTCGCAATGAAATGCTTGGACACGTTTCGCAGCACGAAATAGATTTGGTATTCAAATTACTAAAAAATTACAATCACCACTTTTTTAAATTCAAAGATTTAAAAGATTATTTTGAACGTCAACAAAAGCATTATCCTGGAATAGACTTAGAAAAAATTATGGTTTCCTTTTTTCAATTTAATGTTATTGGCAACAAGTGGTTCAACAAGTTTAAGAACAAAGAATATTATACATGGTCTCATAGGGACACGAAAGCGGAACTTGATTTTGATAAAGAAATTGTAATTCATCTTGGACTTAGAGAACAACTTTCAATGTAAATGTGCAGCTGCTAACAACTAGATTTTCGTCGCGTGAGTAGCGCGAAATATGAACACTCTGCTACAAGAAGCAGATGGGATGCCTGTAGTGATTCATCTCATCGAGCTCGTTTGAGCATTGGAAATTGGTTCAACCTTAGGTACTTATTAGTACCAAACGATTTACAAACATGAAGAGCCTTGTGAGGTGAGAGTTTCATGCACGGATCTGTGAGAAGGCGAGGGTGAAATTCCCTTGACTGGCCCGATTAACAACAATCAATAATTAATTATGAGTAGAAAACGAATACTTATTCTACGAGCTTGTGGTATAGCCGGCGAAAAGCAAGAATGTGACAATATAAAATCTCAATGCGAACTTTACGACATAGAAGTCCATGATTACTGCCCAAAAAGCAATCAAGAAATTGACAAAATATTATATTCTGGAATTACTTTCGATTATGTCTATCTAAGCTCACATGGTAATCGTGAGGGCTTTGGAAGCGAAGACGGAGAGATCGATTATAACTGGCTTGATTTCGGAACTGAACTATGTAGTTCAGGATGCCTTGAAGAAGACTGTATTATTTTTCTTTCGTGTTGTCGTGGTGGTCTTAATGAAGTTGCATATAGCCTATTCTATTGCTGTACAAATGTGTCGTATGTTGTTGGGGCAAGACAAAGTTTGGCTCCGCATGATATGCTTATTTCTTTTAATATTCTTCTATATAATGTTCAGCATCGATCCGTAGATCCAATTGTGGCTTGCGAAAAAATAAAACTTGCAACTGATATAAGATTTGTTTGTTTTGATCAGATGGAAACAATGTCTGATTTAGGGTTTTCCTCCTTTGTACAAAATTTAGATGCGAAAGAAATTGAACAAGTCCTAAATGCTAAAGAAAAGGAAAAAGAAAGAATTAATTGACTATATTTCACAACAGGGTCTTCTTTTGTATGCGTTAAAATCAATGTAACCTCAGTTTCACAGTATTCTTATACTCTTAGGTGAACTGATTTGATTATTACGGATATTGCCTCTGGAATTCAAGTGAAAATTAAATAAATGCCAGTTTGGATTTATAAAATCAGCCGTGTCTGTACTGATAGACTCACTACGTCGAGAAAGGGAGTATTAAAATTTACTATGATCACACAAAAAAAAGTAACATATTAAAATAATGAATAAGAAAACATATTTAAAAGAAATAAGAAAGAGGCTACCGGATGATATAACTCTAGAAGATGAAACAGAAAATGAAATCTCAGATGACGAGTTTATTGGAGTACTTTCGTGGATTAAGTATTTTAATTCACATTATAAAGAGCATGGTAAGGATAATAGTCCTGTTATTATATTTCCAATAATTTCTAGAAGGCTGCGTCTCGATTTTGGGTTATACAGATTTCCTAGTGATTCCGAGATCAATAGAGGTAAGCATGTCATTTATATTTCGAACAATGAAAAATCTATGGATGGCACGATCAAAAAGAGAATATCAGTAAAGGAAATAATAAATGTTTGGAAAATTTAAAAATGTAGTGATTATTTGATGAGTTTAGAATTACCCTGCTTCTTTAAAAAAGCCTTCATCGCGTCTGAAACTGGATGTTCAACATTGAAATCCCCAAATCGCTCATGAAAAATCTTCCATCGTTTGGAAAGATAACCTTTACCTCGTTCATCAGTGCATAGGTGGGTAAAAGAGTATTGGGATGGAAAGCTGATATTAAACTAACTTTAGTCATAACTTTAAACAACTATATGGGGCCTAAAAAACTTATAGCCAATATTCTGATAGTATTGACTGTTATTACTGCACTTTTTACTATTATTATTGATAAAGATGATTTGTGGAATAAGCTATTCCCTAATGGAGAAATACTAAATATATATTCTGTTTTATTCTTAATAATTGTCACTAATTTTTTTACTTTTTATACAGTCTACATTTGTTACTATAGAGAGAAAGACAAGCGTAATATGACTCAAAAAGAGCTTGATCGTGCTGAGTTTTTACTAGCTGATAATAAGAAAAAAGAGGTCGTCGATGTCTACACGGGAATACCTAATGAAAAAAAATTTAGAATGGATATCGAAAACCTTGGTAATAGGTTGTATCAATTGATTCTAATAGATTTGGATAATTTTGGGAAAATAAATAAGAAATATGGGCATGACAAAGGAGATAAAATAATGAAATTGATAGCGCAAAGTTTATATAATAGCATGCGTCGTGATGAGGAAATTTATAAAAGGGAGCAAGAAATTCAAGACTCGTTTGTGAAACGGATTTATAGGAAATATAATAAAGGAGATGAGTTTATATTTCTCATCAAAGGGGAACAGTTTGAAGCTATTGGATTTATTAATAGGGTAAAAAAAGAATTTGCTAAATTTTCTAGACAGGCTGAGGAAATTGTAGGAGAAAAAATAAGCTTGGATTTTCATGCAGCAATTAGTCCAATTCATCCAAATGAAAGCTTTGATATTTACTATCGGAGGCTTCATGAGTGTTTCGTGCTGGCCGCTGAAGAAAAAAATGAAAAAAGAATATATTGGTATTTAGATGAACATAAAAAATTTGATGATAATGACTTTCGGCTAAGGTTATATCAGGAAGCAGATAAACTTTTTCGTATTTAAAACATCTAGCAATGGTGGTCGGTCATGAATTTCAAAACTACGTCGCATCACTTACTCCTAAAGAAATCTAGGTATTTTAGAGAATTTGAGTCTGGAAAATGGGTATGGCCGAATTTATATTTATTTACTTTTGGTGAAGCTCACAAGTCATTATGAAACCCATAAATGTATCAATTGCCTCTGACGACAAAGGCTTGAATTTCCTAAATTCATCTCTATGACATTTTCTGAATTTATCCCCACTTCCACAAAAGCAATCGTTTGTCCGATTAGGCTCTGGGTTTGACTTAATGTATTCAAGGAAGCTTACAATTTTTCTCAGGTTGGTTGTTCTAAATGTTTCCTTAAAAAAATCCAGATTTCCACGCATTCCGTGAGCCCTTTCTCTTAGAAAAAAACCATTTACTTCCCGATGTTTTTGATTAAAAAAATATGGGGTAACCTGATTTTCAATAAAGGAGAGAAGTGTTATGCCTTGGCTGCAAAGAATTAATTCTTCTGGCCAAGAGCAAATACAAGCATGTCGATCCGAATGTACATGCCACTCTATATTTGGTGGAATCCTACCGCCTGTTTCAAATACTATTGGAAAGTTTGATGGATAATCAGGCGAACAAATAATTTTTATTTTATAAGAATCTATTTCCTCGCCCTGATCACTTTCCAAAATCAATTCCCCTTGAATTGTAGGAATACCTTCCTTTTCCTCTACATATTGTAGACTTGGGTATTTACTTGTGCAGCCAGAGGCCTCTTCTCTGAAGAGATGGTAGCCACTAATCACAAGCCCATGGATTTGAAGTGGAAGCTCCTGCTATAATGGCTGCTGAATGGCGAGAATTGTTTTGCTGCTTTTCATCTTTACCTTCTGGAAAACGGTCACCAAGATGTTTTCTCCAAAGTTTACTTGCAGCCAATTGGTTTTCCTCACGAAGTGCTTTATCTGCATCCTCAATGATTCTGTTTAGCGAAGTTAAGAAATTGTTTTTGCGGGTTTCATCATAGTCGGCAAATAGATTATCGTTTGGGACAGCAGGCACTACACACTTAAATTCTCTGTCCAATTCCTTTTTAATTTCTTTAAGAATGTCTCTTAAAGTTATATCATCACGCTCATTAAGCACGATTTTTTCCTTAGCATTTGTGGCTAGTATGGTCATTGCTAACCCACTAGGCATCTTTTGATTACAGTCATCTCCCCATCCTTTAAGGTACATAACCTGCCTGATCAATTTTCCTTCCTTATCTTTCTTTCTTTGAAACCATTCGACCATTTCTTTAGGGTCACTGTCTTCAAAGCCAACATTTTTTATGGCAATTCTGTAATTCTCCCCATCAATTTTATAATATACAGGATGGTCAATTTCATAATCTCCTGCAAAAATTGATCGGACGCATTTCTTGCGGTGTTCAGGTGTTGTATCAGTGTAACCATACACCGCTTCCCAAACCCAACCTTGCAAAGTTGTTGCTGTTACATCAGGTTTTCTGAAAAAAATAGATTCCGTCATCTAGATCACAGATATCTTCTTTTGTACGGATACCCGATTTCATCTTATGTGAGCCTTGAATGTAAAACTTAGGTTCATACTCGGGATGATTATCCTTGAACCATTTACGAATTCTTCTTCGCAGTGAGTCTTTTGAAGAAATCATTCTGTTTTTTTTTGTTGATCCAATGGAAATTTCATCTCGATATTCCGCGAATAGATTGTGACAGTCTGCCATGTTTACTTTGTTTTAAGTTGTTTAATGATTTTTATGAGATTGTTTTTAGCTAATTCATCACCAATAGCTTCTAGTCGGTCCAAGTCTTTCTTTCCAGATGCATTTAGGTCAATAGTGTCACCACCCATATCGTACTGAATCCGTAAATAGTCAAAACCACCATCTGTTTTATCACAGATGCGTTTCAAAAAGTTGATATATTGTTCGGTGATTTGTGCTTGGCTGTCTAGAATTATATCTAGCAGTCTTGGTTTAGGGAATAGCCAAAACCAGATGTCTTTTGGCTTCCAACCGGTTTTGATAATATGTTTTCCCTTTCCTGTTCCTAGGGATAATAGACTAATGTCCGAAAAAGAATGCCCCAGCTTCTCCGTGGCTTCCAATATGCCGATAAGAGAAGGATTGTTGGCAAAAATACCACCATCTATCATGTTGATGTTTTTGCCGGACCCAAATTCATTCGAGAATGAGAAAGAATGTGGTGGAAAATATACTGGTGCGGATGCACTGGCAAGTGCTACTTCATGTGCAGGTAATTTGTAATCTCTTAAATATTCTTCATGGTGACGTGTTTTTAGAACATTAATCTGACCTTCATTCCCGTTAAATGCAGGGATGCATACCCTAGTCTTTAGGTCATTTAAGAGTGGAGCTTTGCCGCCATTCGCTTGAGTGAAAATTTCTTCAAGCTTCTTTCGTAGTGCTTTGTTACTGTAGATAGACGTAATGAAAGCCCGGGCTTGCCTAGGAACAATTTTTAGATACCATTTTGGAAATATAATATTGGCGTATGCCTTGTAAAAGGCCACTAGATCAGTAGAGGGAATACCTAAAGCAATAGCGATAGCGAGAATGGATCCAGTCGATGTACCACAGATTAAATCAAAATGTTCATAAAGTTTCTTGTCTGGAGATGTTTTTTGTAGTTCGCGCTCAAGCTCCATGAGTACTTTAGCTGGGATCAATCCCCTTATACCTCCTCCGTCAATTGAGAGTATTTTAAATGGCTTCGACATATTAGCTGGTTATTTAAATTTCTTGCCCTCTTTTTTCTCACTCCTTTTATTTAAATGGTATTCCATCTTTTTTCTATGAATTACCCTTTTGTTAAACCTCTTTTAATCCCTTGCCAACTCTTTGGATTAAGAATTTGGGGCATGGTCTTCACTGCTTCTTTACCTGCATTATCTGCAAATGGCTTGCTTTTTTTGAATCGAAAAGGATTTAGTTGTATTGGCAAATGCCTTAAATCCTTATCGATTTTTTTGACAGGGTTCGGAAAATAGTTGAACTTAAGTTTTAATAATAAAAAGCCTTGTACACACATATATCTAGTGTATAAAAAATCACTTTAGGCTTGGTTTTTAAAAGGAGGGAGGGTAAGTTTGAAGTACCAATAAAAACGTACCTCCATTTCACAAGTATTGTGTGTGGATTTCCTAATTAAAATGAAGCCAGGTGATTTTTGCCTGGTTTTTATTTTTGAATTATTTTTTTTACCTCATAAAGTATTGGTCTATTAACTTATTGATCTAAAGTTATTTATTCACTTTTAATTTTCAAAGCGAATTTTACAGATTAATGATTTTTTTTAAAAAAAAGTTTAAATTAACGGGTGAAATTTCATTAAAAAATCAGAATTCTGTGAAATCATGATAATTCAATTCTCTGCAGAAAACTATAAGTCCATTTACAAGAGACTTAATCTGAGTTTCATTTCCGAGTCTTTAAAGCAATTAGAGGAATCAAATTTGATCCAATTGGAAGATTTCCCAAAACTTAGTCTACTAAAAGCTCTGGCATTATTTGGAGCAAATGCAAGTGGCAAAACTAATTTAATTAAGGCTATAAGCTTTACTAGAGATTTTGTTTTAAACTCAGCAAAGCAAGATGCCAGAATAAATGAAATTGAAGTGGAGCCTTACAAGCTTTTAGTTAAATCTCAAAATGAACCATCTCAGTTTGAAGTTGAATTCATTACAAATGGCCAACGATTTAAGTATGGTTTTTCAGTTGATAAGAAAAAAGTTTGGAGGGAGTATTTGTACTTGATCCTTAAGACTACTGAAAAATTGTACTTTGAAAGAATTGAGGAAAAAATTGAGCTAAGTCCAAATTTTTCAGAGGGGTATGGAAAGCAGAAGTTTGTAAAAAGTCAATCTCTATTTCTCTCAACATTGGCCCAATTAAACGGAGTTATTTCAACTCAAATTTTTAATTGGTTTAATAATCTGACTGTAATTACCGAAACTAATTTTCCCTCATTTACGGGTTATACCGCTCAACTTTTTGGGAGAAAGAAAAGTGATGATTTTTTGCTAAGTGTCTTCAAGGGTGCTGGATTTGATTTCGATGGTGTTGCAGTTAGAGCTGTAAATATTGATGAAAATCTCTTGCAGTTCTTTAGTCCAGAAATAAAAGAATTAGTTAGAAAAAATTCTCCCAAACAATATCAAATATTTACTAGTCACAAAGTTTATGATCTACATGGACAAGTTGTTGATGAAGTAGAATTTGATTTGAAGGAAGAATCTGCTGGAACTCAAAAATTCTTTTCTATTGCTGGCCCAATAATAAATAGCTTACAAAATGGTTATCCAATTATTATTGATGAAATGGACGCTAGATTGCATTTTCATCTTGTCAGATTCATTATTCGTCTATTTTGTAGTGAAAGTTTCAATTCCAATGGAAGTCAATTGGTTTTTATTAATCAAATGACTGATATTATGGACAGGAAATTACTTAGGAGGGACCAGATTTTATTAATCTCTAGAACAAAGATGGGGACTGAACTAAATTCAATTTTAAAGGAAGGAGCAAGAGCTGATAAATCCTTTAAAAATGATTATCTAAATGGGGAATTTGGGGCTATTCCAGACATCGAGTTTAATCAATTAGGTCTTTTTGGGTAATGCCCATTTTTAACTTATAGATAAAGACAGATCCTTTTCCACTCGAATCTTCTCGCTCGAGTTTTCCTTTATTTACCATTCGAGATAGCTCTCTGGAGAGGGATTTACTACTTATTGCTTCGTCAGGGAATAAATCTATAATTTCTGAAACCTTCAGACCGCTCTTCATTTCGGGAAGAGGAAATAGCTTTAGTCGAATGAAGTCAGGTACAGATAAAGAATTCATGAAATATTCCGGAAATGAGCCGTATTCCTTTTTGAATAATTCTAATTCCGTTAAGTCTGATCCTAGAGCTAGGTTTTTCGTTTTAAAAAGATCATCTATGGTTACTCCGTAAAACTTAGATAATCGAGCAAGTGTATTAACGTTTGGAGTTATTTTATTATCTGGATACTCATATTTTCGGTAATGACCTCCATCATTTCCTGTGTAAGCTTCTATTCCCTTGATTGTTATTAGGGCTTGCTTTCTAAGTGATTGTAAATTCTCTGCTAATCGCTTTAAATCAACCTTTGTTTTTTCCTTTATTGCCATCAGGCAAATTCACAGAAACTTTTGTCCTCATTATTTATGTTTTTATTTCTTTTTTGAATACAAATGTTTATATTAGCGGAATATAGAATTTAATAATTCTGGCGTCTAGTCGGAGTCCAGTTGTAGAAACGTAGGAAATTTCTTAAAACGCAGGACAAAGAGTAGAAGCCCACTCTCTATATTTACAGTATAGAGGTGGGTTCTCTCTGCATGCGTTTTAGTTGACATTTGTCAGCAAGGTTCCCTACGTACCTTACAACTTGCAGTTTGAGAACCTGCCTCTATTCTTTTGGCTTGGTCTCAACTTGGACTATCGTTATAACCCAAGTATAATGGAACAGACCTTGATTTTTTCTGGATTAAGTTGTTTCCCGGGATCAGTATTCTGGAAGAAGGATATGTCTGCGCATTTTTATTTTGGGTCACAGAGTTCTCTTACCTATTATTCATTACCAGAGGAGCAGGGCATCGCCGCGGTAGATCGCCTATATCCCCTGAAGCCCAAGAATCCTATCTAAGGGTTCCGGCCATCGCCGATTAAGGAGGCAGCGCGCGCCTCTGAGCAGATCGGCTACTACACATTTATTTATTGGTTAAAACTATTGCTGGACTATCGGTAGACAGTAGGGTAGAAGAGGTGTGTCTTGTTAGTAGCAAGTAGCAAGTATCAGGTATCAAGAGGGTAGAGTCTAGAGTCAAGAGACCTGGCTAGTGTGGAACGTCATTGCGCCTGTCCGCCGAAGGAGGGAGGAAAGGCACACGACGATAGGAGTGTGGCTTGACGCGGCAATCTCGTAAGAATGTGCTCAGCACGTTGAGATTGCTTCGTCCTTCGTCCTCGCAATGACGGTAACACTTGAGACTGCCGCGGCTCGTGCCTCGCCTCGCAGTGACGGTCACACTTGAGACTGCTTCTCTCGCCTGTGGCGGATCGCAGTGACGGTAGTGCAGAACACTGGCTACTGCTCACTGCGACTGCTCACTGAAGGCTGTGACTGAGATTGCTTCGTCCTTCGTCCTCGCAATGACGGATCGGGACAGGCTCTTCGTCCTCGCAGTGAGGGTAACACTGGCTACAGTGACTGAGACTGCCGCGGCTCGTACCTCGCCTCGCAGTGACGGTAACACTGACTGCTGAAAACTGCGACTGAGACTGCGCTTCGACTTAGTTCGGGCGTGACACACTTCCGTCTCCCGTCTTCCAGCATAAACACTAAAAGCATGAAAAAAACATTACTCATCTGCTTACTGGGACTGCTATGTCTTCCCACAAGCACCACGACAGCACAAGTTGCTGATTCACCCGGGGCGGATTTTCTTCATAGGTCTGTGCCCCAGGTCTCCCCTGATCCGGGAGACTCCCATCGGGGCGGAGCAATCCGTCCCGATACTTTGCCGGAGCAAAATGGTTTGGTTGATCACTCCGGACAAGGGCAGAAGAGCGCAGGCTCTTCTGCTTCTGGGGTGGGGTTCTTCACACTGAAGGGGGAGATTAGTGCTCATCCATCAGACACATTGGATTTGGTATACGAACTCGTCCAGCGAGAGCTAGATCCCTACTACGGGCTGATGGATATCCAAAAAGATAGCATATCCCTACAAAAAGGAAGCTTCTATGCAGGTACTTCAAGAAAGCAGACTTTTCTGCTTAGACTTCCTATAAACGAGCCTTTTGCCCGGTTCAATCTTTACGCTAAAGACGTTCCATTACTCCAGAACATCTGGGTACAGCCGGGAGATTCCTTAATCGTTCACTGGAATCTATCAAAACAGCAGCTCCACTTCTCAGGGCCGGCAGCCGCCCATGTTAGGGTGCAGCGCCAGCTGAAGGAAATAGCCCTGGGAGAGAGTGAAGGGCGCAATCCGGTAATGATTATCCCGAATGCAGCTGTGATGCTCAATACACAGGAAAAGAAAACCGAATATAATGCCGTTCTGGAGAGTTATGTTCCTGCTTGGAACCGAAAGCTGGAATTGCTTGAAACCGAAACAATGCGAATAGAGCGGGCAGAAAACCTGTTCTCCTCACGGATTTCCCACCCGGTCTTTGTGGAATTAGAACGCTATAGTGATGTACTAAAAGCACCATTGCATCAGTGGTTGAAAATCTACTGGACCGGGGTCTTTCAAAATTCCGCGTTGAAGTTTGTCAAAGCTTGCCGGCCCAAAAATCATGATTGGGCGGAAGTTATTCTCGGTCATGGACTTGATGTTTCCGGGCTTCTCCCTGAAGATTTATCGGGTATACTTCCCTTTGAATTTGCTGAAAGTCTCTTAATGGAAAACATCTTGTTGGAATCATTGACGCCGGTTTCATTTCTACACTTGACAGCATCCATTCCCGGTCCTCTGCGTGATCAAGTCAACTCTCTTTATCTGATCAGAGAGCATAAGGATCTCCCAAATGCAGATTCCCTTTTTTCCCGTGTGCTGTCCGAATCCCGGGTTTTGTGGATTGGTGCTCAGCTGGAAGTAATTCGGAAATCAGTCCTAAAAGGAAGTGATTTTTCACCTCACGGATTCATAGGCACATCCGGAAACAGAGTCTTTCCGGAGGAATGGAAAGGAAAAATAGTGCTTATAGACTATTGGCTGAGTGGATGTGGAGCTTGCCAGGATTTTGCAGAAAATACATTCCTGCCACTTATGCGTGAGTTTGAAACTCAGGAGGACTTATTGTTTGTGACGATATCTGGAGATCGAAACGAGGAGCGCTGGAAGAAGAGTCTGGCCAGTGGTAAATATACTACTCCACAGAGTATCAACCTCTACTCCGGAGGTTCTTCCCACCCCTCCCTTCGTCAAACATTCATCCGTGCCTTTCCTGCTCAGATGTTACTTGACAGGGAGGGGAAAATACTTCAGGCAGGAGAATTTCCTAAAAACCTTGAAGGTTGGATCAGGCTAATCCAAAGCTATCTGCCCAAAGAATCCAGCCTTAAAACAGTAGGAGAAAGCAACAAAACCCTTTCAGTTTCCACTACTGACACTTTATTGAAATGAATAAGAAGCTATATATAAAAATAGTCAAGGAAAGGATGCTTTTCCTTATAGTAACCTACTTGCAGATCCAATCGGTATCCGCCATGCAGGATAGCCTTCTGGCAGTACATGGGAAGGTTCTGGAGTCGGAAACGGAGATGCCATTGGCAGGTGCTTTGATTTCGATCAAAGAAACAGGGAGCTCCCAAGTGACGGATGAAGAGGGGCGGTTCTCATTTTACCTGATACAGGGGACGCACAGGATGACCATTAGCTTCATTGGCTTCCATACGGCCAGTAGGACGATAGAAGTCCCACAGCACGGCCTTCTTAGCATAATGATGGAAGCAGATGAAATGGCTCTTGGGGAGGTGGAGGTGGTCTCAACAGGCTATCAGGAGATACCCAAAGAAAGGGCTACGGGTTCATTTGTACATTTAGACAGGGAGCTGATAGACCGTCGGGTAGGTGCCCAAATTCTGGAAAGGATAGAAGATGTCTCCTCGGGGGTGATTTTCAACAGAAATTCATCTTCCACCGAGCCTATAAACATAAGGGGCAGGAGTACGCTGTTCGGCAATACCCAGCCTCTGATCGTAGTAGACAATCTTCCTTATGAGGGCAGTATTGATAATATTAATCCGAATGATGTGGAATCCATTACGGTTTTAAAGGATGCCGCCGCGGCCTCTATCTGGGGAGCTCAGGCAGGCAATGGAGTGATCGTGATCACCACCAAATCCGGCCAATACAAACAGTCATTGCGAGTTTCCTTTCAGTCGAACTTGACGATACAGGAAAAGCCGGACTTATTTTATGCCCCACAAATGGAGGTTAGCGATTTCATAGAGCAGGAGAGAAGGCTATTTGAGTCTGGATATTACAATTCAAGAATTAACTCATCGGCAAGAACACCCCTGTCTCCGGTGGTGGAAACGCTCTTGGCAGCAAGGGAAGGTGAAATGAGTCTGCATGAGGCTGATGCATTATTGGCGCTATACAGTACCCGGGATAACAGGAGGGATCTGACTGATTTGTATTATCGTCCGGCAGCTCAGCAGCAATATGCATTTCAGGTAAACGGCGGGGGGGAAGCCTATCTTTTCAATTTTTCCGGCGGATATGATCACAACTTATCCGGTCAGATTGGAACTAAAGATGATAGGATTACCCTAAATGCAAAACAGAACTGGAAGTTGGCTAAGGGGAAAATGGAGATTTCCACTGGGCTTTATTTGAGTAGGGCGGAGCACTTTTCCGATACCGGAATGCCAAACCCCGGGCCTTATGAAGCACTTGTAGATGGGCATGGAAATGCTCTGCCAATAGTGGCAGGATTAAATACCAGATTTATAGAAAGTGCCCTGAGTACAGGACTTTTGGATTGGAGATCATTCCCTGTCAATGAAATAGGGAAAAGGAATGACCGGACGGTTTCCTTGGATACCCGAATTAATCTGGGGCTGAGTTATGCTATAGTAAAAGGTTTGGAGGCCAAAGTACTATACCAATATTGGACAAACAACACCGAAACCCGAAATATAGAGACGGAAGATTTGTTTTTGATACGCCACCAGATCAACAGCTATGCACAGGTATCGGAAGACGGCAACTTTTCCTATACAGTTCCTAGGGGAAGCCGTTTTACCAATACAAATGCTTCTAGCCATAGCCATAATTTGAGGACAAATCTTTCCTATTCGCTGGACCAAGGGCCGCACAGGTTGACCGCACTCGGAGGGTGGGAGTTACGGGATATTAGTAGTATTTCAGATCGAATGGGGTATTATGGATATGATGAAGCTACTGGATTGAGCACCCCTGTTGATTTTATCACACGCTACCCCCAATACCAAAATCCCGGCAGTAGCTTGGTTATTCCTTATCAGGGTGCGCATAGCGGGGAGATCGATCGCTACTTATCTTATTTTGGAAATGTAGGATATACATTCCTGGGGAAATACTTGTTAACTACAAGTGCAAGAAAAGACATGTCCAATCTTTTTGGGGTAGATAGCAACCAAAAGGGAGTTCCGTTGTGGAGTTTGGGTGCAGGTTGGATAATTAGTGAGGAGAATTTTTATGGATTGGATTTGGTGCCCTTTTTAAAACTCAGGATGAGTTATGGGTACAACGGAAATGTGGATAAAAACACAACCGCTTATACAACTATCCGATACGATAATTTCCATAGCCTTATCCCCGGTCTCAGGTATGCATACATTTCCAATCCTCCAAATCCAGATCTGCGGTGGGAAAAAATCCGGATACTTAATTTAGCAGTTGATTTCGAGACAAAATCTGGGAGAATTAGTGGGATTCTGGAATATTATACCAAGGATGGTCAGGATTTAATAGGGGAAACAGAAGTTCCCGGCTCAAATGGAATGTATCAGTTTAGGGGAAATTTCTCTAATACAACTACCCGAGGATTTGATCTCACTTTAAATACGGTTAATGTCGATAAGGCAATCCGATGGAGCAGCCAGTTTTTGCTAAGTGGTTGGAAGGACAAAGTGACGGAATTTGCCGGATCCCGTTCTATCACACAGATTCTGGGTGCAAATTCTTCGAATCTTGTACCTGTGGAGGGAAATCCTCTGCATTCTGTTTATTCTCTTCCATGGGCAGGACTTGACCCATCGAATGGAAATCCTCAAGGCTATTTGGATGGAGAGATATCTGATGAGTACTCTGAGATTATTGGAACTTCCACTATGGGAAACATCAATCATCACGGATCAGCTAGGCCTACTGTTTTCGGATCTTTTCGGAGTACGTTCGATTGGAAAGGTTGGAACTTCTCTTTCAATGTGACTTATAGGTTGGGGTATTATTTTAGAAGAGCTTCAGTGGATTATACTTCACTTTCAAGGGGTGAGATCACTCATTCTGATTATTCAGAGAGGTGGGTGGAGCCTGGAGACGAGATGTTTACCCAGATACCTTCCCGTCCTGAAAATCTGGATACCCAACGCCATAATTTCTTCAGACTGTCTGAATCACTCATAGAAAGAGGGGATCATATTAGACTGCAGGATATACGTTTGGGGTATAAATGGAGTAAGGCAGACAAGCCTAAGTTGCCTCTCAGGGATATAGAAGCATTTACTTACCTCAATAACCTCGGAGTGCTATGGAAATTAACGGATATACCGTTGGATCCTGATTTCAGATCCACCAAACCGTTAACCAGCATTTCATTTGGACTTCGGGCAAACTTCTAATTATTAAAATCATGAAACATAAAATATACTTACTATTGCTTGCTTGGATATTGGCCTCGTGTGAGGAATTTCTTGACGAAAAACCATCCACAGCAATAGATACCCCCAATACGCTTGAATCTTTACAGGCTATGTTGGACTATAGCAGCATGAATAACTCCCCTGAAATGACAATGATGCTTTCTGATGAATATTTTTCAGATTACGGAGGCTTTCTATCATTTGATCCATGGCACCAGAATTTATACATCTGGAAATCCGAGCCGTTTGAATTGGATGATATGATCTTTGATTGGAGAAATCTTTATCATCAAATCCAGGTTGCCAACATTGTTTTGGAAAGACTCAATGAAATCGGAGAGGATACTCCCATAGGGAATTCGATTAAAGGAGCTGCTTTATTCTATCGTGCAAATGCCTACTTTAATCTATATACTCTCTTTTTGGACGGGCCAAATCTGAAAGATATAGGACTGGATTTGAAAATACCATTTAAGATCTCCGGTAAACTTTCTCTAAAACCGGAATTGGCCGGGAAAGACCAAATTAAAAAGTTAATCAGAGAAGATGTTGAACAGGCGGATGTATTATTGCCGCTGCAAACCCAATATTTAACCCGTCCTTCTAAAATAGCGGCCAAAGCGCTAAAGGCAAGGATTTATCTGGATTGGGAAGACTATGATTTGGCATGGCAAGCCTGTGCAGAAGTCATGGATGCTGGTATGGAGTTGATCGATTATAATGATCTGGATCCAAACAGAGTCTTTCCCTTTACGATATTTAATCAAGAAGTGATATGGCACAGCCAAATAAGCGGGGCTAGCTATTTGAATTCCCAATCTGCATTTCAAGTGGACTCCACTCTTTATTCGATGTATCGGGACAATGACCTCAGGGGAGATCTTTTTTTTGTAAAACGCCCGATAGGTTTTATGAACTTCAGAGGCAGTTATACTGGAGGAGCTTCACTTTTCTCCGGTCTTGCTCTTAATGAAATATACTTAATCTACGCAGAATGTCTGGAGAGAAAGGGTATGGTTGAAGATGCTTCTTCCGTGCTGAATGAATTGCTTGCGACGAGGTATGAGAGTGCTTCTGACAGTATCTATACCACAGAGAACGGCTTGCAGTTTATTCTAGATGAACGAAGAAAAGAACTGGTCTTCAGAGGTAGGCGGTGGGGGGATCTAAGAAGAATTAATGCAGACGAAAGATTTAGAACCACCTTAAAAAGAATTGTGGTAGAAGAAGAGTATTTGCTCCAGCCTAATTCAGAAAAATACGCCTTGCCCATTCCGGCAAGAGAGTTGAATTTCTATTGATTGAAAGCAGTGCAGCCGGATTCTGGCTGCACTGCTTGGTTACTTAGTTTACTGAAGCTGGAATTTTTCCGTTGCTGGTCCCGCGGGAAAGGCCATGTCTTCCTGAGTATATAGGCAGACTTCATTTCCTGCTATACACTCATAAGCTACAGGATCTCCAGGATCATTGACCCAGATCCAGCTATCGCCTTCATCTAAAGTTGCGTATCTGGGATCATTACCTTGTGGCTGGGTAAACGCGAATGCGGCTACCACAGCAAGCGAAAATACACCTCCGCGTAGGAGGTTAATTGTTGTAAGTTTCATAAATTGTATTGGTTAAATTAATAATTAATCTCCGGTCGCTTTGGTGCATCTGTCTGACTCGGATCCAGACAGATTTTCCTTCCGAGAGGGGCGGCCGGATGTTTATGCCCCCTGCTATTGTCCGGCAGCCACCTGGTGGCTTCACGGACCGTGTTGTTTTTTCTTCTTCAATAAAAAGCTGCTCCCATTGCATTCGTTGGGCTGCATTTGCCTTGGCGTTATAGTCATAACCTTTGAGGTTTGTCAAACCTCAAAGGTTTTATGGTTTTGTACTGATTTTTCGTTTCCATCCTCCTGCATTAACTCTCGTGTTCAAATGGTGATCTTGGGCAGGAGGCAATAGCCTTTTTGTCCTTTTTGCACCGGGTTGAAACCCGCTGCTATAAAATCTGCCATGTCCCGAAAGAATCGGGACTGGCTCTACGGCATTGTTTCGTTTCAACAGGGTCTGGAGGGAGATACATCAATCTAAATTCTCACCACGCTGTACAGGTTAACCTTTAATCCTTAATCCTTAACCCTTAACCCTTAACCTATATTCCTCTACTAGGCTTCGACTTCGCTCCGCCTGACCATTCTGAATTCCAATAACCAATAGCAGATTAACCCTTAATCTTTTAACCCTTAACCCTTAACCTATATTCCTCTACTAGGCTTCGACTTCGCTCCGCCTGACCATTCTGAATTCCAATAACCAATAGCAGATTAACCCTTAATCTTTTAACCCTTAACCTCCAACCTCTCTGTGTATCTCACATTTTCTCTGTGCATCTCTGTGCCTCAACCCCCACACCGCCATTCCCAAAAACACCAGATTAAACACCAGATGCTCTCCCCAGCCCAGACTACTGAGCACCCCGCCGCAGGAGCAGGGGACGCGTTCTGTAAGCCCCAGCCATACCAGCGTGATGTATCCCGTAAATAGACTCAGCAGTATCACGCTCAGCAGCAATCCTATCTTCCGCCAGCCCGGAACCAGCAGTAGTACGGCGACTCCCAGTTCCACCAGAGGCAGTACATACAGGATGATATCCGCTATCCAGATAGGAAATACCTGATTGTACATCGCCATCCGGGTGCCACTCCAATCATACACCTTACTCACCGCCGTATAGGCGAAGAGTGCTGCCAGAAGCAAGGCTGCTCCCTCGGCTAGGACTGTGGTAAGTGGTGATGGATTGGGTTTCATTTTTTCAGCTTTATATACTGTACTCTTTGATTCTGGGCAAGTGCTTCTTAAAGTTTAGTAAGCGGGGTGCTTAACTGATTGAAAAGTAGGTGACTAGTGGTTTTTTAGCAATGACATTTGTCGGAAACTGCTCCTCTACACCAAAAAAAACCGACATCTGTCGGTTTTTTATTCTAAAAAGCTAAAAATCAGAAGGTAACTTTTGAGATTTTAACACATAACATTAAATTAATACTGAGTATTTAGTTTAAAATAGGGGGCCCTGCCCGGATTGTATACTTTTCTTTCAAAGAAAATCCGGCTACAGGAAGGAATCCATAAGGTTGATAACCTTCCCACTTTGTATCGTTTTTCATAAATCCTGCTTTGCCGGTGGGAGAATAGTTTTTAGATAAATATAAGAGATATGGAATCAGAATTTTTGAATCAGCTGATCAAGGACTTTGATCAGATACTTAAACTTCCCCGGGAAACCTATGAATGGGTATCGCCCTATTTGAAAGAGGTTCGTTTAAAAAGAGGAACTATAATCAAGAAATCCGGAACAGCAGATAAGGCAAGCCGGTATTTACTTGAAGGATTTGCAGGCTCTTTTACACCTAACGGTGAAAAGTTGATGCTGGTAAAAATATTCCAGGCATCTGATATCGTTTTTGATGAAAGTTCCTTTCGCGCCGGCATCCCCGGCCCTACGATGTTAAAAGCTATTTCTGATGTGGTGTTTATGGAGTTCCCCAAAGAAGCAGAAGCTATGCTCTTGGGCAGGCATGCTGAACTGGTTCTTTTGGCCCATAAGGTTATCCATAGGATAGCCGAAAGAAATGCAACTGTTCACCATATCTCCAAGCTGGGACTTAGGAGGGGGTATCAGATTCTTATGGACGAATTTCCCAGACTGGAATCTGAAATAACAAATGCAGACTTAGCTTCTTTTTTTGATGTAAGCACCCGCACGGTGGAGAGATGGAAGCATGACTTAAAAATGAATAGTCATGAGTAGCATGCAGTTCAGTTCAGCATTGAATCTTCATACCCCCACACTGAGCGACAAAATCCTAGTGTGGGCACGGTCGACAGGATTGTTTGAAAGTCCCGCTGAGCTTGAGCGCTGCAGACTGCAGAAGGTGAACTGGTTTGCAGGCTATCTTTTTCCGGAGGAGATGCCCGAGCGCCTGGAGCTGATTATGAAATTCTTCCTCTGCCTCTTTTTACTGGATGATCTGCTGGATATCCGGATGGAGCCCGGGATGATAGAATTTCTGAAAAGTCTGAAAGCAGGCCAATCCTTCCATGCCGATGCCAGGCTGCAAAGTTTAGGCAGTACGCTTCTGCTGCTGCATCAGGCTATCCAGCAGGAAAATGCTTTTTCCGGAGCAAAAGGGGAATGGGATATAGCCTGGTTTGATTACCTGGAAGCCCTGCAATGGGAAATCCAAATTAAGCTGTACGGCACCTCTCCTGTGCTGAAAGAATACAGATTATACAGGCCTATTGCCTCCGGAGCATACCTGGCGATGCAATTTCTCAGAAAGAAAAGAGCAGGCCTTGCATGCGAAGCTGAGCTGTTGGAGTACACTACGGTCAGGTATATCTGCCTATCTAATGACCTGGCATCCTATAAAAAGGAGCTGGCTATAGGCGATGTCCACAATGAAGTACTGATTCTTAGAGAAGATATGGGGGATGAAGCCCCCGCTTGGGTACAGCAGGAAATAAACAGCCTCAGAAAAAGGATACTGCTCCTTGCCGGGGAGGTGTGGAGCCAATCGTGTGGATGCAGGGACTGGATCCATAGTCTTTTATTGTTGGCCGGAGGAAGTGGAGCCTGGACGGCGGATACCTCCAGGTATAAGGCATATATCAACGGAAGTTCGGGAAGTCATTAAATGGAAGGAGGAATATCATGTTCAGAAAACGTGCTGTTATTTGAGATTTAGCATCTGGGTTTAGAGAATGCCCTTGAGCCGGGTTATGAAATATAGGTGCTGAAGGGGGAGTTGCCCCCGTTTCCAGACTGTTGGACAGCATTAGTATTAGCCGTTCGTGATGACACGAACGGCGGCATAGTGCTTACCTGACCTTCTGTCTCTGCCACCTGCACTAGATAATCGATTTGGCAGCTTGATTTAGTATTTAGGGCGCGGAGGTGGTCGCAGCAGCGGGCCAGACAGCTGGCTTGCGGGGGAGGACAAGCCGTTAAAAATTCTTTCAGTGAAAGAATTTAGGCTTGGGCCAGCGTGCAGGGGAGGAAGCGACTTGACCCCACCCGCCATTCTGGCTCCTCGCTATAAATGTCCACTGGACATTTATTTTACGCTCAGCCCTCCTTTTACGTCAAGGCAAAAGAACGGAGAGAATAGACTTGACTTTATCGATAGGGGTAAATAGAACAATTGCGGATGGATAAAATACATACCGAGCGCCTTTTCCACCTCCTGCACTAGCTCCTATTTCCGGACAATGCTCTGGGGCAGGAGACAATGGCCTTTGAACTTTATTTACTCGGGGTTGAAACCCCGAGCTACCCATAGTGCCTACCTACGGCAAGCTTTAATTTCTACGGGATTTGCAGATAAATCAATCTAAATTCTCTCCACACACTACATGTGAACTTTTAACCTATTAACCCTTAACCTCTTTTTTAGCACCTTGGCTTAGTGTAAAGGCGCGGAGGTGGTCGCAGCAGCGGGCCAGACGGCTGGCTTGCGGGGGAGGACAAGCCGTTAAAAATTCTTTCAGTGAAAGAATTTAGGCTTGGGCCAGCGTGCAGGGGAGGAAGCGTCTTGACCCCACCCGCCATTCTGGCTCCTCGCTATAAATGTCCACTGGACATTTATTTTACGCTCAGCCCTCTTTTTGCGTCAAGGCAAAAGAACGGAGAGAATAGACTTGACTTTATCGATATGGGTCAATAGAGCAATTGCGGATGGATAAAATACATACCGAGCATCCTTTCCACCTCCTGCACCATTCCCCATTTCCAGACGATGATCCAGGGCAGGCCTGTCCGCCGCAGGAGGAAGGCAATGCCCTTTGAACTTTATTCAACCCAGCATTGAAATGCTGGGCAATATAATCGGTCATGTCCCGAAAGAATCGGGACTGGCTCTACGGCATTGCTTCGTATTTACAGAGTCTGGAGGCACATCAATCTAAATACTCTCCACACACTACAGGTGAACTTTTAACCATTTAACCCTTAACCTCTTTTTTTAGCACCTTGGTTTAGTGTGAAGGCGGGGAGGTGGTCGCAGCAGCGGGCCAGGCGGCTGGTCTGCGGGGGGAAGCTTTGCTGCGACGAAGGTTTTTGTTACTTTTTGCCTTCAAAAAGTAAGAGAGAAAAAATACATCAACACTATCGATACTGGTCAATAGGGAAATTGGATTTGATAAACACAAATACACCTTTCCATCCTCCTGAATTAGCTCCGATTTCCAGACGATATTCCTAGGCAGGAGGCCGGGGTTATTGAACTTTTTAAACCCAGCATTGAAATGCTGGGCAATATAATCGGTCATGCCTCCGGCATTGCTTCGTATTTACAGAGTCTGGAGATACATCAATCTAAATTCTCTCCATACACTACATGTGAACTTTTAACCTATTAACCCTTAACGTGGAAGCTTTGCTGCGACTTGGCTTTTTGCCTGCCCGACGCGGCGGGGTTCTTTTGCGTCAAGGCAAAAGAACGGAGAGAAAAGACTTAACTTTATCGGTACAGGTGAATCGGAAATTGAAGCTAGACCATCCATTGACCTATATGCATTTAGCGCTACTCCACGGACTACACACTCTAGAACTTTTCTGTTTATCCTCCGGAGATAGGAGCATATACCTACCCGATAAAATCAACTTCCACTCTGAATTTTTTATGGCTGTTACAATTAGAATAGTATATTTATAGTATTAATACCCGTGGAGTTGGTTTTTTAAGTAAGATATTGAGAAATATATGTTTACCTCGCTGGGGGTGAAAGTAAGCTAATCCCAATAAGGTTGCTTCATACTCCGTATTCCCCCCAATGAGGGATTGGTATAGTCAAAACGGTTTCCATAATTATAATAGTTAAACCAAAAAACCTTTCAACATGAAATGCTCATGAGAAAGGTTTCTCACACAGAGGAATGATTATTTAGGGCATTCCATCTGACCGCTTAAAAACAAACCATAACCATATGAAGAATAAAATCCTTTTCGTTGCCTGTCTCCTGACCGGACTGATGTTTATTAACTCAGGTCTCAACAAGTTTTTCAACTACATTCCCATGCCCGAGGATTTACCGGAGGAAGTAATGACCATGTTTGAGGCCATGATGACGATTACCTGGCTTATGCCACTCATCGCCATCTTTGAGATTATAGGAGGTGTACTGCTCATCATTCCCAAATGGCGGGCATTGGGCATTCTGATACTTGTCCCGCTGATGGTGGGAATCCTTGCGCACCATATCACTTTAGGAGATTACAATCCTGTCCCATTTGTGATGGCGGCGATTCTTATTTGGGCAGGTTTCGAAAACAAAGAAAGGTATTTGCCTATTATCAAAAGCTAACATCAACAGATGGCCGGAAAAACTTATACACCGCGGCGTAGGATTCCTAATGCATATTTCGGGTTGAAGAATCCGGATTAGCCTTATCCCTCTTGCTTGCCCTTGCGTTGGAGTCTTTTATAGTCCCTCCATAGCAGGAGCCCGTCTCTATTGGCATCTTTTTCAAATTCCCTTTCTTTATAGGAAATTTCGTCAAGATTGATTCTTCTGCCGTGATACATCACAGACTTCTCTTCAGACTGGGTGAGTTGTCCTGAATGGTATTGATGCATGTGTACCAATTCATGCATCAATACCATTCCTATATTAAGACATCTTTTCTTTAATCTGATGAAGTAGATGTTGGGTTGATGGTGGGTGATCATTCCGTGGAAATCAGACAAATCGTCCAAAAAACTCACCCGGATATAGGCATCCCGGATGTCATACTTTTCGCAAAACCAACGGATAGGGTCTTCCACATCGTAGAAGGTGTGGTTTCTGATGTGAAGCCCCTGGATGGGATCCCTGTTCTGAAGACCGTTTTGATAGGGTGAAAAGACATTGGCTTGCACCGGTGTTGAATAGATAATCGACGCAAGCAAAAGGATAAGGATCAGATAGGCATTATTGAGGGCAAATAGCAGTTTGATTTTCATGACAGCGTGTTTTACCTCAAAGAAAAATGGAGATGAGGCAGTAAACCGGCTTTTTAGCCCAACCAAAACACTGAGCCTCCATACAGTGGATTTGAGGGAGTAAATGCCATTTCCCGTTCGTCAGCGCTGTTTGTAGCGTAGATAGGTTGTTCGTCTAAAAAAGCAATCTTATAGATACTTATTTGATAACTTTAAGGGTATGAGAGATCATCTTCAAGGCAACTTCACCCAGGATGTATGGCTTTTCCCTGTCAGACTACCCACTTGGCTTAGACACAAGTCACTTCGCCACCTATTGTTTTGGTCTGCACTATTGGTATATGAGGGGCTTATTTGGGGGATGGTGGATGGAGATTTTAACAGGAGGATCGTAACAGCTTTTATCGAATTGCCGATAAAAATGATGGTGACCTATTTCACCATTTATTTTCTCATCGATCGGCTGTTGATGAAAAGGAAGTACTTATGGTTTTTCAATGCGCTTATTTTGTCCGTCATTGGATTCGCCATTTTGATGAGGATACAGGCTTATTACCTGATCTACCCGATCTATTTTCCGGAAGCTACCGAGGTTCCGCTTTTTTACTTTCCCAAGATATTCATTGCCTTATTTAACCTATATTCATTGGTGGCCATATTGGCTTCATTCCATATGATCAAATTGTGGTTTCTTCATGAGCGGTCCACGAGGGAATTGCAGGAAATAGCGCAAAAGCTTCAAAACGAAAAACTGGAAGCCGAGCTAAAAGTGCTGAAATCCCAGATCAACCCACATTTTCTGTTCAACACCCTTAATAATCTGTATGTACTTACCTTGAAGCATTCGGACAAGGCACCTGAAACTGTCTATAGGTTGTCCGAGTTGATGAATTATATGCTTTATGAAAGCAATCAACAAAAGGTGTATCTCGAAAAGGAAATCCAATACATACAAAACTATATAGCACTGGAAAAATTGAGGTATAATCCCCATGTGGATATTGATCTCAAAGTGTATGGAGAAACGTCTGATATTCAGGTTGCACCGCTATTGATCTTGCCATTTGTGGAAAACGGGTTCAAACATGGATTGAGCAAAGAAAGAGATAGTGGCTGGCTGACGGTGGATATCCAGGTGAAGGCAAATACGGTGATCGTAAAAGTGGAAAACAGCAAGGAAATGGCGGAAACTAAAACACCCCGCCTGCCCTCGGGCATTGGATTGGAAAACGTGAGGAAAAGATTGGATTTGATCTACCCCGGGCGGCATGAACTTAAGATTTTTTCCGAAGAGCAAACCTTTTTGGCGATACTTAAAATCACCATATCTGATTCAGATAGAAAAAGGATGGGGGAGAGATCATTGGTTGGTAAAAAGACTGCCGTATGAAATCGAGTCTGCCAAAGGCTTGCCCATACGGGATTCCATAGCCTACGTATAGGAGGATCCCGAATCGATCCCGATAATTATCGGGACAGGACGGGTTATGACCATTAAAAAAGCAAATTATAGACAGATGAACTGCATTGTAATAGATGACGAACCCTTGGCGCGTCAGCTTATTGAGTCTTACATAGCTAAGGTAGATGGCCTTCAGTTGATGAAGAGTTGCGCCAGTGCCGTAGAAGCATTTGAAGTCGTTCATCAAAGCCGGGTTGATTTGCTTTTTCTGGATATAGAAATGCCCAAGGTGTCGGGATTGGATTTTTTAAGATCCCTGCGCAATCCGCCAAAAGTGATCCTTACCACTGCATATAGGGAATTTGCACTGGAGGCGTACGAACTGGATGTTATTGACTATTTGCTGAAACCGGTTTTGTTTGAACGGTTTCTCAAAAGCATAAGCAAAGTATATGAAGTGCATGCAGTCGTCAAGAGGCAGGTAGATCGTTTACCGCTGGCCGATACAGGTAAAGACGAACCCTATTTATATCTTAAGGAGGATAGGGAGATGATAAAGGTGTTTTTGAAAGATATCATATTTATCGAGAGCATGAAAGACTATGTGAAAGTCAAGACGGTTGATGGGCAGATTGTCAGCTATCAAAGGATTGGCTATCTGGAAGAAAAACTTCCGGATGATAGGTTTATTCGTGTTCACCGCTCTTTTATCATCGCTTTTTCATGGGTGTCTTCATATACCATGTATGGACTGAAAGTAGGGCAGAAAGAGATTCCCATAGGGAGGAATTATAAGCAATCTGTCCTTAAGACGCTCAATAAGAATAATGTAATCAAATAGCCTTTTTTTCATTTCCAGACAATGTTCCGGGGCAGTCCTGATATGTGCTGAAGGGGGAGTTGCGCTCGTTTCTGGACCGCTGGACAGCATTAGTATTTGCCGTTCGTGATGACACGAACGGCGGCATAGTGCTTACCTAATGTTCCGTCTTACTACCCAAACTAGAGAGCTCATATTTAGTACCTTGATTTAGTATTTAGGGCGCGCTGGGCTGTCAAAATAGCGGGGCAGGCGGCTGTTGCGTGCGGTGGAAGCATTATTTTGACGCTGGCTTTTGGGTACTTTTGGCCAAAACCAAAAGTACCGGGGAGAAACACTTCAACTTTATAGATAAGGGTCAATAGGGAAATTGAGGATAGATAAGAAATAACCAAGACCCCTTTCCACCTCCTGCACTAGCTCCTATTTCCAGACAATGCTCCTGCGCAGGAGGAAGGCAATGGCCTTTGATTTTTTAAACCCAGCATTGAAATGCTGGGCAATATAATCGGTCATGTCCCGAAAGAATCGGGACTGGCTCTACGGCATTGCTTCGTATTTACAGAGTCTGGAGATACATCTCGAACGGTAGAATTTCCTGTTGTAGCCGTCCGTGACGACACGGACGGCGGCATAGTGCTTACCTGACCTTCTGTCTCTGCCACCTGCACTAGATAATCGATTTGGCAGCTTGATTTAGTATTTAGGGCGCGTAGGGAAGACGCAGCACGAGGGTGCGGCTGGTATAAGGGCGGAAGATTGCTGGCGTCTTGACCTTTTGGTTCTTTTGCGTCAAGGCAAAAGAACGGAGAGAAAAGACTTGACTTTATCGATATGGGTCAATAGAGCAATTGAGGATGGATAAAAAATAACCAATATACCTTTCCACCTCCTGCACTAGCTCTTATTTCCCGACAATGCTCCGGGGCAGGAGTCAATGGCCTTTGAACTTTATTTACTCGGGGTTGAAACCCCGAGCTACCCATAGTGCCTACCTACGGCAGGCTTTAATTTCTACGGGATTTGCAGATAAATCAATCTAAATTCTCTCCACACACTACATGTGAACTTTTAACCTATTAACCCTTAACCTCTTTTTTAGCATCTTGGTTTAGTGTTTAGGGCGCGCTGGGCTGTCAAAATAGCGGGGCAGACGGCTGGCATGCGCGTGGAAGCTTTGCTGCGACTTGGCTTTTTGGTCCTTTTGGGCCAAGCCAAAAGGACAGAAGGGAATTACCTCACACTATCGATACGGGTAAATAGAGCAATTGAGGATAGATAAGAAATAACCAACACACCTTTCCACCTCCTGCACTAGCTCTCATTTCCAGACAATGCTCCTACGCAGGAGACAATGGCCTTTGAACTTTATTTACTCGGGGTTTCAACCCCGAGCTACCCATAGTGCCTACCTACGGCAGGCTTTAATTTCTACGGGATTTGCAGATACATCAATCTAAATTCTCTCCATACACTACATGTGAACTTTTAACCTATTAACCCTTAACCTCTTTTTAGCACCTTGGCTTAGTGTGAAGGCGGGGAGGTGGTCGCAGCAGCGGGCCAGACGGCTGGCTTGCGCGTGGAAGCTTTGCTGCGACTTGGCTTTTTGGTCCTTTTGGGCCAAGCCAAAAGGACAGAAGGGAATTACCTCACACTATCGATACGGGTCAATAGGGAAATTGAGGATGGATACAATATATACTGAGCTCGTTTCCATCCTCCTGCACCATTCCCCATTTCCAGACGATATTCCTAGGCAGGAGGCCAGGGTTATGATCTTTTTAAACCCAGCATTGAAATGCTGGGCAATATAATCGGTCATGCCTCCGGCATTGCTTCGTATTTACGGCAGCATGGTGCTTACCTGACCTTCTGTCTCTACTACCTGCATTAGATAATCGATTTGGCAGCTTGATTTAGTATTTAGGGCGCGTAGGGAAGACGCAGCACGAGGGTGCGGCTGGTATAAGGGCGGAAGATTGCTGGCGTCTTGACCTTTTGCCTGCCCGACGTGGCGGGGTTCTTTTGCGTCAAGGCAAAAGAACGGAGAGAATAGACTTGACTTTATCGATATGGATCAATAAAGAAATTGAGGATGGATACAATATATACTGAGCTCGTTTCCATCCTCCTGCACGATTCTCCATTTCCAGACAATGCCCCTGAGCAGGAGGCCAGGGTTATTGATCTTTTTAAACCCAGCATTGAAATGCTGGGCAATATAATCGGTCATGCCTCCGGCATTGCTTCGTATTTACAGAGTCTGGAGGCACATCAATCTAAATTCTCTCCACACACTACATGTGAACTTTTAACCTATTAACCCTTAACCTCTTTTTTAGCACCTTGGTTTAGTGTGGAGGAGATGCCCTTGGTCTAGCTTAGTCCGTTTGAGGACTATATGCCCAGCATTCCATCTCCACCCGAGCACCGAAGGCCAGACCACTTACTTCCATAGCTGAGCGTGTAGGGTATCGTCCGGGGTCGAAATAGTCAGAATAAATCTCATTAAATGCTTGCCATTCAGACAAATCAGCCAGCATCACCGTGCATTTGAAGACATCCTCCAGTCCAAGGCCATGGTGTGCAAGTGTGGTTTTGATCCGCTCGAAAACACGGTGAGTTTCAGGCTCTATGCCGCCGGGGACCAATCCTCTTCCTCCTCTTTCAAATCCAAGCTCACCTGAAAGATATAAGATATCACCTACCTGTACTGCACTCGAAAATGGATACGGAAGTTCAGATGGAGTGAAAACCGGGAATTGTTTTTCGGTAATAACCCCGGCGGCTTTTTTTTGATTGTTGCTGTCAGAATCAACAAATTTGGAGAGGTTCTCTTCATGACCATTTTTACAACCCAGCAGCAGCACCGGAAATATTAGTATTGATTTCGATAAATAGTTCATGATTTCATTTGTGAATTTGTTAATGAAAAATTCTGCGAAAATGAAAATTCTATCAGTGGACGAACTTTACATTTTACATTTTTCCCAACACCTATTTTAGGTGTGCTCTTAACAACCAAGCTATTTTTTCATGCTCTTGCATCAGACTTGTAATAAAATCACTGGTTCCCAAGTCTTCCGATTCATTGCCAAAGGACTCTATGTTCCCTCTAAGTTGAAGGATGATTACTTCATGGTCGGAGAGTAATTCTTCAATAAAGTATTTGCTGTTTTTTGTGTCTGAATTATCCTCTGTAAGATGTGTCAGTTCAAGAAATGATTTTAATGTAGCCGGTGCAGCAAAGTTCAGGATGCGGATTCTTTCTGCCACCAAGTCAATGATAGAAGCCAGCTGAATGGCCAACTCATCAAACAGTTTGTGTTTTCCATAGAAATCCGGTCCTTCCACATTCCAATGAGCTTGTTTTGTTTTGGTGTATAGTACAAATTCATCGGCAAGTAATTTTGATAACTCCATTGCGACTTTCTTGGCATTGTTTTCTGATATTCCGATTTTCATTTTCTTATATATGAATTATGATTTGATAAGGAAAAGTATTTTCAAAAGGCAAAGCGTCTCAAGAACTTTTCATAGTATTTTACTCTTTGGAAATTTTCATGCAGTAATTGAAAATGCCTTTATATCCATCAGATGGAAGGTCAAATAAATTCTTGACTCAGCATTTTTATAGGATTACAGGAGTAACGTGTAGCTTTATTGTCGATCAGTATACTTTTCCTTCCCCATCATTCGGGATATAGACTTTGCTTCGCAAGTTGGACCTGCTTAATAGTTCTGACAGCTGAAGTCGGGTAGTAGGACAGTGGTTTACAGCCTCCATATGATTGGCGATTACCTTCCCCGGTGCATTGCGCGCGAATTTCAATATATCTTCCGGTCTCATCAGCAAGGGCTGAAAAAGGTCTAGCTGGGCAGTGCCGCACGCCACCACCGAAATGTCCGGTTTAAGCTCAGTCAATACTTTATGTACTGCCTCTGTGTAAACGGTGTCAGAACTCAAGTATATTGATTTTTCATTTGGGAAGCTTAAGAAAAAGCCCATCACATCCCCCATAAGCTTTGCGACAAACCCATATCCGTGCACCGCAGGTATACCTTGTATCCTGCCACCCGGAAAATCGGTTTCTTCCCAATAGTTTACCGTTTGGGATATATTTACTCCTCTTCCCTTCAACTTTTTTTCGTCTCTTACACTACAGATTACAGGAGTCTGGTTAGCCCTCAAAAATTCCACTCCTGCCTGGTCGATATGGTCGGGGTGTAAATGGGTAATGAGGCAATGGGTTACCTTACCCAAAAGCACCGCAGCATTATCGGGTAAACTTACTATGGGGTTACGCTGCGGTTTAAACCTAATGAATGTAAAAGTCGGGCCTGATTCCCCTTTATTGCCAAGCATAGGGTCAACTAAAATGACATAGTTGCCTACTTCAATGATCATAGTGGCATTGCGCAAGTGATGTATTTTCATCTATATAATTTTATGGATAACAATCAATTTGATTCCCATTCGAAGGCTTGGCAAGGGATGCGTTTATACTCATTAGCCAAGAGCCCGAATCATGGATAAAGTAAAGCCAACGCACCGGGAAGGAGCATTGGCTTTGGAGGGCTTGTTAATTGGAGGAGAATTTTTCAAGTTCGGTATTGAACTTTTCCATCTCTTCGATAAACAGCGTATGTCCGCTTTTTTCAAACCTAATGATATAAGAGTCTTTTATGCCTTTTTGCAATTCCTCAGCCAAGGCAAAGGAGCAGTTTTTATCGTATATGCCATGGAATATAGCCACTGGAATAGAGATTTTTGAAAGTTCCGGGCGAAGATCCAGATCACGAAGTGCCGTTATAGATTCAGTGATGGCATAGGGTGAGGCTTCTAAATTGATGTTCTCCAGCCATTTCTCCATGTTTTTTGAAATATTCCCCTCCTTGGCCGGAAAACCTGCACCAAAACTTTCTATTAGATCAGGCCGGTTTGTCATGGTGCTCTGTATAAGACCGTTAGCAGCAACCATAGGCACGCCATGAGGAAAACCGTCTCTTTCTGTCCAAGAAGGAGCAGCAGCACCAAATAAGGCCAACTTACTTACATGGGCCGAGTTGTACTTGGTCACATAGTGGATGACCACCGCCCCGCCCATGGAGAATCCCCCCAATACAGCATCCTTGATCTCTAATTTCTCCAATACCGTTTTTATATCATCTGAGAAGACATCAAAATCATATCGTCCGTAGGGTTTGTCGGATTTTCCAAATCCTCTAAGCGTAATACCGATCACTCTAAAACCCTTGCGTCCCAAGTATTGATACTGGTACTCATACATGGCATCGCTTAGCGGCCAACCATGAATGAGAACTATTGGTCTTCCTTCTCCGATATCTGTAACATGCAGTTTAACGTTTTCTTCTACTTCTATATATTCAGCCCTGCCAAATGAGGCGGGTTCACGTTTGGTCTGTGCAAACGTGTTGTTTGCAAGCAGTATAACTAATGCAACGATTGCGAATGATATGTTTTTCATTTTTGTAGATTTAAGTTTGAAATAGTTATGGGTATCCTTTGAGAATTCTGAAGATTTTTTCAATCTCTTAATTGTGTACTTAAATTGAGGACAAATTCACTTCCTCCATTTGGTGTTATACAAATGAAATTCTTAACTTATTTATTGTTTAAGTATTATTCTAGAGAAGATTGAAAGGTGTCCAATGTGAATGGGACAGTGTAAGTTTTCTCAATGGATATGGGTAATTAATAGATTCTTTTCTGTGGGGGATACATTATCCCCATATCTCAATGCTATTCCCTGATGAACTTCAATATGTCATTATTGATGATTTCCGCATCTATGGTTGGCATACCATGGGATAGTCCCGGATAAATAATCAACTTACCGTTTTTCAACAATCCGGCAGCTTTTTCGGCAGTGGTAGCGTAAGGCACTATCTGGTCATCATCACCATGAAGGACCAGTACAGGTTGCTCTACACCGGTAAGATCTTCGGTGAAATCTGTCTCGGAAAATACTTTGATACAGTCATACTGGGCTTTTATACCACCCATCATTCCCTGTCTCCACCAGTTGTCTTGGATACCTTTTTTCACATCAGCACCTTCTCTGTTATACCCATAAAAAGGGATGGTAAGGTCTTGATAAAACTGTTGTCTATTATGCTGTGTATTGTGCCTCATATTGTCAAAAACCTCCAAAGGGACACCATTGGGATTTCTTTCATCCTGAATCATATATGGAGTAATGGCACTTATTAAAACCACTTTTGCAACCCGGTCTTTACCGTGCTTGGCAGCATATCTTATAGCCTCCCCACCTCCTGTAGAATGGCCTACATGAATGGCGTTTTTAAGATCCAAGAATTTCACGAGCTCTGCTACATCAGCAGCATAGGTATCCATGTCATTTCCCTTGAAGGTCTGGGTAGAGCGTCCGTGTCCGCGTCTGTCGTGAGCGATCACTCTGTAGCCTTTTTCCAGGAAAAACATCAGTTGGGCATCCCAATCATCTGAGGATAATGGCCAGCCATGGTGAAAGAAAATAGGTTGACCTGTACCTAAATCTTTGAAATAAATTTCTGTTCCGTCTGTTACTGTTAACTTGTTCATTTTTCTCTTAGTTGAATTGTTGTTAATAAATTATGTTACAAATTTGGGATGAATATGCTGTGTCTCCAATGGATACTTTTCGCTTTGTCATGTACAATTTTCCCTTCAGCAGAATTTTCAAAATAGTCTTGTCATCCAATCAGAGTAAAATCTCCCGATAGAGATTTTAAATATTTTTTTACCTGTGTTTATGTAATATTTTTTTTACTTTTTTCAGAAGGTTTACTAAACAAGTGCCAAAAACATAAGTACCTGATAGTTAAATTATTATATTTATTTACAGAACAAATAATTATTGATATATCAATAATTATTGAGTATTTTCATAAGTGATAACCAATGCAAAAAAAAATGTCTTCCGGTGAAGTAAGTTTCTTTATAATATTTTACTTTTATTCAGAATAAACATACTACTGACACCGTGAATATTAAGATACTCATCGTCGAAGATCAATTCATTGAAGCTAAGAGTCTCAATGTGATACTTACCAACGCCGGATACTCGGTTTGTTCTATTGCGAGGTCTGTTGATTCAGCCCTGTCTATAATTGATGAAGAGAAGCCGGATCTTGTTCTGGTGGATA
This sequence comes from Algoriphagus sp. 4150, assembly GCF_031457395.1. NCBI lineage: Bacteria > Pseudomonadati > Bacteroidota > Cytophagia > Cytophagales > Cyclobacteriaceae > Algoriphagus > Algoriphagus sp. 4150. Next base: position 483,707 of record NZ_JAVDWS010000001.1, read on the forward strand.
TATTTCTGCAAGGCGAGGGGACAGGTATTGATTTGGGTAAATCCCTAAATGAGAGAAATCTGCCATTTGTCTATTTGTCGGCCAACTCCGATAGAAAAATATTAAACGAGGCAAAAGCTACCAGACCTTACGGATTTATGGTCAAACCATTCCGTTCCAAAGATGTCCTGATCATGCTTGACGTTGCTTTTTACCTTCACCAGCACAGGCTTGAGGAGAGAAACGGACCATACTCTCAGCAACTCCGTTCGGCAGCCGGGATCCCCGCTGATTTCAAAAATCTGATTGGGGAAAGCCCTAATTTTCTCGAAATCCTGGACCAGGCCAATATGATTAGCCGATCGGATGTATCGGTATTGATTTTAGGGGAAAGCGGTACAGGTAAAGAAATGATCGCACAATCCATTCATAAGAGCTCCTCCAGAAGTGATAGACCTTTCATTACCGTTAATTGTGGAGCACTCCCCGTCAACTTGATCGAATCGGAATTGTTTGGACATGAAAAAGGCTCATTTACCAGCGCAATAGCAAAAAGGATAGGGAAATTTGAGCTTGCCGATGGAGGTACAATTTTCCTTGATGAAATTGGAGAATTGCCCATGGAGTTGCAGGTGAAATTTCTTCGGGTTTTGCAGGAGAAGGAGATTGAACCGGTGGGAGGAAGACCAAAAAAGATCGACGTTAGGGTATTGGCCGCAACCAATAAAGAGCTTGAGGACGAAGTAGCTGAAGGAAGATTTCGGATTGATTTGTACTACAGGTTGAATGTTTTTCCATTGCTGATGCCCCCTTTGAGGGAACGTATTTCAGACATCCCTTTGCTGGCAGCTCATTTTTTGAAAAAATATAGCTCGCGTGAGGGCAAAACAAGCCCTGTACTTCCCAAAGAGGAATTGCAAAAACTGATGGATTATTCCTGGCCGGGAAATATCCGGGAACTGGAGAATACGATACAAAGGAATGTCATCCTTGCCAGAGGACCTGTGATTGATTCGATGAACATCGTGACATCAAAGAAAATGGTGGGATCAACAAACAGTACAAAAAAAATCAAAACACTCATTGAAATGGAACGGGACCACATACTGTCAGTATTGGAAAGCTCCCACTGGAAAGTCTCCGGTAAAGGAGGTGCTGCCGAAATGCTGGATATTAATGTAAATACGCTAAACTCCAGAATGAAAAAGCTAGGTATTGAAAGGAAATAAAAGAGCAAGATTAGAGAGCCATATTAGTGCTGCATCCATTGGAAATAGGAGGTGTCAGATCCGGCTGAATATCCTGATTTCAAAACTTGAGAATTAAATTCAGGATATTCTATGTCAAATCTCTCCACAATTCAGTTGTTAACAGTCTTTTTTGGAATTCTTCTTTTGCACGATTCAGAGAAGTCGGATGAGATACTAAAAAAGACCAATCCTAATTTAAGGAAACTGCAGTACCCTGTATCGGATACATCCAGGGAAAGACTTCAACAGGGAACCGGTACGTTTTATCTTAATCAATCGCAAACCACAATTCCCAGTCAGGACAGTATTCAGAAACTAGCCCTTGAAGCCCTGAACCTGACTTACCGTATGAAGTTTGATAGCGGGGATAATTACCCCCCATTTCCGAAAGATAAAACGCATATCCAACGCCAGGTCACTAGGAAAGCCCAACAAAGCTCCTTGAATGGAACTGGTGGTGATCAGGTAAGACTTCTGCTGGAACTTGGAAAAAAAATGCTTAGAACTCCATATACTGAACAAGGTGACCTGAATGGAGCCTTAGTGTCTTTCCGGGAGGCCGAGAGACTAAGCGAGAAAATCCGGGACTGGGATTTGAAAGAGGAAAGTCTGGCCTTGATTGGGACAGTATATCTTATAAATGGCGATTGGGAACAAGGAAAGTTCAATTTCATGCAGGTGATTGAAGCACGTCGGGAGGCAGGTGACAAAACCGGAGAAATTAAAGCATTGCTACAATTGGCAACCACAGTCATTTGTGATAGTTGTGAGGAAAATATTGAGGCGCTGGAGCGTGCTCTTGAACTTTCAATAGAAGCCGGGGATCAGGCATGGGAAGCAGTGATCAGGATTCAACTCGGATATAAATATCTGAGCGTCGGAAATATGGGGAAGGCTGAAAAAGAAGCATTATCAGCCCTGGGAATTCAAGAGAAAATTGGATTTTCGGAGATTTGTAGGACCTCCGGGGAGTTTGCGATGCAAAGTGTTTATAACTCGCCCAGGGACTATGCTTACCTGTCCAGTGCTTACTATTTGCTTTCCGACATTGGACAGAATAAGGGGGATTTGAACCAGAAACTTTATTACATTCTCAAAGTCGTAGATGATGTTGAAAAAAACGGATTGTATGAAGAGCTTGACTACACATTTTTTCGTCTGGGCAATGCCTATTGGGAGCTGGGCCAGTACGATAGAAGCATGGAGTACCACCGACGATCTGCGGCAATCAGCCGTCAAATGGGTGAGTTTATCTCCGTAGGCCTCATCCGGCGTATGGTAACAGCATTAATTAAGCAGGAAAAAGCCAACGAAGCCCTACTGCTGATACAGGAGGCAGTAGATAAAAAGCTATTGTGTACTCTTGAAGATAAAATGTCCATCGCCCAGAGCCTTGGAGCCTGCTACAATGCACTGAAAAACTATAGCATAGCTGAGAAATATTATCTGGAAAGCATCACTTGGGCCAAACAATCCCCCATGTTCTTCCGGTATTTAGCTTATCGGGGAATTGCGCATTTTTATGTGTCGAATGCCAAATACTCCAAGGCGGAACCTTACCTGACATTTTTGTCAAGTGCATCTCCCCAGCAGTTACTGCCAAATTATCTCATTGAAGTTCACCTGATGAGGTTCAAAGTGGATTCCGCCCGCCAAAATTATACGGAAGCTATCCGGCACTACCAATTATACAAAGTTCTTCAGGATTCGATTTTCAATGAAACAAAAAACAGGCAAATCGCGCAGCTGAGTATTGAATACGAGACCGCTAAAAAAGAGCAGGATATACAGATCAAAGAAATGGATATTAAGCTGCTTAAAGAGCAAAACAAAATGCAGCAAAATCACAGGAATGCGTTGGTCCTTGGTACAGGACTGCTAGTGGCCCTACTTGGAATCAGCCTCAACCGATACCTCCTGAAACAGCGTTCTAACAAGCAACTGCTGGCTCAGCAACAAATACTCCAACTTCAGCAAAAACAGATTAGGCAAAAAAATAGACACCTGGCAGAGTTGGTCTCCGAGAAAGATGCTGTTCTGGAGCAGAAAGACAATCTTCTGAAGGAAAAAGATCAACTTTTAACCGAAAAGGGGTGGTTGCTCAGGGAAATACATCACCGGGTGAAAAATAACTTTCATATCGTGGCAAGCCTGTTGGAGATCCAGTCAAGCTATCTTAAAAACAAAGCTGCACTCTCGGCCATACAAGACAGTCAGCGCAGGATACATTCCATGTCCATCATTCATCAGAAGCTTTACCAATCCGACTCATTGTCCATTATTCATATGCCGGAGTACATCTATGAATTGGTCGAATATCTTAAGGATAGTTATGCTGTTAGAAAGGAAATCGGATTCTCACTGAAAATAGAAAATATTGCATTGGATCAAGCCATTGCTATTACGCTTGGCTTAATCCTAAATGAGGCTATTACCAATTCGCTCAAATATGCTTTTAGTAAGACTGACCATGGAAGAATAGCTATTTCTCTGAAGTATGTGACCGATTCACATATTTTGTTGACGATCCGGGACAATGGTTCGGGACTTCCCAGAAATTTCCGTAAAAAACTGGGTGATTCTATGGGAATGGAACTGCTAAAAGGATTGAATGATGACATCGGAGGTATCCTTAGTATCGAAAATATGGAAGGTACTTGCATCAGGATCACTTTCCAAAATAAGCTCGAAAGTGTCAAAAAAATCCTTATTTCCTAGCATAGGAAGAAGTTGACCATGGAAATAGTAAAATTTAACTGGCCATAATTCTGCATCAAAAGCTGAACTATTGCCAATTTTAGAAGATAGATTTCATTTAAAGTAAACACGCTGATGTGTAATACTTCTTATTAAAGACGTATAGAAATTATCAGAGAGATTTTGAAGAAACTTTCATGATCATGTGAATAACCCGAGAAGCATCTATAACCGGTCAAAATTTTTAATTCTTCCCGGGTTTATCTGCAGATCAACTACTAATTATGGATCTCTTCGTTTGAATTGCCGTACCATTAAAAAGCAAAATCTTCAACTGATCTCAAAGCCTTGGGAAAAGCAATTTCTTTAATTTTAGGTATCGCCAATCCTTCAGCACGAAACACGGTGATGTCATTGATCCCTATGAATCCAAGGATGTTCCGTAAGTAGCTTTCTGTAAAATCCACTTCTTTCATTATCCCTTCAGAATAGATCCCTCCGGATGCGATGGCGAGGTAAACCTTTTTGTTTTTTACAAGACCTTCCACACCACTTTCGGTATACCTGAATGTGATACCTGCCCGTGCAATGTGATCAATCCAGGATTTAAGCGTGGAGGGAATAGAGAAATTGTACATCGGAACATCTATCACGAGGATGTCTGTCATATTCAATTCGGCAATAGCATCATCCGAATGAATAACTGCCTGAGCCAATTGTGGTGTGCGGTCTTTTGCCGGGGTAAAAAAAGAAGTGAGATGAACCTCTCCAAGATGGGGTAAAGGAGACTTTGCGAGATTTTTTTTCTTTACTTCGGAAATCGGAAATTGCTTCTGTAGCCTTTCAATTATGGCATTTCCCAATCGGTTACTGACTGAATCATTGCCTCTTGTACTGGTAATCAGATGTAAGATTTTCATTGTGTAACAGTTTATGATAACAGGTACAAAATTCGGTCTTAATACTATACATTTGTCATCTGTTACCTAAAGGATAGTACTTACAAAAAGGATAGTATATGGATATTCACACACCTGAGAGTTGCGCAAAATCAAGACTTGCTATACGGGATACCTTGGATATTGTAGGTGGAAAATGGAAGTTGGTTCTGATCGCGGTGTTGAGAAGTGGAAAGAAAGGCTTCAATGAGCTTTCAAGAGAGGCTGGAATTTCTCCACGTATTCTGTCTAAGGAATTGCACGATATGGAGACGAACAATCTGGTGACCCGAACAGTCTTCAACACCAAGCCTGTCACTGTCCAATATGAGCTGACAGCCTATAGCGAATCCCTGACTGAAGTGCTCTCTGCTATGGAAAAATGGGGACAGGAACACAGGAATAAAATTTTTTCAGCGGAATGATTTTCCGGAGAAAGTTTAGTGAGATTGGATTGATGAGTATAGTTTGGAACTCCTATTATTCTTTGAAACCATAAATCAGACTTGAGCATCCAATAAAACCGAAGGGTTACATTCCATATCCGGTCTTCTACATTCGGCGACTTGATCCGTGGAGATCGAAAGTGATCGAAAAAACAGTGCTGTCAGCAATCCAATTAAGAATGTATAAGGCTTAATTTGCGGAAAAGGTCCTTAGCGTATGGAGTTTTTTAATTTTCCGCTTCACCGTGGTATTTTAACCGAAAACCTGAAGGTGATTCTCCTGTTTTCAGTTGAAAGAGTCTGCTGAAATAGGCAGGATCATCATAGCCCAATTCATAGGCTATTTCCTTTGCAGTCTTACCCGTATGAACCAATAATCGTTTCGCTTCCAGAATGACTCTGTTTTTGATGACATCATTGGGTTGGGGGAGATTCAGCCTTTTGAATTTATGGGTGATTGTTTTGGGAGCAATCGACAGAAGGTCCGCATAGTCTGCTACACTGTGTTTTTTTCTGAAATGAACATCTACCAACAGTGTGAAATTCCGGAAGAACTCCAAGTCACCCGGCTGCTCCGACACTGCTTTTTCCAAATGTTGTCGCTTCCATATTCTGGTGGATTTTATCAGCAACTGTTTAAGGTACGTGCGTATCATCTCTTCAAGGGATGAATCATTCAGCTCTATTTCACCGGAAATTTGAGCAAAAAGATAGTTGGTAAATTCAGCCTCTTCATCTGGCAAAGATACCAAAGGCATGTTATGGATGTTGTTGAACAGGAGCCCATCGCATGCTACTTCCGCATCGTGGATTTGTATACAATAAAAATCCCTGTTGTAGAAGATCAGGTAACCCGGGGCTATGCCTACCTCCTCAATTTTCATAAACTGGTTTGGCGAAACAAATATCAAAGAGGGAGCTATTGTCTTATGTATCGTGAAATCAATCGTCACTGTATAACCACTCGGCAGATAAAGAATTTTGATAAATTCTTTAAACTCCTCACTATTGATGAGTTGCATATTTTCCGGAATTACTGATTTCAATCCCAGTTTTTTTAAGCTCTTCTGAAATAGTTGCTGCTGCTCCATCGATGTTTATTCAAGTAGTGGAGTTATTTTACTCCTATGATTTAAGGTTGGGAAATTTCCTACAGATGAGATCCGATTTCATGTTTAAGAAAGGTGAAAATGAATCTGAATGGATTTTTTTGTTTTTCAGATTTATTGTCTAACCACTTATGTGAATAGACCATATGACAAAGGTCTCGTGTTTCACGATGTCAAAACATGGATAAAAGGATAGATTTATTGTACTTTTTTCCCATATGTCAAAAATAATGTTTTTTGACAGTCTATTGGGATATCGATGAGGTTGTCATTTACATTCAGGAGCGCATCAAAGAAAGAAATAATTATAGAAATCAGACGATATTTTGATTTATGGCCTTTGCAACCACTTCAGTTAATGAAGCCACGTGCAATTTTTCGTATATTTTTTTCATGTGACTGCGCACGGTTTCATAGCTGATTTCTAACTCGAATGCAATCATTTTATAGCTTGAGCCGCTTACCAAAGCAGTAAGAACCTCCTTCTCTCGGGAAGTTAGATTATACTCCTCGTTGACGGCTGATTTCTTCGCAGCATAACCATGCTTGAGTAAATTCAATACCCTTCGTGCGATGGAAGGACTCATAGGAGACCCACCATTTTGCATTTGATTGATGGCACATGTCAACGTACTGTTAAGCTGATTTTTTAAGATATAACCCGAAGCACCTGCGCATATGGAGTCGAATATCCGCTCATCATCTTCTGACACAGTCTGAATCAGGATTTGAATCTGCGGAAATTCTCTAGTCAGCAAGCTAACTGCATCAATGCCGTTCATTCCCGCTATATTAATATCCATTATTACAACATCAGGCCTTACACTTACCACTCTTTCAACACATTGTTGAGCATCACTAAAAATACCTACCACTTCAAAAGACGGGTCGGTAGTTAGAATGGTTCTGATGCTGTTCCGGATGTTCTTATTGTCATCGAACAATGCTATTCGGATACTCATGTTTTTGGATCTTAAAATTTATTATTTTTGATAACGCTCGTTAGTTTTGGAAAATACCATCGGAAAGATGGATAGTTTTCCCTCTCCGACGCATTTGGATCTTCCTTTTGTTGTCTGCCTCCATGCTTACTGTGCTAGAATTGACCTGCCAAAAACCAATATCAATGAGAGACGGATTCTTGTGGCTAAACATTTCATTGCTTTGCTTTTTTTGTTGTTTTTTTGACTAATTGACATTGCAAAGGTGTGCAGATATGGATTACACGGGAATGGACAAAAAGCTGTATGTCTTGCATATTTTTCCCTGGCGCCGTGTGGTTGCATAGTTTTCTGAATTACAGGATGTTTTCAGATAAGGAATTGGATAGATCGGCATCCCGGCTACATCGACTGAAATTCCTTCGGGAATCGAATGATGAATTGGCTTTAACCACTGTTTAGTGTTTTATTGGATGGCTGTAGGATCAAAATCTCCATTGCTTGCGGGTAGACTTGCCGTTCAGCTTTCCTTTCTAAGCCCTTGTTTTGAAGTGAAGAATGCAGAGTTCATTATCTCTTATCCCCACTTTAGGTTATTTTTTGATAGGAGGGTTTAAATTACTTTTGCTGAACTATCAATCTAATGTTATGGAATATTTGAAGACTTATCAGGTTAAAGAGGAGCACATCGACGTGCAGGGAATTATGGATGGTTTATATTACCCGTTTTACATGGAGTGGTGCAGACATGATTTTATCAAAGAGGTCCTGGGTTTTGACTTTGAGCTCGAGGCAAAAAACGGCACTTATATGGTTTTGTCTAACTACAGTTTACATTTTCTACGGTCCCTGAAAAAAGACGACGTGTTTACCGTCACCTGTGCGGTGTATAAGGATAAAGGAGGCTTGCCAAAATTGCATTTTCGTCAGTCCATCCTGCTTAATAATAAAACTATGACTAAAGCAGTTTTTTCAGGCACCTGTATTCCTGCCGGCGGGGGAAGACCCTATCTCCCTGAATCTATTCTTAACAACCTGGAAGGTATGCCTGAACTCCATGCCGAGCATGCCATTTAAAATTATAAGTAGCTGAAAAAAAATGTTGAACTAGTCATAATCACAATTGATTTGCGGTTCTTAGGCAGGAAGTGTGATTTAAACATGGCTTAATTACTTGCAGAATTGATGATATCCTTCCTTTCACCGGTCGCATATTACCCCCTTACTTTCTTTAGACTTACATTAAAATTCCTTTATTTTTAATTCTTTCCCATCTCGATCCAAACTAGGTTCCGGATGGGATTTTTTTAGTTACTCTGTCATGCTTTTTTGATTGGCTAACCATTCCGGTTATTGAATCCGCGGCTTCAATAACAGATTGATTCTCCATTACCCTGTTAAAACTGGCTAAAGATCACCGAAAATGGGGGAGACCACCCCGATATTGGGTATGGTATAACATAGCTAAGACCGCCAATTTTGCGCCAGTAAAAATTGTCTAATAAAATAAAATATGGAGAACAACTTGAAAACAAAGCTGGCGGGAAAGAAAATACTGTTTGCGTCAGTGCCGGTAGACGGGCATTTTAATCCAATGACCGGACTTGCCAAGCACCTGCAGGGGCTGGGGTGCAACGTGCGTTGGTACATGCCTGATATATTTGAGGAAAAAATAAGGAATTTGAATTTTCCCCAATACAGCTATGAAAAGGCTGTGGCCGTAACACTGGATAATATCGAAACATACGGAGGACGATCTGAAATAACAGACCCTCTGGAAAAGTTAAATTTTGACTTTATACATATGTTCGCCAAACGAGGACCTGAATATTATGAAGATATTGTGCGTATCAACGAAACTTTTCCCTTTGACTTATTAATTGCAGACAGCTTTTTTAGCGCTATACCGTTTGTGAAAATCAAACTGAATAAACCGGTAATCACTATCGGCATCGTACCATTGGTAGAGGATTCTGTTGATTTGGCACCTTTTGGTATGGGGCTTCCGCCTGCAAAAAATGACGCGGAACGTGCAGAATATGCCAAAATTCGTGACGAGGCTAGAAACGTAATGTTCAAACAGGCAGTAGACACCTATGACGAAATTCTCAAGTCCTATGATATTGACATTGAAAGGTCTATGTTGCCAAACTTGTTGTGCAGAGAGGCGACCTTATGTCTACAGATTGGCACACCCGGCTTTGAATATAAACGCATTGATCAAGGTGACAACATACGGTTTATCGGGGCATTGCTTCCGTACCTATCGGAAAAGCAAGATCGCAAACCATGGTTTGATGAACGGATCAACCGTTACAAGAAAATTATCCTTGTAACGCAGGGTACGTTTGAAAAGGATTTTACAAAATTAACCGAACCGACACTTTTTGCATTCCGGGATACGGATGTATTGGTCATCGTTACCACCGCAGGCAATGGAACAAAAGAACTCCAAGAAAAATACGCAGCGGAGAACATTATCATTGAAGATTTTATCCCTTTTAATGATGTGATGCCTTATGTAGACGTATTCGTTACCAACGGCGGGTACGGCGGGACCTTGTTAAGCATTCATAACCGGATACCGATGGTTGCCGGAGGTGTACATGAAGGAAAGATCGAAATCTGCAGCCGCATAGGCTATTTCAAGTACGGAGTTAACTTGGGCACAGAAACCCCGGATAGCGAAGCCATTCGTAATGCCGTGGAAGAAGTAATGACTAACGATTTGTACAAAAATAATATAGCCAAGCTTAATTCGGAGATGCAGGAGTATAATGCTCTTGAGCTTTGTGAAGGCTACATTGCGGGAATTTTGGAGGGTAAAACCGAATTGTTATTATCTCCAAACCCTGCTAGTTGACAGGAATAATCAAATATGCTCATTACATAGGTTCTTTTGAGAAACTAGTCCAATGTAAGTTCTATAACCGGCTCAGGATTTCACTGAGCCGGTTTTTTTGTCTATACAATCTATTCGGGCATACATGCGAAGAATGCTCAAGCCAGTGGAAGCGCTAGTTTGAATAATACCAACTCATGACCGGCTTATCCTAGATAGCCTGTTTCTAAAACTAAGAGAGCCGTGAAGAAATCGAAAATATCTTTCGGCTCAATCTTATTTATCAGCAATTGCACGATGGGAAGTCTGGAGGAATTTGGATTTTTTTCTAAAAGCACGATTTAATTAGAAATAATTTATACTTTGATGCTTAACCATTTGTTAATCTTTTAATCCCAATCTGTACTGCCCCCAAAAGTATATTTGTTCTATTATGATAAATAATGATGACAAGGAAGCTTTATTACAGATTTCTGCCAACAATACGACAGGATTAAGATTTATTTTCGACATCTCTGGTGGATGTTTATCTGTGTATCGATGGTAAAACGATTGTGGATTCCCCGCTTTATAATGAATCTACTTATGACAGTCTTTTTGAACACCGGGATCTTAGGATGAAAATGACTATCCTTTCTCCGGGCAGTAAATGGGGAGGACGTGAAGACGGTAATCCGGACAATACCGACAATTCCATTTTTACTGCGCCTAAATTCAATCAAGATCGGCAAGGTTCGGTCACGCCAACAGGATACTATTTTACTAAATATTGCGATCTGGATGCAGTCCCTACTTTTAATCGGGATGAGAATGATATCATTATCATGCGATATGCGGAGATCTTGTTGAATTATGCCGAGGCTAAATTGGAACAGGGAACTCTCACTCAAGATGATTTGGATCAGACAATTAATCTGCTTCGTGAAAGAGTGGGAATGCATCCTCTGGTTATTTCGGAATTGGCCTCTTGGGGGATGGATCTCCGGGAGGAAGTCAGAAGGGAAAGAAGAGTAGAGTTGATGTTGGAAGGACAGCGTTATTTTGATATCCTGAGATGGAAAAGGGGCGATCTCTTGTCCGGAGACGTTAAGGGAATCAAAAAGGAATTTATTATTCGTCAAAATGATGTTCAAAACGTTCCTACAGACGAAGAAGGATATATTGTCTTTTTGACCGGTAATACCTTTGACCAATCAAAACATTACTTATGGCCAATTCCTCTGGCTCAGCGGGATCTAAATCCCAACTTAACACAAAACCCAAATTGGTAAATTAGACTATAGCCCGGTTCTCCATGAGAGCCGGGCTTCATCCTTAGTAGAATTATTATGAACAAGTATTTTCTTTTGTTATTTCTGATGGTGGGATTTGCTGCCTGCGCAAATTCTGAACAACCCACACATACACTTCAACCTGACCCCGAAAAACCTAAAGGAAGGGCTATCAAGGTGCTTTCTTATAATATTCATCATAGCAATCCGCCGTCCCGTCCGGATTTTATAGATCTGGAAGCCATTGCAAAAGTGATTAAGGAAAGCAAGGCTGAGATAGTAGGCCTGCAGGAAGTGGATGTCTTCACTTCCCGCTCCGGGTCAGATTTACATATGGCCAAATCTCTTGCTGAAATGACGGAAATGCCCTATTTCTATTTTTCTAAGGGAATTGATTACGAAGGAGGAGAATATGGAACAGCCATCCTCTCAAAATATCCTTTGACAGATACTAAAACTATATTATTGCCGGCAGAGGAAGGGACAGAACAGCGAACCATTTCAGTGGCAACAGTGAATTTGGAGAAAGGTTTGCGCTATCAGTTTGCCAATACCCATTTGGATTTTAGTAGTGAGAGAAATGCGCTTTCTCAAGCCGAAATGATTGTTCAGTATTTTGCTGAGGAAACCATGCCGGTGATTTTGGTGGGGGATTTTAACTCCACACCTGACAGTGCTCCTATCAGTACGCTTGACGGAAGTTTTACCCGAACCTGCAGGAACGATTGTGCACCGACTATACCGGTGATCAACCCCAAAAAAACAATTGATTTTATAATGTATAGGAGAAGCGGGGATTTCACTGTTAGAAATCATCGTGTTATTAAAGAAAGTTATGCTTCTGACCACCTGCCTGTGCTGGCAGAACTGATTCTGTTGAAATAGATTCAATCCGGAAATAATCTCGTTTTCCAAACGGATTTAAGTTTGGTATTACAACCGGTAAGTATAATCCTTCCAAATTCTTACCTTAAACTCATTGTAAGGAACAGGTAATAAACCTTCGCATATTCAGGACGTTTTTGTTAACAGGATTAAATCAAAAAACTATGCCTTGGTATAACGGAGATTACCCGCCATCCTACAAAAATCAGCCTGTTCATATACGCAATAAGGCCACTGAGATTGCAAATGAAATTCTAAAACCCAGTAGGTTTTATTCCCGGACTTCATTGATTAAGGACTTCTGCCCTGATACCGGTAGGGGAGCAGCCGTGCCACTTTTTGAAGGCATGGACAAAGGATGCAGGTTCCGCATACCCAAGCAAATAGGCAATATCAGTTATGGTGTATCCATCATGGCGTAATAGTATTACCCCCAGTTGCTTTTTGAGTTCATCCGACAGTTTTCTGAAGGTGAGCTGCTCTTTGGCGAGCATCCTTTGCATCGTACGGGGAGTCAAGTGAAATACTTCAGCTATTTCTTGCAGCCCAGGCAACGCGGGTTGTGCCAGATGGAGGGCGGCAATTTTCACTTTACTTTGAAAATCTTTTTCTGTTTTAAGTCCCTAGTGCTGATTGACTCCCTATGGGTAATGTCCAGTCTTCTCATAGTGTCGCTTCAACTACTCGTCATATCCTTTCTGGGATATTTACTTATTTCGGGGGTGGCTATCTGGGTAGCACTAATGGCTTTTCTTCAATATTCAGGTCTTCGAAAAACAGGGCAGAATCCTACAGGCCATGGTTTGGCTTGACCTGAAGGCCATCGGCAAAGCTAAAAGGACGACTCTGAGCGTCCTTTTTATTTGGGCATGGATTTTAACTGTTCTGCCATTAAACACAGATTAATGAAGAAACCTTATAGTATCGGGAAGGTATATTCAGATTAATCTAGATGTGTTTACTTACAAACTGAACAGATTTTGATGAAAACATGTTTGACAGCTTAATTATGGAGACATTTTTCCATAGCGTGCAGACATTTAAGAAAATAAACACATGAAAAAAATAGGTTTTTTATCCTTTGGTCATTGGGCAAATCATCCTGCCTATGATGCAAATACTGCAAGCGATACCTTGCTGCAGTCTATAGATCTGGCAGTTGCAGCCGAAGAAATAGGAATTGATGGGGCGTATTTTCGGGTGCATCATTTTGCGCAGCAATTGGCTTCACCATTTCCTTTGTTGGCTGCTATTGGGGCCAAAACCCAAAAAATCGAAATCGGAACCGGTGTCATCGATATGCGCTATGAAAATCCATTGTATATGGTGGAAGATGCAGGCGCTGCCGACTTGATTTCCGAAGGTAGGTTGCAGTTAGGGGTCAGCAGAGGATCACCGGAGCAAGTGATTGACGGTTGGAAGTATTTTGGCTACGATTTGGAAGAAGGTGAAACCGATGCCGACATGGGAAGAAGGAAAGCATTGGAATTTTTTGACAAACTAAATGGAGTTGGCTTTGCACAGCCTAACCCCAACCCTATGTTTCCCAATCCGCCCGGATTATTGAGAGTAGAGCCGCATTCGGAAGGATTGCGTGACCGTATTTGGTGGGGTTCGGCTTCGGATGCTACTGCTGTCTGGGCGGCAGAAATTGGCATGAACCTCCAAAGTTCCACCTTGAAATACGACGAGAGCGGAAAACCGTTTCACATTCAGCAAGCCGAACAAATCAGGGTCTACAAAGAAGCCTGGAAAAAAGCGGGACATCAGCGTGAACCAAGAGTTTCGGTGAGCCGGTCCATATTTGCACTGGTAAACGATCAGGACAGGTATTATTTCGGACGCGAAGCAGATAGAAAAGATAAAGTAGGAATGATAGAAGCCGATAAACGGGCAATTTTTGGTAGAAGTTATGCCGCCGAACCGGAACGGTTGATCAAAGAACTGGCCCAAGATGAAGCGATTAAGGAAGCAGATACTCTATTATTGACCATTCCCAATACATTGGGTGTAGCTTACAATGTGCACGTGCTCGAATCCATTTTAAACTATGTAGCACCGGAATTGGGTTGGCGTTAGGAGGAAATGTAAATGGCTGTAAAAATCCGTTATAAAACAAAAATCGCAATCATAGGAGCCGGTCAGGCCGGACTTTCTGCGGGGTATCACCTCAAAAAAATGGGATTGGAAATTGGCTCTGATTTCATCATGTTAGATGGAGCCCGGCAGGCCGGCGGTGCCTGGCAATCCCGTTGGGATTCGCTGACCTTGAGCACAGTGAACCGGATTCATGATTTACCGGGTATGTCTTTTGAAGAAACCTTTGCAATTGGTGAAAGCGATGTTCAGGCGAATAGTGCCGTTCCCCATTATTTCGATTTGTACGAAAAGAAATTTGGGCTCCAAGTGTACCGACCGGTAAAAGTGGAAAAGGTTTACTTGCAGGAAAACCGCTTTTTCATTGATACTTCATCCACTGCTTTTTCGGCATTGGGCATCATCAATGCGACCGGAACATGGGAAAGTCCTTACATCCCCGAATATCCGGGTGCAGCACTTTTCGAAGGAGAACAGTTACACACGCGGGATTTCAAAGATGCAGACTATTTCCGGGGAAAGCATGTTATCGTTGTGGGAGGGGGGATTTCAGCGATTCAATTGCTGGATCAAATTTCAAAAGTAACCTCGACTACCTGGGTCACACGCAGACCGCCGGAATTCCGTAAAGTCCCCTTTGATGAAAGGGCGGGAAGCATGGCAGTGGCCCTGGTGGAGGAGCGTGTAAGAAAAGGCCTATTGCCCCAGTCTGTTGTTTCTGTTACGGGATTACCGTTTACTCCCGAGATTGAAGCCATGGAGAAGAGAGGTGTTCTTACACGTTTTCCCATGTTTAGCGAAATCACCAAGAACGGTGTAAAATGGGAAGACGGAAGAGAAACAAATGCAGATGTTATCCTTTGGAATACGGGGTTCAGATGGCCCCTGTCACATTTGGATTCGGTAGTACCACGGGAAGAAAGCGGTGGGATTAAGATGTCAGGGAGATTGGCTACAGAAGTAGCCAAAGAACCCAGGATTCATTTAGTGGGATATGGTCCTTCTGCATCGACTATCGGGGCCAACAGGGCAGGAGGTGCAGCCGCAAGGGAATTGGTGAAGCTATTGGAGAGTTAGGATTGAATAATCCTGTCCGGAAACCAAACGGAATAGGATGGGAGGAGGTAAAAAAGCCAATTTTAAATTGGTAATAGTGGGGATAGAATAAGGCATTAAGAAATAAAAGACCCCGGCTAAAATTATCGACAATTGCCCAACCAAAACGTGAAAGAAATTGAATTCATAAGAGACTTTTATCGACCCATTCAACCGGCAGTAAAGATTGGTGCCGAAGAAATTGTTTATCAGGAAACCCGCCCGGTCAAAAAAATTGAGAGCTTTGTTTATTGCTTTTGGCAGTTAAAGACCATAAAACCATTAAAAGAGCCCTTAGTTTACAGAGTCGTTTCAGATGGTTGTATCGATATATTTTTTGATCACAATCAACCAACGGAAAATTTTGTAATGGGATTTTGCAGGAAATATACCGAGTTCGCCATCGGCAATGATTTTGACTATATGGGGATTCGATTTTTGCCTTCCGCATTTCCGCTTTTATTTGGGATAAATGCCCAACATTTAAGCAATCAATCTCAGGAGCTAAAGCAAGTGCTGCCCAATTTTTCACAATGGATTGAGAACAATATCCATTCAAAACTGTCTTTTGAGAAAATTGTAAATTTGCTAAATGACAAGTTGAGTATCCACATCCAAAACCGGCATTTTGATGTTGACCATCGGTTTCTAAATGCCTTAAAACTGATTTTTCAGAACAGGGGATTTTTAGACACCGAAACTGATTTAACAACGGGATTAAGCCCGAGACAACTGCAAAGAGTTTTCAACTACCACATTGGCACCACGCCTAAGGCATTTAGTAATGTCATAAGATTTCAGCATATTTTGAGTGCAAAACCATCTAAGCAAAGTCTGAAAGAAAACAAATTATACTTTGATCTTGGTTTCTTTGATCAAGCTCATTTCATCAAGAATTTCAAAACATTTTATGGTGTAACGCCTTCAGAAGCCTTTCAGTAGACTTTGTCCGATTTTTACAATTCCAGCCTGCTTTCTCACACTAAGTTTGTATCAACACAAATCAAAAGAAATGAGAACATTATTCATCACTGCATTTTTGCTAATTGTTGGATTGGCAAATGCACAAACACCGAACAAAATGAAACTAAACGCAGGAATCATCACCGAAAAACTGGAAGAGACCAAAGAATTTTACACCGATGTATTAGGTTTTGGCGTATCCTTTGAAAATGAATTTTATCTTTTAATGCATACGCCTGATAAATCAGCGGAAATCAGCTTTCTCCAACCCAACCATCCCAGTCAAAAACCAATTTTTCAATCACCTTTTAATGGTAAAGGGGGTTATCTGACAATAGAAGTAGAAAATGTGGATGAGCTATATGACCAAATCAAAAATAAAGGAGTCTCCATAGCGATTGAGATACGCGACGAGCCCTGGGGCGACAGGCATTTTGCGATCGTTGACCCCAATGGTATCGGGATTGATATCGTTACGTTCACAGACCCGGAAAAATAATTTTAAAAAAAGTTCAAAAAAAATTTGACTCTTACCTTAGGTCATAGCATAGTTTTACAAAATGAATGGTAAAAAGAGTCAGGCGAATTACACAGTAAAACAACTGTCCGGACTTGCAGGCGTAACGGTGCGCACGTTGCACCTGTACGACAAGATCGGGTTGCTGAAACCATCCGTCCGTACCGAGAAAAGGTACCGGCTGTATGGCGAAGAAGAATTACTCAGACTGCAGCAAATTCTTTTTTACAGAGAACTCGATATTCCGCTCAGGGACATTACCGACATGCTGAACGACCCCGGCTTTGACCTGATAAAAGCGCTTGAAGGTCATAAGGCAGCGATGAAAGCCCGGAAGAAACGTGTAGCCGAGATACTTGCTACCATCGACAAAACGATTCTTAAGCTAAAAGGTAAAACTGAAATGACACACGAAGAATTATATGCCGGTCTGCCAAAAGAAAAGGCAGCAGAATGGCAAAAATTTGCAAAGGAAAAGTGGCCTGAACAGGTTGCATATGGCGAACAAATGTTGCTGAAAATGGACCGCAACGAATTTCAGCAATTGCAAGACGACTTCAAAGCAAATATGGATGCGTTGGTTGCTCTCCGGCGCCAATCGCCGGAAAGTGCTGACGTGCAGTCGGAAATTGCGAAGCATTGTCGTTACATCCAACAGTTTTGGGGGCGTACTGATGACATCAGTGAAGCTTATAAAGGCCTCGGCCAGCTTTACGTAGATGTGCCTGCCTACACCACCGTGAATGGGGCCTCCGATAAAGATTTTGCGATTTTTATGCGGGATGCCATGCATCATTATGTAGAGACGGAGATGTAGGTAAACCGTAAGCAGAGCGGCCGGCATAATGTGTTGCCGGCTGCTTCTTAAAATTCTTATGTGATTTTAATATAAGAGCTACTCAGAAAAAATAATGTTCTCATTCTATTTTTAATTACATAGCAAAAGTGATTTGTTTTTAATCTATTTTTAGGATAATAGCAACTTCAAAAAATCTCTTTATGAAATGAAGATGGTGATGAAAAATGGAGTAGTAGAATGGATTAAATAATAGATAGAACGGAGCTTGAAAGTGGGCCATCTGATGGTCAAAATGGCTTGCACCCATTTTGACAAAACAGGTCAGGAAATTTTTGTTGGACCCCGTTCCGAGAACGGAGAGAATAGGGAAGATGGGCGGGAGGAGGTAGACAACGTGAACTTTTATAGCACCGATCATGAAGGAACTTAGCAGAGGTCTGACTACTTGGAATAGACTTCGATGACCTGTAAAAATAACAGCCATAGAAAATGGGAAATTAGGACGATTATCTGCCTATTGGTAACTGAATAACCGCCATAAAATGGCGACAATAAATAAGTTGGTGGCAAGCATAACACAACCCGTAATGACAGGAAACCATTACATACCGACAGAAAAAATTGCTGACTTTGTGGACAGCATTCTTGTTGTGGAGAACAATGACGTAAAAAAGACATTTTCACTCCCCCTTTTTGCGAATGGCAAACCCACCTTACTTTTTCAAACGACCAAAGGGACAATTAAGAACAATTCCAACTATCTCACTCTTTTCGGACAGACAATTTTTCCAGACCAAATATCTTTTACTGAAAACTTCATTCTCATCGCATTTTTCTTTAAACCATTTGCGTTGACAACGCTTTTCGGTTTTTCAGCAAAAGACCTTACCGATAACCCCATAAACTTAAACCTTATTCAGTCCAAAAACGCCAACCTTTTACAAGAACAACTTCTTAACGCCAACACAGTTGACGAAATGGTTGCTATTTTAGATGACTTCATATTTAGTTTGACAACAAAAATTCAGACCGACAATAAGTTGATTAAATACGCAACCCAACTAATTGCCGAACATCCATCAAAAGAAATACTTAAAAAAGCTCAAGACGAACTTTATGTAACAGAACGAACTTTTCAAAGAATGTTTGAAGATAAAGTTGGCATTTCTCCTAATCAATACAGGCGCATTGCCCAATTCAATTCTGCATTTCAACAACTAAACCAACAACAATTCAAGCTTTTTTCAGACATAGCTTTTAATAATGACTATGCTGACCAAAGCCATTTTATCAGAGCATTTAAAGAGTTTACCAATATGACACCAAAAGGATACCTGAAATTGGGCAAGAACGAATGAAACTATTTTGTCGGTTTCGTTCTATTTTAAGGCTAACAGCTACAGTAGTTTTGTATAGTTAATTCAATTCAGGATTAACATAAAAAAACAAAGTAATGACAAATAAAATTTATCCTTGCTTGTGGTTTGACGGACAAGCCCAAGCAGCAGCAAAGTTCTACTGTACAATCTTTAAGAACTCAAAAATTACAGCAGACAATCAGATGGTAGTAACCTTTGAGTTGGACGGTAAAAAGTTTATGGGGCTGAATGGCGGACCAAACTTTAAATTCAACGAAGCGGTTTCATTTGTGGTTGATTGCGAAACACAAGAAGAAATTGACCACTATTGGAATAGCTTAACGGCTGACGGTGGGCAAGAAAGCAACTGCGGTTGGTTGAAAGACAAGTTTGGTATTTCGTGGCAAATTGTTCCAACAGTTCTTCCAAAACTTTTAAGCGACCCAACAAGAGCACAAAAAGTAATGGAAGTTTATATGGGAATGAAAAAGTTTGACATTAAAGCACTTGAAAATGCTTAAAATCTAAAAAGTGTTGGTGATGAATTTTTCGCCAACACTTTTTTAACTGCTTTGGAAAGCAAAAAGATAAATGTAACTATGACCAATATAGAATTCATAGACGAACTAATAGTATTAAGAAGCAATAATTCTCTTATTGCTAAGAAGCAAATTTTTGATTTAGCAAAAAAGCACAAAAATATGCCGACAAAGGAAGTTATTAAACTTTTGAGAAATAGTGATTATGACCAAAGATTGGGAGCAGTTTCAATTTTAGATTGGAAAGCAAGGAATACAAAAATATCAGACAAAGAAAAAGCAGAAATTTACACCGCCTATGTGGAAAATCATAAATGGATTGACGATTGGGGACTTGTTGACAGAGCTGCACCTTATGTAGTTGGTGGCTATTTATACGATAAAGACAGGAAACCACTTTACAAATTGGCAATGTCAAAATTACCAATGGAACGGAGAACAGCAATCGTAAGCACTTATTACTTTATCAGAAAAAATGATATTCAAGACACATTTAAAATTTCAGAAATTCTTGTACACGACCAAGACAAATATGTGCAAATGGCTGTTGGGAGTTGGATTAGAGAAGCAGGTAAAAAAGATATAACACACTTAACAAAGTTTCTTGACAAATACGCTTCTACAATGAACCGCAAATGTTTGCGTTATGCAATAGAAAAATTGGACAGTACATCAAAACAAAAATATCTACATGCAGACAGCAAGAATGCCAGCCGCTAACAACGAAGTCTTATGACGAAAATGGCAATTTAACCGAAGAGATTTTATACGAAAATGGCAAGGAGGTTTCTAGAAAGAAATATAAAGAATAGCAAAATCACTACTGATATAAAAGAAAAACGATAGACTAAAAATGAAATTAAAAAATCTAAGTTTGCCTACAATCATACTTTTATTTAGTATATGTTGCTCACCAAACAAACACGCAGATAACAAATCATATGATTTGAATAATAGTGATGTCGTTTTGCTGGACAACAGTAAAAAATACTTTGACAATTGTGATGTTAAAGGTTCCATAGCTATTTATGACATAAAAGAACAAAAATGGATTACTTCGGACACCATAGGGATAAAAGTTGAAACCCTTCCGGCATCTACCTTTAAGATCATTAATTTATTAATAGCTCTTGAAACCAAAACGATTAGTGATGAGAACGAAATAATCAAATGGGTAGGCAGAACTGATACAGTTAACTATGGATACCGCCCTGAAATTTATCACGATATGTCAGTAAAAGAAGCCTTTGAAACATCAGCAGGCTGGGTATTTGTAGAACTTGCAAAAAATTCGGAAAAGATAAATACGAAGAATACCTTACAAAATGTAATTTACTCTCTTTCGATGCAAATCCGACCTTTCATCGATGATGAATCGGAAATTGGTTAGGGGGTACTTCAATCATATGACCTAATTAAAACTCGCCCGAAATTCCAGAGGACTTTGTTTCGTTTTTTGTTTGAAAAGTTTATTGAATGACTGTGAATGTTCGAAGCCTAGTTCGTAAGCAATTTCACTTACGGATAATTCGGATGTGGAGAGTTTCTCTTTGGCTTTTTCGATGAGTTTGTAATGGATGTATTGTTTGGCATTTTGTCCGATCAGCGAACGCAGGGTGTCACTTAAATATCCTGCTGAAATATTGAGTTTTTCGGCTACATAATGAACGGTGGGAATGCCACTGAGTAGGGTTTTCTGATCGTTGAAATAGTCATCTAAAATAGCTTCTGTCTTTTGAAGAATATCTTTATTGACAACTTTTCTGGTGATGAATTGACGCTTGTAATAACGGTTGGCATAATGGAGCAACAGTTCCAGCTGCGCTATGACGACTTCCTGACTAAATTCGTCAATACGGCTGTTTAATTCCTCTTCAATAATTTTGAAAAGTGACAGCAATACCTCTCTTTCCTGATCGGACAAATGCAATGCCTCATTCACCGAATAGGAAAAATATTGGTACTGTTTTATTTTGTTTGACAAGGGAAAACCCAGTAAAAAATCAGGATGAAACAATAAAACACGCGCACTTGCCAACTGGTCATCTTGGGTAGATCCCATTACTTGATTTGGGGCCAAAAACATCAGACTGCCTTCGTTGAAATCGTAATGGCTTTGGCCATATTTCATTTTTCCCTGCCGGTCGGTAATTAACAAGATTTTATAAAAATCCAGCACATCATAGACCGGGCCGTTGCTGAGGTCGAAGTTGGTGTTGCCGCCACAATGTGTCATGCTGATCAGAGGATGTTTCGGCTTCGCAAGTCCGCAAGCGTCGTGTATTTCTGAAATGCTGCGAAAGCGGATGAGTTTTTTTTCCTTTTTCATTTTTGAAGATAGTGAATAATTGCCTGCAAATCCGGTCAGGCTTTGCAGGCAAAAGGTTTGTTTTTACCAAGGGTAAACTTCCTGATGGGGTCCTGTAAATTGTCCGGAGACACCGCTTTCATCCAGTGCGACACGGATAGGTTCTTTTGAACCTTCTTCCACCGAATCGGTTCCCTGGAAATTATTGAGCGCAGTCGCTGTAAACCCCGGGCTTACGGCATTTACCTTGATGTTTGTGCCTTCAAGCTCATTTGCCAAAGAAACCGTAATTGCATTCATGGCCGCCTTGGAAGCACCGTACACCACATCAAAATTTTTTCTATACGGATTGGAAGGGTTCTGGTTCAACGTAAGTGAACCCAAACTGCTAGATACATTTACAATTCTTGGAGCAGAAGCTTTGTGCAGAAGAGGAAGAAAGGCCTGTGTTACTGCTAAGGCTCCAAAGACATTGGTATCCCATACCTTTTTCATTTCTGAGATGGATGCCACACTTGGCATCTGTGCAGCAAGCATTTCCTCCATAGTACCTTTGCGGGTTCCTGCATTGGATATTCCTGCATTGTTTACCAATAGATCCAGGTAACCATGTTCTTTCCCGATTTTCTCTGCCGCCGATTGGATTGTACTGTTTTTGGTGACGTCCAGCTCAATTGCCACTGCATTTTCGCCAAGTTCCCGTACAGCCTCATTCCCTTTTTCCGGATTTCGTGCCCCTACATAGACGGTGTAGTTATTTTCTGCCAAAGCTTTGGCTATTTGAAAACCAACTCCCGTATTTGCTCCCGTGACCAGGGCAATTTTGTTTTGTACTGATTGCATATTATTTTCTTTTAATTGATTATGCAAATTTCTGTCACACAACATACGGCTTTGTAGTAGAATCGAGAACTTATGTAGCCAAATTGGGGGTAAATATAATTGACTGTTTAAACCGGGGTTATGCGTGAGGTTTCGCTATAGCCTGTACCGATTCTTATCGGGAAGGACTGTAATTGCAATAAAATCATATGGTTTGGAGACTGAGTCCGCAGCGGCGTAGAATTGCCAATGCATATTTGGGGTTAAACAATGGATAAGCATTTCTTCTGTTCTTCACCGGCATAATTATCTGTAAATCCGATCCATGATTTGATGCCTGGAAGATTTGACAATCTCTCAATCGAACCATACAGGAATTGAAATATCTGAGATTGTAAGAGAAATTCAGGACAAGAAAGCTTGTCCGCAGGAGGAAGGCAGTGGCCTTGTTTCCGTACTCCAACACCTATAATGCCTACCTACGGCAGGCGTTGCTCCTACAGAAATTGGGTATAGATCAATCTAAATTTTCTCCACACACTATATGTGAACCTTTAACCTATTAATCCTTAACCTATTTTTTAGCACCTAGGTTTATTGAAGGTCAACAGACCTGTTTACTGCTGAACCCAATTCAGTGATATACTGATCGAGAGTTTGTTCCTTTTCCAGGTTAAGTTTTTGCTTGATGCGGTACCTTGCCATCCGGATACTCTTCGGGTCTACATTCAGTCGTGCCGCAATTTCCTTATTGGATTGCCCCATCAGGATATAGGAGCAGTATTTCAAATCAAGGCGGGTCAGAGTTTGCTTGGATTTTTCCTGCAGCCTTGCAATAAATTCAGGTCTGATGTCGGCAATATCCGATTTGGCCTCCCTATATCCTTTATCTATTTCTATGTTTCTCGAAACTATCTTCTCTAGCTGTCGGTGAAGCGGGTCTTCACGATCCAGGGTAAGGAGTCTTGCCCTAAGGCCATCAACGAGCCGGTTTTTTTCCTCTGCATGTAACGTGCCTGCCAAAAGTTCGCGCTCCAGTCGCTCAAGTCTTTCTTTCATCAGCTCTCGCTCCGTTTGTAGGCGGGTGTTTTTTTCTGCTTCGAGCTGTGCTTCAAGTTCTGCTCTACTTTTAGCTCTTTCCAATAAAAGCTGCTGCTGAGAAGAAGCTTTTAATCTAAAATGATAGGATCTGTACAAAAAGAAAAGGGCAAAGGCAAAAGCTAAAATCAAAAGGATATAGAAATAATTGAGTTTCTTGGCCAACTGTGCTTCCTTTTTGGTTACTTCTAATTCGATCTCCTTTTTCTCTGACTGATAGCGTGCATCCAACTGTTGGATTACACCTGCTTTTTCTTTGTTGAAAATCTCTTTATAAATACTGATGTAGTCTTTATAATAAGCAAGAGCCTGGACTGGATCCCCCTTTTTTTCATTTACTTCAGCGAGGGCATTACTTATACGGGATTTTACCAATAAACCTGTTTTCGGCCTTTCGGAAATTTCGAGCATGGCGGATTTCAACAAATCCTCTGCTTTTCGATAATCACCATCTCTCATCGCAAAGCCGCTGAGTATACCATAACTGTTTGCTATAATCTCCGGATAGTCAACCTGACGTCCGATCTCCAATGCCTGATCCAAGTATATCGCGGCACTATCACGATAGGATTGTGGGTAAAACTCAAAGTAGAGATTGGCAACATTCAGCGCTCCTATCCCTTTGGTACTTTTCAGGGCTATTCGCTCATCATGGGCATCGGCATAAGAAAGCAGAAGCTTATTATAATACAGGGACGAATCCAAGAGTGATTTATCAGAACTATCCTTACGATAGCGCGATAGGTAGCTACTGCCCATGCTTAGATAAGAATTGATTATTGCATCGGGAGCCATGCTTTTCAAAGCAGCATCCATACAAAGTCTGGTATAAAGTTGCTGCTTGGCAGGATCGTTCAATCTGGCTGAGATACCTGCAAGGTGATGGTATATGCTGCTTTCATATTCATAGGCACCTTCTCCTTCCAACAGGCGCAATGCTTCCAGCAATTTACCATAGGCGAGCTCATTATCTCCCAAAACATAGGCTAGCCAGCCTTGTCTGAGCATGACATAGCCCTTCATTTTTTTATCTTCCGTCCTATCTGCATACCAAGCAGCACTGTCAATCGCTTCTACCGCATTTAACAAACTGTCCTGTTGCATGTATACATAAGCCAAGGTAGCGTAGATAAACGCTCCATGTTTTTTATCCTTTTCTTCCCAGCTATCCCTTATTGCCTCATCCATCAATTCATGTGCTTCTACAAATTTGTCTGAAAGAACCATAAGTCGGGCAAGATGTCCCTTAGCTTCTATTCGCTTGCTTTTGGTGAAAGATTCCTTTCCGTCTACAATCCTGCTGAGGGAGTCAATTACAAGCGATTGGGCAGCTAACTGAAATGATAAAAAGGTGATGCCAAGAATGGCCAAAAATCTCCAAAACAAATTCTTATTCATGCGCTTTATTTTTTTCTTCCAAAGGTCCAACCCGGTCCCGAAGCAAAGGTCGGGATAGCTTTTTTTTAAGGCACTATTGCTAAAATTAGTAAAATCCGGCTTATCTGTAGACGATTTGTAGACGTATCGTCTAAAACTGTAGATGTTTAATAGTCAGTTGTGATTTGATATGGACTTAGAACAGGTATAATTTTATCCAAAGGAAAAAGGGATTAAATACCCGTTGCTTTCACCTTGGTAAATGCAGCCAGGTATAGTAACTGCATGGCCAAAACTCCAATGACTTTACCCCACCCGTCAATTTCATGCGTATTGTTTTCAGGGACAAACTATTAATGTCTTTCCTGCTTATTAGCATAGGGGCAATGATGTGCTTCAATTCTCAAGCTCAGACTATAATTCGCGTTGCCCCGAACGGAACGGGAAACGGATCGAGCTGGGCAGAAGCAAGCAATATAGAGAGTGCGGTCGCTAATTCATCCTCTAATACAGAGATTTGGCTTAGAGCCGGAGTATATTTTCTTGACCAAGAATTAGAGCTTAACAATTTTGGGAGATCAGAACTGGCATTCTATGGGGGGTTCTCCGGCGCAGAGAATAGTCGAAATCAAAGAGATTTCGAGGAAAACAAAAGTATTCTCGACGGTCAAAATAGCACGAGGATACTATTTGTCAGAGAAACCAACTTCACAATTGACGGAGTTACATTGAGGAATGGGTTTATAGGATTAGAAAGCCCGGATGATATAAACAAAGGTGGTGGAGCCATTTATATTTTCGGAGGACATAACACCACAATCCTAAACTGTATATTCCTCAGTAATATCAGTGAAGGAGACCGGGGAGCGGGGGCGGTTTATAATAGATTTGGAGACAACATACTCGTAGAGAATTGTTTATTCGAAAATAACCGTTTTCAAAACCCTCCTGGAAGTTCAAATGGTGGAGGAGCAATATTTAATTGGACAGATGGGCTAGTTATAAGAAACACTGTTTTCAGGGGCAATTCATCGGCGAGATCTGGAGGGGCTCTGTATTCATGGAGTCCAATGAGCATAGAAAACTGTGTATTTGAAAACAACAGAAGTGATGAAACCGGTGGAGCTGTTCGTAACCATTCGGGTTCCACTCTAACTATCACCAGCTCGCTCTTTGACAATAACAGCGCCGCAGGGCTCGGAGGCGCGATATATAATAACAATAGTGAGCTGATGCTATCAAATGTCACATTTGTAAACAATCGAAATACTGCAATTGTATTTAATTTTGGAGCATCATCAAGCACTGTCTATAATAGTATATTTCTAAATAACGAGGGGGCGGGGGCATTAAATGCTGACATAGCCGCGGCCTCTAGGACTACGGATTTATCAGGTTTGAGTGTCAGAAATAATAGTTTACAGGATTATACTGATGGACAGAACAATCTGCTTGGCGTTGATCCTTTATTTGTGGACCCCTTGGCAGGTGACTACCGTCTTCGCAATGCCAGTCCTGCTGTAGATGCCGGTGCAAATGGGCTTTTTAATCAGGTTTCTTCTTCTCCGGCAGCAGCATCCACTGACTTGGATGGAGAAGCACGTATTTTCAACAATACAATTGACCTTGGTGCTTATGAGAATACCGCTCCTGTAGAAGCTCCTATCCCTCCAACCTGTACTACCATCACGGCTCCATCCGATAATGCGGAAAATGTTGATTTGAATCCTACAATTACCTGGCAGGCTGCAACCGGTGCGGAGGGCTATTACCTGTCGGTGGGCACAAGTTCAGGGGGAACGCAGATTCTGGATCGTGAAGAAGTTGCGGGGACTAGTTATGCGTTGACAGAATCTTTGGAAGAAAATACTACTTACTTTATCACTGTAATTCCATTCAATGAGGCCGGTGAGGCAGCAGGATGTAATGAGGTCAGCTTTACTACTGAAACCCTTCTTTCTCCCCCGGATTGCATAAGTATCATCTTTCCGTCCAATAATGCAACGGACGTTGATCTGACTCCTACAATCACTTGGCAAGCTGCAACCGGTGTGGAAGGCTATTACCTGTCGGTGGGTACAAGTCCCGGCGGAACACAGATTCTGGATCGTGAGGAAGTTGCGGGGACAGACTATGGGTTGACAGAAGCCTTGGAGGAAAACACCGCCTACTTTGTCACGGTAATACCTTTCAATGAGGCCGGGGAAGCAGAGGGATGCAATGAAATCAGCTTTACCACCGCTTCCACGGAGGAACCTACACTTCCAAGTTGCACTGTCATCACGGCTCCATCCCACGAATCAACAGGCATAAATCTAAATCCTACAATTTCCTGGCAGGCTGCTGTCGGCGCGGAGGGCTATTACCTGTCAGTGGGAACAAGCCCTGGTGGAACACAGATTCTGGATCGGGAAGAAGTTATAGGGACTAGCTATGCGTTGACAGAATCTTTGGAAGAAAATACTACTTACTTTATCACTGTAATTCCATTCAATGAGGCCGGTGAGGCAGCAGGATGTGATGAGGTCAGCTTTACTACTGAAACCCTTCTTTCTCCCCCGGATTGCACCACTATCACGGCTCCATCCAATAATGCAGAAAATGTTGATTTAAATCCTACAATTACCTGGCAGACTGCTGCCGGTGCGGAGGGCTACTACCTGTCGTTGGGGACAAGTCCCGGCGGAACGCAGATTCTGGATCGTGAAGAAGTTACAGGGACTAGTTATGCGTTGACAGAAGCCTTGGAGGAAAACACCGTATATTTTGTCACAGTAATACCTTTCAATGAAGCAGGTGAAGCAGAGGGATGCAATGAAATCAGCTTTACCACTGCTTCCACAACTGGGCCCACGCTTCCGGATTGTGCGACCATATCATCTCCCTCTGACAATTCTGAAAATGTCAATCTGACTCCAACCCTCACTTGGCAGGCTGCTGTCGGTGCGGAAGGCTATTACCTGTCGGTGGGAACAAGTCCCGGCGGAACGCAGATTCTGGATCGTGAAGAAGTTACAGGGACTAGCTATGCGTTGACAGAAACCTTGGAAGAAAACACTGTCTACTACATCACGGTAATCCCTTTCAACGAAGTCGGCGAGGCAGCCGGGTGTACTGAAATCAGCTTTACCACCGCTTCCACGGAGGAACCTACACTTCCAAGTTGCACTGTCATCACGGCTCCATCCCACGAATCAACAGGCATAAATCTAAATCCTACAATTTCCTGGCAGGCTGCTGTCGGTGCGGAAGGCTACTACCTGTCAGTGGGAACAAGTCCCGGCGGAACGCAGATTCTGGATCGTGAAGAAGTTGCGGGGACAGATTATGTGTTGACAGAATCCTTGGAGGAAAACACCGTCTACTTTGTCACAGTAATACCTTTCAATGAAGTTGGGGAAGCGGAGGGATGTGATGAGATCAGCTTTACCACTGCTTCCGCAACTGAGCCTGTGCTTCCGGATTGTACGACCATATCATCTCCCTCTGACAATTCTGAAAATGTCAATCTGACTCCAACCCTCACTTGGCAGACTGCAAGCGGTGCGGAAGGCTACTATCTGTCGTTGGGAACAAGTTCTGGCAGAACACAGATTCTGGATCGTGAAGAAGTTACAGGGACTAGCTATGCGTTGACAGAAACCTTGGAGGAAAACACCGTCTACTTTGTCACGGTCATCCCATTCAATGAAGTCGGGGAAGCAGAAGGATGTGAAGAAATCAGCTTTACCACTGCTTCCACGGAGGAACCTACAATTCCAAGTTGCACTGTCATCACTGCTCCATCCCACGAATCAACAGACATAAATCTAAATCCTACAATTTCCTGGCAGGCTGCTGTCGGCGCGGAGGGCTATTATCTCTCGTTGGGCACAAGTCCCGGCAGAACACAGATTCTGGATCGGGAAGAAGTTGCGGGGACTAGCTATGCGTTGACAGAAACCTTGGAAGAAAACACCGTCTACTACATTACGGTCATCCCATTCAATGAAGTTGGGGAAGCACAAGGGTGTGATGAGATCAGCTTTACCACCGCTTCCACGGAGGAACCTACACTTCCAAGTTGCACTACCATCAGCTACCCTGCACAAGGGGAAGAAAACGTTTCTTTAAGCCCCACCATTATATGGGAAGAAGAGGAAGAAGCACTTTGGTACTATGTGTCCCTAGGAACATCTCCAGGAGTAAGCAATATCCTTGAAAATCAATTAGTGATCGGTAACACTTATACGCTCGAAACAAGTTTGGATGAAAATCAGCAGTATGTCCTTTCTGTAATCCCTTTCAGTGCAGCGGGGGAGGCGGTTGGATGCTCAGAAATAAGTTTTCTGACCCGTAGCAGTAAGGGAAACTTCAAGACAAAGTATGGTATATCCCCAAATGGTGACGGCATAAATGATTTTTGGGCTATCGAAGACATTGATAATTATCCTCAAAACAACGTAGCGGTCTATAGCCGGTGGGGAGACAAAGTCTTTGAAACTGTAAATTATGACAATCAATCAAATGTATTTGACGGAACTGCAAATAGATTAACTCAGTTGGGGGGTTCACAATTACCGTCCGGCACTTACTTCTTTGAAATCCTGCTTCAGGATGGTAACGGTCAGATAAGCGTAAAAGGATTCTTAATTATCAAGAGATAAGATGAACACAATAGATTTTAAGCTCCTTTTTCTCCTCGTGGTAGCTACCCATATTTCGTTTTTGGCAAAAAGCCAGCAAACACCTCTTTTCTCAGAATACAACTATAATCCCCTATTAGTGAATCCTGCCTATGCGGGAATGACGTATGGATCAGAAGTCACCTTTAGCAATTACGGCTATTTCAATGCAATAGAAGGTAGTCCCAAAAATTCCTCTTTCACGTTCAATACGCCGATTGCTGATGACAAAATGGGGCTTGGTGCAACTATTTCCAGAGATAAAGTAGGTGTCACAACCAATACCACAGCTTATGTGGCTTACTCATATAAAATTTTCTTTGGTGCAAAAAACAATAAATCTTACATCAGGACTCCCAACTGGCAAATTTATAACAACAAAGTGTTTTCATTTGGAATGACGGCAGGGGTCAGACAGCTAAATGAGGACCTGCTTGAACTGGGGATAGATAATGATCCTGAATTTGCCCGGAACATCAGCGCAACTTTACCAACCATCGGAGTGGGATTTCTCTATAATACTGCGGATTTCTACGTAGGTCTCTCTGCACCAAACCTATTGGGAAGCCAAATTGATTTAGAAGAAAATGTTGTTACCTCGAATCCTTTATATGGCTATGTGGGCTGCCGGTTTTTCCCTAATTACTCTGAAAATACTATGATTAAACCAAGCGCCTTGATCAAGTATGAAGCAGGTGCTCCGGTTCAGCTAGACGCAAATATTTCATTAAGCTATCGAAACATCATTGAAATTGGTACCGGATACAGAAGTACTTCCTCACTTAATTTCCTTGTCGGTCTGTATGCTTTCAACCATGTACTGATAACCTACCAGCACAATGCACGATTCAATAATTCAATATTGGGAAACAGCCACGGCATAATTGTTACTTTCAAGTTTGACGGCTTTGAATAGGTTCTGTGTAAAAAAGACCAATCAAATTTCCCTGCCTTTCAGGCAAAGCTGGGATTCAAAAAGTATCATGGAAAACCACCTCCGCGTTACCGAGGGAGGAAATCTCCATTTCCAGACAGTGATCCTGGGCAGGCCTGTCCGCAGGAGGAAGGCAATGGCCTTGTATGTTTTTAACCATGGGTTACGCTCGCTTACTTCGTGTCACTTACTCACCAGGGGTTATTGAAAGTTTTACCCCTTCAGGGTGATTTTCCATTCAGGCATCCGGTTACAGCCGTTCCGTCGCCGTCCGTGAGATACGAAGGGCTGTACAGTACTTACTTGATGTTCCGTCTTACTACCTAAACTAGAGAGCTCATATTTAGATCTTGGTTTAGTGCAAGGGCGCGGAGGAGGTCGCAGCAGCGGGCCAGGCGGCTGGTATGCGGGGAGAAGCTTTGCTGCGACGAAGGTTTTTGTTACTTTTTGCCTTCAAAAAGTAAGAGAGAAATTAACCTTAACATTATCGATTCGGTTCAATAGGGATATTGAGGATAGATAAAAAATAACCAACACACTTTTCCACCTCCTGCACCATTCCCCATTTCCAGACGATATTCCGTGGCAGGCCTGTCCGCCGCAGGAGGAAGGCAATGGTCGTTGAACTTATTCAACCCAGCATTGAAATGCTGGGCTCCGCCACGGCGGACAAGTTACAAATCTGCCATGTCCCGAAAGAATCGGGACTGACTCTACGGCATTGCCTCGTTTTTACGGTGTATGGTGCTTACCTCACGTTCTACCTTACTACCTAAAACTAGAGAGTTCATAATTTAGAACCTTGGCTTAGTGTGAGGGCGCGCTGGAAGGACGCAGCACAGCTTGTCCGCCTCAGGCGGAAGGGTGCGGCTGGTATGTGGGCGGAAGATTGCTGGCGTCTTGGGCTTTTGGTCCTTTTGGGCCAAGCCAAAAGGACGAATAGAATTACTTCACCATATTATTTGCGTAAATAGAAAGATTGAAGATCGATACAATACATACATACCGAGCGCCTTTTCCACTTCCTGCACTGACTCAGATTTCCTGATAATAATCCAGGGCAGGCCGCAGGGTTTGGGCCAGGCTGTAGGGGGGCAAGCCGTGATCCGCCGATTTTTAGGCAGCGAGAAGTTCCAAAAATTAAATCGGTCATGAATCCTCTGCATTTTTTGATTTCTCAACCGATTTGAAGCATAGACTCTGGCAAAGGCTTTTGGATACTTTTGGCCTCAAAAGTATCAGAGAGAGCCCCCTCTTTGACAAGGACGATTTTCCCATAGTAATGTATGTGCAGAAGGGGGAGTTGCGCACGTCTCCGGACAAAAGAGCATATTGTCACTCTTGGATTTCCTGTTGTAGCCATCCGTGATGACACGGACGCCGGCAAGGATTTGTGACGATACGGGCTGCGTCACGTCCCTACCTACTTGACCTTCCTCATTCACAAGGACAATTTTCCCTATGCAATTACAGTCCTTCTCTATAAAAACAGGGGAAGGCTATAACAAAACCAAATGCATAGCCCGGGCTTAAAAAATAAAAGGCTTAGACGATCGCCTAAGCCTTAAGTGCACTCGGAAGGATTCGAACCCTCAACCCTCAGAGCCGAAATCTGATATTCTATCCAGTTGAACTACGAGTGCAGAAAGTAATGAGAATTGCTCCTCATTACCGTGTTTTTATTTTTAAGCTTCCAGTACTGCCTGTACTTTTTCAGCAGCTTCTTTAAGCGTAATTGCAGAAGAAACTTTCAATCCTGATTCATCGATGATTTTTGCGCCTTCTTCAGCATTCGTTCCCTGTAGCCTTACGATAATAGGAACTCTGATGTCTCCGATAGATTTGTAAGCTTCTACCACACCGCTGGCAATTCTGTCACATCTTACGATACCACCGAATACATTGATCAAGATAGCTTTTACGTTAGGATCCTGAAGGATGATTCTGAAACCTGCCTCTACGGTAGTAGCATTTGCCCCTCCTCCCACATCTAGGAAGTTAGCAGGCTCGCCGCCTACCAGTTTGATCATGTCCATAGTAGCCATCGCCAGACCGGCACCATTCACCATGCAACCGACGTTTCCGTCCAGTTTCACATAGTTCAGTCCTGATTCTCCCGCCTCTACTTCCAATGGATCTTCTTCAGCCACGTCTCTCAATTCCGCCAGTCCCTTTTGTCTGTAAAGTGCATTGTCATCGATATTCACTTTGGCATCTACTGCCAAGATCTTATCATCGGAAGTTTTCAATACCGGGTTGATTTCAAACTGAGAAGAATCAGTTCCTTCGTATGCATTGTAAAGAGCAGTAATGAACTTCACCATTTCTTTGAATGCATTACCTGAAAGACCAAGTCCAAATGCCACTTTTCTAGCTTGGAAAGGCTGAAGACCGACTTTAGGATCGATCCACTCTTTCATGATTTTCTCAGGAGTATGCTCTGCAACTTCCTCTATGTCCATTCCACCTTCGGTAGAGGCCATGATCACGTTGCTTCCTGTAGCTCTGTCCAATAGGATAGACAGGTAATACTCTTTCGGTTCAGAAGCTCCCGGATAGTATACATCCTCAGCGATCAAAACCTTATTTACTACTTTTCCTTCCGGACCTGTCTGGTGCGTAACCAATGTACCGCCAAGTATATTTTTAGCCTTTTCTGAGACGTCTTCCAATTTTTTGGCAAGAACTACTCCGTTAGAACCGGTTTCGTTGACTTTGCCTTTTCCGCGTCCACCTGCGTGGATCTGGGCTTTGATCACATACCAGCTAGTACCGGTTTGCTCGTTTAACTTAACAGCTGCTTCATGAGCCGCTTCAGGTGTGTCGGCGACTATACCTTCCTGAATGCGGACTCCGTAACCTTTTAATACTTCTTTAGCCTGATATTCGTGAATATTCATCCTTTGGAAATTTTTGCCCGAAGTTAAGTCCTAAGACTCGATAAATCAAACCCGACTTTTCTCTTTTTCAGGAAAAAAAGCCGTTAATTTCCCATTGAGATAGGCATTTGTTCTATTTTTGAATGAATTAAAAAAGTTAGTATGCTGAAAGCCAACGGTATCCATAAATCTTATGGAAGCCTTCAAGTATTAAAAGGTGTAGACCTTGAAATTTTAACTTCTGAGATTGTTTCCATCGTCGGTTCCTCGGGTGCGGGTAAAAGCACCTTGCTTCATATTTTGGGGACTTTGGATCATCCTGATCAGGGCGTTTTGGAAATGGATGGAAAGAAACTTCTCAACCTGAAGGGGGAGGAGTTGGCAAAGTTCAGAAATGAACGGATTGGCTTTATATTCCAATTTCACAATCTCCTACCTGAATTTACTGCACAGGAAAATATTATGATCCCCGGATTTATCGGTCAGATTTCCACAGACAAACTGAACAAAAAATCAGGAGAACTTGCCGAATTGTTGGGGATTTCACATAGGCTAGATCACAAGCCATCCACGCTTTCCGGAGGAGAACAGCAAAGAGTAGCCGTGGCGAGAGCTCTGATCAATAGCCCGGCAGTGGTATTTGCGGATGAGCCAAGCGGCAATCTGGATACTCAAAATGCACGGGGGCTACATGAATTGTTCTTTACGCTTCGCAAAGAACTGGGGCAGGCTTTTGTGATCGTGACACACAATGAGGAACTGGCCGAAATGGCCGACCGAAAAGTAGTGATGCAGGATGGGCTGATTCTTTAGACGCTGGATATTAGTATTAGATATTAGATTTTGGCGCAAGTCTTCAGACTTGTGCCGTCGATGTAAAACTGCGCCTTAGCACCTTGGCGGGAGACTTTCTCTACTTCTGAAGTTTCCCCAGCATTGCCTCAATATGTCCCTTTGACTCAAACATCTCCGAAAAAACCGCCGAAATCTTGTGGTCTTTGTCGATGAGATAGGTAATTCGCTTGGGCATTTTGATTAGGGGAATAAGCGCATCGTAAGACTTGCAGACCTCGCCTGTGGGATCAGAAAGTAAATCAAAAGGAAGTCTGTGCTCTTTTTTAAATCTTTCATGCGTTTCTATATCATCCTTGCTGATTCCGAGTACAGGAATCTCCAGATTACGGAATGCTTCAAATTGATCTCTGAATTCACATGCTTCAGCCGTGCATCCTTTGGTGAAATCCTTAGGATAAAAATAAAGAATGAATGCTTTGCCTTTCAAATCAGTGGAGGAATTGATTGATTTGGCTCCTGTGGATTGGAGATTAAATTCCGGTGCGGTATTGCCAATTTTTAATGCCATAAACACTCAAACCCAATCCGTCCCTAAAGGTTCGTAGAGCAGATTGGATTTTTTGAAATATTTTTGAACTATTGCCATTTCAATTTCCTTAAAAGGGGATCACTCTGAAAAGTTGTAATTTTGAAGATTAACAGTGTCCAGTCCATGCTATTGGCTGGGATATTTTTCGCTCTGATGAATGTGTCTGTAAAGTACATTCCGCATATTCCCGCCATAGAAATCATAGTTTTCAGATCAGTGTTCTCCTTGGTTTTTAGCTATTTGGTTCTTAAAAAGCAAAGAGTAAATGTCTTCGGGAATAATAAGAAATGGCTGATTATCCGTGGGGTAGTGGGATCAATAGGGCTGATTTCGTTCTTCTACACGCTACAAAATATACCCTTGGCCAGTGCGGTGACCATTCAATATTTGTCCCCGGTCTTCACTACGATTTTTGGAGTATTTCTGCTGAAGGAAAAAGTGAAACCCATTCAGCTTTTGTTTTTTGCAATTTCCTTTGCAGGTGTAGTGGTCATTCAGGGAGTGGACGCGAGAGTAGATACGTTCTGGGCTATAGTAGGAATCTTTTCAGCTATATTTTCCGGTTTGGCGTACAATGTCATCCGCAAGCTTAAAAATACGGAACATCCTCTGGTCATTATTTTCTATTTCCCACTTGTGACACTCCCTTTTGCAGCGATTGTATCTGCTTTTGGCTGGGTGAATCCTGTGGGCTGGGATTGGGCGGTATTGCTCTTCATCGGTATTTGTACCCAGACAGCACAATATTTCCTGACGATAGCCTACCAAAATGCGAATGTGTCCAAGGTTGCCAGCCTTACCTACATAGGTATAGTTTACGCATTGATATTTGGTTTTTTCTTCTTTGAGGAAACATACAATGCCTTGGTTTATGTGGGAATGGGGCTTGTTTTGTTGGGAATTCTACTCAATATGCGGGTGAAGCAAGTTTCATAATGAATTGGACAGGAATCTAAAGCAGGTTATTTTTGAACTAAGCTAAAAACAAACAATGAAAATCACGAAAGATCTATATCAAGGCTCGCTGGCACTTCTGACAGATTTTTATCAGCTGACCATGGCTTATGCTTACTGGAAGTCAGGAAAGGCAGAGCAGGAAGCGGTGTTCAATCTTTTCTTTAGAAAACATCCTTTTCAGGGTGGATTTACGATTGCGGCTGGACTGGATTACATCGTAGATTATTGCAAAAACTTCCAGTTCAGCGAAGAAGATCTGAGTTATCTGGCCACCATGAAAGGCAAGAATGATGAGGTGTTGTTTGAAAGCGGTTTTTTGGACTACCTGAGAAATATGAAATTCAGCTGCGATATAGATGCAGTGGAGGAAGGGACAGTTGTGTTTCCCAATACCCCGTTGGTTCGTGTAAAGGGTCCTTTGATCCAGTGCCAATTACTGGAAACCCCACTTTTGAATATTGTTAACTTCCAAAGTTTGATTGCTACCAAGGCTGCACGGATTAATTTGGCAGCAAAAGGCGAACCCATCTTGGAATTCGGCTTGCGTCGTGCCCAAGGAATAGACGGCGGATTGGCTGCCTCCCGGGCTGCCTATATCGGTGGCTGCGCTTCTACAAGTAATGTGATGGCCGGAAAGCTATTTGGAATCCCGGTGTCCGGTACGCATGCGCATAGCTGGATCATGTCTTTCGAAACGGAAATGGAAGCTTTCAAAGCCTATGCTGATGCTTTTCCTGACCAATCCGTTTTTTTGGTGGATACATATGATACAGTCAATGGAATTAAGAATGCCATTAAAATAGGAAATACCTTGAGAAGCAAGGGAAGGGAAATGGTAGGTATCCGAATAGACTCCGGAGACTTGGCTTATTTCAGCAATGTGGCCCGGGAGATGCTGGATGAAGCAGGTTTTCCGGATGCTAAAATCGTAGCTTCAAATGATCTGGATGAGCATATCATCACATCCCTGAAAGGACAGGAAGCATCGATCAATGTGTGGGGAGTGGGAACGAAATTGGTAACGGCATTTGATCAGCCGGCACTTGGTGGTGTATATAAACTCTCCGCAATACGGGATGAAAATGGAACTTGGGTTCCAAAAATCAAACTTTCCCAGCAATCCTTAAAAATCAATATTCCGGGATTGCATACAGTAAAGCGTTTTTTTTCCAAGGGAAAAGCAGTTGCCGATATGATCTACCTTGAAGCTCAAGAACTGAATCCTCAGGCAGCATTGATTATTGATCCGAATGATCCTACCAGGAGAAAGCGGATGATGCCTGCTTTCTATCAGGAGGAGATATTACTCAAGCCGATTTTCAATCAAGGTAAATTGGTCTATGAACTTCCGACTATAGGACAAATCAGGGATAGAGTTCAAAACCAGCTTGATTCTCTGGACAAGACACATAAGAGATTGGTAAATCCGCATTTGTATCCTATCGGTTTGGAGGAAAACCTTCATCACCTCAGGATGGAATTGGTATTGAAAGCAAAACAAATTGATAATGGCAGTGAATCTGAAAAATAGTGTCTTGTTGATTGTCGATGTTCAGAATGACTTCTTGCCGGGAGGGGCTCTGGCGGTCAATCGTGGAGATGAAGTTGTTCCTGTCATTAATACATTACAGGAGAAATTCGATTTTATAGTCGCTACCCAGGATTTTCACCCGGCAGATCATGGCAGCTTTGCTGCAAATCACAGCGGTAAAAATCCCGGAGAGCTGATTGAATTGGATGGGCTAACGCAGATTCTTTGGCCGGTGCACTGTGTACAGGGATCGGAAGGGGCTGAATTCCATGAAGATTTGAATCCCATCAAATGGAAGGCTATTTTCCAAAAAGGGAGGAACCCTGCTATTGACTCTTATTCAGGATTCTTTGACAATGCCAGAAAAGGAGATACCGGACTGGCAGATTTTCTACAGAATGAAGGAATAATGAACGTCTTCGTGACGGGACTTGCACAGGATTATTGCGTGAAATTCACCGCATTGGATTCAGTCAGTTTAGGATTCCACACCTACCTGATCACGGATGCTACCAGAGCGGTGAATCTTAATCCCAAGGACGGGGAGGCAGCTTTGGCAGAGATGCAAAGCGCAGGAGTGAAATTTATTGAAAGTACAGCTATACTAGATTGATTATGTTTGAATTTAATCCGGAGAAACATTACCCAAAGGAAACGGAAAGCAGAGTTCTGATTAGGTTTCAGGATTGTGATCCGCTCCGTCACCTGAACAATGCCAAGTATTTCGATTACTTCTTTAACGCCCGGGAAGATCAGGTACCAAAGCTCTATGGAGTAGAGATGATGGATTTCATCAAAAAATACCAAGCGGCCTGGGTGATATACAACCACAATATATCCTATGTGAAGCCTGCGATGGTGGGAGAGTGGGTACGGATCAAGAGCCGTATCATCTGCCATAATCACAATACGGTGATTTTGGAGTATTACATGACAGATGATAGTGAGAAGCAATTGAAGACACTCTTGTGGACCACGATGCGCTATGTGACTCTGGCAGAAGGTAAATCTACGGATCATACCGGAGCGGTGAATGAATTTCTCACTGCAACCTCAATGAACTTAGATATAAGCGGAATTCAGATTAAAGACCGGGTAAAAGCAGTTGCTCAAGAGCTTAGAAAGTTTTGATATAGATCAAATTTCTGTATCTCAGCGAACAAGACCTGTACAGGAGCGTACAGGTCTTGTTTTTTTAAACTAGTTAATATTAATCACTTATAATTAATTGAGAAATTTATTTTTTTGAATAGCTACAATAAAATGTAACCCTTAATTACCGATCAAACACTATGAACTGTTCGGTGATAATACATTTTTTGAGGAAATCGATCACTATTAGACTATTTTAATTAGTAAAATAACCTAATTACCAAATTATATTTTGTGAAAATGTTAATTTTTGCAAATAAGATAACTTGTCAAAACAGTGTGAAATGGCCCTTGGAGATCAGTTGGTACATGGTTCGCACAAGGGAAAGCATAACTCTAAACCAACAATGTTATGAAAACCTTATTCACATTCGCACTGGCCGGACTTTTAGCGACCGGTACATTTGCAGCTAACGACCTTGAAGATTTAAAAGCAAATTCAACAGTTAACGCTACTTACAAAAAAATAAACGTGCACCTCAAAGAAGGTGTCGGTAAAGCAAAAATTGTCATTTTCGATATGAATGGAAAAAGACTTCATTCACGTTCCGTAAAAGCTAAGGAGGATTTGATTGTCCCGTACAATATGAACAGTCTTCCCTGTGGAGAGTATCGGGTAATGATTTCGACTGAGGACGAAGAAGTCACCTATACTGTAGAAACAGTGGAAAAGGAGGAGCCGGCTCCTTTGGTATATCCGCTGATGGCTTATGGTAAAAAAGTAGATAAAAATACAATTAACCTCTTGGTTGTGGGCTTGGAAGAAGCCGGTGTAGATGTTAAAATCAAAAAAGTGATTGACAATAAAGTCGTGTATAAAGAAATAGTAGATCAGCCCGAAGGCTTCCGCAAAGACTACAGGTTAAATGGCGTTCAAGCTGAGGATGTGTATTTGGAAGTAACAGACATCAAAGGGAGAACAAAAACGATTTATTTTTGAATTTCTAAACCGGCTTCTTTCTACTGAGACCCTGAATCATTTGATTTGGGGTTTTTGCTTTTACCACATAGAAAGCATAGAGCTGATCTGACTGGAAGAGAGATTAATTTCTCGTTCGCTGTGAGCTCACTCACGGAAAGATGGTTATTGAAGGCTGATAGCGATGATACGAACAGCGGTTATAACGATGATGGCGTCAGAAAGACAGTGGGTCTTTGGTCTTAGCACTTTATGCACTTTGTTCCTTTTGTGGTGAAAAATGATAACCGGAAAGTCCATAAAGCGCCTGGTCTACCTTGAGAGCGAGTCTATATTTCTCAAAAAAACTATGAGTGCTATGATTCTATGTGGTTTGAATAGCTTTACCGCATAGGAGTCCACCAAGGAACGCAAAGGTTAGAGCAGGCTTTTCCTTGATCATTGAATTTGAAAATTGATCATTGCTCATTTTTTTTTACCACATAGCCACATAGAAAAGCATAGAAATGATCTGACTAGATGTGAGATTAATTTCTCAGTCTCTGTGAACTCACTCATAGAAAGACGGCTATTGAAGGTCATTGATGATGACCCGCCTACCGGAGGGCAGGTGCGAACGGCGGCCATGACGATGATGGCGTCAGAAAGACAGTGGGTCTTTGGTCTTAGCACTTTATGCACTTTGTTTCTTTTGTGGTGAGTAATGATAACCGGAAAGTCCATAAAGCGCCTGGTCTACCTTGAGAGCGAGTCTATATTTCTCAAAAAAACTATGAGTGCTATGATTCTATGTGGTTTGAATAGCTTTACCGCATAGGAGTCCACCAAGGAACACAAAGGTTAGAGCAGGCTTTTCCTTGCTCATTGAATTTGAAAATTGAAAATTGATCATTTTTTTAACTACATAGATAGGAGTTTGTCTTTCAATAAGTCTAATTCATGAGACATTTTAGCCTTAACCCTTATAACCCTTAACCCTTAATCTTTTAACCTTTAATCAATTTTAAACAGACTGCTTTCTGTGGCTGGACACTTTTTACCTTATAATTTACCCCCTAACTCTCATTTTCACTGTCATCCTCCTAATCCAAGATTGTTTTATGATCCTGCGTTCCTTATTTTTAGAGCTTATTATGCACTAATTTTATTGAATGGATTACTTAAGGGGAGTTTTTGGTCTGGCCGTCATCGTTTTGGTGGCTTTTGTTTTTTCTAGCAATAAGAAAAGAATTGACTGGAGATTAGTTGGAATCGGGATCTTATTACAATTGGTTTTTGGTTTTCTAATCACCCAAGTGCCCATCGTAGAAAGTGCCTTTGCGATGGTTAGTAGGGGGTTTGTGAAGTTTCTGAGCTTTAGCCGTGATGGTGCAGCGTTTATTTTTGGGGATTTGGCAGGAGATAGCTATGGCTTCATCTTCGCTTTTCAAGTGCTCCCCACCATTATATTTTTCTCTACAGTTTCCGCAGGATTATATTATTTGGGAATTCTACAAAAAGTAGTTTTCGGAATAGCTTGGGTGATGGCGAGAACTATGCGCCTTTCAGGACCGGAGAGTTTGTCTGCAGCCGGAAATATATTTCTGGGACAGACAGAAGCCCCGCTTTTGGTTCGTCCTTTTATTCCCCAGATGAGTAAATCTGAATTGATGTGTTTGATGACCGGTGGAATGGCTACAATTGCGGGTGGAGTATTGGCCGGTTACGTGGCTTTTTTGGGAGGAGACAGCTTGGAAGAGCAAAGTAAATTTGCAGCATATCTTCTGGGAGCCAGTATCATGAATGCACCTGCGGCTATCGTGATGTCCAAGATATTTATCCCCGAAGTAGAGAAAGAACGGGTGCAGGAGAAGCTGCAGGTAAACGAAGAAGCTATGGGAGTAAACCTGATTGATGCCATGTCGATAGGGGCTTCTGAAGGATTAAAACTGGCCTTAAACGTGGGAGCAATGCTTCTTGCATTTATAGCGGTGATCGCAGCGGTAAATTACCTTTTGATGGGAATATTGGGTGATGTCACCGGTCTGAACGAATTTGTGGTAAATAGCACGGGAGGGCAGTTCAAGGGCTTCTCATTGGAATATCTTTTCGGACAGATTTTCAGGGTATTTGCTTGGGTGATCGGAGTGGAATGGGCGGACACGCTTCAGGTAGGAAGTTTGCTGGGCCAGAAAACCGTTATCAACGAATTTGTAGCTTATCTGAGTCTTTCCGAAATGAAGGCGATGGG
Source organism: Algoriphagus sp. 4150 (assembly GCF_031457395.1). Taxonomy (NCBI): domain Bacteria; kingdom Pseudomonadati; phylum Bacteroidota; class Cytophagia; order Cytophagales; family Cyclobacteriaceae; genus Algoriphagus; species Algoriphagus sp. 4150. The sequence goes on from NZ_JAVDWS010000001.1 coordinate 525,688, forward strand.
AAGTCTGAGCCCCAAGTCCATTGTGATCGCAACTTATGCCCTTTGTGGATTTTCCAACTTTAGTTCTATTGCAATTCAGCTGGGAGGTATCGCCATTATAGCTCCAAATCAACAGGCAAATATTAGCCGATTGGGCCTCAAATCATTACTTGCAGCTTCACTTGCCTGTCTGATGACGGCTACGATTGCGGGAATGTTGTTTGGATGATTTTAGAGTAGCAAGTAGTAGAGCTAGTAGCTAGTATCAAGAAGCTAGTATCAAGAAGCAAGAGACAAGACCCATGAGTCAAGAGAGAAAAGTCTAGTGACCAGACCAGCGAACTCCCCCTTGGATTGATGACTTGGTTTGGAAAAATAAATTTGGGTAAAGGGGGCTAGGGGGGGGTATAGAGTATTGGTTAGCAAGTAGTTAGTATCAAGAAACAAGTGGCCGGAGTCAACTGATTTAATTGAGAAATTTCATTCAGAACTCTTGCCTCATAAGGTGATATAAATGTGCCCATTTAAATCCAAGTGTGTGATTAAGTAAAACACTAAGTTGTGCTCTCAGTGTAACCCTCCGTGATCTCGGCGGTTAAAACATTTCTGAAAAAGAGGTAGCAAATTGAATCCCTCGGATCTTTACTTACTACCTCTCACTTTTTACCGGATAAACGCTACTTACAAATCCTTCGATTTACAGCAATTACTCCTTTTCTCCATAAAGCTTTTTACCAGCCTCTTCGTACTTATCTCCCGTCACCCACATAGGTTGATTGGCTGCATTGGCGATGTTTTGAGCTGCAAGAATATAAGATTTCCAATAAAGCGTCACATAATCCAAGTCAACGGAATCTACTTCATCTGCAGCTTTGTGGTAGTATTTATTGATCTCATCATCGAAAGCAGTGAAGCCAAGACTGAAAGTAGGAGCGGGAATTCCTTCTTTTGCGAAGTTTACATTGTCTGATCTATCGTAAAGTCCCTGCTCCGGAGCTGGGTCTGCCAGCGCTTTCAAACCGAAATCCTCTACAGCTTCAATGACCAAATGATCTCCGGTGGTTCTTCCCAAACCAATGACAGTAATAATTGTAGTGTCATTATAACCTGCGCCGTCGATGTTTAGATTGTATATAATCTGATTGAGAGGTATCAATGGATTTTCGGCAAAATACCTACTGCCCAGCAAACCTTTCTCTTCCGCAGTCCACAGCGCCAATAGGACAGATCGTTTTGGAGGATTTTCGGCAAAAAACTTAGCTGCATTCATTACTGCAACAGTTCCAATGGCATTGTCACGTGCACCATTATAGATAGAATCACCGGTCTCATCAGGTCGGCCTATTCCTATATGGTCATAGTGTGCAGAAAGCATCACATACTCATTTTTCAGATCTTTGTCCGTTCCTTCTATCCAGGCCACTACATTTTTGCCATCTACAGGTGTGTTGATTTTACCTTCGATTTCCAGAACTGCTGATTTGGCTTTTCCGGTAGCGATTTCCTTTGGAAGTGCATTCGAAAGGTCTTTTACCCAGATGTATGGGAGTTTGCCTGAATCACCGTTATCAATACCCATTTGGGCACGGTTCAGGTAATTAGAAATCAACTGCCATGGAATGGAAGGAATGTTGAATCGCTCGATCAGAGCCACTGCACCTTGCTTCTTTGCATTTGCAGTTTTCTCACCGCCCAAAGCAAACAAATCAGCCGGGCTCATTTTATCCGGAGCACCTACGCTACTGACAGCTATTTTTCCTGTCAGATCCTTACCTTCAAAATCTTCGGGCATACCAAACCCCACATCCACCAATTCATAGGTGCCACTCAGCGATTCTCCGTCCAACACAAGTAGATCAATACCTTGGCTGTAGCTGGAGTCACCCATGGTCACTTTACCTTTGGAAGGGGGAGAGGAGAGTCGGAAAGGAATATTTTGAAAATAGCCATCCGCTCCTGGAACAGGTTTTGCACCGGCATCTTCTAATTGCTTCGCTATAAAATTATATGCCAAAGCCATTTCAGGACTGGCGGGTTCTCTGCCTTTCAGCTCATCGGATGCCAGATAGGTTAGCTCTTCAATTGCAGCTTTTTCATCGAACTCTTTATCAATTTTTTTCTTTTGTGCTTCAGCTACAAAAGTCACGGCTAATAATAGGCTAAGGCCTAAAAGTGATTTTTCCATAGGGTTTATATATTGTGCTTTCTAAAGTAATTCAATTTTTCGAAATGCTTTCTCTTAGTTCTTCAAAGGGTTTTTGACCAGCCCAGATCTTTCCTTGTTTTCTCAAAATGAACAGGAAGCGGGGCCATTATTGAGAGGATTTCGAAGGAGATTGGATGTTTGAATTCCAATTTTTCCGCATGTAAAAGTAGATTTTCCAAGCCGAATTGCTTCTCGAAAAACTGGTTTTGCTTGTTGTCTCCATGCTTCTTATCGCCAAGGATATAATGCCTCAAATGCGCCAAATGTCTTCGGATCTGATGGGTTCGCCCGGTTTCTGGTTTCAGTTCCAGTAAACTGTAGCGGCTGGTAGGGTATCTTCCTGTGGTATCAAAAGGTATCTCAGCCTCTGCCAAAACTTGGTAATGTGTTTGGGCTTCCTGCATTCTTCCGGAGCGCTCGCTTTTCAACGGATGATCGATTAGGCCTGATTTGATCGTCGGTATTCCCCGTACGATCGCCAGATAGGTTTTTTGTACAGAGCGATCAGCAAACTGCTCTTTGAGCAGAGGTAGGATTTCTTCTTTCTTGGAGAAAAGCAATACGCCGCTCGTAGGTCTGTCCAGTCTATGAACCGGAGATACATGCTGACCAATCTGATCACGGAGCAATTGCAAAGCAAAGACGGTTTCTTTCGCAGCTATGGATGTTCGGTGGACAAGCAGGCCGGAAGGCTTATTGATGGCAATCAGGTATTCGTCTTCGAATAGGATTTCTAGCACAGGTGAATTTGGAATTGGTGGATCAAATTGGTTCAATTCTTCTGACCTACCTGACCGGTAGGCAGGCTTGGACCTTCGTTATGCTGTCTCATGATTGTTAGCTATAATGAGTTCGGATAATTCAGGCAGTCTGAAGACTGCAGTAGGATAAGCACAAGTCGTAAGACTTGCGCTTATGGAGGACTCGCGCTAGTGGGGCAATGTAAACCGTAAATCAAAATTCTAAAGTCCTAGAATATTGTCCCCGAACCTATACATTCCTCTCCATCGTACCAAGCCACAAATTGACCGGAAGCCACGCCTTTTTGTGGCTGATCGAAGATGACGTAAAGGCCATTTTCTTTCCGGATCAGCGTAGCTCCACTTAGGGGCTGGCGATAGCGGATCCGGGCTTCATATCTGGCGGTTTCACCTACTTTGAGTTTTAGATCTTCACGTATCCAGTGTATGTCTTCAGTTTTGACGAAAAGCCCCTCACGGAGTAATCCAGGATGAGTTTCTCCCAAACCTGTGTAAATCACATTTTCGACTGTGTCTGTGGAGATCACAAATAAAGGTTTTCCCGTACCTCCTACATGAAGCCCTTTGCGTTGCCCTACGGTAAAGTAGTGAGCTCCATTATGCTCACCAAGCATTTTTCCCTGATCCTGAGAGTAATGAATGGGTAGGGAAATGGCATCCAGCGTTTCTTGATTGTATTCATTAGGAGCTATTCCGGCGGGAACTTGGAGTTGCTGATAAACAGCCAGCTCTTCCGGTATTTGGATGATTTTACCCTTTTTCGGCTTTAGCTGCTGCTGTAGAAAATCAGGCAGACGTACTTTTCCGATGAAGCATAGCCCCTGACTGTCCTTTTTATCTGCAGTAATCAGATCCATTTCTTTTGCTTTTTTCCTTACATCGGGCTTCTGCATATGACCGATGGGAAACAATGCCTTACTTAATTGACTTTGGTTCAATTGACATAGGAAATAGCTCTGATCTTTGTTTGGATCCGCACCTGCAAGTAGTTGATATACTGTTTTTCCGTCTGCACCAATGGTTTCATCTTTCCGGCAATAATGCCCCGTAGCCACAAAGTCTGCTTTTAGCTTCTCGGCAGCTTTCAGGAAAATATCAAATTTGATCTCTCTGTTGCAAAGGATATCCGGATTGGGAGTTCTGCCTGCTTTGTATTCGGCAAACATATAATCCACGATTCTGTCCTTGTATTCTTCGCTGAGATCTATTGCTTGGAAGGGAATTCCCAATTTCTCTGCCACCAGCATCGCATCGGTGGAATCTTCCATCCAGGGACACTCATTGGAAATGGTGACGGATTCATCGTGCCAGTTTTTCATAAACATTCCGATGACTTCGTAGCCTTGCTCGATGAGGAGTTGAGCGGCGACGGAACTATCGACCCCTCCGGAGAGGCCGACTACTACTCTTGGTCTTGTCTTCATGTGCTGTAATAAGTAATGGATTCAAGGTCCATTAGGTTACAATGTGCTCAGAACATCATTTCTTCTAAAATTGGTTCTGAATAGGACAAAGTTAATCGAAAACCAGTGTTAAGTTATGTATTAATTGTGGTTGAATTTTCCGCAATCCAACTTAGTCAAAAGATGTCGTTCGTGAGCACGAACGATGGCGGAAGATTTGGGAGCCTATCTTACCTAATATATCGTTTGGGAGACTCGAACGGGGACTTCTTTGAAAACTTACAGGTTTTGATTAACAGTACGTTAGTTCGATTCTGCGGACTTGTATTTTCCATAAACAGCATCCTTGAATTTTTTATGGAGCCCGATTCCATCGTAAGGAAAAAGCTGGACAAAGAGCACGGCAGTAATTTCATTAACAGGATCCACCCAGAAAAGCGTGCTGGCAGCTCCATCCCAAAAGAATTCTCCTACAGTTCCTGTAATCTCCTCAGCACTGCCGGGAGGTGCGACCCGTACTGCAAAGTCGATTCCAAAGCCAACCTTACCTTTCGTGGGCAGCCAAGATCTTTCAGTTACTGAGTCAGGAAGATGATTGGTAGCCATCAGTTCTACCGTTTCAGGCTTGAGAATTCTTGCTTCTCCAAATTCCCCCTTATGAACCAGCATTCTGGCAAAAGTCATGTAATCATCCAAAGTTGAGGTCAGTCCGAAACCACCGGGAGTCAAAGGATATTCATTTATATTAAAATTATGAGCTTCTTCATTTGGGATTTTCTCCAACTGGCCTTCCCCCGTTCTTCTATAGGAGGATGCCAAACGACTTCGGTCGGCTTCGGGGACGAAGTACCTGGTTTCATTCATTTTCAATGGATTGAGAACATGTTCTTGCACATATTCCTTATAAGGCACTCCTGCGATTCTTTCTACCAAAAAAGCCTGCACATCCACTGACTGACCATATTCCCATTGTGTGCCGGGTTGAAACCAAAGTGGAACCTCTCCAATCCGCTTAGCCATTTCGGTTAAAGTAATCTCAAAACTTCTAGGATCTTTTTCTTCGAGAATCTGACTCAATCCGGGGATATCGGCTCTATTTGGAAATCCGGCGGTATGTCGGGTAATATCCCGAATGGTAACCGGACGGTCAGCTGCTACAAGCTTGATGTTTCCGTTTTCATCCACACCATCGTATACTTTCATATTGGCAAATTCGGGAGCATAGTGTGCCAAAGAATCATCCAATTGAAATTCCCCTTCTTCATACAGGGTCATCAATGCAACACCTGTAATCGGCTTGGTCATAGAATATATCTGCACAATGGTACTTCTATCCATTTTAACTTGATTTTCTCTGTCAGCATAGCCAAAAGCATTAAAATAGGCTTCCTGATCCTTTTCAAAAATCAATGCTGAAACTCCGGCAATATTTCCGCTTTCGACAAAGCTTGATAGGGTAGAGTCAATCCTGGCTCGAACCTGATCGTCTACTATCAGATTATCGACGGATTCTTGCTCTGGCTTTTGTTGACAACTGCCGAAAAAAATCAGGATTGCACAAGAATAAAGAAATAGCTGTTTCATCTGATTATAATTTGATTTTTAAAGGACAGATAGCCTGTCCCGTCCGCCGCGGCGGATCGGGAGAATCTCGCTGGGTTTATAATCATCCCTCTCCCGAAGCAGGTTCGGGACAAGTTGTGTGTCGTCTTCGACATGCTCGATTTCATAGGTTTGGGTTTTAGATTGGTTGGCTGATTGAGTATTGGTATTCAATCAGTTTGGAAAATACGAAAAAACAGACTGAAACCTAAACTTGCTTAGTAGGCCGTAGACTTTGCTACCAATGGAGGATTATGTTTTTAAGAGAACTCTTGTCAGTCCGAAGGGAAAGTCGAGGATAATAATTTACAAATGAAAGGCTTCGACTTCCCGCCAAGGCGAGGCAAGCTGCTACCAATGACGGAATTCAAAAAAGCGTGCAAATGTTATGTCAGTCCGAGCGGAGTCGAGGACCCTTCGACTCAGCTCAGGGTGACCCAACTTTATTTCTACATCACTTTCCGTCATTATTCATTTGTAAATCTTAAATTTTTCTTACTCATCCTGACACCGTCACCTCCTTTTTGTATGTTTCACAAATAGTTGTAACTCAGGCAGACATAGTTTTGGTCCACCTAGTAATTATAATATCTCTGACCTTTGCGCTTTCTTTGTGTGCTTCGTGGCTAAAATTAGACTTTCAGAAAAAAACATAACTCCTCTAATTCTAAAAGCTTACAGTTTAAAATCCTCCTCCCAGAATTTAAAACCGCCTTTGAATGCATTATCGTTAGTTCCCAACCTGCATCCTTCGGGAATAGTGGTAAGTAATTTTGAATTTCCACCTCCGAGTAAAATGTCTTCAGGCTGAAATGCTGCGCGGAATATTTCCACTGTTTTCAGTACATTTTTCTCCCATCTTTTTGAACCACTTTTGGTCAGGTATTCTTTGCCTACGTACTCTTCAAATGTTTTTTTCTTGAATGGGAGATGTCCTCCTTCAATGGGAATGATGGTGTTATGGTGAACTATTGCCGTTCCTAATCCGGTACCCAAGCCAAGGAATAGGAGCTTTTTGCCTTCATAACTTCCAAGAGCCTGCATGGCGGCATCGTTGATTATTTTAATGGGACAATTGAAGGCAGCTTGATAATCAAATGTATTCCAACCTTCACCGAGATTTACAGGTTCAGAGACTATTCTGTTGTCCTTTACTACACCCGGAAAACCAATTGTAATCATATCGAACTCCCATTGGGAAGCATTTTCCTTCACCAGCTCCACCATTTCTTCCGGTTTAAAATCAGCTCCGGACGGGATTTTAATACGTTCAGCTGCCCCCGTTGCCAGAATTTTCACATTTGAACCACCGATATCAATCACAAGGATTTTCTTTCTGTTTTTTTCCATCCATTGAAACTAAATAGAAATGTTTAATTACCGAAACAGATTTTGATTCAATTCAGAAATTTGCCCACAAACTGCTTTAGTATAACGCAAATATAATTTTGGCTTAAAATGATTTTTCTTCCGGCATATGCTGTGATGTCGCATTTCTTGCTTTAAATTACAGCTAATACCGGCACCCCAGATAACCCAAATCATTTTATCCAACGAATGATTTGATCCGTTTTGAACCAGAGTTTTACACCAAGCCTATGTCTATCAAAGTTGCCATTCGGCATTATACCAAGTACGAGTACGATCATCATATCAGCCTAAGTCCTCAAGTGATTCGATTGCGTCCTGCACCGCATTCACGGACATATATTAAGGGTTACTCTTTGAATATCAAGCCGGAGAATCACTTTATCAATTGGCAGCAAGATCCTTTTGGCAATTATCTCGCACGGGTAGTTTTCCCTGAAAAAGTGAAGTTTTTTGAGATTGATGTGGAAGTGATCGCCGATATGGTGGTGATCAATCCCTTCGATTTTTTTGTGGATGACTATGCCTCGAAATTCCCTTTTGACTATGAAGAAAGCCTGAAAGTACAGCTAGGGCCATATCTGGAGATCAAGGAAAAGGATCCTTTGCTGATGAAGTTGGTGGAAAAAGCCAAAGCATTGATTACCGAAGATATTATTACGGTAGATTACCTGGTAGCGATCAATGCGATGATCAATCAGGAACTCAAATACAATGTACGTATGGAACCGGGAGTGCAATCCTGCAGTGAAACACTGACCATAGGTTCAGGTTCTTGCCGGGATTTTGCATGGCTCTTAGTTCAGGTTCTCCGTCATGTGGGTCTTGCTTCACGGTTTGCTTCGGGTTACTTGGTGCAGCTGACTGCTGATGAAAAATCCTTGGATGGACCATCGGGACCGGAAGCTGATTTTACGGATTTGCATGCTTGGACTGAAGTGTATGTACCCGGTGCAGGGTGGATAGGATTAGATTCTACTTCCGGATTGTTTGCCGGAGAAGGGCATATTCCCCTTGCCTGTACTCCAAATCCTCAGGATGCAGCACCGATCTCCGGCTTGGCTGAGCCAGCTGAGACGGAGTTTTTCTTCAAGAATGAAGTGACCAGAATTGAAGAAACACCCCGGGTGACCAAACCCTACTCGGAGGAGCAATGGGAGCAAATCCTCGCTGTAGGGGATACTGTAGACGAAGATTTGGTCGCCAATGATGTAAGGCTTACGATGGGAGGGGAACCGACTTTCGTTTCAGTTGACAATCAGGATGCTCCCGAGTGGAATTCCACAGCTGATGGAGCCCATAAACGAAGTCTTTCGAACACGCTTTTTCACAAACTTAAGGGAGAATTCGGTACCGGAGCCTTGATGCAATATGGTCAGGGGAAATGGTACCCCGGTGAACCTTTGCCCCGCTGGAAACTCGCCTGCTTCTGGAGAAAGGACGGAAAACCAATGTGGCACAACGATGCCTTGATGGCCGATCTGTCAAAGGACTATGGCATGGGAGACAAGGATGCGGAGAAGTTTATGGCTGAGCTGGTTTCACAACTGAATCTTGACAAAAGCAATTTGACGCCGTTGTATGAGGACCCATTTTACTTTATTTGGCAGGAAGGGAAAGTTCCTGTAAATATAGACCCGTATAAATATGATTTGAAATCTCCTCTTGAGCGTCAGAAACTAGCGGAATTGCTCAATGAAGGTCTGGATAAACCTGTCGCATTTTCTATTCCTCTCGAATGGGATTTGGAGGAAGGTGCCTGGCAAAGCTGTCGCTGGAGATTTAGACGTAAGGATTTGTTCTTGATGCCGGGAAATTCTCCTGCCGGATTACGATTGCCTTTGGACTCGATTGAGTTTACGCCTCCTGAAGAAGAACCGATTAAACCAGAAACAGACTTGTTTGCAGAGGTTCCTGCATTGCCTGATTCTGAAATTAAATCAACAGAATTTAAAGTAGGTCCCAAGAATTCTAAGCGGATTTTCAAGACTTCCCTGGTTGTGGAAGTAAGAGAAGGAAAGTTGTTTGTGTTTTTCCCTCCGCTCAATCTTATTGAAAATTACTTGGATTTGGTCAGTGCGGTGGAACGTACGGCCGAAAAGTTACAGCTCCCAATTTTGATAGAAGGATATGATCCGCCTTCAGACAAGCGGATCGAAAAAATGATGATTACCCCGGATCCGGGAGTAATCGAAGTAAACATTCAGCCTGCGAAAAGCTGGAAGGAAATCACTGCCAATTATGGGATACTTTACGAAAAAGCTAGGGAATCACGTCTGATCAGCGAGAAATTCAATGTAGATGGAAAGCACACCGGAACCGGCGGTGGTAATCACATTACCCTTGGTGGCTCGTCACCGGAGAATAGCCCATTGCTAAGGAGACCTGATGTACTGAGGAGTTTCATTACCTATTGGCAGCATCACCCTTCCTTGTCCTACTTGTTTTCCACACAATTTATCGGGCCGACCAGCCAGGCACCTCGCGTGGACGAAGGCAGAGATGACATGCTGTATGAGTTAGAGTTGGCATTTCAGCAAGTCCCTGACGGAAAGGAAAATGAGATTCCATTCTGGATGGTGGATAGGATCTTTAGAAACTTGCTGGTGGACATCACCGGTAATACGCACCGGGCTGAGTTTTGCATTGATAAACTTTACTCTCCCGATTCCAGCACAGGAAGACTGGGGATCTTGGAATTCAGGGGATTTGACATGCCTCCCCATTATAGGATGAGCATGGTGCAGCTGCTGCTTATCAGAGCATTGATGAGTTGGTTTTGGAAAGAACCCTATACTCACAAGCTTGTGCGCTGGGGTACATCTTTGCATGATAAGTTTCTGCTTCCGCATTATTGTGAGAAAGACATGAAAGAGATTGTGGCTGATCTGAAAGGTGCCGGATACAATTTTGACATTGCTTGGTTCGATCCTTTCTTTTCTTTCCGTTTTCCTTTCATTGGAGAGCTTCAAGTGGATGATATTCATGTTGATCTGAAAATGGCAATTGAGCCGTGGCATGTGCTGGGAGAAGAAATGTCCAGCACAGGGACAGCCCGCTACGTAGATTCTTCTTTGGAGAGATTACAGGTGAAAATCTCGGGGTTGACAGACTCCAGGTATCATTTGCTTTGTAACGGACATAGGATTCCTTTGAAAAATACAGGAGTCCAAGGAGAATATGTTGCCGGTATACGATACCGTGCATGGCAGCCATATTCTGCATTGCATCCTACCATCGGTATTGACACACCATTGGTGATTGATTTGTATGATACCTGGACAAAGAAGTCGGTAGCGGCCTGCCAATACCATGTAGTTCACCCGGGAGGGAGGAGCTACGATAATTTCCCTATAAACAGCAATGAAGCAGAATCCCGTCGGATTTCACGGTTTTTTGACTTTGGTCACACCATAACCCCAGCAGCCGCTGAACCGAAAACTGTAAAGGATGACCAGAAATCAGGAAGGTATATTACCAAGGTGAATTTGGAAACAACTTATGATGACTCACCCGAGATAGTTAATCCTGAATTTCCTTATACAATGGATCTCAGACGATATAAAAAGCGATAATTGTTTATTATTTCAGAGTTATTTAGTTCAATTTTGAGGCATGATTGAGTCTTATCTTATTGACAAAATGTTCAATAATGCTCCGTTTCTTGATGAAATGGCGACCGACCAAGGAAAAATACATCCTCACTGGGGGCGATTGGCAAAATATTATGAACAAATCGGACCTGACAAAATGGGACTGTTTCATGAAGAAGTGGGTCGCCAACTTCGTGAGAACGGGGTTACTTACAATGTCTATGGAGATCCCGGTGGGATGAACAGACCGTGGATTTTGGATCCCGTTCCCATGGTATTCAGCAGTGAAGAATGGGAGGGGATTGAGAAAGGATTGCTTCAGCGTACAGAATTGTTGAATCTAGTTCTCAGTGATTTATATGGAGAACAAACCTTGATTAAAGAGGGACATGTTCCTTTTGAATTGATCTATAATCACGGTGGATTTTTGAGACAGGCTCACAATATCAAATTGGATGGTGACCAGCAGCTCATCCAGTATTCTTCTGATCTAGCCCGTGGTCCCAATGGGAAGATGTGGGTACTTCACGATCGTACCGATGCTCCCTCAGGTGCTGGATATACCTTCGAAAACCGGGCTGCGATGACACGGGTATTTCCCGAGTTGATCCGTGAGAATCATGCCCGTAAAATCACTTCCTATTACCAGACTTTCAAAAACACGCTTAGCAATCTAACCACAAACAATAAAGAAAATCCCAGGGTAGTTTTATTGTCTCCAGGGCCTACAAATGAGACCTTTTTTGAGCATGCTTACATCTCCTCTTTTATGGGGTTTACACTTGCCTTCGGCGAAGATCTTACTGTAAGTGATGGCTATGTATGGCTGAAGACTATCAAGGGCTTGGAAAAAGTGGATGTGATTATCCGTAGGGTGGATGATGTGTTTTGTGATCCGTTGGAATTTAAAAATGATTCGCATCTGGGAGTCGTGGGGCTGATGGAAGCGGTAAGACAGCGAAAAGTACTGGTAATTAACCCACTGGGATGCAGGTTGCTGGAGAATCCCGGTTTAATGGCTTTTCTGCCTAAAATCAGCAAGCATCTGCTGGGCGAAGATCTTATTTTGCCCTCGGTAGCTACTTGGTGGTGTGGACAGCCGAAGGAAATGAAATACGTGTTTGAAAAAATAGATTCTCTGGTGATCCGAAATATATATCGGGGTACTCAAAAGAAATCTGTTTTTGGAGGTGACCTGTCGAAAGCCGAGTTGGAAGTCCTAAAAAGGGAAATCCGCCGAAGTCCGTATATGTACGTGGGACAGGAAATGGTGGAGTTCTCTACCACGCCTTCTTGGATCAACAATAAACTGGAAGCCAGAAATGCTGTATTCAGAAGCTATGTGGTCGCTGATTCGGAAAACAAAAGCTACAAAGTAATGCCCGGAGGATTGTCCAGAAGTTCACCTACTAAGGGAGCATTTCTGGTGTCAAATCAAACAGGCGGAATCAGCAAGGACACTTGGGTGCTGGGAAAAGGAAAAGATGTCACTGTTCCTACGGTGAAGACGATAAAAGCTCAACCGTTGGTTCGCAATGTGCTGCCCAGTCGTACAGGTGAGCGTCTGTTTTGGTTAGGCAGGTATTTGGAGAGATCGGCCTATGCCGTGCGTTTGATGCGGATGACTTTATTGTCGTATAACGAAGCCGATGAGGATATACATATTTATGAGAATCCTGTATTGAGCACACTGCTGCAAACACTCACTGTGATGACAGGCACGCTGCCGGGCTTTACGCTGAAAAAGAACCTAAAAAATCCAGAACCGGAATTGCTTGCTTTGGTTCATGATGTGGATAAGATGGGTAGTTTGGCCTATTCCATCCAAAGTTTCCTTACAAATGCTTATTCCGTTCGGGATAGATTGAGTTTGGATACCTGGAGGATTTTGGATAGCATTTCGGAAGAGCTGGCCCGTATGCGTAAATCGGATTCTACGCTAACACAAGCTTATCAAAGCTTGGATAATATGGTAGTGAAATTGATGGCTTTTTATGGGCTGAATATTGATAATATGACCCGTGAGCCTACTTGGCACTTGTTGAATATCGGAAGATTTATTGAGTCAGCTGCGAATAACTGCCTGATTCTAAAAGGTATGCTGAGCATTTCTTTTGATATAGAATCCAATAAGGAGTTGATGGAAGATACCTTGCGGTGCAATGAAAGTTTGGTCACCTACCGCTATCGCTACAGGTCCAATCTGGAAATGCACGGTGTATTGAGTTTATTGATTTTGCATGAGGATAACCCCAGATCTTTGATCTTTCAATTATTGGAGATTGATCATCACTTGAAGACACTTCCAAACCAAGATGAAAAAGAACTCTTCAGCATGGAGCGGAAGAAATTGCTGGAAGCTATCACTAAGATAAGGCTCTGTGATATTGATCTTATTTCTATACCTAATGAGCTAACTCATGAATTTGATGAGTTGAGGTCTCTTTTGGATCAGATAATTGGGCTTTTACACGAGACTTCTGATTCGATCTATGAGAAATATTTCAGTCATACAGATTCAAGGTACAGTATGATTCAATCCTCTGTAATTCCGGAAATATGAAATCGAGTCTGCCTACGGTCATACAGAGATGATCCCGTACCTATGGAAACACACAGGGGGATGTTTATTAACCGTGCGAGATTCCATATGGCCATTGAAAAACAATTATAATCATATGAAATATAAAGTCACACATATCACAGATTACATTTACGAATTTCCGGCTACGCTGTGCCACAACTTAATGTTTCAGATTCCTCCCAATCTACCATTTCAGGATGTGGAAGAATACAGCTGTGATATAAGCCCAAAGCCAAGCTCAGAAATGGAACGGGTAGATTTTTTTGGAAACAAGTATCTGTATTTCTCTGTGGAAAGATCACATAAGAATCTCAATGTCACCTCCAAAAGTGTGGTATCTCTCTCTTCTCCGTCTTGGATGGACATAGAACCGGCTGAGACCATGCCTTGGGAGGAGGTGGTAGATTTGCTTCACACTACCGCTATTTCTGCGGATGTCAGGCAGTACTACTTGGAATCGAACCACGTTCAATTCGTAGAAGGGATTCGCCAATATACCTTGAAATCCTTCACTCCGGGACGTGCAATAATGGAAGCCATGCTGGATCTTAATACCCGGATATTTACTGATTTTGCTTTTACTCCCGGCTTCTCAGATATCAGTACACCGCTGGAGAAAGTATTCAAACACAGGAAAGGAGTATGTCAGGATTTTGCGCATTTTTCACTTGCATGTTTACGGATAATAGGTCTGGCAGCTCGATATGTAAGTGGCTATTTAGAGACTTTACCTCCTCCGGGCAAACCTAAGTTGATTGGTGCGGATGCTTCCCATGCGTGGATTGCTGTATATATTCCAGGCCATGATTGGGTGGAGTTTGATGCTACGAATAATTTATTGGTGAACAATAAGCACATTAGAGTAGCAGTAGGAAGGGATTTTGCTGATGTGACTCCACTAAAAGGGATAGTTTACAGCGGAAGTGAGCAGGAGATGAAAGTGAGTGTGGACGTAAGGAATCTTGAGAAGGTGTAATCTTTCCGTGAGCCTCCCTGTTGAAGGTAAGCATCCTCCTGTCAACGCTCATTTCTAGGCTATAATAAGGGTCAGCGGACAATAATCTTTTCTCTCAACCTTCAGTAGGAGCATGAAAAAGTTGGTTTTATTCTAATCCGGATCCAACGTAAAACGGTATGGTTTATCTCAATGAGCTATAAGCATCTATAATTACCTTTAACGCTCTTAATGGTATAGAAAATGCCCCGAAACAAGAAAACAATACCTGTGCATTCCCTCCCTGAAAAATATAGAGGAGGAATTGTCGTGGACAGAAGGTCTATGGATAACTTTCCGTTGGAAGAAGCAAGCGATGCTCACCGGCACGATTATCATTTTTTTATTATACAGGAAAAAGGCACGACAACTTTTGAAATTGATTTCAAAAAGCACAGCATCAAAGGAGCAACTGTAGTCTACATTCACCCAAATCAGGTACACCGATTTTTAAAAACCAAGGAAGCCGTCTTCATTGGCCTTCTAATCAATAATGAAAATCTAAACGCAGAATACCTGAATCTACTGGAGGAAATTGTCCCTGCGGATCCATTAGCTCTTAAAGGGGAACTTTTGTCGGCAATGACCGATACAGCTGCCTTATGTATAAAAGCCGCTCAGCGAAAACCGGATATCTTATATCACACTTTTCTGAAAGACATGTGTAATGCACTGGTAGCATTGATCCTTTCCCATTATCTGGAAAAGGTAAAACCTGTAGAAAAATTTTCACGCTTTGAAACAGTTTCAAAAGCGTTTAAAATTTCTTTGGAGAAGAATTTTATCAATCTAAAAAAACCGGCTGAATACGCTAAACTCTTAAATATATCCCCATCTTATTTGAATGAGTGTGTCAAAAATGCAACTGGGAATTCTGTTTCACATCTTATACAGCAGCGTGTTATCTTGGAAGCCAAACGCTTGCTTTATCACTCCAATAAATCGGTAAAAGAAATCGCGGCTGAATTAGGCTACGATGATTACCCTTATTTTTCCCGGGTTTTTTCAAAAATTGCAGGAATGACTGCACTCACCTTTCGCAACAAAAACCTCGATTAGTCCAATATCTACCCTGTATAAGTATTTCCTGTAGTTGGAATACCCAGTTCCTTTGCATTGAAACAACTAGGGCAGACAATGATTTCAAGCATACCAAAGTGGGTGGGGAATTTATTTGAAGATACACTTCGCCCCAACGTGAAGATTATAGCATCTTCTTATTTAAGTCCACAGATGAAACTAATACGTTTTCAGGGGGATATATCAAATATGAGTTTCCGGATAGGATACGCAAATGTGATCCGCGTAAGTGAAACGGAGTTCAGGAACTACACAGTAGCCTATTACGATAGCAAAAATGGTGTTTTGGACATTATTTTTCATATTCACAGAAAGGGTGTTGGAAGTCTATACATAGACTCTTTAGACGTAAATGATGAATTGTACATCAGTCCGCCCAGAGGGAAAAAGTTGTTCAGTCCCGACATTAAGCAACAGGTATTCTTTGGCGACGAAACCTCCATCGGGCTTGCCTGTTCGGCTCTTCCCACTCTAAAAAGAAATAAACATCAATACCGATTCTTATTTGAGCTGGAAGATGAAAACAGAAATGTTCCCCTTCTGCTGGGATTGGAAAACGTCACGGTATTCTCAAAAAAAGATACTTTCAGAAATGATAAATGGGTAAGTGATTTATCAATTTTCAAAACAGGGGATTGGAAGGATGCAAGTTTTGTTTTGACTGGGAATGTAAAATCAGTTCAAACTTTCAGAAAGGTTTTAAAAGATAAGACCACGGGCAAAATACGTGCTCAAGGCTATTGGCTTGAAGGTAAAAAAGGATTATAAAATATAAGTTTAGGTATTCCGCTTTTCTGCCGGTAAAGAGACTAAAGCATTATAGGATTTGGAAAACACTAGCGTCGAGGCCACTTCGGCCAGTCCGCTGTAGCGGATCACCTGTCATCCCCGCCTGCCGTTATACCAAAGAAAATGAGGCTACTGGCATCATTGCGGATAATCATATAAAATTAAATACAATGGCACATTCACATAATCACACGGACAGTAAAGGTCTGTCATTGGCCTTTTGGCTTAATGTTTTGTTCTCAATAATCGAAGTAGTCGGCGGAATACTTACCAACTCCACCGCTATCCTTGCGGATGCATTTCACGATTTTGCAGATGCTATTGCCATTGGCTTGGCAGTGCTGTTAGAAAAACTTTCAGGGAAGAAGCGTACACCCGGGTTCTCCTACGGATACAAGAGATTTTCCTTGTTATCGGCCATCGGTATGTCGCTATTTCTACTGATAGGTGCCGTATTTATGTGTGTCAGCGCATATTCCTCATTCATCGATCCGAAAATAGTAGATGGAAAAGGAATGCTGTATTTGGCGATTTTAGGTATTGCCGTAAATGGCTTTGCTTTTTTGAGAATTAAAAGAGCAAATGGGCATTCCCATCATTCGGGACACAGCCATTCGCACGATGCTGATTTTAACAGGAAAGCAATAATGTTACACTTGTTGGAAGATGTTTTAGGCTGGGTTGCTGTCTTAATTGGAGCTGTCGTGATCTATTTTACAGGATGGTATTGGGTAGACGGAGTGTTGGCTATTGCAATCGCGATTTTCATAGGCTATAACGCAACGATAAATTTAATTTCCACAATGAAAATTTTAATGCAAGCCGTTCCCGAAAACGTGGATATAAAGAAGCTTTCTGATGAATTGCTTCAAATCCCCTGCATTGAAAACATCCACGACATCCATATATGGACCTTGGAAGGAAACTACCACATCGGCTCACTGCATGCAGTTGTCAATGCTATTGACAAAAATAGAGAAGTGGATATTCTTCCGTCTATTTTGCAGGTAATGGATAAATATAAAATCCAACACCCAACGGTGCAAATAGAAACAAGTAGGAGTGATTGTAGTCTCGTAAGCTGCTAAAGGATAAGAAATCGAGCTTGCCTGAGTCCAGACAGGTATGACCCCGTACCTATGGGGACACACACTGGAATGATTATCAGCCATGCGAGATTCTCCCGAATCGAGTTCGGGAAAGGCTATTCCGTTTCCTTCGTCAGGGGACAGGTTATGACCTCTTAAAACAAATTATAAACAGATGAATGGACAGGCGCGGAACGGTCACTGTCCAAGAGCATGATGAGGGGTTCAATTAATGGCCGAAGACTGCAAACTGAGACTGAATTGCTTTACATGCTCTGTCTATCACCTCCGGCTTCGCCCAGCCTCTAGCCTTTAGGCAGGAAGTACTAATTCATGAATTTTGTACTTGGAGGCTGTTTTTGAACTTATCTTCCCGAATTGGGTTATTTTGCATAATAAGACAATTCGAAAATGGATTCATCGGATAAAATAAAGCTGGATTTAAAAAGTTCTTTTCTTGACTTTAAACTTTTATTTGAAAGATGGGAAGCCCTTGCAGACAAGACTCATCCGAGTACTTGTCTATATCATGATTATCTGCAACGGACAAGCAAATTTCCTCAGCTGCTGGACTCTAAGATTGACCCTCAAATCTTAGATAATGATCAGAATAGATTAGGGTTTGGCATGATCCTCAGTTCCTTATTTCCACTTTCCGGTCAAGAGGATAAGAAGATTATGGCCTTGTCAAAACCGTTTGATTATAATCCTATATATGCTACACCTGCTTTCAGAGCACAGTTTTTGGATGAAAACGGGTGGATAAATATGCCTGAGGATCTGAATCTTGAGCGAGTGTCGTTTGATAAGCTGGTGCATGTATATAGCATGATCGTACATCAATTTTATGGAGTAAAAATCAACCAATTTCCTCCGATGATTTTTAAGTTCAGGGGAGTAGACGGTGTCAATAAACACTACCAAATCCAGATCAATACGCAATTTGTCCGAGTAGTGGCAAAAGGAGCTCTACCCGAGATTCCCAATCAATCCGAATTATGCAACAAAAGTGAGCCTTACCAATTTGAGCTGAATCGCTTACAGAAATTACTCCCCTTGGATCTTTTCGAATTCCACGGCTTTATTATCATGGAAGCGATTGATTTGACTGTGGCTCAAAGCGTGGCAACACTGAATGAAGCCGTGCTAAAGCAAGACCAGGTAAGTTCAGAAGAGTTCATGGAGATTGTGGAAGATTCAGTCAAAAGCCTTTTGGGTATAGGTAGCTTAAAAGTAGGGTTGGCGGTGTTGCAGAATATTTCCGGGAGAATAATTATGTCTGAGAGTCGGCTGGCCTATAGTTATTTGTTTCGCCAACTGCTGACGCAAGAAAGTGAGGAGCCTTACCATGCAATCATGGATTTTCTTTCTCAAGTGAAATCCCCTGTTTTTCTAAAAGATATACAAGACACTATAGATGATCCGGCACTGGTAAACCGTATGGTCGAAATGGGACTGTGGGAAGTAATTCTGTATCCTTTGCGGCATAATGGTAATCTGGTAGGTGTGCTGGAAGTATGTTCTTTTCATAAAGGAACTTTTGACCCAATGATGATTCATACCTTAGATCACTTGGCTCCATCCCTCTCATTGGCATTGAACAGGCAGGCAGAAAATTTGGATCACAGGATTAAGGCTATTATCAGAAAAAATTTCACAGCAATACATCCGGTGGTGGAATGGAAATTCGATGAAATTGCCTTGGACTATGTGCTGGATGAAGAGGCAGGTATAGTTCCGGAGATAAAACCTATCCTGTTTCAGGATGTGTATCCCCTTTATGCGGCAATAGATATCAAAAACTCATCTATTGAGAGAAATAAAGCGATTCACGATGACTTCGTTATCCAGTTGGATAAGGGAAAAGCTATTTTGGAACTTGCGGGTTCTTTGCATTACCTGCCTCTGCTCGATAGTCTTATTGACCAAATGGATGAATACAAGCGTCGGATTAATTTGATTTTGCTCAGTGAGGAAGAAGTGAGGATCACTGAGTTTTTTCAGCGCGAGCTAGAACCCACTTTTATACATCTCAGTGAAACCTACGAGGACTTGAGAGGGGAGATCCAGACTTATTTTGATGGATTGGATCGACAGCTTCAGGTAGTAAACCGGCATAGAAAAGCTTTTGAAAAAAGCCTGCAATTAATCAATCAGACCATAGGTTCATTTATGGACGCTCAGGAACAGAAAATCCAACAGATTTTTCCACACTACTTTGAGAAATTCAAAACCGATGGCATAGAATACAATATTTACATCGGTCAGTCCTTGGTGAAGCATCAGAAGTTTGATCTTATTTACCTGAAAAACCTAAGACTTTGGCAACTTCAGAGTTTGATCGAAGTATTTCATTTAGTTGAGGAGAAAAAACCGGATTTGGAAAATCCACTTGAAGTGACTCAGCTTATTCTCGCCCACAGTACACCTATTTCAATCAGTTTTCGCTTGGATGAGCGAAAGTTTGACGTGGAAGGTGCCTACAATATAAGGTATGAGATCATGAAAAAACGCATTGACAAGGCGCTTGTGGTAGGGACTCATGAGCGATTGGTTCAGCCCGGCAAAATAGCCATAGTCTATTCTCAGCAGCGTGAGGCCAAAGAATACAGGGATTTTATTAACTATTTACAGAATAAAGGACAGTTACAGGATCAGGTAGAGGAGCTTGAACTGGAGGAAATGCAGGGAGTTCATGGACTAAAAGCTATTAGGGTAGCGGTAACTCCAAGAACTCCACCTGCAACTGATAATTTGTCAAAATTGGTATCCGAAGGTAAAGAAGGGTAAAAACTCTTCCTCATTGAAACCAACCGAGAAGGTAGCTACCACCTGATTAAGCGGAGCCAACCAGACTCCTGCACCTGCAGAATTGTGCCATTTAGTTGATTTCTCGTTTTGTATCCATACCCGACCGACATCATTGTATGCCAAGACGCCTATAGTAGCAGGAAGTATATAGGTATTCAGATTGAATAGTCTGATTCTAACTTCTGTATTGTTGTAAACCATTGCGTCACCATTGAAGCGATATCTTCTATAGCCCCGGAGATTATCCAAGCCACCAAGAGTTTGCCCCTGGAAAAACTCAAAATTCCCCCAGTTTTTGCCACCTCCAAATCTAGTGGCCCAGACTAACCTAGAAGGATACCGAAATGACCAATAGAGGGCAAGCTCTCCATCAATTCTAGTGAAGTCCCCGGAATAATCATTCAATCCCAGCATTCTTTTTGCCTGACTTTCAAAATATAAGCCTCTGGTAGGTAGTTCCTTGTGGTCTCTTCTGTCAAAAACAACTTTGGCAGAAAGACCTGAGTATAATTTGCTCTCGTCCAGAACTAGCTGATCCAGTCCGCTTTCGGGAGAGGTGATGAATTTCCCCGTATTTTCCTCCGAATCAAATCTGAATATCTGTACATGGGGCCCGACTGTCAAGCTTCCGCTTTCCCCCAGTTTTGTTTGTAGTCCTCCGTACAATTCGTACCAGTTAAATCTTGCTCTGTAGTAGTCAATGTTATGAATGCGGGTATTGTATTCCGTCTCATTTCCAATTCCGAAGAAGTTAAAAGCAAAGTCAGGCGCTTTTACGTCGGCTTTCCATACCAAATCAAGATTCCCCAGTACATCTACAGCATGACCCTTGTATTCAATATTGAAAGCAGATGAACTAATCGCATAATTGCCTACAATGGATTGGCGGATAGCGAAAGGCTCTTTTTTGAAGCCATGTTTCTCCCACAATACCCCTGCACCCAAGAAGAGACCATCATCCCGATTGAGCGCGACGGAAGCCAGTGGCATGAGCTTGTCATATTTGAACTCCTTCCTGTTGTAGTTTAAATAGGAAAGGGAGGGTGCATGCTTGATTTTGGAACTTTCGCCTACTGCTATCGGCAGTTTTTCTTTCGGATTCTGATAAACGAGCGTATTCTTTTTCGTGGTGTTGCCTTCATCTTCAATTGTTTTCTCTCCGCTTCCCGGGATCACCCTTACTTTTATTTTTCCCGGTCCTTCTCCCTTGAAACGAAAAGTGTCCTCACCCTTTAGTCCATAAAGTCTGACTTCCCGAGTTTCCTCCGGAAGGAAAGTCCGCTGGTAAAGTTTCTGCTCCAAGTTTCCCGACTTATCGATTTTCCTCAGTTCCACTTTTACCCGACCGTCTTCGCGGTAGGTTATTTCAAATTCCTCATTCTTATTGGAACCCACGACATCTACATTCTTGGATAAGAATGCGTAATGCTTGAGCATTTCTTCTTTTAACCATGTTGTTCGCTGTCGAAGCTTCGCCTGGATCTCAGGAGCGTCTTTTGTCACTATGGTGTCGGGCCAGTCTCTAAATGCCTCAGAGATTGCTTTCTCGCTCATTTTGGGGAGAATCTTGTCCAATGCTTTCTCCCAATTTTCACGATCTAGTTCATTTAAGAAGCTTCGGTCAAAATACCTTGGGTTGAACATAAACCCTGAGACAAATCGGGGCGGAGTATAATCGAATCCCTGAAATCGTGGATCTGCCCATTTACGACTGGCGATTTTAGGAAATATCCCTTGGTTCACAAAAAATGCCTGATCTCTATCTCTGGGCATAGGAGTGAACTCCCATCCTTTTTTTCCTTTTTCTCCTATCCATCTCCACTGATCATCATGGCGATCCCAATCAGCTATCCAAAAGTCAAATATTCTGGCTTTCAAAACTTCCTTTTGCATTACCTGATGATCGTTGTCACCATGGATTTTCTTGAGCATTTTGTCGGTGCTGAAAAACTGAACATCTTCAGGAGCATCTTTTCCTGCTATTTCCCGCTCTTCAAAAAGATACAAATCATCCCCAAAGTCATTTCTGTAAATCCCCAGCAAAGGATCATCGGGTAAATAGACGATCTTGGGATTGGTATGCACTATCCCAACTTCCTCAGCCAGTCTAGCCACAGCGAGTGCGGCATAGGGATGCGAGGAAGAGATTTGATCCTGTATCACCTGTTTGGCTATAGTCTGCCGAAGCTGAGGCGAAAGAGCATTCTCAGGATATTTGTTGATGGAACGCATTACATATTCCTTTCCATCTTTGTTGGCCAGTCTTAAGGAATGGGTTTGCAAACCTCCTCCTTTTTTGATGATAGTTAGTCCCGTTTTAGCCGTGGTGATATCCACGGATTCAAAGGTGACGGGAATAGCCCAAGTCTCCCGGTAGTTTTTTCCCAAGAAATTATAATAACCTTTTCCATGTAAGTATTGGGTGCTAATGGGACGTGTAACCTCTTCGGGTATGTTCCGGTCAAATAAATCCAATTCCGAAATTTTGCCTGCAAATGGCTTGACCAACTGTGCTTCATAAAGAGGTTCTTCCTTAAGCGGATCAAAAAAGGTGATCTTTACTTCATGATTGTCATAAAAGTCCAATGCTGCATAGCCCTGCATGGGATAAGTGAAATCTGCTGAATTGCGTTTTTTGATGTAGGTGTTTTTGGCTCCGGCTCCGCTGATTACATAATGGATATTGTCTTCTTGCGTGTATGCCAAGCCATGCTCATGTCCTGCAACATGTATCACATTGGGATGATCTTTGAAAATCCTATCCAAAGCCCTCGTCATAGCTTCATATTTGGGATGCGTAAGATCTTGTATGTCCCCAAACCAACTTCTGTACAATGGGTAAATGGAGCCAATTATTGGCAGGGGAATGTATAAGTTTGGAGATGTTGCGGTGAGAGGGAAAAGATGGTCTTTCCAGCTGTAGGCACCATTATGTGGACCGTAGGAACGGAGAGGGTGGTGCATTGCCACCAGAATGGTTTTCTCCTGATTTTCTTCAAAAACATACCCTAGAGCTGCCAAAACCTCATCTTCTGACTTGTATTCACAATCTGAATCCGCTCCTGGCTTGTCTTTAAGCTGGAGCCACCATTGGCTATCCAAGGTGATAAGGATGGTCTCTGAGTCCAATTCGATCACATTGGGACCGGGGCAGCCTCCACTTGGTATCCACTCGACCTTGTCTGCGGGATAATTGTCCAAGACATATTCTTCCGCACGCAGCACTGCAGCCCAGCCTTTGGATTTTCCCCGCTCCCAATCGTGGTTGCCGGGCACCATCCATATTTTCCCTGATACGTACTGATATAGGTCGAGCTGTGTTTTCAGTATTAATTCAGCCTCTTGCCTGTTGCTGTCTTTATAGTCAGGCATACCTGCCGGATAAATATCATCGCCTAGGTATATGATGTGGGTCTGAATGTTTCCGTCTGCTTGAAGTTTACTCCGCACATCTTCGACGACCGGATGGTGGCCATTTTCCATTTCTCCCGCATCCCCGATTAGGTAAATCCGGAATTTCAATGAAGCTTCCTGTTGCGCCCATAGTATAGAGGAGAGCATACTAAAAATCAGAAGCAAAATGAGTTTCTTCATGGGGTATAAGTGAATTTAAGAATGTTGGCGTCACCGTCTTGAGCTTCATTCGAGATATACATATTGCCTTGCGGATCAAATGTAATCCCCTCGGGTTGCTTGAATAACCTGGGATCAAGTCTATATACTTTCATAGGAGTGAAATCTGTGTCAGTGATACAGAGCCATTTGCCGGTGGAAGAAAGAATATAGATTAGATTCTCTATCGGGTGCAAAGCCGCCGCTGAAGGCTGGATTTTCAGAGGTTCTGCCGTTTTGGTCAGGAGCAAGGGCTGTATATCTTCTCTTTTCAAGGCAGTGAATGGGATAGAATCATAGCTTTTGGTAGTCAGGTCAAACCGAAAAATCGAAGCTTGTTCCGGTCCGATATCCCATTTACAAACCTTACAAAAAACAAATAAAAATGGTTCTGTTTTGGAAGCAACTATTGCCTCAAGATCTCTTTTTTCTTTGATCGGGAAATGATGTTCTTCCGTTGTAGAATTTGCGCTGAGCGGTGAGGAGACCTCGTAGAGGGTGCCGTTGCTTTGAAGAACCCAAGCGACCTTATCCAGGACCAGCAAGTCTTCTATGTCCTTGTTTTTGGCAAACTTCCTTTTTTTCAAGATCTTCCCAGTCTCAGTGTCAAGCCTATAAATAATAGAAGATTCATCTTCAATAGCCCAAAGCTGATCCTTGCCGACCCATTCCAGTCCTGAGATCTCTTCCATATCATTCTGAAGTATGATTTTCTGGACGGTAGTTAGATTATATCCATCCGGGAATGGCAAATGTTGTGTCTCCGAGATGCTAGGGCTACATTGACTTGTGAGAAATAAAAGGAAGACTAATATATTTGAGTATTGCATCGTTATTCAATTGGAACTAATTACCTTGAATAGGGTACGCTAAAAATACGTGAATAGCCGTGGATAAACAATTGGGAAAATTTGAATCCTGGATCAGGAAAATGTTTGAAAATCGGCAAAAATCCGAGATTTGCTACCATAACATTGATCATACGTTACAAATAGTAGAGAAAGTCAGAGAGATAGGAGAGTACTACAAACTGGAGAAGGAAGAGCAGGAAGATCTGTTTTTTGCAGGCTGGATGCATGATGTAGGCTATTGGGAAGGAAAAGGCGAAGGGCATGAAGCCAGGGGAGCAGAGATGGCGCAGGAGTACTTGCTGCAGCTGGGGATTAGCAAGGAACGGATTGATCGCATAAAATCCATTATTCTGGCTACAAGGATCCCCCAAAATCCTCAAAATCTATTGGAGGAAATCATATGTGATGCGGATTTGTATCACTTGAGTTCAGAGCAGTTTTATGATCAAACGCTCTTATTGAAAAAGGAAAAGGAAAACTCAGGATATGGTAAAATCCCGCTCAGTGAGTGGCTGACCGGTAGTCAGGTATTTATGTTATCGCACCAATATCACACGGAGTATGCAAGGAAATTTCTACAGCCGGGAAAGGAAAAAAATCTGAAACTTATTGAAATGAAGATAAAAGAAGCTTTGGAAGAGAAGGAAGTCAGTTCGGGCGGAAAGAAAAAAAACAAGGGGAAAAAGAAGTCCGATCGGGGAGTGGAGACGATGTTTCGTGTCACTTCCTCCAACCATTTGCGGCTTTCGGCTTTGGCGGATAATAAAGCCAATATCATGATATCCGTGAATTCGATCATTTTATCCATAGTAGTGACGGTCTTGATCCGTAAGCTGGAGGAATATCCCAACTACATAATTCCGACATTTTTGATGGTAGCTACATGTCTTACGGCGATGGTTTTTGCTATTTTGGCTACCAGGCCTAAGGTGTCCACCGGGGTGGTGACTAAAGAGGATATCGGCAAGAAACAAGGGAACCTCCTTTACTTCGGGAATTTCCACGAAATGTCACTTTCTGAATATAAAGAAGGGATGCATACGTTGATGGATGATGGGAGCTACCTATACGACAGTATGATTACTGATATTTATTATCTGGGGAAGGTGCTTTCAGTGAAGTACCGGATGCTCCGGAAGAGTTACAATATTTTTATGTTTGGATTTGTCATATCCGTGATTTCTTTTTTGATAGCAACCCTCTTTTTTGACCCGATTCAGTATTGAGCTATAATAATGTGTTAGTTGGAAAGAATAATCATTACCGAACCTGCAATCATAATGGCCGATCCGATGATTTTCTTCCGAATATCTTTCTCCTGAAATATTCTATAGCCTAAAAGTACACTGAAGATAATGGACAGTTGGAAGAGTGAAAGTGCATAGCCCACATTCATATTTTCGAAGATGTAATTTGTCGAAAGCTGCATGATACCTATGCAACCAATCAAAAGAATGAACTTACTAAAACTGTCAAACTTAACTTTGGAGAACTCCCGCATGGGATTTACCCTAAAAATCAACACAAGTAAAAAGGAGAAAAAAGCACCGAAAAAACACCAGGAGATAAAGGCCAGAGTAGGCGAGGAGGCAAGTATGACTTTCTTCACAAACACTGCTTCTATTGCCGTCAGAAGCATAGCTCCGATTCGGAACTGAATGTCCTTATTTCTCAAAAGAGTCGGAGTAAAGCGCTCTTCAGTAGTGTCAAGTACCAGGTAGCTTCCGTAAATAATCACCCCAATGCCCAAGATTCCCCAAAGATTTGGGATTTCTCCCAAAAGAAAAATTCCAAAAATCAGCCCTACTATGGATTTGTAAGAATTTATCGGGCCGAGAATGGAAAGATTTCCTTTATGGAGCGCTTTAACCAAAAGTCCATTTCCCATAGCACCAAAGATCCCTCCAAGCAGAGAGTAGATCCAGAATCCTTCCCGAAGATCAATAGAATCCAGGAAAAACAGTCCTACTAAACAAATGCTTGCCAAAAGGAAGTAGGTAAGGAAATTCACCCATAGGGGATGCAATCCCTGAATCGTTAAGTGTTTTTGGAAGACATTTCCGAGAGGATTGGAAATGATTCTCAGGCCGATGACAAAAGAAAGCAGTAATGTGTCGTGCAATAGATTTCCGTAAAAAATTACCAGTTAACTCTTAAGGACAAAAAGCTTCAAGTCTTTACTGTTTATCATCCTCCTGACTTTTTTGCTTTGTAACCGGCTGCCAGCAAAACCTGAACTACTTTATCGCGATGATCCCCTTGAATAAGGATTTCTCCATCCTTTGCCGATCCGCCGACTCCACATTTATTTTTGAGCATTTTCCCCAGTTCCTTAAGATCATCATCACTTCCGGTGAAGCCTTCGATCAAAGTCACTTTCTTTCCTGCACGGGCTTTTTTGTCCAGCAGTACTTTTAGGTTTTGCTGATTAGGGGCAAGTGTTTCTTCTATTTCATCATTCTCATGTTGAAATTCAAAATCAGCACTGGTGGAGTACACCATGCCATCACGCCTTTTCCAGTCGTTACTCTTCTTTGCCATATCAAATGAAAATATGGCTGTCTCATAAGTACTCGTCATTGCGATCCACCACAGGCGGATCGTAATGACGGGGAAATTTGATTTATGAGACAGCCATATATTTTATCAATCGGGAGATTTATTTAGTCTTAAATGTCCAGACGGGACGTTTTGCGTGGTTGACCACATCTTCGGCAATGCTTCCTGTAAACAGGTGTGCCAAACCGGTTCTTCCGTGAGTAGCCATTGCAATCATATCTGCATTAATGTCTCCTGCAAATTCCACAATTCCGGCTTCTTCAGAATATGAATTATAAATTTCAGCTATTGCATGGACAATTGAGTATTTATTTACAAACCTTTTGATTCTAACGGCAGACTCCCGAGTAGTTTCAAAACTTCCCGGTGTATTGATTATCACCAAATATAGATCAGCATCAAATAATTTTTGGAGAGCGATCAATTGATTGGCCAACTCATCTTGATCTTCTCGGAAATCACTTGCAAATACGATTTTTTTGATTGCAGCCGGATCAGTTGGGGCTTTGACTGTCACAACAGGGCAATGGGCCGTACGGACTATTTTTTCGGTATTACTCCCGATCAACACTTCTTCCATTCCACTGGAGCCTTTGGAACCCATCACGATCAAATCCGGATCTTCCTCCAAAATCGCCGAAGAAATACTTTTGAAGGCATTCCCCAATACTATTTTTGTTTTGAACGTGTAGTTGTTTCCGGAATACTTGGATTCCATTTCTTTAAACTGCGCCTTTCGGCGATCCATCAGTTCAATGAAGAACATTTGGTTTTCATAATCAGGAACCATTTCCCCACCGCCCATGGTGCCCATTCCGGCTATAGAAGGCACCTCTATGACGTGCAAAGCGGTAATTTCTACTTTGGTAAGTTTGTTTGACAGATTAATGGATAAATCCAGAGCATTCTGAGCTTGCTCTGAAAAATCGAAAGGGACAAGAACTTTGTTCATATCAGCGCTGAGTTGGTTTATGCCAAATTACCTCAAATTTGAAGATAAGAAAAGGACTTTTGTCAGCTTTTGCCTAAAAAAACCAAACCTATCCCGAAAAGAATAACCCATAGCAAAGTGCTGAGTGCCAATTTTTTTAGATTGGGGTCAATTGCTTGAGAATCCTTTCCTTTTTGTACGTTAATTCCAATTTTGATCATCCATGGGAAAACAGCCAAGGCTAGTAGGGATGTCCATTCTTTAGTGCTAAAAGCGAAAATCATCAAGCAATAATTTCCTCCCAAAATCAAGAACCAATTGTATATGATTGCGGCCCTCTTTCCTATTCTTACCGGAATGGATTTTTTGCCTGCAGTAGTGTCGGATTCTATGTCCCTGATATTATTGATATTCAGTACCGCTGCGCTGAAAAGGCCCAAGGAAATCCCAATCCAAACTACGGCGTCATTCCAATCCAAACTGTGGAGGAAATAGGTGCCATAGACACCCAATAATCCAAAGAAGACAAATACCGAAATGTCACCCAAACCCGCATATCCATAAGGATTGCTGCCCGAAGTATAAGAAATCGAAGCCCAGATAGCAGCTAATCCCAAGCCCAAGAAAATCCCGAAAAGAACCCAATCCTGCACCGCCAGAAATAAAAGAAGTAAGCCGGAAATAAAAGCCAATACACCAAACAGGTACATTGCTCTTTTCATCTCTGCCAAAGAAATCAATCCTGACTGTACAGCTCTCACAGGGCCCTGACGATCTTGATGGTCGGCTCCGTGCACAGTGTCCCCATAGTCATTGGAAAGATTGGATAGGATCTGTAGAAAGATGGTGGTCAATGAAGCGAATAGTAAAATTTCCCAACGGAAAACTTCCTTGTAAGCAGCCAAAAATGATCCTGCGAAAATACTTGCTAGAGCAAGGGGTAAAGTACGAAGCCTGACTGCATGCAGCCAGGCTTCTTTTTTAGTATGTATAGCTTGTTTCACTCAGAGGAGAATAGTCTGGTTAAGCGTTGATTATATCCAGGATTTCCTGATCCAACGGTTCCACTTTCGAAGGGAAGAATTTGATCAGTTCACCTTCTTCATTAAGAATGTATTTACAGAAGTTCCAACTCGGTTCTTCGTTGTTCCATCCGTTCAGTTCGGCATCCGAAAGCCACCTGTAGATAGGGTGCTTGTCAAATCCTTTTACAGATACTTTTTCAAACATCGGAAAGGTTACTCCATAATTTTCCGAGCAGAAAGATTTGATTTCATCGTTTGAGCCGGGTTCCTGTCCTCCGAAATTATTGGCAGGAAAGCCTAGAATAACGAGTTTGTCGCCATGTTCAGAGTATAATTTTTGGAGTGCTTCATATTGTTTGGTGTAGCCGCATTTGGAAGCGACATTCACTACCATAATCCTTTTGCCTTTGAATGTGCTAAAGTCTACTTCAGCTCCATTTAGGTCTTTCATTTTGAAATCGTAGAAAGATTTTGACACAGCTTTTTTAGATAATGTTTCGATTTTAGCTTTAGAGATATGTGTTTTGCTAATAGAATAAGCACTCACAAGTAAAAGGAGACAGCCAAGAAAGAGTAAATTTTTCATGTGTTTATAATTTGATTTTTA
This sequence comes from Algoriphagus sp. 4150, assembly GCF_031457395.1. Taxonomy (NCBI): domain Bacteria; kingdom Pseudomonadati; phylum Bacteroidota; class Cytophagia; order Cytophagales; family Cyclobacteriaceae; genus Algoriphagus; species Algoriphagus sp. 4150. Next base: position 555,531 of record NZ_JAVDWS010000001.1, read on the forward strand.
ATGGCCACCCCGATTAGTCGGGGCAGGCTATGGAATCTCGCACGGTTTATAATCATCCCTCTCCCGAATCAAGCCTGCATGAGGAGGCAGGTTCCGGATAAGTTCTGTGATGTCTTTCGTCGTGTCTATTTCACGTGTTTATAATTGTTTTTTCAAAGTCCCCCCGATTAGTTGGGTAGACTATGGAATACCTGCCTGCGGCAGGCAGGTCGCATTACATTCTATCGGGTACAGTGATTCCAAGTAGCTGCATCCCTCTTTTCAGAGTTTTGGCAGTATGTGCCGAAAGCGCTACGCGGAAAGAAAGAATAGTTGGGTCATTTTCCAGAAATATAGGAAGATCTGCATAGAATCTGTTGTATTCCTTTGCCAAATCGAACAGGTATTGTGCTAAAACAGCTGGAGAATAATCCAATCCAGCCTGAGAGATTTTCTTCTCAAAATCATTTAGCAGGTAAATTAGACTCGACTCCGATTCTTCAATTGTAGAAATAGTAGAGAAATCTGCCTGCTTGTAATCAACTCCAATTTGCTCTGCTTTTCTCAAAATAGAAGCGATTCGGGCATGGGAGTATTGGATAAAAGGTCCCGTGTTTCCCTGAAACTCTATAGACTCCTGAGGATTGAAAAGCATACGTTTCTTAGGATCTACTTTCAGGAGAAAGTACTTCAAGGCTCCCATTCCAAGTGTTTCGTAAAGTTCAGCTGCCTGCTCTTCATTGAAGCCATCGATTTTACCAAGCTCTTTGGTGTGCTGGGCAGCAGTATCTATCATCTCCTGCATTAGATCATCTGCATCTACCACAGTGCCCTCGCGGGACTTCATTTTGCCCGTCGGCAAATCTACCATGCCGTAAGACAAATGGTAAAGTCCTTCACCGTAAGGTCTGCCCAGTTTTCGCATGATCTTAAACAAGACATCGAAGTGATAATCCTGTTCATTTCCAACTACATATACGGATTTACTAATTCCAAAATCATCGTACTTTAAATCAGCAGTTCCCATGTCCTGGGTAATGTAGACAGAGGTGCCGTCCCCACGAAGAACAAGCTTTTCGTCCAATCCCTCCTCAGTAAGATCCACCCAAATTGAGCCGTTTTCCTTTTTGAAAAAGACTCCTTTTTCCAGACCCTCAGTGACAATGTCCTTGCCCAATAGATAGGTGTCTGACTCGTAGTAATACTTGTCAAAACTAACTCCCATGCGCAGGTAGGTTTTTTCAAATCCGGCATATACCCAGGCATTCATTTGCTTCCATAGTGAGACAACTTCCTCGTCATTGGCTTCCCATTTGCGGAGCATATCCTGAGCTTCAAGCAGGAGTGGGGCATTCTTTTTTGCTTCATCTTCCGTCTGCCCTTTTTCTCTCAGTTCAGCAATCTGTTTTTTGTATTCCTGATCAAAAATCACATAATATTTTCCTGCCAGATGATCTCCTTTCAAGCCGGAAGATTCCGGAGTTTCACCATTTGCATAGTGCTGATAAGCCACCATGGACTTACAGATGTGGATTCCCCTGTCGTTTACCAGATTTGCTTTGATTACTTCATAGCCATTTGCTTCTAGGATGTTGGCGACTGAGAAACCCAAAAAATTGTTTCTCAAATGACCAAGGTGCAATGGTTTATTAGTATTTGGGGAAGAGTATTCCACCATCACTTTCTGACCGTTGGACGGCAGCTGGCCTATGTTTTCGTTGGCAAAAAGCTTCCGGAACACGTCCACCCAGATCATGTTGTTAAGTTCCAGGTTTAGGAAGCCTTTTACTACATTGAAGCCCGCTACTTCCGCTACATTTTCTTTGAGGTATTCACCGATCAAAGTGGCTGTAGCTTCCGGAGTTGCTTTAGAAACTTTCAGGTAGGGAAATACAACAAAGGTATAGGTTCCTTCAAATTCCTTCCGCGTAGGAGCGAGGCTTATCTGATCCAGCGGCAGGTCGTGATTGAAGATATTCTGAAAGGCAAGCTGTATGCCGTTGTGTATTGATTCTTGTATATTCATGTTGATAATTTTGCCACAAAGAGCGCAAAGGTTCGCAAAGGTTTAAAAAGGTCTTGGGCCTTTAGTGTTTATAACTCTCTTGATACCGTATCTTAATTTTGAAACATTAAAGTTTATAATTAAACCTAACTTATAACCCCCAAGCTTTAAATAATTTATTGCTTGGGCCAAATGGACGTCAGATATTTCTTTAACAGACTTCAGTTCGATGACCAACTTTTTTTGAACAAGTAGATCGATTTTATAACCGAGGTCAATTGAAATCCCATCAATCGTAATTGGCATTGTCTTTTCACCTTCAACTTGCAAACCTAAGTTTTGAAGTTTTATTGCTAAAACTTTTTTGTAGACATTCTCAAGCAATCCAGGACCGAGTTGCGTATGAACATCAATTGCAACACCCAGAACGATATTGGATAATTCATCTTCATTCAATTCTTTTTTCAGGTCCATCTTTGTGTCACTTTGTGTTCTTTGTGGCTTAAGTTAGAAATTATCCACCAGGCTTTTAGTTGTTGCTTCGAGGACTTCGAAAGCGTTTTCGGCCATTACATTCTCGGAATCCAGCGTAGGGTTTACTTCCACGATTTCCCAACAGCAGACACGTTTGTCCTGTATCAGTTTGACATTTAACTCTATCGCTTCCTGCACTGTCAATCCATCGGGAACAGGGGTGCCTGTACCCACGGAAATGGAGCTGTCCAGACTGTCCACATCAAATGAAATATAGAGTTGATCGCAGTCCTTCAGTGTTTCTAAGGCTTCAGCAGCGATCCGTTCTATTCCCCTTGAGCGGACTTCTTGGGTGCTGAAATTTCTGATTCCATAATTTTTGATCAAATGATCCTCCGGAGCTTCCGTATCTCTAACTGTGATGAAAACGATGTCACTTGGGATAATCTTCGGGAATTCACCACCGATGGTTTTTATCTTTTTCCAGATGGCCAATGTCTCTTCAGAGGGTTCATTAATCTGGCAATCCAAGTTGTCCAATTGGGTCACCATTGCCAATGGCATTCCATGCATATTGCCCGAAGGAGTAGTGAAAGGGGTATGCAGATCAGCATGTGCATCTATCCAGATCACTCCCAGACGCTTATCCGGATCGGCAGCTTTAATCCCCATGATAGTACCTGCTGCAGTGCTATGATCTCCTGCCAGGACTATAGGGAATTTCTTCTCCATCCTCAGTGATTCTATAGTCGAATACACATTTTTCAATACCTGATATACACCATCTATGTACTTGGCATGGGGGAAGTTATTCCCTTTCCATAGGTAATTATTAGCATCGGGAACATTGATTGGGTCAAACTGCGTGAAGAAATCTGATTTCTTATCTAAACTGGCAATCTTCAGCGCATCTACTCCCATACTTGCACCGCGGGTGCCGGCAGCTATTTCTGAACGTACTTCTACTAGTTTAATATCACGCATTTTCGGTGGAGTTTTAAGCTATATTGGGTTGGGTAAGGTCAGACAAAAGTAGTCAAAAATGCCTTTAAACGACCAAATTTCGGTAATCAATGAGTAATTCTCAATTCTCAAAAATGAAAACAAGTGAAAGGATTTTAAATTTCCCGCAGATGGTCGCGGATAACTATCGCAGATTTTCACAGATTAGATAATCAGGTTTATTGAAAATTCTACTTATGAAAATCAGCGTTGATTAGCGTGTTTTTCTGCGCTGGTCCGCGGGAAATGAAGACAATTATGTACTCAATTCCTTCACATTGAAAAATACTATCCCAAAATCAATAGTTTTGAAGTATGCCTATTAGATCCAAATTACCCCATGTAGGAACGACGATTTTCACTGTAATGTCGAAACTTGCAAGTGATTGCAAAGCAATTAATCTTTCCCAGGGATTTCCGGGTTTCGATAGTGATCCAGCGCTGCTTGATTTAGTCAATAAATACATGAAAGCGGGATACAATCAATATGCCCCGATGAGCGGAGTTCCCTTACTACGTGAGCGCATTGTGGAAAAAGCCAAGCTGGTTTATGGGATTGAACTGGATTCAGAATCTGAAGTGACGGTGGTCTCAGGTGCTACGGAGGCACTTTATGCTGCTATCACAGCAGTAGTAAATCCAGGTGATGAAGTTATTCTTTTTGATCCAGCTTATGATTCCTATGCACCTGCCGTGGAGTTGAATGGGGGAGTTCCTGTATTTGTGTCCCTAAGCTTGCCTGGGTTTTCGGTGGATTGGGAAAGGGTGAAAGCTGCTATTTCTGACAAGACACAATTGATCATAGTCAATACGCCGCATAATCCGAGTGGCTATGTATGGACTCAGGAAGATCTAAATACATTGGCTGAATTGATTCAAGACACCGGTATTTTGGTGGTGAGTGATGAAGTGTATGAGCATATCACTTTTGATGGTCGACAACATCTTTCTCTTTTGACCCACCCTGAACTGAGAGAAAGAACCTTTGTTTGCGGCTCTTTTGGGAAGACTTTTCATGTGACAGGTTGGAAGATTGGCTATTGTTTGGCTCCGTCGAAGCTAACAGAGGAATTTCGTAAAATCCATCAGTTTTTGACCTTCAGCTCAGCTACTCCTTTGCAGTACGCTTTAGCGGATTACTTGTCCGAGCCTTCCCGTTACTTGGCTCTTCCGGATTTTTATCAAAAGAAAAGAGATCTTTTTTGTGAAGGGCTTAAAAAAACTCCATTTGAATTCACTCCGGCACAGGGAAGTTTTTTCCAAATGGTGTCATATGCTCACCTTTCGGACGAATCCGATTATGATCTATCTGTGAGGCTTACCAAAGAAATTGGTGTTGCAAGCATTCCCATATCAGTGTTTTTCTATGATAGAAAAGATCCTAAAATTCTTCGATTTTGCTTTGCAAAGGATGATTCGGAGCTGAATGTGGCCTTAAATAGACTATTGAAAATGAAATTATAGTTCTGTATGCTAAGATGTTATGCGAATGTTTTATTATAACCCTATAAAAATTATAGGGAATATAGGTTAATTAAAAATGGACTACTATCTTTGAACTGTAGATTAAATCAAAAACTCAGAAAAATGAGCGCATTACCACAGACCAAAGCTTCGTCTTTTGACCAAGTGCTTAGTTTAGCCAATGGCAATTCTAAAATTACCGCAAATCAGCAGGAAATCGTGAAGATTTTCAATCAAAAATCAGGTATGGTCATGCAGGGAATGTGCAAGTTTGAGGAGCATTTTGAGGAGCTATATCCACTGTTCAGAGGATTGAGCGAAGCCGGAAAGCCAAACAAATTGAACCTGAGGTTCTCGTCATCCGAGAAGGTCGCTTACTTTCATTATCCTGAATCCAATCACCCGGAGGTGTCTCTTTTCTTTTCCCGATTGCTATCGCTTTTGCAAAAGGAAGTGAAATTCAAGAAAGTATTGAAGAAGGTTATTAGTAACAGAAATCACTTTAATACTGAGCAATTTTTGCTTAAAAATGCAATGATGGGTCTGTAGAAAATTAAGAAATCGTTACGTTTATCTAATATTGGGACAGTCCTTTGGGATTTGTCCCTTTTTCGTTTGAAATCCCCTGATAAAAAGCAATTTTTGCATGGCTTTAACACCAACTATTCTTGCTAATGAATACCTACAAAGACCTGATTGAGCAGACATTTGATTTTCCTACCAAGGAATTTAAAGTAGAAAACAATGAGCTGCACTTCAATGGAGTGAATATGATGGAGATCATAGAGACCTATGGAACTCCGCTTAAGCTTTCCTATTTACCTAAAATCTCCGAGAGTATTCAGAATGCCAAGTCGTATTTTAAGAATGCGATGGAACAGCATGACTACAAAGGCAAGTACACCTACTGCTATTGCACTAAGTCCTCGCACTTTAGTTTTGTGCTGAATGAGGCACTGAAAAACGATATTCACATCGAGACTTCATCGACGTTTGATATTCCTTTGGTCAGAAGCCTTTATGCTCAGGGAAAGATCACCAAGGAGACCTTTATCGTATGCAATGGCTTCAAGCGGGAATTGTACAAGCAGTACATTGCCGCGCTACTCAATGACGGTTTTGTAAATTGTATACCGATTTTGGATAATCTGACCGAGATAGACTACTATCTGGAGCACGTGAAAGTACCATTCCAAGTTGGGATCAGAATCGCAGCGGATGAAGAACCTAAGTTTGGTTTTTATACCTCAAGGTTAGGTGTGAGATACAATGACATTATCAAGTTGTATGAGGAGAAAATCAGGGATAATCCGAATGTAAGCCTGAAAATGCTGCATTTCTTTATCAATTCCGGCATCAAAGATACGGCCTACTACTGGTCCGAATTGACCAGATTTATCCAGAAATATGTGGACTTGAAAAAAGTTGCCCCTACGCTGGATACCATGGATATTGGGGGAGGCTGGCCGATCAAGACCAATGTCTTCTTCGACTACGACTACCAATACATGGCGGAGCAAATCGTGAAAAACATCAAATGGATGTGCGGCAAAAACAATGCGGATGAGCCGAACATCTTCACGGAATTCGGAAGCTACACCGTAGGAGAGAGCGGAGCGGTGCTTTATTCTGTGCTGGAAGAAAAGCTTCAGAACGACAAGGAGCTTTGGTATATGATCGATGGATCATTTATTACACAGCTGCCTGATAGCTGGGGACTTAACCAGAAGTATATCATGCTTGCCGTGAACAACTGGGATGAAGAATATCATAACATCAACCTCGGTGGTCTGACCTGCGACAGCATGGATTATTATAACTCGGAAGCGCATCAGTTCAATATTTACCTTCCGAAAACCCAGGAAAAGAAAGTGCAGTATCTGGGCTTTTTCCATACGGGCGCGTATCAGGAATCACTTGGAGGTTATGGTGGGATCCAACATTGCCTTATCCCTGCACCCAAGCATGTGCTTATTGATAGGGATAAAGATGGGAATATTACCCATAAGCTTTTCGCAGAAGACCAGACAGAAGAGAGTATGTTGAAAACTCTTGGATACTAAGAATTGAAAGAGGTTGTCTCATAATCAGGTTTTCTTGTCAGGCTGAGCGAAGTCGAAGCCTTTTATGCGCTAATTAAGCTCATTTCGACTTCGCTCAATGTGACAATTTTGAGTTATGAGACAGTTTTTTTAACCCGCAGCGTACGCGGAGGTTAACTTAGAGAGCACAGATTGATGTTGTCCTGCTTCTCCAGAAGCTGGACTAGTTAGGGGTATTTTTTCAGGAAAACTGCTATCTTAATAGGCTAAACCCGATTTTAGCCAAATGAATTTACTTTTTCAACGTATCAGGTATCTGTTATTGGTGATTTGTTTGGCGGTAAATTTTTCAGCAAATGCTCAAATCATCTCCGGAACTGTAAAAAATGCGAAAACAGGTGAGCCCATGCCTTTTGCCAATGTTTTTATCAACAACACGACTTTGGGAAGTACTACGGATGAAGAGGGCCATTATCGAATAAGTGGAGATCTTCCCAGGAATATTGAATTGGTAGCCTCATTTGTGGGCTTTGTGACAGCTACCCACACATTAAATCTCTCAGGATCATTGGCTGTAGACTTCCGACTGGAACCTTTGGAATCTGTACTGACGGAGGTGGAGCTTAAATCCCGTCGTGACAAGAAGTGGGAACGTGACCTTCGCCGTTTCAAAGAGGTTTTTTTGGCTCTTCCTGATGATCCATTTGCTTCGCAACTGGATATTAAGAATCCTTGGGTTTTGGATTTTGAGACCATAAAAGAAAGAGGACCAAACTATGTTCATGCTACTGCTCAGGAGCCGTTACAGATTGTAAACAGTGCTTTAGGGTACGATGTGACATATTATTTGAAGGATTATCGTTTTTATAACAATCGCTCCAGCTATGTGGGGTTTGTATTTTTTGACGCTCATGAGTTGACTGACTCTACAGAAGTAGCCAAAGTAGAATCCAGCAAGGTGACTAGCTATATGGGATCAATTAGACATCTGTTGAAATCAGTATTGTTGGCGAAGGTGTATGAAGAAGATTTCGAGATTTTCAAATTGCTTCCTGTTGATCATTTTAGGGTCCGTACAAATGTATATACAGAGGAACTTGACAAATCTATTAGGCGTGTATATGCAGATTCTATACAGAGAATACCATTGGAAAATGGGAACTATCGGGTAATCTGGCCCTTTGACACAGAGGTTCATTATCGCGGGAAAAAATGGTTCAATGACTATTATACCGATGCTTATTACCCCATCAGCTGGATTTCAGCACCATTGGGCTACTTTGATATTGACCGAAATGGAATCCCCGTAGTGCCCGCCCAGGTGGTGTTGTCCGGCTACATGGGAAGGCAGCGAATGGGGAGATATTTACCGCATGACTATGAACCCTCAGAGCGGTTTGACAGCTTCTTGTCTGAGATAGATGACTCGCAATACAAATTTTCCCGCTGGAATAACCTGAGGGAAAAGCCTTACATCAGTACAAACAAACCTTATTACTATCCCGGAGAAACGGTTTGGTTTGGAGGACAAATGCTCTATCAAAATAATATCATGTCTGATACGCTGAGTAGAGTTTTGTATATAGACTTGATGGATAAAGATGCTGAACTGATCCAATCTGAAGCTTACCCTGTGAAAGCAGGGAAGATTTCAGGTGCACTTGTCTTGCCTAAAGAGCTTGAATCCGGTGATTACTTTCTTCGGGCATATACCGAGTGGATGCGTAATTTTCCAGATCAGGAAATATCCCTTAGAACACTTCCTATTTTGAAAAAAGAAGAAAATATCCAAGCTGTCGCAATTACTAATCCTGATCTTTTTGGGGACCTGACTATTAATTTGACTGACTCGGCATTTTTGCGGGATTCTTTCAAAGAAATAGAGTTCCACTTGTCTTTTTTGGATGAAACGGAGGAATTGACAGACGCGCAGTTTACAGTTTCCTTGACAGATGCTGATTTGGTTTCTTCAGTTTCGGATCAGGAGACAATCATTCATGCAATGGAATGGCTGGATGAAAAAGAGACGCCCAAAAACCTTACTCTTGGTGATCATCAAATTGAATATGGAATTACAGTAGATGGACAATTCACCCGAGATAAAAAGCGGGATCCGTTGGTCAATTCTATAACCATTGTTAGGGATGATTTGGCGGATTATGGAATTGTTGAGACAGATTCATCCGGTTATTTCCGTGCCACAGGCTTATATTTCACAGATACGGCTACGATCTCAATTGCAGCTTTGGATCAAAAACAAAGGCATTATGGATCAGTATTGCTAAATGATAAAACCAAACCTGTTTTTAAAGGTTCTTATCCCAAGCTCCAGTATCAGACTTACACAAGAGAAAATGAAGCATTAGGATTTGATGATTATGGTGATTATATCCTGTTGGAAGAATTTGTGAAGGAAGACGGGAAAATCGAAACTCTGGAAGATCGAAACTATGGCTATGGCATGCCAGACCGAGGGCTGAGTGGGGATAGGTTGGCGACTATTTCACCCGAAGCTTTGGCAGGTTATTTTGGTTTTAAACGAGGTGGGAAAAGTATAGGGAATTATAATTTTGGCTTAAATGCATCCAATCCACTGCTGATAATTGATGGTGCTCAATATCCTTTTTTGGATGATATAACTTTCGAAACATTGATGGAATCCTTTGTTCCTGCCGAACTGGAGTCAATTAAGGTTTACACTTTTAATTCGCCATCTTTTGGTATGGCGGGATTTGGGGGCGTGATTATGATCACCACCAAAAAAGGAAAGAGAACTGACCAAACTAAAGAAACAGCATTTAATTCTTCAGAATTTCAGCAGTTTAAGATTCGTGGTTTTTCCCGCGATATTCCTTTCCCCAATAGCTATGAAAGTGATCGGCCAATAGAAATCAAACCTACGCTGTATTGGGATGCAACTGCCGAAAGCGCAAAAGGTGTTTACTCTTTTAAAGTAAAAATCCCCCAATTTCAAAGAAGTCTAAATCTGAGAGTTGAGGGATTGACTAAGGACGGTTTAGCCTTTGTGAAGACTTTTGAAGTAGTAGTGAAATAAAGCGTTGATTACTTGGGCAGTCTACTTCTCAGCATATTGATTTGTCCCATGTGATTGGCCTGATGCTCCATCACATGAAACCAAGCCCAGTGATTGTCAGTCTGTCCGCCTTCTGCCAATGCGGCAAACCATTCGTCATCCTTGGTTTTGAGTGTATCCAATGTCTTTTGGCGGACTTCAGCCCAGATGTCCAGATAGTATTTAATAGGCTTGCCGACAAACTCAGCTCTGGCTTCATCTCCCAGATTCAAAGCAGTTTCCCATATCTCTTTTTCCTCTTCATTATAACTTCTACCTTCAAATGTGTAAGCTTGATAATAGACTTCAGTTGCAGCCAAATGCATGATCATGGCACCGATTCGATTGGCTTTATCGTCCAGCAGAAAATCGGTTTGATCCTGATTTAGTCCTTGGGTACTGTAAATTATCCTTGCCCTTAGGTTTTCCAGCATAGATACCATAGTTCCTATATCATGATCGTAGCCTGCGGGAGGATTCATAGTGTTTTGCCCGAAGGAAAAAACTGAACAGGTAAGGGCTAAGGTAAATAGCAGTGGGAATTTTAGGTTGTTTTTCATTTGTGAGAAAAGTTTATGGACTAGGAAATTGCTAATAAAAATCAGAAAATACTTTGTCAATGGTTGTTAATTATTCACCTGACTTGAATATTCTCTTCATCAATACCCACTTTTCACCGGGTTTTGCCCACGGGATAGGCTGCTGATATTTCCACATAAATGCTTCCCATTCTGCAATTTTTGGATTTGATGCATCGAATTTAGCCTTCTCATTGAAATCAAATTCATCTACAGTTTCCAGCAGCATAAACATTCGGTTACCGGTACGGAAAATCTCTAAATTGAGAATTCCTGCATCTATATCATGCTGGGTCACTTCAGGCCATGCGGCTCCTGCGGCGTGATGCTGCTCGTATTCTTTGATGGATGCCTCATTGTCGATGAGGTCAAGTGTAAGTGCGAAACGTTTCATTTTTAAGTATCAAGTAGCTAGATGTAAGTATCAAGATATTAGACTTAAAATTTTAGAAATTAGAGTCTAGAATCAAGAAATGAGAGAATGAAGAGTACCGATTGATAGAAGCAGAAGATACGGTTCACTAGTGAATTCATGGGTTGGAGTACCTAAGAATCTCGTAAATCGTATTTCGTAAATCCAACTTCCCTTTAACGAAACCATTTCCTAAACTCCGCAATCGTCTGCTCAGCTGCAGCATCAGGATCTGGGTAGGGGAAGGCTTCCGCAGAGGCATAATCACTATACCCAATGGTATTAAGCGCTTCAGCGATCGGTTTCATGGAAGTATGTCCAAAACCCATGGGTCTTCTGTTGCTGTCCGCAAAATGTACGTGGCCGATATTTTTTCCCCAGTTCAAAATACTTTCTTCCGGATTTCCTTCTTCAATATTCATATGGAATAAATCTGCCAACAGTTTCACTGACTTGGTTTCTAGGGAATCCAAGAAGTTTGACCCGGCTTCAAGCGTGTTGAGTAAGTTGGTTTCGTAGCGATTAAGCGGTTCATAGATGAGAATCACTTGGTTTGATTCAGCGTGTTTTCCCAGTTTATTTAATCCGTCAGTCAGCCAAGACATGGTTTCGTCCCTGTCATTTCCGGGAAGTACATTTCCCTGCATTGAGCCGATTATTGCAGGAGCGCCAAATGCAGCACCAAAGTCAATCATGTCTGAGATAAAGGAAATGGCCTTTTTTCTAATTTCTGAATCAGGGTCAGTAAGCGTCAGTCCGTGAATTACCTTACCGGCACCCGTTCCCACGGCAGCTAGTTTTAGCTTATATTTTCCCAGAAGCTCCTTAAGTCTTGGGATTGAAATTGCATCTGGAGAAGCGGTGAAAAGCTCTATCGCATCAAAACCAAGCTTGGCAGCTTTTGCCATTCCGGCTTCCAAGTCTTCCCAAAAAATCCAAGGACCGGTTTTGATTTGAGGTACGAGGGCGATTGTTACGCAGGATTTTATCATTAGTTTACTTGTCAAAATCTATCATTATTTTAATTATACCCTGCTGATCAACAGCCCAATCTGAAAGTGCCTGTTCGGACTCATCTAGGGTCACTACCTTGCTGATCACATCATTGACAGGAAATTTTCCCTGCTCCAAGTAACTGATCACTTCCGGAAATTCGGTCGTGCAGTTTCTGGATCCCAAGATTTCTATTTCTTTTTGTACAAAGAGGGATGTATTGAATTCCACGGGCGCTTTTGCATAGCCTATACAAACTACTCTTCCTGTAAATGCCACTTCTTCCACAGCTTGGCGATAAGTAACCGGACTTCCCACCGCTTCAATAATCACGTCCGGACCATCGTTGGTAGTCATTTCCTGTAGAGCCTGATGCAAGTCTACTTTCTTTGGATTAAGGGTATATCTAACTCCGATTTTCTTTGCGATCTCAAGTTTGGCATCATCAAGATCAATGGCGATCACTTCCGCACCCCGCTCAACCGCCGCAGCCACAGCTCCCAAACCGACGATTCCACAGCCGATCACAGCGACACGATCTTTAGAAGTGACTTTAGCCCGGTTTACTGAGTGAAAACCAACGGTGAGGGGCTCAGCCAAAGCTAATTCCCGAAGGGATAATTTCTCTGATGGAAAAACATCCTGCCAGGGCAAGGCAATGTATCTACACATAGCGCCGGGACGTCGCACACCCATCGTCTTATTTTCCTTGCAGGCATTGCGGGCACCTTTGCGACAGGCAATGCATTTTCCACAATTCAAATAAGGGTACACCGTCACTTTCATGCCAACTTTGATATCAGCCGGAACATTATCACCTAAGTACTCAATTGTACCGCCAACTTCATGGCCTAGAATATTTGGGTATTCTTGTAATGGAAAAAGACCTCGATAACTATTCAGATCCCCTCCGCAAAACCCGACCATTCCAACTTTAAGGAGAACTTCCCCGGATTTTGGAACTGGTTTTTCTACTTCCCGGAGTTCCGTTTTACCGATATCTGTAAGAACTAATGCTTTCATCTGTTTATAATTTGTTTTTCAGTGGCCATATGGAATCTCGCATGTATTATAATCATCCCGGTGTGTGACGATTTTCGTCATGCTCGATTTCATCTGTTTATATTTTGATTTTTAATGGTCAGATAGCCTGTCCCGTCCGCCGCGGCGGATCGGGAGAATCTCGCATGCAGGATAATCATCCCAGTGTGTGACTTTTGAGCCATGCTCGATTTCATGAGGTTTGAGTTTTTGTCTTAAATAACATAATTCAGGGTTTATTTATGTACTGGTTTTAATTCGAATAGCTGTAATTATGTCGTTCGAGATGACCATTCAGATAGGAAGATGCTTACGTCATTGCGAGGAAGGAAGCAATCTCATTAACACAACTAGACTGCTTCGTCGTGCCTCCTCGCAGTGACGTTGAGGAAAGACTTCATCCTATCTTACAAAAGCGTCAACCATTTTAAGGACGAATTGACTGACTGCCAACTGAGCACTGCTATCTGCTCCCTAAATATTATTCTCTGGCTTGCCTTCATACCACATTTGGTTTTTGACAGAGGCTACCCGTGTTTCGATTTCTTCTATAAGCCCCTCAGGAATTCTGAAATCCAGAGCGTCCACATTTTGCGTGATAGTGGCAAGATCACACATCCCAACGATTGTGGTAGTAATATCGGGGTGATCCAATGCATAGCGGAGTGCGACATCACTCAGTTTTACTCCATAGCTCGCACAAAGCTTAAGCAACTCTGATTGCATTGCTTTCATTGCGGGAGGAGATCGATGCCAGTCCGGCAATGGAGCATCTGAAAGAATACGCTGCATCAAAGGAGCTGCATTCATCAAGCCAAAACCCTTTTGCTTAGAAAGTGGCACTAGTTCCCGATTTATTTCGTCTTCCAGCAAATTGTAATGTGCCCAGGATAGGACGGAGTCCACATCGATGGTTCTCGAGATTTCAGCTAGGTAGTTTACCGGAAGTCCCGTAATACCTATAAATCTTGCCTTTCCTGATTCCTTGATTTTCAGCAGTGTTGGCCATGCTTCATTAAGAATTTGTTCTTTGTCTACAAATTCAATGTCATGGAGCTGAAGTAAGTCTACATAATCGGTTTTCAGTCTGGCAAGGGATTCGTCTACACTTTGCAGAATCCGCTTTTCAGAAAAGTCAAATTCCTGCAAGTCATAGCGTCCACATTTGGTGGCTAAAATCACTTGGTCACGCTTGCCTTCGAGCGCATTCCCCAATCGCTTTTCCGCAAGGGTAATTCCATAAAAAGGAGAAACATCGAAGAAATTCACACCATGGTCAATCGCATAATGAACGGCACGATATCCATCTTTTTCGTCAGAAACATTAAAAACATCTCCCATGGGTGATGCTCCAAATCCAAGAATAGACAACTCCATTCCTGTGTTTCCTAACTTTCGGTATTGCATAAATTGGGTTATTGTGAAGGTTTAGCTTTTTTGAAAAACCAATATATGGAGTTTTTTTCCAGTGGGGAAATTCAATTACCGCAGATGGACTAGAGCTTTCAGTTTCCCATAGTCAACTGCGCAATATCTCTTGCCAATTCAGTGGGCGAGTTACAATCGCAATTACTCAATCCGATCACATATATATCTTCCTCGGGTAAATACACTCCCATGGATTTAAACCCAAAAATGCTGCCCCCATGCTCAAAACTTACAGCATTATTCAAAGTGGTAATATGCCAGCCATAGCCATAATTGATTTTTTTACCGTTGCTTAACGTGTGATTTTCAAACACTATTTTTTTGGTTTCATCTATAATCAACTTATTGTTTTTGATTGCTTTATTCCATTTGAGCATATCATCCACCGTGGACATCAGCGATCCTGATGCATAGGGCAAACTCAAACTGACGTAGTTCTTGTTTACATATTTATCCTTTTGATGGTAGCCATATGCACGGTTTTCAATGACTTCGGAGTGATTGGCATATTGAGAAGAAGTCATTTCGAGTTTGTCGAAAATATTTTCTTGAACAAATTCAGCATAAGACTTCCCTGACAGTATTTCTATGATGTATCCCAAAATCACATAGCCTGAATTGTTGTACTTAAAGGCTTCTCCGGGATCAAAATCCATGGGCTCATTTTTGAAGAAATCTATGAGTTCGGGAGGTGCAAGATCCTGCCTTTCGATGGCACGAAGAGACTTCATGCCGGTAAAACTTTTGATGCCGGAAGTATGTGTGAGCAGATGATGGATAGTGATGTTTTTTCCACGGGTAGGGTAGTCGGGAATAAACTTTGTGATTTGATCTTCAAGCTGAAGTTTTCCCTGCTCCATCAGCATCAAAATAGCTATAGCAGTAAATTGCTTGGTCATGGAGCCAATTTCGAAGACATTACTGGGAGTCATGGGGACATTGAGCTCTAAGTTGGCCTCACCAAAGGCTTTTCTATAAATAGGCTTTCCGGCTTTGGCAACCAAGAAAACCGCTCCCGGACCTTCCGGAGAAAAGGTGGTTTCGAGCAAAGAATCGATCCTGGCTTCTAATCCTTGAGAATAGAGTAGTGGAGTGATTTGGGAAAAGAGGAGAAGAGTTGCTAGCAGGAGTTTGCTTAGCGGGTTTAAGTTCTTCATATGGGATGTTATTGATTATCCCTTGGATACATCAACAGGCTAGTTGGTTACAAGTCTGTAGGTGTGCAACTTGTTTTTAGCGAGATTTGCAAATAAAGGACAGCAAGAAATCTTGATTAGCAGACCTATCGTGTATTTATATCTGCTTTTTACAGCTAAAAATAGTATCATCGCAACACGAATAAACTTAACCCGAATATGATATGAAGAATAAGTTCTTCCTTACGATGGTGACTGCATTAGCCACCACCATTTCTGTTTCTCAAGCTCAGGACAAGCTCAAAAGCATGCCAGGCTATGAGCAATACCAAAAAATAGCCCCCCAACTTAGGTCTGCCGTGAAGCCGGGAAGCTTAAGTGTAACATGGGCTGAGGATGGCAAATCTTTTGAATATTCCAAAGATGGAAAGCTTCAGTCTTTTTCCGTAAAAACCAAAAAAGTAACAGAGCTGGGAGATGCCACAGCACCTGAAGCAAGAGCTTGGAACCGTCCGGTCCGAGGGCGACAGTTTGATTCTGCCGAGTCTCTTGATGGGAAATACAAAGCATTCACCAAGGATAGGAACATGTACCTCAGCAATGCTGATGGCAGTAATGTAATCCCAATCACTTCTGATGGTAATGAAGAGAATCAGGTGAAGTACGGGATTGCCACCTGGGTGTATGGAGAAGAGTTGGATCAAAATACTGCCATGTGGTGGTCACCTGATGGGAGCAAGATCGCTTTCTACAGATTTGTAGAGAAGGATGTAAAGAAATATTATGTGCTTTTGGATCAATTGAGTTTGTATGATTCTCTGGAGATCGAAGCCTATCCTAAGGTAGGAGAGCCAAATCTTCCTGTGGATCTGATGGTTTATGATATCGCTACCAAAGAGATGATCGAACTGGACATCAGAGATGGCAAGCCTTACAGCGATGGCGATCTGGGAACCTATATTTATGACATTTCCTGGACTCCCGATGGCAAAGAATTGCTTTTCCACAGTACCAATAGACGGCAGAATATACTGGAGCTCCGTGCTGCCAATCCTGAAACAGGCAAAAGCAGAACAGTAATCCGTGAAGAATGGCTTCCAAGCTTCGTGGTGAATTCTCCCGAAATGGAAGTATTGGCCGATGGTAAGCACTTTATCTGGGCTTCCGAAAGATCAGGGTTCAATAACTACTACCTGTATAATTTTGACGGAACACTGGTGAATACTATTACCGCCCATCCTTTTGAAGTATTCAATATCGTGAAGGTGGATGAGGAGAATAAGATGCTTTATTACATGGCTCGCAGTGGCGAAAATCACATGCTGATGCAACTTCATCGTGTGCAGCTGGATGGTAAGAAAGATACCCGGTTGACCGATCCGAAATTCAATCACGCGGTGACTATTTCCCCTGATGGAAAATACTTTGTAGATATTTCACAGACTCATGATGTGGCTCCATTTACCAATTTGGTGGATGCCAAAGGCAAGGTAGTCGCAGAATTGGCGAAAAGTGATATGAGTAAGTTTGAAGAACTGGGCTTGAAAAAAGTGGAAGTATTCACGTTTACATCAAAGGATGGAGTGACTGAATTGCATGGGATGATCCATTTTCCCTCTGATTTTGACCCAGCTAAGAAATATCCGGTAATCCTGAGTAACTACGGCGGACCCGCTACCAACGCTTTCCGAGAGACATTCACTTTGCCGGATCCTTTGACAGAATATGGCTTCTTGGTATTGAATATAGATGGTAGAAATGTAAGAGGTCGGGGCAAGAAATTGCTTGACCAGTTGTACGGAAACTTAGGCTTGGTAGAAATGGATGATTTTGCTGAGGGCATTAAGTCTCTTCACGACCGTCCTTATTTCGACAGGGATAGAGTGGGTGTTTACGGAACTTCTTACGGTGGAACTACCGCGGCTTCCATGCTGCTTAGATTCCCTGAGTTGGTACATGCGGCAGTTGCCAATTCATCTGTGACTGATTGGAGATTGTATGACAATATCTACACAGAGCGCTTTATGAGCACGCTGGACAATAACGAGGAAGGCTACAATAGATTCAGTTTGATGAATAAGGCTGATCAGCTTCAGGGAGAACTGTTGATTTTCTTCGGCACTGCTGATAACAATGTGCATCCATCCAATTCATTGCAGTTGATCAAAGCATTTCAGGATGCAGGAAAAAGCATAGAAGTTCAGGTGGATCCTGATGGAGGTCACACAGCTTTGAATAAAGATAGAATGATGGAATTTTTCATCAAGCATTTGGTGACAGATTACAAGAAAGTAGTCCGTTAATCAGGAATTTATACGTATTGAAAACCACCTGCTGAGCGATTGGCAGGTGGTTTTTGCTTTAACCCCTGAGGTCACTTAGGTTTACGCAGAGGGAACTATTATTAGGTCTGGCTGTAGGCCTCCATAACCTTTGAGGTCTGGGAGACCTCGAAGGTTTTGAGTTTTTTATACGGTCAAGTCCACGGCTTTTACTCCACCACCTTCACCAGTAACTTCTCACAGACTTTTTCGGAGAGGGTTTCGCCGGGATGATTAAGATAGCTGACAACGATACTGTGATCGTAAACTTCCTTCGAGCGGATGGTGAGTTCGGCTCCTAAACTAAGGTTTCGGCCATTGAGAAATTCCAGAAATTCTGTGGAGGAATTGGTAAGTCCGGCAAGTTTGACGACCTGTCCGGCTTTGCACTCCGATAGGCTGAGGTAGTTGATTTCTTGAATACGGCCTTGCTTGTCGGGGATAGGGGATCCGTGTGGATCAATAGTAGGAAAGCCCATCATTTCATCCATACGCTCAAAGAATTTCGGTGCATGGATATGCTCCACCTGCTCTGCGATTTCGTGTACTTCTTCCCAGCCAAATCCCATTTTGTTTACTAGGAACATTTCCGTTAATCTGTGCTTTCGGATGATCAAAGCAGCTTCTTTTTTGCCTTTTGGTGTAAGTGAAACAGGTTTGTACTTTTCATAGATCACCCAACCATTTTTCTGTAGGGTTTTTACCATGCTATTGACAGTTGGCATGCTGACTTGCATCTGATTTGCAAGTTCCGAGATATTGATCTCATTCTTGTCATTTGCCAGGTTAAAAAGTGATTTCAGGTAATTTTCTTCAGTCTGCGATGCCATGTCCTATTGCTTTAGTGCTCAAATATGGGAAAATATTTTCAAAAACAATTTTGTTAGATTAATCTAACACCATAGATTTGCAGTATCTAATTTATAAACAACCCTAAAAGCATGAGACAGATCTTTACTTTTTTACCCCTCTATTTCCTTATTTCCATAAATGTTTTCAGTCAGGATAGGATATTGAAAGGCAAAGTTCTTTTTCAGGGAGAGCCTGTCGAATTTGCAAATGTCTATGTTAAGGGATTGGCCAAAGGAGCAGTTACGGATAGGGATGGTGGCTTTTCCATAGCTATATCGGAAACTGGTACTTATACCGTTCAGGCATCCATGGTGGGTTTTCAGACTGCACAGAAAGTCGTAAAAGTGCCAAGTCAGAATATGTCCGATTTGGTATTTACCCTTAAGGAAATGGATGGAGGATTGGATGAAGTAGTAGTCAGTGGAACCATGCAGGAAGTGTCAAAACTGGATAGTCCTGTACCGGTAGAAGTGTACAGTGCAAATTTCTTTCGGGCAAATCCTACACCCTCCGTTTTTGAATCTCTACAAAATGTAAACGGAGTGCGCCCACAGATCAACTGTAATGTATGCAACACAGGTGATATTCACATCAATGGCCTGGAAGGTCCATACACCATGGTTTTGATCGACGGAATGCCAATAGTAAGCGGGTTGGCAACAGTTTACGGATTGACGGGAATTCCCCAGTCATTGATCGATAGAGTGGAAGTGGTAAAAGGTCCGGCATCTACACTTTATGGATCAGAGGCAGTTGGTGGTTTGATCAATGTAATTACAAAAAAGCCTGAATCTGCACCTTTGATGTCTACGGACTTCTTTGCAACAGGCTGGGGGGAAATGAATCTTGATCTCGGCTTGCGCTCTAATTGGGGCTCAAATATCCAATCGCTTACCGGTATAAATGCTTTTTATTACGATAATCCTATTGACAATAATGGGGATGGTTTTACCGATGTGACACTTTCGAAAAGAGTGTCTTTTTTCCAGAAAATCAATGTTCGGAGACCGGAAAACAGATTATTTACCATGGCAGGAAGGTATGTATATGAGGATCGCTGGGGCGGAGAGATGAACTGGACGAGTGCGGATCGGGGAGGTGAAGAAGTGTATGGAGAAAGTATATATACCAGTAGATGGGAAGCTTTTGGTACATGGCAGTTGCCGACGACAGAGACTATGAACTTTCAGTTTTCGGCGAATGGACACAACCAAAACTCAGTGTACGGAACTACTATTTACAAAGCTGATCAATACATAGGTTTCGGACAATTGACATGGGCAAAAACGGCTGAAAAGCATGGATTATTACTTGGATTGGCGTATCGATATACTTATTATGACGATAATACTGTCGCTACCACTGCACAGAATTCAGACGAAAACGCACCTTCGGTCATTCATCTGCCGGGAGCTTTTCTGCAGGATGAAATTAAGCTTACGGCCAATCAAAGTTTACTTTTGGGAGTCCGCTACGATTACAATTCTATTCACGGATCGATTTTTTCTCCACGTGTGAATTACAAACTTTCCTCTACTGACAAAAGCATGGTGTTCAGACTTTCTGCCGGAAATGGTTTTCGGGTAGCCAATGTGTTTACTGAGGATCATGCTGCATTGACGGGCGCAAGGGAAGTGATATTCACAGAAGAATTGAGACCTGAGCAAAGCTGGAATGTAAATGCCAATCTGGTGAAGAAAATCTATACGGATAATGGGACTTTTATTGGACTGGATGGCTCTGCATTCTACACCTATTTTACAAACCGTATTATACCTGACTACGAGTCAAATCCAAATCAGATAATTTATGCCAATCTGGACGGCTCAGCGGTTTCGAAGGGCGTTTCCTTGAATCTCAATACGGCTTGGGCAAATGGCTTAACTATGACAGGTGGGGCCACTCTGATGGATGTAAGCATAGAAGAGGAGGGTATAAAGACACGGCAATTACTTACTGAGCGTTTTTCAGGGGTTTGGTCTGTAGGCTATGAGTTTTTCCGTCTGGGTCTGACGGTGGATTACACAGGAAATGTGTACAGTCCTATGCGTTTGCCACTATTGGGGCCGCTGGACGATCGCCCGGCCTATTCCACTTGGTTTAGCATTCAGAATATTCAGTTGACCAAGTCTCTGGGTGAAAAATGGGAGATTTATGGGGGAGTCAAAAACTTACTGAACTTTACTCCTCCGGCGAATAGTATTGCGAGAGCTTTTGATCCTTTTGATAAAAATGTGGTATTCGCTCCTGATGGATCTGTAGTCCCTACGCCTGATAATCCTAATGCATTGACCTTTGACCCAACTTATGTTTTTGCTCCAAATCAAGGAATTAGAGGTTTTCTGGGTTTGAGGTTTACAGTTTCTGATTCACGGTAATCGACCACGTTGGTAACAGAAGATAACACAGAGCACACGGTGCGTGCGGAAGAGACAATTAACCTTTGGGGTTTCTAAAACCACCGAAGGGTTTCTCTGTTCTTATTGGAATAATTACCTATTCCATTCAGCTACAAATACCTTAAGAAAGCCTCAGGGTTATTCAGGAAGTTTTTCAAAATCGTAAAATGCTCTGTTTCCTGATAATCAACTTTCCGGATTTTATCCCCAAATTGGAATATCGTCGCATTCGGCAGTGTCATCAAGATAGGAGAGTGGGTGGCGATGATAAACTGGCAACCGTGATTCTCTGCCAGATTTTTGATCAGGGAGAAAAGTGCCAGTTGGCGCTGGGGTGAAAGCGCGGCTTCGGGTTCATCGATCAGGTAAATTCCTTCTGCCTGCAACCTGCCTTCCAGGACTTTTAGAAAGCCCTCTCCGTGTGAAACTTCTGTAAGGTTTCCATATTTGCGGAGTAATGCTTCCTTCTGTCCCTGCACAGCTCCCACAGCTAATTTTAATCCGGATCCGCTCAATCTTTTCTCGAAATCCACAATGTCCCTTTTCAGTTCATCGTCCAGGTTCCGAAGACGTTTTACAAAGCCGAAATAATCCTCAGCTCTAAAGAAAAAGCCTCGATATGCTTTATTGTTCCATCGGGTGATTATACTTTCTCCATAGGATTTGACTCCATCAAGTGTGTCGTCTTTTTCCAAATCTGTACTGCCAATGGCCGGCAAATTCAACTTGATAGCCAGCGCTTTTAGAAGCGTTGACTTTCCGGATCCATTTTCCCCAACAAAAACCGTCACCGGATTATCGAAAGTCATCGTTTCCAATTCAGCCAAAGACTTTATCGAAAAGGGAAACTGGGCACTTCTACTTGTGGGAAGATGGATTTGATGAAGGAAGTACATGGGGAATTAGTGGTTATTATGTTATAGGTAGTGATACCAGTAGCCATATTTTCCTTTCTTATCGGGCTGCCTTCCTCTCCGGTAGGCGGGGATTTACAGCCATTAAACCAAAGAAGACATAGCTACAGGCAGCATTGCTGATAAACGCTTTAATTAGGGCA
The DNA here is from genome assembly GCF_031457395.1 of Algoriphagus sp. 4150. Taxonomy (NCBI): domain Bacteria; kingdom Pseudomonadati; phylum Bacteroidota; class Cytophagia; order Cytophagales; family Cyclobacteriaceae; genus Algoriphagus; species Algoriphagus sp. 4150. The sequence continues at coordinate 577,787 of NZ_JAVDWS010000001.1, forward strand.
TGCCGAAAAACGCCAATAATAGATCAAAAGCTATCAAATTGAATGCTTAATCCATTTTTGATGCGAACGGTTTTTCAGCAAGTGCAAGCTTATTGAACACAATAAGCATTTATCCATGCATCAGAAAATTCCAAAATCGGGATTTTTTAGCTAGCCTCAGGCATGCCATCTTCTATGTTGGCCTCATTCGAGGTATAAGCATACATCTTCACTCGGCCGCCTTGAAGCTGGCATGCCTGAGACTTTTTCAGCAAGCCCTAATTAATCTTCGCAGCAAGATATATCCAGCTGGTTTTGTCAGAGTTCACAAGTTTTTCACCAATTATATCAAATCCAGCTTTGGATAAATAGTAATGGTATGGATGGCAAAAGCTGAATTCACTGCCGTAAAGTATGGAATGTTTCTCTTCTTTGATATTGAATCCCGGTTCTATAGGTTCGTAAAGTATAAATACTGTGTTTTTCAAAACGGATAATTCCTTCAGAAGAAACAGTAATTCTTGTTCTGTCAAATACTCCAGCACCCCTCCAAAAGTCAGGTAGATTTTATTTGGGCCTTTTATCGAAGCCAGGTCCTTGGATAAATCGCCTGACTGAAATCTAAGCTTGGTATTACCGGCATAAGTAGTTTTATTTATCTCAATCTGAGCCTTATTGATATCCACTCCCAAAAAGCTGTTGATTTCCGGGTATTTCTCTGACATTCTGTTGACAATAATCCCTTCACCACAGCCTAATTCGATGAACTCGTCATAGGCATTTTCTTTAGTTTGGTTGGAAATAGTTGTGTAAAGAGGCTCTTTCAGTTGCTCAAACATACCTCGGAGACGATTTGAGGTGAAATCGTAATAGCCTTGGTTGTCATTTGAGGTCCAGATTTTCTTATGAAGTTCAGCCAATTCATCAAGGAGTTTTTTGTCATTTAACTCAATGAAGATAGATGTAAGGGCTGCACGTTCAAACTTGTTTTTAGGCATTTTGCCACCCAACAATTCATTTTTGATCTTTGGGGAAATAAGTATGGCTGCTTTTCCAATTGAATTTTTGAGGAATTTTTTAACCGGGTTTGTGGGAATATAAAAAGGAAATTCCCAAGGTGACTTTTCATCTGAATTCATAATTTTTTTTGTAAAAATTGAGCTGCTCTTAAAATTTCATATTCAAGGTCTGTATTTTTTCTGAAAGTGTACAATTGATTTTATGATTAAAATAACTTTAGTCCGTTCATACAGTCAATCAAAGGTTGTTAAGCTCAAAATTTTACTTTTATAAAAACTATAACCATCAATCCTATGCTCAAGTTTTTAGATTCAGAAAATCCGTACACTTATGGAAAACACCTGTTCGCTTTAGTTTTTGCAGTGCTTTGCTATTCGAGTGTTCAGGCTCAGACTGATCATCCCACCTTTGCTTATCTCAATTCATGGCTTGGGCTTCCTTAAAAGATTTGCGGAGATCCGAGCTCTTTTCTGTGTCGATCAGTGGGAACTAAGATGAAGCTGACATAAAAGAATCTTGCATCAGATAGACAAGCTCGGTATCAAGTACCATACAGCGTCGTCGTACTTCTCCGTCGTCCGCAATGGTGCTCTCAGCAAAAACCTCTGTGTGCTCAGCGGTTAAAAAAAAATGAAGAAAAAAACCACGAGAGCTTATCCCGTGGTTTTATTGTGAATTAGATTTCTGATTTACGAACCAAGCTTAGCGGAAGCTTTTCCGTATTCCCATCTTATTTCAAAGCTTTCCGGCTTAACCTCATATACCAAACGCTCTTCCAAGGTGGAGTTTTCTCCCGAAGGAACATCCACTCTAAGAACATCCTCACTTGAGTCATAGTCAAAAGCTCCCCATTGCTTGGAAACCTTGTTGAAAATAAAGGTAGACTGACCTGTTTCGCTTGGAATAATAAAGAAACCGTAAGTACCTGCAGGCAGTTTCTGTCCCTGTACAGTGATATCTTTCGTGGTAGTGAAGGTAGTCGCCTCATTGGCACCTGCTCTCCATACTTCTCCCATAGGAACCAAGTCCCCCCAGATTGTACGTCCTTTTACTGCAGGACTACTGTAATTAATCGTGATTTTGGCGTCACCTACCATTCCTTCTGCGGTTTTGGCTGGGCTGGCTTTCTCTTGTGCATTAGCAGCAAAGCCTACAAATGCGAGTAGGGCAAAGGCTAAAAGGTTCTTTTTCAAGTTCATTGTCATTGGTTTTAGATTTGCCATTAAAATACGACATTTTATGAAAACAGAACATCTTCGATCAGACTTTATTGGAAAGACAAAAGACAGTGATCATGAGAAGCTTCAATGTTGCAGTTCTCTAATCTCCCGTCTTCTGTCTCCTGTCTTTGCCCTAAATCTTCACCCAAGCTTCATTAGCATTGCTTTCCACAATAGCATCACCGATGATCAGTTCCCGAAGGCCGTCGGCGAAAGTTGGGAAAGTAGGGGACTCAGGCTGCTTGCCTTCTCTTATCGCTGCATACACTTCCTTGAAAAGCTGCTTTGACGTATCCGGGAACCCTTCTTGATGACCTCCCGGGAAACTTACCAACGAGCGTGCTCCCTCGTCTATCAAAGAAGGATCCTTCATCAGGATGGAGTTGGCGGAATCTCTCTTTCCTATCCAAAGCTCGTTTGGCTTCTCAGCGTTGAACTCGAAATTGGCCTTTGAACCTGAGATCTCGATGTTCAGACGGTTTTTACGCCCTGCATTCACCTGGCTCACTACGATAGAACCTGTCCGGCCATTATCAAAGCGAAGCATAATAGTAGCGTAATCTTCAGACGTTACTTCATATTCTTCGTAATCCGACAGATCTAGCGCTTTGCCTGAGAAGGATTCGACAGCTTTCAGAGGTTTCAGGCGGGTAGGATGAACTATAGAGAAATCAGCCATTACCGCAGTGACTTTTAGTCCAGTCACATATTCGGTCATATCCAATAGGTGAGAACCGATGTCTGCCACCACTCTTGATCCTCCGGATTGCTTAGGATCCAATCTCCAGCTGTAATCAGTCTTGTGGATAAGCCAATCCTGCAGGTAGGAACCCATGACAGAATAAACATCTCCCAATTCACCTTTTTCACGCATTACTTTCATCTGGCGAACCATAGGATAATAGCGAAGATTGAAGTGAACGGCATTAATCAATCCTGTTTCCTTAGCCAATCTCACAAGCTCTTCAGCTTCTTCTACGCTGACTGACAAAGGCTTTTCGCATACCACGTGCTTGCCGGCTAGCAAACATGCTTTTGCCTGCGGGAAATGAAGGAAATTAGGCGTACAAATATGTACTACATCTATACTGTCATCCTTCAGCATATTGTCAAAAGTGTAGGCATTTGGGATTCCAAGCTCTTTGGCTTTGGCATCTGCCACTTCCTGATTTACTTCTACCAGGCTGGTTACCTGGATATTAGGGATTCTTCTAAGGGCTTCCAAATGAGCTGGACCGATAAATCCGGTTCCCACAACAGCAGCATTAATAGTCTGAGACATAGGTTTTTTAGGTTGTTATAAATTAATTTTAAAATTGATTATCTACAATTCTACTAATAAAAGACATTGAATGATACAAAGGTATAGGGTTGTAAGATCGTTGATCGAAGCTCCCTATTTCATTAGAGCCAAGCATATCGGACTATAGTCTTTCCCTTTTATTGGCAGAAAAGCGGATATTGATTTAATTATCAAATGTCAAATTAGGAAAAATGCCGTAAAACATCTCCATAGATTAGGGGAGATTTCCTTATTAGTCTGTCCTGAGAAAGCGGAAGAAAATAAGAGATTGGCGAAATTTACATTTCTACTGTTTGGAACTCATTTGGTTAGATGGCGAGGAGGGGGCCAGCCACCACTGACGCTTGGTCATGAGATTTTTTTCCAACTCAATGAATTCTCCGATTTCCGGGACAAAGATGGGTTGGTTTATTTCATCTGCCTTTGCGATTACCCGCTCTACCGGATCTGTCCAAGAATGCATCGCCAGGGTAAACGCAGCCCAATGGATAGGCATAAATACCTTTGCATTGATATCCTTTGCCGCTTGGGCAGTTTCCTCGGGCATCATATGGATATCTTTCCAACGCTCATTGTACTGACCACACTCCATCATGGCAAAGTCGAACGGTCCGTATTTCTCTCCGATCTGCTTAAAATGAGGTCCATATCCGCTGTCTCCACTAAAATAGATATTGTCGCTTTCACCGCGGATCACCCAGGAGCCCCATAACGTAGAGAAGCGGTTGTTCAAGCCCCGTCCGGAGAAATGACGGGCAGGGGTCAAAGCCAAGAGTAATCCGTCGGCCTGAATTTCATCCCACCAGCCTAATTCATGGATTTGGGAAGAATCCACTCCCCATTCTTCAAAATGCGCTCCCATCCCCAGAGGCATATAAAAAGCCTTTGTTTTACCTTTTAATTTCTGAATTGAACCATAGTCCAAATGATCGTAATGATCGTGGGACATAATAATCATGTCTATCTGAGGCAGCTTTTCTATGGCTATAGGAAGTTGATTACTGAAGCGCTTTTTGCCTAAAATAGGATTGGGTGCAGGAACTTCTCCGAACATGGGATCGATGAGAATTGTTTTGCCATCCATTTGAAGCAGAAATGTAGAGTGCCCAAACCAAACCAGACGGGTAGGCTGCTCTTTTGTCACCAATTCCAAGGCATCCCTATGCACTAACGGTAAATCAAAACCAGGTCTTCGTGTCGGATCATTCTTAAAGAACTCAGGAAGCATTTTGATTGCTTCAGCAAAATCCATATCCATATTGGTAGGCATCAGATTGCTGAATTTTCCATCTTCGAAATAGTCCAGTTTTTCAAACTGAGCTAGTTTTTGCTTGGAAGGGCTGCCACCAAATTCAGGGTTGAAATTGACAAATAATACAACTACCAATAAAAGAATCAGTACAATGGAAATTAGAGTGATCATAAAGATTTTCAGCGTTTTGAACAATAACCTGAGCATAAGGAGGCGTAATAGCGGGGGATAAACTATGGGCTTTAACTCAAAAACTGAGTAAAAGATGCAAGTTGAGCTATTTTTTATGCTTTTTTCTGATTATCCGTAAAGGCAGACGCTTAGTCTGAGTATGGCAAAATTCGACTTTGACAGAAAATTATTTCCAAACTGTGGCCTTAGCGAAAACTCCTATGTTTAATTAAATACCCTCGTGAAAAAATGTCGTGTGCTCATCAACTTATGAATCACCTCACAAAGTTTCTGCCTCCTCACTACACATGATCTGATTTTGAACCATTCAAATTTCATCCAAACTTCTACGTTTGTGATTTCCCTGTTTTTTGAATATGCTTGGAGACATGCCTGTTTCTTTTTTGAACTGTGACGATAGGTAGGCAACACTGCTGTAATTGAGCAGATCAGCTATTTCCGAGAGACTTTTTTCATTGTAGAAAATCAACTCCTTCACACGCTCGATTTTCAATCCGGTGATGTACTTTTCTATAGTTATTCCTTCTACCTGCGAAAAAAGCTTACTTAAATACGTGTATTCATGCATGAGATTTTCGGAGATAAAACTCGAATAGTTTTCAGACATTGGCTGATCTGAATGTTGTATCTGACCGATCAAAATGCTTTTGATCTGAGATATTAACTTTGATTTTTCAGCTTCCAAAAGTTCAAAACCACGATTTTCCAGCCCTTTAGCCAATTGTTTTTTTTGAGGGTGACTAAGTGGAGAATCCAATACTATTTTTCCCAATTCCACCGTGGAGTAGGACAGTTGCTGCTGATCCAGAACTTCCTTCACAGAAGAGATACAGCGGGGACATACCATGTTTTTGACGTATATCAGGGGCATATTTCAGGGATTATTACCCAATACAAATGTATTCAGTCTAGCAAAAGTTCTGAATTGGGCTTATGTAGGTAGAATTTTCTAAGTTAATTCAATCAGTTGCATAAAAGTGGACATCCATATAAAAGTAAAAAGCATCCCAAAATTTCTTTTAGGATGCTTCAAGAGGGCAAGAGTAATACTAGCTGATTTTTTCGAGGAAAACCCGGGAAGTAACCAATAAGGCGAATGCTATTAGAGGCATTGCCATGGTGTTCGCTGGGTGCCCGTTGGCAGAATGAGCTATAAAAGCCGAGATAAACGTGATCCCAAATCCTGCATAAGCCCATTCTTTGATTAGCTTGGGAACTACGGGAATTAATAATACAAATGCTCCAAGTATTTTGGCTATTCCAAGCTCTATTCTGAAGAAATCCTTAAATCCCATCGAAGCAAATCCCTCAGATACGCTTGGATCGGCGAAGTAGGCATATGCGCTGAAAAGCATCATAAGTGATACCAGCCCAGTAGCTACCCAGTAAATAATTTTGTTTTTCATGTGTTTGTAATTTTGTTTGAATTGGTCACAACCTGTCTCGCATTACGAATAACCATTCCTCTGCGGGTTCCCGTACGTACGGGATCATGTCTGCGCAGGTAGGTTCGATTTCATAATTGCATAATCTTTTCACAAACCTAAAGGAATTAGCTATACATTTGTAAGTACTATAACATTGTATAGCACTATACTTTAGTATAGTTTTGGCCGGATTACTATCAGAAGACTAATGGAGAAGCTGGATAAATCGAACCACACGCAATGCACAGGTATTATTAGACCTGTACAGGATGCTTTAGACGTATTGAACGGAAAATGGAAGTTGCCTATCATTGTGGCCTTGCTGCATGGGTACAAGCGTTTTTCGGAAATTTCCAGACAGGTACATGGAATTACTGATCGAATGCTTTCGAAGGAACTTCGGGATCTTGAGCTAAATCATCTGGTCAAGAGGACTGTCTACGATACTTTTCCTGTGACAGTGGAATATACAATGACAGAATATGGGGAAACACTCAAGGATGTCATTGAGTCCCTTCATGTTTGGGGAGTGAACCACAGACGCAAAATCTTTGGGGACCATTCATTGCGGGAACCTGTGAACAAGGATCATTTGGTTTGATTGATACTTGCCCTTACTTTAAATTTTCCATCTTTTTCTTAGTGTATTGATTTAAGAATCAACGACCTAGAAAATGCATAAAAAATACTTGGTTCTGTATTTGCAGAACCAAAAGAACTTTATATACCTTTGCACCGTTGTCAGAGCATAACCCAAATTAATTGAAGATGATTTTAACAGAAAGACATAAGGAGTTGATCGAGCGAATTGGTGTATTCCATGAGCATAAGGGAATGCAACCTTTGGTAGGAAGGATTATCGGACTGCTATTGATTCACGAAGAAGGTGAGGTTTCTTTTGATGAAATTGTGGAGCATCTTGGAGTAAGTAAAAGTGCAGTAAGTAATGCATTGACTTTTCTTCAGGCCAAAGGCAGATGTGTCTATTCTACCCGTCCAGGTGATAGAAAAAGATATTTCGCATTGAAGATGAGTGATTGGCGAGAGGATTTTGCTGAAGAACTTGAAAACATTGCAGAGATCCAAAAATTCATAGATGAGGTGCTGGAAGTGAGAACAGACAGAAACCCAGAGTTCAATTGTAAGATGAAGGACTTTTCCAACTTCTTGGGCTTTTTCAAAAAGGAGATTCCAGTTTTGTTTGAACGCTTTAGACGACAACAAGGCTAAAAAAATTTGAACAGTAAGTTCATTAAAAACAGAACCAACTACATATTTTATAACCAACTATTAATCAAAGACATGTTAAAGAAGTATTTAACGTATGCATTTTTCTTATTGGCTCCGGCGGTGGCTATGGGTCAAGAAACGGTGCAGGAATTTAATCTTTCGGATACGCTCACACTGAAAGAGAGTATACAGATTGGTTTGAAGAACAACCGAACACTGAAGAAAGCCATTCTGGATGAAGAAAAGGCTAAGTATCAGAGAAATGAGATCAGAGGATCCGGTCTTCCCCAGTTTTCTGCTTATGGTCAATACAATAATTTCTTGGATGTATTTCCTCAGGCAGTTCCTGGTGGGATTTTCGGCGGCGGTAATCCAAATGATATTGAAGTGATATCCTTGGGTGTACCGCAGTCATTGAAAGCGGGCTTTGAATTGAATCAACTGATTTTCAGCAATTCCTATTTGATAGGTTTGAAAGCGGCTAAAACAGGCGAAGAGTTTTACCATATACTGGCACAGCAGTCAGAAGAAGATGTAATCCGCGAAATATCAATGAATTACTTGGGAGTGATTCAACTGGAACTTCAAAAAGAAAATTTGTTGGCAAACATTGATCAGTTGGGGAGTCTTGAGAAAATTCTTCAATCCCAATATGAGAATGATTTGGCGCGCAAAGTGGATCTAAATAGGGTAAGGGTAAACCTGACTTCTATTAAAAGTGAGCTTGAAAATCTGGAAATCTCTATCTACCAACAAGAGGGTTACCTGAAGCTGTTGATGGGGATTCCGGTAGATACAGAAATCAACCTTGATCAATCTATAGCTGACTCTGATCAGATAATTAAGGCGTTCGAAATACAGGGTTTCAATATTTTAGATAGAAAAGATATACAAGTACTGGGTGTGCAGAAGCAATTGTATGATTACGAGTACAAAAATATCAAAGCCGCCCACCAGCCACAGTTAGTTGGTTTTGCTGACTTCAACAAGAATGCATTCTCTCAGGATTTTGATTTTATGAGCCAAAATAAAGTTTGGTATCAGGGGTTTTTGATCGGATTGAAACTGCAGATTCCAATTTTTGATGGAATGCAGACAAAGTACAAGGCAGCTCAATCCAAAGTGAATGCACAGCAATTAAGTCTTGACCGTCTACAGGCAGAGGATGCGGCAGAATTGGAGTATAAGAATGCACTCAATAAGTATTACAATTCCCTAAGCACACTTAGGTCGCTGGATGGGAATCTTGATCTGGCTGATGAAGTGCTGCAAGAGACCACATTGCTTTACAAGGAAGGCCTGAGTCCATTGACTGACCTCCTGGATGCTGAGACTACCCAGCGTCAGGCACAAGCAAATTATAACAATCAAATCATACAGGTCAGAATCGCCCAATTGGAGATTCTGAATTCCACCGGAAAAATCACAAATCTTTTACTGTAATAGAAAACTCATACCAACGATGAAGAAATTAATAATCATAGCATTACTCCTGATAGGAGTAGGGGCAGTTGCATTCACGCTTTATAATAATAAACAGGAAATGAACGAAGCCGCCACACTAGCCATGAAGTCCAGCGAATACATCTCTGTGACAGTGGAAAAAGTGGAAGAGAAGACCGTTAACAGAAATTTTGAAGCAAACGGAATTTTTGCCCCATCCCAAGAATTGAAATTGATGTCTGAGACTTCAGGGGCGATTATAAAAATCCAACGAAGAAAAGGAGACTATGTGCGCAAAGGAGACTTGCTGGTGCAGGTAGATGACCGTCTGATTCGGTCTGAATATATTATCGCAAAACTAAACAGAGACCAAGCGGAGAAAGACCTGAAGCGTTTTGAAAATCTTGCAGCCACTGATGCGATTACAAAGAAGCAGCTGGAAGAGAACGAAAATGCTTTCAAAATAGCTGATGCACAGTTGACAGCTTTGAAGAAGAGGCTGGACGACACACAGGTGATTGCTCCGATCGCCGGTTTTATCAATCAGGATTACTATGAATTGGGAACCTTGGTGAGCCCGGGAATGCCTTTGGCAGATATCATCAATAAAAATCCATTGAAACTGTCTGTGAAGGTAACTGAAAGTGAAATCTCCAAAGTGAAAATAGGAGATGAGATCGCAGTAAAAGTAAATGCTATATCAAATCAGGACTTTACCGGCAAAGTACACTTCATTTCCGATAAAGCAGACGGTTCTTTCAAGTACGAAGTGGAACTTATCATGAATAGCGCCAACCAGGATCAGATCAAGCCGGGGATGTTCGGTACGGCTCAGTTCAAATTCTCACAGGAAGAGAAAGTGCTGAAGATTGACAGAAAATCAATCGCGGGAAGCCTGAAATCCCCGGGGGTTTACTTGATCAAAAATGATGTGGCAATGTATCAGCCAGTAAAAATCCATCCTTTGGATGATGGTTCTGTAGAAATCCTAGAAGGCTTGACAGCAGGTGACGAAGTGATTGCTTCAGGGCTGATCAATGTGAAAGAAGGAACAAAAGTCAAAGTTCAGTAAACTATGCAAATCACTAAAATATCGATACAACGGTCGACCATGGTGGTCGTACTGTTCACAGTACTGACCTTGCTTGGGATTTTTTCCTACACGCAGCTGTCATACGAGCTATTGCCAAAGATGGAAACCAATGTGGTGACCATATCCACCATCTATCCGGGGGCTGCTCCATCGGAAGTGGAAACATCCGTGACTAAGAAGATCGAGGATGCGGTAGCTTCTTTGGAGGGAATCAAATCCATGAGTTCCATTTCCCAAGAAAGTATCTCCATCATCACTATAGAATTGGAGGCAGGAGAAGATGTGGATTATTCCATGCAGGATGCCCAGCGTAAGATCAATGCGATCTTGGGAGATCTTCCAGATGATGCTGATCCTCCAAGTTTGGGCAAGTTTGATTTGGATGATTTGCCCATCATGCAACTTGCAGTTTACTCCAATCTGAATCCTTCCGATTTTTATGATTTGATCAAGAATAAGGTTCAGCCATCGCTGGCTCAGATCAAAGGTGTGGCTCAAGTGAATATGTTGGGTGGTACTGAGCGTGAGATCAAAGTAAACTTGGATAGAAACAAGCTGGATGGATACGGTATTTCTCCAATTTCGGTAGCACAGGTTATCAATGCGAGCAATCTTGATTTTCCTACCGGAAGGTTGAAAAATAATGAGGGCCAAGTTTTAATCCGTCTTGCGGGGAAATTTCAAAACATTCAGGATATAGAAAATCTGGTGATTGCCTACCGTGATGACGAATCTCCTATACAATTGAAAGAAGTGGCGGAAGTTGCTGACTCTTATAAGGACGAAGATATACTTACCAGATTAAACGGTAAATCAGCAATTGGTCTTACGGTACAAAAACAATCTGATGCAAATGCGGTGGAGGTTTCGGAGATGTTGGAGCATGAACTTTATAATATAGAGCAGACTTATACTGCTGAGGGCGTTTCTTTCCAGATTTCTCAGAATACCTCTGAGTTTACCTTGGAAGCTGCAAATGATGTGATCAAGGATTTGATTATTGCGATTGTGTTGGTGGCTTTGATTATGCTGCTGTTCCTGCACAGTATCCGAAATGCAGTCATTGTAATGGTTGCAGTGCCGGCATCTATCGTGGCCACATTTACAGTGATGTTCTTGGCGGGATTTACACTGAATCTGATGTCATTGCTGGCACTTTCACTTGTAGTGGGTATTCTGGTGGATGATGCCATTGTGGTTATTGAAAATATCTACCGACACCTGGAGATGGGTAAAAGCATAGCCCAGGCTTCATATGACGGTGTTCGTGAGATCGGCTCTACCGTAGTATCCATCACTTTGGTGATTATTGTGGTGTTCGTACCACTGGCGATGACAGGAGGATTGATTGCAGGTATTTTGACCCAATTCAGTATCACGGTGGCCACGGCTACATTGATCAGTTTACTGGTTGCATTTACACTGATTCCGCTACTCACTTCGCGGTTTTCGAAGCTGGAGCATTTGGATAAGAATTCTTTCTTTGGAAAAATCGTCTATGGCTTTGAAGCCGGATTGGATGCCTTTGTGGACTGGTTGATAGGGATTTTGAGATGGGGATTTGCTCATAAATTTGCTTTGTTGGCAATTACGTTCTTACTCTTTATTTCTTCGTTCTTCTTGGTAATCCAAGGCTTTATCGGTTCCGAATTCGTTTCAGAAGGTGATAGAGGGGAATTCCTTCTTAGACTGGAACTGCCTAAGGATGCAACATTGGAGCAGACTAACTTCAAAACCCGCGAAGTAGAGGATTACCTAAGAACTCTTCCTGAGGTCACTGAGGTGTTTACCACCGTGGGTGTGGCCAGTGGTCAGTTTACAGGTTCGCAGTCTTCCCCATTCACTTCTGAGATCTTCGTAAAACTGGTAGAACCTGAATACAGATCTATGACTGGGCCTGACTATGCCAGAAACCTAGAAAATTACTTGGAGGAAAATATTACCGGAGCTGAATATACCGGTGTTCCGATTTCTATCATGGGTACTGCAAATGATGCACCGATTCAGGTGATTGTTTCGGGGCCTGACAAGGATTCCATCCGTGTAGTGTCTGAGAAAATAGAAGCTATTCTGGCAGGATTGAAAGGAACCCGTAAAATCGAGAGCTCACTCGAAGATGGTAATCCTGAAATCCGTGTAGAAGTGGATCGCTATAAAATGAATGAACTTGGCCTTTCCATGGACATGGTGGGCGGAGCACTTCAGGTAGCGTTTAACGGGAACGATGACTCAAAATATACAGACGGTGACTACGAATATGATATTATGATCAAACTGAATGAGTTTGACAGAAAATCTATCTCAGATGTTCAAAACCTTACGTTCTTAAACAGAAATGGAAAGCTGGTGAAGCTAGAGCAGTTTGCAACAGTAAATCAGTCTGAAGGACCGACCAAATTGGAAAGAAGAGATCGTGTTTCCTCCGTGAAAATCACCTCTCAGGTTGCCGGAGTTCCTTCGGGAACAGTGGGAGCCGAATTGACTGCCGCAATAGAGCAAATGGATCTTCCACAGCAGGTGCAGATCAATTATGACGGTGATATGAAAAACCAAAGCGAAGGTTTCGGTTCTTTGGGAATAGCACTTATGGCTTCTATCATTCTGATCTACCTGATCATGGTGGCATTGTATGATTCCTATATCTATCCGCTGGTGGTGATGTTCTCTCTTCCTATGGCATTGATCGGAGCCTTACTTGCTTTGGCACTGACCAAGGGAACCCTAAGTATCTTCTCTATCATGGGATTGATTATGCTTATGGGACTGGTAGCGAAGAATGCGATCTTATTGGTCGATTTCACCAATCAGCTGAAAGAGGCTGGGGTAGAGGTGAAGGCAGCTCTTGAGAAAGCGGTGAAGATACGATTCCGTCCAATCCTGATGACTACGATTGCGATGGTGATAGGTATGATGCCTATCGCTTTGGCGACTGGTGCGGGTGCTGAGTGGAAAAACAGCCTGGCCTGGGTAATCATCGGTGGTTTGCTTTCTTCCATGTTCCTGACTTTGGTCGTGGTTCCTGTGATCTACTATCTGTTTGACAGATTCATGGTGAAAATAGGCAAAGCTGAGAAGAAGCAAATCGAACTCGAAGAGACGAATGTGGAGGAATTTGAATCCGAAGCTGCAGCTTACGTGTAATAATAAATGATTCATTCTACCCGTGTCAGTCGCTTAGATTGACACGGGTTAGCCAAATACCCAATGAAAAACTATAACGATCTCCGCAAAATCTCGAAGGTCTTCCATCAATATGGAATAGACCTGACAGGAAAAAGAAAATACGCTTCTTTCGAAAGCGATTTGAGAATGGATAAAGTATTCGTTTCCGGCTTGATCTTCGAGCTGGAATACGAACTAAGAAAAGAGATTGCCGATGATAAGGTTGAAGGTGTACAGGCACCCGCCCAGATTATTGAATTGTTGATGAGTTAATGTTTTGAAAAAGAGTCCCGCACGTGCGGGACTCTTTTTTATTTGTTATGTGACTAGCATAAGTAGTGGCTGCAAGTTGAAAATTCCTAACACTTTATATAGACTGTTTTTCTTATCACCATTAGAATTTGTAAGCTACACGTGCAGCAAAATTTCTGGGTTTTTGGGGATTTACAGACCAGTAACCAATGTAATAGGTTTCGTTGGTAAGGTTGTTTACATTGGCAGAAACGGTGAACCTTTCGCCACTATAAAACAATGAACTGTTCAAAAGAGTATAACTGGGAAGGTTAAACACACCTGTAACACTATTGTCAATCACTTTGTACACGCCGGCATAATTACCGCCAAACCCTAAGCCGAAATTTTTGAGTTTACCGGAGTCGATTTTATAAGTTCCCCAAAAGTTGGCCAATGTTTGCGGTCCCTGTCCACCTGGACTTCTTCCTTCCTCGTTGTAGAAGTCATTTGGTGTTGCCGTGTTGCCTTCAGTTACTTCGATTTTACCATAGCTAAACCCTGCTATAAAATTCAATCGGGGTATTGGATTTGCCTTTATTTCCAATTCGAAGCCTCTGCTTCTTGTCTTTCCACCTTGTATGGCACTTGTCGGTGAATAGTACACACGGTTCGAAACCCTTACATCATACAAGGAAACAGTCGCCGACAATTTCCCTTCCATTAAGATGGTTTTGGCTCCAGCTTCCATTTGATTGGCATGCTCTGGCTTAAATGTCTTTACACCAAGGCTATTTCCCCCATCATCAAAAATTTCCCTTGGTGCTACATTGTAAAAAGTGTTCATATAGTTCCCGAAAAGAGAGAGTTTGTCATCAATCGGTTGGTACACCAATCCAAATTTTGGAGAAAAGGTTAGTTGATTGTAGTCTTCCGAGTTTTCATTTGTCTTATTATTAAAATAATCAAGCCTTAAACCTATTAACGTGGATAGTGTAGGAGTGATTTGTAACATATCCGACACATAGGCACTATAAGCGCTATTTGTGATTTTGGTATTTGAATGATTGCTGGCAGCTAATTGATCTGCGATGATGGATGAGTTCAGTCCATCAGGATTAGAAGGATCTAAGGCAATAAAATCACCCTGAGGATTTATCCTTCTTGTGGGAATCCAGCCAGAACTCTTGTTTTCCACGGTTCTTGTAAAAAAGTCCACTCCAATTAGGAGCATGTTCCTCAGCTTGCCTATTTTAAAATCACCATTGAAGTTCTGTTGTACATCTAACGTGTTAGTGTTATAATCCTGATTGTTGAAATACTGATAAAAATAATCCCGCTGTGAAGGTTGATCCGGGTCTGTTCCCCATAGGTAGGTATAAATTCCGTCCGACTTAATATTACTTGCGGAAAACACAGTTTGTGAGTTCCAACTATTACCGAGTTTGTACAAAGCTTGAGCTTGCAGATTCTTTCTTGGGTTCATGATCGTCAAATCATTATTGGTGAAAGACATCTTATTGTTGAGATTTAGCTCTTCAATGTTTTTGAATTCCAAAGGGCTCTGACGGTCTGTATGGAAGAGCACAGGTGGAACCGCCCGTTTCTCCTCCAGAATTTCCATCAGTAGGGAAATTGTGAGTTTGTCATTTACTTCATATGCAAATGTTGGCGAGATAAAAAATGATTTTTTAAACCCGGCGTCTTGAAAGCTATTTTCGGTATGAAGGGCAGTATTTAACCGAAGTGCCATTTTTTTTGTTTTGTTCAATGGAGTGTTGACATCGACAGTCAGCCTATGCAAACCAAAACTGCCGGTATTGTAGGCCACTTCACCGCCAAAACCTAGATAAGGTTTTTTAGTGATCGTATTGATAATGCCGCCATAGCCGTAGAAACTGGCACCGAATAATGTACCCGAAGGCCCTTTTATGACCTGTATTTCCTCGACATTGGAAGGATCAAGGTTGCCACTGACCAATCCCGGCAATCCGTTCACCAATGCCGGTTGTGCCTCAAATCCTCTTAAGGAAAAATAAGCGCCACCATCCCCGCCACGTCCTGTGGATTCCCAGCTTTTCGCTATGCCGGGGACATTCCTCAATGCATCGTCGTAATTGCTGATCACCTGCTCTTTCATTAATTCTGCGGATACGCTCGTATATACCTGTGGGTTTTCCAGGTTTTTTAGCGGCATTTTTGCCACAAATTCTGAGTTGGCATTCTTGACAATATTCTGGGTACCGAGCACGACCACTTCCATCAGATTGGATACCTTGGTCGTGTCTTTCTCCGCTTCCTGCGCAAAGACAGTTGACATGCTCCCCGTCAACACAAAAAGAGCAAGAGTATAATATTTTCTCATATTATTTTTATTTAGATTAATTAAATACAAATATATATTCTGATACCCTTTGTCCCAAATTTAGATTTACTTTTATTTATCTAATTGATTATAAGTGAGTTACTTGCTGATTCCTTACTGAGCCTATCAGATGTATTTAGTAGAATCCACACTTTTATTCAGATTAAGGTTAAAAAAACTGTTGTATGAACTTCTGTTTTACCCAAACAGGCGGTATGTTTGACTGGTACTTACCGGTTTTTGTTTTACAGTACAGTTACTTGGGTAATAAAAATATAAGCTGAAGTCATTCTCTTGAATGATCTGTATATTTTGCCTGTTGATTAAACAATGAGTCATGATTATTTTATGAAAAAGGAATTTGGGTAATTCTCTTGCTTTGAAAAAAAATGCACAGAATTCATTTAAAAAAAGAGGCTGTCTCATAACTCATAATTGTCTCATTGAGCGCCCGCCTCCCGGAGGACTGGAAGCCGAAATGAGCTTAATTAGCACTTAAAGGGCTTCGGCTTTCATGCCTTCGGCAGACTGGCTGCTCAGCCTGACAAGAAAACCTGATTATGAGACAGCCTTAAACTGGAATTTACTTTTTGCTTGCTTTTTTAATACTATTCCTCCAAAAGTGTTTCATTAAATAACTTTAAAATCCGTTTGTATTCATCCGTCCAGGAGCTTGGCTCCACGAATCCATGGTCTTCCACCGGATAGATAGCCATTTCCCAATTGTCTTTTCCCAATTCTATAAATCGCTGCGAAAGCCTTACCACATCCTGGAAATGCACATTTACATCGACCATTCCATGAGCCATCAGCAAGTTTCCCTTTAGGCCTTCGGCAAAGTAAATAGGAGAGGAACGACGGTACGCGATGGGGTCTTCCTCCGGTGTGTTGAGAATATTGGCAGTGTAGCCGTGATTGTAATGCGCCCAGTCAGTAACTGAACGTAGCGCTGCACCGGATTTGAATGTTTCAGAAGCATTGAAAAGTGCCATCAACGTGATGAATCCACCATAACTACCGCCGTATAAACCCACACGATCCGGATCGACTCCATGAGAAGACACGAGGTATTTCACACCATCAACTTGATCGGATAGGTCTTTCCCTCCCATATGACGGTAGATACCCGTTCTCCAGTCACGGCCATATCCGGCAGATCCTCTGTAGTCAATATCCAACACCGTGTAGCCCAAATCTGTCAACAGGTTATGAAACATGTATTCCCTAAAATAGCTGCTCCACCATTTATGGACGTTTTGTAAGTAGCCTGCGCCATGGACAAACACTACAGCTGCACCATTCTTTTTGGCCGGATCGGGTAGGTAAAGTCTTGCAGGTACCTGAGCTCCATCTTCTGCGGTAAACCTTACAAGTTCAGGCTCTCTCCAATTGTAAGCTTTGAATTCCTCGCTTTGACCGGAGGTTAATTGCTCAGGTTTTGCACCTACTTTATTGTCTTGGAGGTAAAGCTCTGCGGGCTTATTGCTGTAGGAATAGATAATGGCAAGTTTTTTCTCATCAGGAGAAAGAGAAACTTCATTGTTACCCGTGAGGGAGGTTAGTTTTTGCATTTTTCCACCCATCACCGGCATCTTGTAGAAGTGCCGCTCACCGGGATCTACTTCAGACGTGGTCAAGTACCATGATTTTTTGTCCTTGGATAGGAAAGGATTAAACACCTCGTAATCTCCTGAAGTGAGCGCTTTCTTTTCACCGGAAACGACATCCAGCAGGTAAAGGTGAGAATATCCACTTTCTTCCGACTGAAAGTAAATGTGCTTATTATCAGGGAGCCATCCCATTGTCCCGCCGGAGAATGAATAACCAATTCCGGGACCTGCAATCCACGCTTCATCGCGTTGTCTATCAAGTGTGTTCAATTTCCCTGTTTCCAAATCTATGGAAGCAATCCATCGATCTTTATTGTCGGTAGACCGGATGTTTAGGATAGCTTTTTTGCCATCAGGAGAAAAATATGGATTTGAGAAAATGACATCTCTTTCTTTCTCTTCCCATTCTTTGTCGGGGTAGTCAGCTACATAATCCGGCAAATCTTTGATTCCCGGTAATTCAGAAGAACTTATGAAATACACCGTATCGCGCTGTAAATCGTAGATTCCCACATCCGTTTTAGTGGGAGTTGAGCCGACTTTTGACCGTGCGTTCAGTTCCACCGTATATCCGGAAGCATCCACGTAATCCGGAACTTTGGTATTCTTATTCTCTGAAGAATTATA
Organism: Algoriphagus sp. 4150; assembly: GCF_031457395.1. Classification (NCBI taxonomy): domain Bacteria; kingdom Pseudomonadati; phylum Bacteroidota; class Cytophagia; order Cytophagales; family Cyclobacteriaceae; genus Algoriphagus; species Algoriphagus sp. 4150. The sequence continues at coordinate 595,941 of NZ_JAVDWS010000001.1, forward strand.
GATGGTGAATGAGGCGTAGTTTCCGTCAGGAGACAACTGTAGATTTACCGGGCTTTTCCCCTCGGTATAGTAGGCGAATTTATCCTTCTCCGAATCACGATAAGTCTCCCTATAATCCTTTTGCATTTTATTTTTCTCTTTTCGCTCTCTTACCACATCAAGGAGTTCAAGATTTTCGGATTCCAGCCATTTTACCTTTTCATCTTCACTGTTGGAATCGTCTTTTGGCTTGGATTCCGTGGATATGTTGGTGACTTTTCGGAATATTTTGGAAGACCTATTGAAGATAAAAATATTGCTCTTTGAGGCGAATGAGATCTCCATTTCATTTGCCATAAACTTTGGATTAGTAAAGTTCTCCGGCCATTCAAGAAGCAACTCAGTCGAGTGAGAAATCATGTTTTCAAGCATCAACTTTCTGTCCGCTTGATATACGCGTAGAGACTTGTCTGTATTAAAATCCTCTTCACTACGCTCATTGTCCTTTAGCTCTTTCCAACTCACTTTAGAAATGGAGGTTTTATTGGCTAAATTTAGTTTGTACAATGAATCAGCGGGGTTCTTTTCAGGATTATACCGGAAGTAAATAGTCTGGGAATCGTCGCTCCATGATGCTGAAGAAGGGAAAGTTCCCATCCACGTCGGATCCTGCATGATGTGTTCTACACTTAAAGTTGATTGAGCCTGAGCTTGCAAAAAGGCAATGCAAAGCAAAGGCAGAAACAGTAGTTTTCGCTGCATATTCTTATGGGTTTGTTTATTCTGAATTTAATTTAGTGTTGCAAGAAATTGATTCAATTCAGTTTCTATCTCGATAAGGTGTGCTTGAAGGCTTTCATTCAATTCAGGGAAATCTCCGGGATTAGTTTCAATCTCTTCTAAAATTTTTCGTGTCTTTTGAGCTCCTATGTATACCATTGTTGGCTTGGCTTTGTGGCAACGGTTATTAACTGTTGCATATTGATCCAGCTTATAGTATGTGTCCAACTCCTTCAAATCTTTGATATTGGTATCTAAAATTATCTGAATCATTTCTCTAATCATCTCTGGTTTATCTTCCCCAAAGTACTGATAAATCGACTGCGTACTTATGAATTTATACATGACTGGATGGAGAAGGTGCTAAAATGTAAAAAAGTCGGTTTGGCAACCATCTACCTAAAATTAACCACATTTTTGAAAAAGTATGATTTTCAACAAAGTTTTTCACTAATTCATGAACAATGGCCTTGGATTTCCTATGATTGGTTAATTTTGCACTCCATCAAGACAGACATTTAATCCGATATGCAGCGGAATAAGAAAATATTTTTGATCCTGTTTGTGATATTCATGTTGATCATGTGCTGGATCGGATATGATATTTCACAGAGAACGACTTTTCCCGGCTCCAAGGGAAATTTAGAGCAGCGAATAGGTGATGACCTGGAAAAAGGGAGAAAATAATTTCCTTCAATACTAATTTGTATGATGGATTACGACTACGCGGTAGCCTTACCGGGATAAAACCAACTCAATGGATAACTTAATGACCCGCCAGCTTGACCTTATTTTACGGGAAGGGGAAGTGGATTTTGAACGGGATTTTGAATTAGAATTAGAACCGAAATACCTGGACCAAAAGGGACGAAAATGGGTTACAGAAATCTATGAAGACCTCGGCGGAGTTGGAAAGTATCCTTTGCTTGAGAAGTTGAAGTTTGACTTTAAAATCAATCGTAATCTGTTTGTCTATGATGATGAAATTCACTTCAATAGGTATCGTCTAATAACTTTTAGATCAGATCTTTATTCTGAGTTGAATTTTCCTTTTATGGAGACTCAGAAAAGGCTATGTAGAAGCTATGAAAAGGAATGCCTGAAGGTGGGGATGCAGCAAAGAATCTGGAATGGAGCTCCTTTGGCCAAGCATTGTTTTGGAGAAGCGACTGAGCCTGGAGACTTCTCCGGAAATGGGGCAACAGGATGGAAGCTTACCGCCTACAACGACTGTCAGTATGATATACAGACAAGAATTCACGGCTATAAGTTTTTTCGGATCACACCATTCGAGACGCTGATGACCGGTGGATCTCTGAAGCGATTGGATCAATTGCTTATCAATCCAAAAGAGGAGCAACGGGCAATGCTGTTGAATTGGTTTATCAGGAAATATAAAGGGTGATTTTTTCACCGCAGAGTCACAAAGATTTTCGCAGAGGTCGCTATGTCGGATGAGCAAGAATAATGTGTTTCCTTTCCGCTTAGTAGTTCAGCCCTATGCTTTTCTATGTGACTATATGGTTTATTGATTTCAGTGCTTTATATCTTAGGAAAATAGACCAAATATCTCTCTCTCCACTTTTTCCACTACAAAAGAGAAATCGCCCGGATTCTCCACAAAATCCAGTTTAGTGACATCTATAATCAATAATTTCCCCTCAGTGTAGCCGGTGATCCATTCTTCATAATGTGTGTTGAGGTTTTTCAGATAATCTATCCGCATGGTCGTCTCATAGCTTCTCCCACGTTTTTCTATCTGCCCCACAAGTTTCGGGATATCAGCTTTCAGATAAATCAAAAGGTCGGGAGCTTTCACATGAGCGATCATACTTGTGAATAAGCTTTGGTAATTTTGATAATCCCGCTCGGTCAACAGTTTACTTTTATAGAGGTTGGCAGCGAAAATATAGGCATCTTCATAGATAGTCCTATCCTGAATAGTAGGAGTCTTACTTTCCTGAAGGGTCTTGATTTGGTTGAATCGGGAGTTTAGAAAATACACCTGAAGGTGGAAAGCCCATCTTTTCATATCTTCATAGAAGTCAGGTAGATAAGGGTTTTCATCTACAGCTTCGAATTCAGCCTTCCAGCCATAGTGTTTGGCCAGTTTTTCGGTGAGGGTGGTCTTACCGCTACCTATATTTCCGGATACAGCAATGTGCATAGTCTAGTTAGTTGTCAAAGCGGGGAGCAACAACCAAATCCTTGCTGCCGGCAGTGTATTTATAGAATCCTTCTCCGGTCTTGACTCCTTTGTAGCCGGCCTGAACCATATTCACCAGCAAAGGACATGGAGCGTATTTTGGGTTGCCAAAACCCTCATGAAGCACTTTGAGGATAGAAAGGCAGACATCCAAACCTATAAAATCCGCCAGCTGCAAAGGTCCCATGGGATGTGCCATTCCAAGTTTCATCACAGTATCAATCTCATTCACACCAGCCACTCCTTCGAATAGGGAGTAGATCGCCTCATTGATCATAGGCATCAATATTCTGTTTGCCACAAATCCCGGATAATCATTCACTTCTACGGGATCTTTTGAGAGTTTGGTAGATAAAGCCATGATTCTGCCGGTCACTTCATCAGAAGTAGCATATCCGCGGATTACTTCCACCAGCTTCATCACCGGTACCGGATTCATAAAATGCATTCCAATCACCTGTTTCGGTCTGTTGGTTACGGAAGCTATTTTTGTGATGGAAATAGATGAAGTGTTGCTGGCCAGAATAGCCGCTTCCGGACTTAATCTATCGATCTGCCGGAAAAGATCCAGTTTGATCTCCATATTCTCCGTGGCCGCTTCCACCACAAGATCAGCTGATTTGACACCTGCTTCCAAGTCGGTGAAAGTGGCAATTCTTCCCAGTGTTGCCCTTTTATCGTCTTCGGAAATCAACTCTTTACCTACTTGCCTGTCTAGATTCTTATGAATGGTAGCCATGGCTTTGTCCAAAAAATCCTGTTTGATATCTATCAGACTGACTTCATAGCCATGCTGCGCAAATACATGGGCAATGCCGTTTCCCATAGTGCCGGAACCAATGACAGAGATGTTTTTCATAAGGAGGTGATTAAGGATTAAAGTTAAATTTGGGTCTATATCAACGGAATTAAACAGTTGAAGAGTTCAAAGCTAATCCTGCCTGTTACCAAATCCAATTTTTTAACTTTTGATTTCATGGCTTTGTTTGTCACAAAAGTTCAGTTTCAAACTGCGATTATTGCCTACCTTTAGGGCATGAAAGAACTTGGTCTAATTTCAAAATTACCCATCAATAGATTTACGGATTTCGGTGCTTACTTGGCTCTCAGTTCAGGTGAAGAACTTTTGCTTCCCAAAGGATACCTCACGGGAGAGGAAAAAGAAGGAGACGAAATTGAAGTTTTTGTTTACACAGACAGTGAGGATCGACCGGTGGCAGTGACGCAGAAGCCTTTGGCGCTTTTGGACGAATTTGCTGTTCTAGAAGCTAAGGAAGTCACCTCTTTCGGAGCATTTGTGGATTGGGGACTGCCAAAAGATCTGTTTGTGCCTAAATCCGAAATGGGCAAAAACATGGAAGTTGGCCAAAAGTACTTGGTGAAGATCTGTGTGGATTACAAAACCAACCGATTAATCGGAGTCAATAAGTATCGGGACTTCATGCGGTTGGCTCCGCTGGATTGGGAGGAAGGAAAGGAACTTGAAGGAGTGGTTTTCGAGGAGACCGATTTGGGATTCAAAGTATTGATAGACAACCAATATGAGGGTTTACTTTTTAAAAATGAGGTTTTCCAACCCTTGGAATTGGGCGTAAAACGTAAAATATATGTGAAAAAGAACCGGGAAGACGGTAAGTTGGATCTGCAGTTGCTTCCTCCCGGTCGCGTGAAGTACGATGAGGGATCAGAAAAAATACTTGCAATTCTGGAATCAAAAGGTTTTTTGCCGGTGCATGACAAATCATCCCCCGAAGAAATTCAGGAGTATTTGGAAATGAGCAAAAAGCATTTCAAACAGTGCATTGGCCAGTTGTACAAAGCGAGAATGATTCAAATCGAGCCCGATGGAATCAGACTAAATGCATCGAATTAAGCTTTAAGATATCAGTAGGTGTAAGGCATAGCACTGCGTTTCCACGAAGACTGGCTATGGGCGCTTTGATCAGATTGGGAGATTTGATCAAGATGTTGAGCCAGCTTTCGTCATCCCAATTTTTGCCTGCGATGAATTTCTGATAATCAGGATGGGCCCGGTTGAGCAGATCCTTAGCTCTGAGATTCAGTTTGAGCAAAAGACTATTCCATTGGGTGGGTGTAAGCTTTTCTTTACTCAGGTCAATTGTATTGACGAATTGGGAGATTGACTTGGCATAAGCAAGCGTTTGCTTATCTACCACCTGAGTGGGAGAATGGTAGAAATACAGTTCTGAAGGATGAGTTTTCATGACTAAAAGGGTTTGATGATTTATAAGATACTGAAAATCTATGTTTTATAAAAGAGTTTTTTTTCTTAATTAACGGTTTTACCTAATTGAACTTCCATAAAAAATGGCTATTGACCTTGAGAATTTTGGTAAAGAGTGTAAATCAGAATATTCTTCTCACCAAAAATTAAAAGCCAGGCTTAAGAAATTAAAACCAAAGCTACTGGACGAAAGATTTGGGATATTGCATGAGGAGACCTTCAGCGGGATAGACTGCTTAGATTGCGCCAACTGTTGTAAGACGACAAGCCCTATTTTTCTGTATACAGATATTGATCGCCTTGCCAAAGTTTTTCGAATGAAGAGCAGTGCTTTTATTGATGAGTACTTACATAGGGATGAGGAAGGAGATTTTGTGTTGAATTCTTCTCCCTGTACATTTTTGGGTCAGGACAATAAATGCCTCGTGTATGAAGATAGGCCGAAGGCTTGTAGGGAATATCCTCACACCAACCGTAAAAAAATGCATGGTATTTTGGAACTTTCGCTTAAAAATACCCTTGTTTGCCCTGCTGTTTTCAAAATTTTCCAGCAGATTGGCAAGGATTATAGGAAGTAATGCTATTCTTTTGCTTTTTTGAAACCGTAAACCTATTAATAATATTATGCAAAATCAGGAAGCACAATTCCTAGGAGTGGATGTGGGGGGAACTCACTTGAAAATCGGCCTTGTAGATAAGGAAGGAAAAATTTTGGACTTTGTAAAGGAAGATACCACCTCTTACCGTGATCATCCTGAAGGCTTTGGGCCTGCTTTTATTACAGGATTGGGGAAGTTTCTGACCAAATATCCCAACGTAAAAGATGTGGGAATTGGCTTACCGGGTATGATTTCAAAGGACAGGACTACTGCTCTTGAGATTCCTGCAATCCCTACACTTAACGGTTTCAATCTCAAAAGAGGATTGGAAGAGAAGTATCCGGGATATGATTTTGCTTTGGAAAATGATGCAGCAGCAGCTGCAATCGGAGAGTTTTATTTTGGAAAGGATGAACCCTCTCAGAATTTCCTTTTCATCACCATGGGAACAGGAATTGGCAGTGCTTTGGTATTGGACGGAGAAGTGTTCAAAGGATCCAGAGGAAATGCAATGGAAATGGGGCATATGCTTTCTCAGGGAGCAGCAAGGCTTGAGACGCTTATCGGAAGACAGGGAATTTTGAATATTATGTCGCGTTTTATAGATGCATATCCCGAAAAGGCCGGAGTTTTGGTTGGTGCCGAACTGGGGACTCACCTTCTAGTTGACACAGCCAAGGCCGGAAATCCCGTGTCATTGATGGTATTCGAAGAGGTAGGGAGGATTCTGGGAGAAGCCATTGTATCGGCTATCCGTATTCTGGATGTGACCGATGTGTATTTTGGCGGTGGAATTTCTGCCGGACTGGAATTTATGATGCCTACACTGGAGCGTACCATCAAACAATATTTATCCCAGTATTATAGTAAGGATTTGATTTTGAAGAAAGCCACTCTCGAAAACAATGCAGGAACCCTTGGGGCTGCAGCACTGTGTTTTATGGGTTCTGGGTTGTAATAGTCACCTCGGATACTTTACTTATAGCATTCAGTCGAAAAAGAACTCTCAGGGGTTCTTTTTCCATTTCCACTCCATCACAGTTACCACTGGGTTCTAGAAAGTAGAAGAAGAAAGTTTGGCTTTTATCCACCAATTCCACACGGTCCGGACGACCAAATGTCTTGATCAAGGCTTGGTTGTCAGCACCTAGATAAGAGTGCTTTAATCGCTCAAACTCTTCCAAATCCTGTATTCTTAATCCCTTGCAGCCATATCGGTCAGATTTCCAGTTTTCCATATTCATATCTCCTGTGTCTTTTTTTGAGCTGCAGGAAGAGGCAATGGAAAGAAACAGGACAGAGAAAAACAATAAGGATTTATTCATGATTACACAGAAATGGAATGGATTTGCGATTTGAGCTGCTGGTTTTTCCAAAGCCAGTAGAAAGAGGCCAAACAATATGCGCCTGAAACTCCGACTAGGATCGGCAAAGGTAGGAGAGATTGAACTAAGAAAAAGACAACAGCTGCAAAAGCAAGAATTCTTATTACTTCTTGTGGCAGATACCAGTTTTTGTTTTCAAAGACTCCTGAGAAACTTATCGTAGTCCACATGATGAGTGCGCTTACTAGAACTTTGGGCAGCCAGTTAAAACTGTCCACTTCGAAGAGGAAGAAACCTGTAAGCAGTAAGATGAAAATATATTGGGCAAACACATACCAATTCAGTGAATTGGGAACTACTGTATCGAACTTCTGATAATCAGCTTCCACCTCTTTGGGCGCGCGATACCCCCCGAGCGATTCCGGTAGCCAGCCGGGTTTGTAAAAGAGGTATTTCATACGATCCGACCAATTGGGGATCATTTTCCATTCTTCTTTCATATTGGCATAATGGGCAAGATTCACCCAGAGTGGGTTCCAGCTTTTTACGGGGGTGGTTATACCGTATGTGGGTTTTTCCTCTTCCTGCTGAAAGGTGCCAAACCATTTATCGAAAATGATGAAAGTGCCTCCATGATTCTTGTCGATGTACTTGGGATTGCGGCCGTGATGAACGCGATGATGGGAAGGCGTATTCATGAATTTCTCCAAAAATCCCATTCTGCCTATTGCTTCGGTATGAATCCAGAATTGGTACAATAGGTTGATTCCTGATGCCAGCACCAGCATGATGGGATCAAACCCAAGTAGTGCAAGCGGGAAATAAAAAAAGAAGGTCCAAATAGTCTGGGTGCTGCTCTGGCGGAGTGCTACCGAAAGATTATATTCTTCACTGGAGTGATGCACTACATGGCCTCCCCAGAATAGATTTACCTCGTGACTCATCCGATGCGCCCAATAGTAGCAAAAATCATAAAGGAAGAATAGGAGGCAAAATGTCCAGATGTTGTTGGGGATAGCAAAGAGGGCGAGATGCTGAAAGATCAAGGTGTAAATCCCGATGGAAAGTACCTTGATGAAGACGCCGGTGACTTGAGAAAGTACACCACAATTGATATTTGTAATAGCATCATTAAGCCTATATCCTGGATGTCTTTGAAATCTGAGGGCAATCATTTCTATTGCCATCAAAATGAAATACATCGGAATCGCGATCACTACTGGGCTGAGGTTCATTATTTTGGGTGGTTTTGCGAAGCTACTTGTCAAAGATAAAGATAAAAGGATCATCGATAAGTCGGATTCAGTTTGTCCAAATCCTTTATATTAGCACATTCAATTCCCCTCTATCATGTATTACCGATTCGGAAAAGCCTTCTATTTTCTAAGTATAGTCCTGTTCATTTTCTTTCTGCTGTATTTCTATTCTGCATTGGCGGAGAATATCAGTTACAATTTTGATGAAAATGGACTGTCACCCGAAAAAGTAAGTAAGGAGATGTTCTTCTATGGAATGATCGCTGTTTTTATTATCATGAATATGATTGTTCTACTACCTCCTAAATTGCTGGAAACCAAAAACCATCAGGGTTTGACCCGGATTTTCCCGATTGGCGATAAGTTTCGGGATTATTATTTGGGATGGTTTTATTCTTTTGGGGGAATCCTTAATATGAGTTTGGGCATGTTGGTATTTTATACCCATGCGATCAATAATCAGGAGGAAATCGCTGCGAGTCAGTACAATTTCTTCTTTTACCTCATTCCCGGACTTTTTGTCGTTTGGGTTATAGGATTGTTCGCGATTCTCGTGGGGAAATTCAATCAAGTTAAAAATAAGTCTTGAGCAGAATAAGTATCAAATAGCATATGGCTGAAGCAGTTAAATATACAGAAGACAGTATCAAGTCCCTCGATTGGAGGGAGCATATCAGGCTAAGACCCGGTATGTATATCGGTAAATTGGGAGATGGAAGTGCGCAGGATGATGGGATTTATGTCCTTGTAAAAGAGGTGCTGGACAATTCTATTGATGAGCATATGATGGGCTATGGGAGAACCATAGATGTCAAAATCTCCGAACATAAGGTGGAAGTCCGTGACTATGGCCGTGGAATTCCCCTGGGCAAAGTCATCGATTGTGTATCCAAGATCAACACAGGCGGTAAATACGATTCCGGTGCTTTCCAGAAGTCTGTAGGCTTAAATGGGGTAGGTACCAAAGCAGTGAATGCCTTGTCCGATTTCTTCAAAGTACAGGCTTATCGTGAGGGAGAAACCAAGGTAGCCGAATTCGAAAAAGGCATCTTGGTAAATGATCCTCCGATCAACAAAACATCAGATAGAAATGGCACAAAAGTCGTTTTTTCTCCTGATGGCGGCATTTTCAAAAACTACCATTTCATACCGGAATATCTCGAAAACCAGATTTGGAACTACGCTTATCTGAACGCAGGTCTTACGATCAATTATAACGGAAAGAAGTATTTCTCTGACAGGGGGCTTTTCGATTTACTATCCAATAAGATAGACGAAGAAACCCAGCGCTATCCTATTATTCACCTGAAAGGGAATGATATAGAAATGGCTCTCACTCACTCCAATCAGTATGGAGAGGAATATTATTCTTTTGTAAACGGACAGTACACAACCCAGGGTGGGACACATTTAGCCGCATTCCGTGAAGCGGTGGTCAAGACTGTCCGGGAGTTTTTCAAGAAAGATTACGATGCTTCCGACATTCGTCAAAGTGTGGTAGCCGCTATTTCTATCCGCGTGCAGGAGCCGGTGTTCGAATCACAAACCAAAACTAAACTTGGTTCTCAATCCGTAGGGCCTGATGGTCCGACCGTCCGCACGTTTATCAATGACTTCCTTAAGACAGAGCTGGATAATTATTTACATAAAAATCCGGCGGTTGCCGATGCTCTGTTAAAGAGAATCCTCCAATCTGAACGTGAGCGCAAAGAGATTTCCGGCATCAAGAAACTCGCAAACGAGCGGGCGAAAAAAGCCAATCTTCACAATAAGAAGCTGAGAGATTGCCGTGTGCATTATGATGATCCTAAAGCCAATGAGGATGTGAAAGCCAATACCATGCTGTTCCTTACCGAGGGGGACTCTGCCTCCGGATCTATCACCAAATCCCGTGATGTGCAGACTCAGGCGGTATTTTCCCTAAGAGGGAAGCCTTTGAATTGCTTTGGGATGACCAAGAAGGTGGTGTATGAGAATGAGGAGTTCAACCTCTTACAGCATGCGTTGAATATTGAAGATGGAATAGAAAATCTTCGCTACAGAAAGATTGTAATTGCTACGGATGCTGATGTCGATGGGATGCACATCCGCTTGCTGATCATGACCTATTTCTTGCAGTTTTTTCCTGATTTGGTGAAAAATGGGCATTTATTCATTCTCGAAACACCGCTTTTTCGAGTGAGGAATAAAAAAGAGACGATCTATTGCTATTCGGATGAGGAGCGGCAGCGGGCGATTCATAAGCTGGGTAATAAGCCTGAAATCACACGATTTAAAGGATTGGGTGAGATTTCTCCTGAAGAATTCGGAGGATTTATCGGAGAGGATATTCGTTTGGAGCCGATAATATTGAATAAGGAAACCAAAATAGGTGACTTGCTGACTTTCTACATGGGTAAGAATACCCCCAATCGTCAGAACTTTATTATTAAGAATTTAAAGATAGAGAAGGATTTGGCACTTGAGGATCCTAAAGCCGCCGCTGTGGCTGAAGAGGAAAGCGAAGCGGCATAGTTTTGCATAAAATATGCAATAATGTAAAGTATTGTATGTTTTATGCAAAATTATTAAAAATTGCATTATTTTTACAATATGTTATTAATGTAAATCTAATGCTGTATGAGAGAGTGGATACTAATGGGAGATGTGATCAAAAGCAGTCATGCAGATCAAATCGCCTTACAGAAGAATTTTGCTGTGCTGATCAAAATGGTTAACGAATCATTCAAAGAGGAATTGGCCTCTCCACTAACTATTACGCTCGGGGATGAATTTCAGGGAATTGTGAAATCTTCAGAAGATGTAGCCTTTGTACTCGTAGCCTTGGAAGAGTATCGATGGCAGCTGGAGATTCCTATTTTGATTAGATATAGTGTGACGTTGGGGGAGATTGATACTGAAATCAATCCGGTAATCGCTTACGGAATGCTTGGTGCCGGCTTGGCAGAAGCGAGAGAAGCCTTGGTCGAGATGAAGTCAGCCGAAGATAGATTGGTATTGAACGGAGATTTCCCAAAAAAACGTCAAATGGCTTTGTCTCTCAATCTTTTGCTAGAATTGCAGGAGCAATGGAAATGGAAGGATAGGGACATTATCAAAGGATATTTTAAGTTTAAGGATTACAAAAAAGTAGCAAAAGACTTAAACAAGGATGTTTCTTTGATGTGGAGAAGATTTAACTCGTTAGAATTTTCCTCTTATCAAAAACGGAAGAAGCTTGTCAATCTGATATATGGAGATAGGGATTAGGTTTATTGGCTTTTATCTGGCTTCAGAACTGGTTGCTTATTTTGTTTTTAAGTTGGTTCGGATGAAGTATCTGAAAAACTACGGTTCTAGACGCCCGATGTGGAATGGGATAATAGAGCGGATGTTTATCTATCTATGTCTAATTAGTGGTGTTTACCATGGATTGACTTTATTTGGCGCTTTGAAAATAGGAACAAGAATCAAAGTGGATGACAATAAAATTTCAAATGATTATTTCCTGATTGGAAATATGATTTCTGTTGGATTGGTATTATTGACCTTCCAACTTTATAAATACTGGACTACAACATGAGTGAAGAAAACAATTTGCCTGAAAATGGAGACGAATCCCTGCACACTTCTGTCCCGGTGACAGGAATGTACAAAGAATGGTTTCTTGATTATGCTTCTTATGTCATCCTTGAGCGGGCGGTTCCTGCGATCGAAGACGGTTTGAAACCCGTGCAGCGTCGTATTATGCATGCGATGAAGGAAATGGATGATGGGCGATTCAATAAAGTTGCCAACATCATCGGTCAGTCCATGCAGTTTCACCCGCATGGTGACGCTTCCATTGGAGATGCTATCGTAAATATCGGTCAAAAGGATCTACTTATAGAAACTCAGGGTAACTGGGGAGACGTGCGGACCGGCGACCGGGCTGCGGCTGCCCGTTACATTGAAGCCAGACTCTCCAAGTTCGCACTTGAGGTGTTGTTTAATGCCCAGACTACTGAGTGGCAGCTTTCATACGACGGTAGAAAGCGGGAGCCGGTAACATTACCTGTTAAATTTCCCCTTTTGCTGGCGCAAGGAGTAGAAGGTATTGCTGTGGGACTTTCCACCAAGATCCTTCCACACAACTTCTGTGAGCTGATACTCGCTTCCATCGAGATTCTCAGGGGAAATAGATCCAATGTGCTTCCTGATTTTATCACCGGCGGATTTGCTGATTTTTCTGAATACAATGAAGGACTGAGAGGAGGCAAAGTAAAAGTTCGAGCAAGAATAGAAGAGGAGGATAGTAAAACTCTTTTAATCAAAGATATACCTTTTGGAGTAACTACAGATACATTGATTGATTCTATCCTGAAAGCAAATGAGAAGGGCAAGATTAAAATCAAGAAGGTCGTAGATAATACTGCCAAAGATGTAGAAATAGCAATACAACTTGCGCCTGGAGTTTCTCCTGATGTAACGATAGATGCACTTTATGCTTTCACGGATTGCGAAGTATCGATTTCACCAAATGCCTGTGTAATTATCAAGGATACTCCGGTCTTCCTGACAGTAAATGATATCCTCGAATACAATACCAAGCAAACCAAAGCGCTACTCAAGCGTGAGTTAGAAATCCGTAAGGCGGAATTGATGGAGAAGTTGTTGTTCTCCTCATTGGAAAAGATCTTCATCGAAAACAGAATCTACCGGGACATAGAAGAATGTACCACTTGGGATGATGTCTTAAAGGCAATAGATGAGGGGTTGGATCCCTACAAGCCAGATTTCTATAGAGAGATCACTACGGAGGATTTGGTCCGTTTGACTGAGATTAAGATTAAGCGTATTTCCAAATTTGATACATTCAAAGCAGATGAGCTGATGAAGCGACTTCAGGATGAGCTGAAGGAAGTGAATCATCATTTAAGGCATCTGACGGATTACGCAATTGCTTACTATGAAAATCTGCTTACAAAATATGGTAAAGGGAGAGAGCGTAAGACAGAAATCAGAGCTTTTGATACCATTCAGGCAAATGCTGTAGCTGCCAGTAATGCAAAGCTGTATGTAAATCGTGCAGATGGTTTTGTAGGGTATGCGCTTAAGAAGGATGAGTTTGTCTGTGATTGTTCGGATCTGGATGATATCATCGTGATCCGCAAGGATGGAGTCTGTATGGTTTCCAAGATCCAGGAGAAGAATTTCATGGGCAAGGATATTTTGCATGTAGCCGTGTTCCGCAAAGGCGACGAGCGGATGGTATACAACTATATCTATCTGGATGGTGATACCGGACGGGCGATGGTCAAGCGTTTTCAGGTATTGGCCGTGACTCGTGATAAAGAATACCTGCTTACCAAAGGTACCAAGGGAAGTAAAACACTTTACCTCACTGCCAACGCAAATGGTGAAGCTGAGATCATCACGGTGTATTTGACTCAGGGAGCAAAAGCCCGTGTGAAAGTTTTTGACTTTGATTTCGCTACAATAGATATCAAGGGCAGGGGAGCAGGCGGAAATATTTTGACCCGATATCCGATACGGAAAATCCAGTTGAAAATGGAAGGTGTGTCTACGCTGGGAGGATTAAATGTTTACTATGATTCCATTGTAGGAAGATTGAATACCGATGCGCGTGGGAAATTGATAGGTAATTTCTTGGGAGACGATAGGGTGTTGGTCTGCTACAAAAGTGGAGACTATGAATTGACCAGTTTTGAAACTACCAATAGATATGATGCTCCCAATATCTTACTTATAGAGAAGTTTGATCCGGATAAAGTGCTGTCAGCCATTTACTTTGATGGTGGTAGTAAAACCTATTATATAAAACGTTTCCAGATAGAAACAACGACATTAAACAAGAATTTCAATTTCATTTCAGATCATAAGCAATCGTATCTGAAACTTATTTCCACGGAGAAGCAACCACAAGCGCGTGTGACTCTGATCAAAGGAAAAGAGGAAGAAGTGATGGAGTATGACTTGGATATGCTGATTGATATCAAGGGCTGGAAGGCGTTGGGTAATAAATTAAGTACCTATCAAGTGAAAGATCTGAGTCTGATAGAGTCTAAAAAAGTCGAACCATCCAAAGATTCTGAATCTGAAGGAGATGAAAATGATTCGGATGATGATTTGGAAGTTGGTTCCACTATAGACTTATCCGTTAATAAAGACGATGAAGATCAACTGGGGCTGTTTTAATTAGCCCCATGTTTTTCAAAATGGAAGCGAAAAATCACTTAGAAACTATAGATCAAGACTGGTTGGATTATTTGGGCCAATACATCACTGAACATAAGAAATCAGTAATGGAGAAGGTGCTGGCGAAAAGAACCCGCTTCCTTACTGTAGTCCTGGAGGATATTTTCAAACCTCATAATGCCAGTGCTGTTTTACGCACATGCGATTGTTTCGGGATTCAGGATGTGCATGTCATCGAGAAGGTGAATAAGTACAAAATCAATCCTTACGTGACCCGGGGCGCCTCCCAATGGGTGGATTTGCATAAGTATTACACCAAGGAGGGATCAGCGGTTCAGGATTGTTTTTCCAGTTTGAGAGAAAGAGGATATAAAATCTACGGAACCAGCCCATTGCCCGGATCTATTTCAATCTATGATCTGGAACCAGATGAAAAGCTTGCGCTGGTATTTGGAAATGAGCATGAGGGTATAAGTGCGGAAGTTCAGGAAAGTGTGGATGGATTGGTGCATATTCCTATGCTGGGCTTTACTGAGAGTTTCAATATTTCAGTAGCAGCTTCCATTTCTCTCTATGAGCTTGTCAAAAAAGCCAAAAACTACGATCATACTGATTTCTATCTGACAGGGGATGAGAAGCAAATCCTAAGAATGAAATGGTATAGGTCGGTGGTAAATAGAGCTGATTTACATGAAAAGGCTTATTTGAAGTCAAAACTGCCTAATTCCTCTTCTGAAAAATAGCGTTGATTTGGTCATTGAATGAACTCTTCTTTTGAGATTTCCTTTTCGCTTTTTGTCGCTTTCTCTGTCTTTTCTTTTGCTCTTTGCTTTTTACCAAAACCATACGTGCGGAGATTCCGACTTGTCCTCTATAGAATTCTTCCCGCCCAGCCAGATTGATATTAGGCTTATAATCCAGAGAAACCACCGTATTCAACAGCGTTAGTTCCAGTCCCCCAATCAAATCCAATCCTGTAGTGGAGTTTCCATAGGTATGAAGAATTTGTTTTTGCTCCGGATCTTTCACAAAGCTCTCTTCTACTCCAAATGAGGGACCTACTCCATAGTAATAATTAAAGCGTTTGGAGATTATGGGGTGATGCTTTTCCAGCAATACTGAAAAAGTAGTGTTCAACTTGAAATCGGATTGGA
Organism: Algoriphagus sp. 4150; assembly: GCF_031457395.1. Lineage (NCBI taxonomy): Bacteria > Pseudomonadati > Bacteroidota > Cytophagia > Cytophagales > Cyclobacteriaceae > Algoriphagus > Algoriphagus sp. 4150. The sequence continues at coordinate 611,662 of NZ_JAVDWS010000001.1, forward strand.
GAATTCCTTCCAGAGTGAGCCTTTTTGTGATCCTCTGCTGTGCTGTCATCCCAACTGTTCTGTACAGATTATTATTTCCAAAACGGAGACCCACTGCAGTTCCATAGCGCTGAGCCTCTGAGATGGGCAGGGTTGCGAAGAACACGATGGTGACGAGCGTAAGGCGTATTTTCATAGACTATATCAAAGGAAATGACTGTTGTTCAATAACTATTCCAACCTTTAAATTTCATGCAGTCACAATAAAACAATCGTAAGTTGGAATGTAGAACCTCTCCTTTGTTGCAGTTTGTGTACAGGTATCTGATACCGTTTTTCCGTGCGTGAGACACGCACGGGGGCGAAGGATCGATGTTGTGCTTAAGGCTCAATAGGATCAAGAATGATTTCCGGAGAAATGAGTGGGGAAGTGCAAACTAAATCCAGCTTCTGGAGAAGCAGGATAACTCTGAATCGGGCGTTTGTGTACAGGTATCTGATACCGTTTTTTCCGTGCGTGAGGACACGCGCGGGGGCGAAGGACCGAGGTTGTGCTTAAGGCTGAGTAGAATCAAGAATGATTTCCGGAGAAATGGGAGGAAAGCGCATTTAGATCCAGCTTCTGGAGAAGCAGGATAACTCTGATGCAGGCGTTCGTCTCGCAGTATTTCAATAAACTGTGTCCCTCTGCGCAATTCTCTGTGCCCTCAGTGGTAAATAGACTTTCTGCGCCAAATAGACTTAAAAAAGAATGCCCTCAAAAGCAATTGGCTGATGAGGGCATTTCAACGTTTGGAGGTGTCGTTTAAGACTCAGAAACTACAATTTTTTCGATTTTGTCTCCTGCTTTGATCTCGTCGATGATATCCAAGCCTTCCACTACTTTGCCGAAACAGGTGTGATTTCTGTCCAAATGGGCTGTATTGTCTCTGCTATGACAAATAAAGAATTGAGATCCTCCCGTATTTCTTCCCGCATGTGCCATAGAAAGTACACCCCGGTCATGGTACTGATTTTCTCCGTCCAGTTCACATTTAATGTGGTAACCCGGGCCGCCGGTACCATTGCCTTTGGGACAACCACCCTGTATTACAAAATTTGGGATAACTCTATGGAAAGTCAATCCATCGTAAAAACCTTTATTGGCAAGGTCAATGAAATTCTGTACTGCAATAGGTGCATCCTTCTCATAGAACTCCACTTTCATTGTGCCTTTCTCCGTAATTAATTCTGCTGTCTTCATTTTTTCAGGTTTTCGTTATGTTCCAATCAGGAGCTTTTAGATTCTTAGCTGCGCAAAAATATAATAATTACGATAAGATTTAACACGAAAATTATACCGGTGACTATTTTATGAACTCTTGCTTGTTCTGAATGAGCACATCCTTGCTGAAATCAGGGATAAATTCACTACGTGCATCCACACGGATACACGTAGTGTTTTATTGTCAGGACAGTAGAAACGCCGAAATAAAGTTTCAAAGGATTTTCCATTAACCATTTGAAACCAAGTTGTAGAAAGGGTCTTGTACCAAGACATACCTTTCTATAGCTTATTTATTCTTTTCAGAGAAGTGGACCTCCTTTTATGATGGACTCAGATGAAAATTCTTCAAATTGTTGAAAATTTGTCTTGAATGCATCCGCAAGTTTCTTTGCTTGGATATCGTAGGCATCCACATCTGTCCAAGTTTGTCTCGGATTAAGTATCTCTGAGGGCACATTTGGACATTCCTGAGGGATCTGAAATCCAAAAAACCGATGCTCAGCGAACTTGACCTGATCTAATTTCCCCTCCAAAGCTGCCGTAATCATAGCCCGGGTATAAGCCAGTTTCATTCTTGATCCTACTCCGTAGGGACCACCGGTCCAGCCGGTATTGATCAACCAAACATTGGTGTCATACTTTTCCATCTTTTCGCCGAATAAAGTGGCATATTTTGTAGGATGAAGTGGAAGGAAAGCTGCACCAAAACATGCCGAGAAAGTCAGTTTTGGTTCGGTTATACCCATTTCTGTCCCTGCCACTTTTGCTGTGTAGCCGGAAATAAAATGATACATTGCCTGACTTTTATTCAATTTGGAAATAGGAGGGATCACCCCAAAAGCATCTGCCGTCAGGAAGAAAATATTTTTCGGTATATCTGCTTTAGATGGTATCAGTGCATTCGGTATATAGTCAATAGGGTAGGCAGTACGGGTATTTTCAGTTACGGATTTATCCGTAAAATCAACTTCCCTGGATTTTCCCTTAAATCGTGTGTTTTCTACGATGGATCCGAATTTGATCGCATCCCAGATTTCGGGCTCTTTCTCTCTGCTTAAATCAATGACTTTGGCATAGCAACCTCCTTCGAAGTTGAATACTCCTTCTTCGGTCCAGCCATGCTCGTCATCTCCGATTAAATATCGGTTAGGATCTGCCGAAAGGGTGGTTTTGCCAGTGCCGGATAGCCCAAAGAAAATAGCGGTGTCTCCATCCGATCCCACATTTGCAGAGCAATGCATAGAAAGAACATTTCGTTCATGGGGAAGAATGAAGTTGAGTACTGAGAAAATCCCCTTTTTCATTTCCCCTGCGTAACCGGTACCACCAATCAGGATGATTCGCTCGGTGAGATTGATTATTGCGAAATTTGGGCTTTTGGTACCGTCAGTTTTGGGATCGGCCTCGAATTCCGGAGCACAAATGATTGTAAAATCATGCTCAAAATTTTCCAATTCTGATTCCGAAGGCCTTAGAAACATGTTGTAGCAGAAGAGATTGTGCCAAGCTTTGGTATTAATCACCTTCAATTTGAGTCTGTAGCTCTCGTCTGCACCGGCATAAGCATCCCTGACAAAGAGCTCCTTGTCCGCTAAAAATGCTTTCATCTTGCCCATTAGCAGACTGAATTTCTCAACATCAAATGGAATGTTGATGTCACTCCACCAGACCGATTCTTTGGTTTTATCATCTAGGACGATGTAACGGTCTTTTGGGGATCTCCCGGTGAATGCACCGGTATCTGCCATCAATGCGCCGGTGGAAGTGAGTTTTCCTTCTTTTCGCGCTAAAGCAATTTCCACCAGCTCAGCGGGTGGAAGATTGACATGAACTTTTCTGTTGGTTGTAGTACTAAGAAAAGCCAGGGGGGAAGTCTGGGTTGCCAGATCTAGTTCCTGCATAAATATTTGGGTTTACAATCTGAAAATTGTCTTCACAAAACTACTGAAATACCTTTTAAATAGACCAATAAAATGTGCTTTATTTTACATTACAATCGATTGCATGTAAAAAACAGATGTTTATTTCGGTACTGGTTTGTATATAAGAAGACATGGTGCGGTTATGTCTTTCCAGTGGTGTAAAAATCAGGTACAAAGCTATAATTCAGTTGCTCTAACTTTGGAAACAAGCCCTAAAAAGGTTTATCATTGCAAAATTGATTTCACCCAAATAAAACTTTCCTTGGAAAAACAACTTACTCCTGAATTTGAAGGGCCTACTGTTTTTGGCCATCCTAAAGGCCTGATGATACTCTTTTTCACAGAAATGTGGGAGCGATTCAGCTTTTATGGCATGCGGGCATTGCTCATACTGTTTATGACTATGTCTATCGCGGAGGGAGGTTTGGGGTTTGACGACCAGACTTCCGGAGCAATTTATGGTCTCTACACCATGGGGGTTTATTTGTTGGCTTTGCCCGGCGGCTGGCTTGCGGACCGGCTTTTCGGATTGAAAAAATCTGTATGGTACGGTGGGATTATCATTGCTATAGGTCACTTTACAATGGCTCTTCCCGGATTAATGGCGTTGTTCTCGGGCAGCCATTCGATCAAAGCCGAATTGAGCGCACTTGATACCTCCTCTTTCTTTCTGGGTTTGGTACTGATAGTAGTGGGAACCGGGCTTTTGAAGCCAAATATCAGTTCGATTGTAGGACAGCTTTATCCTAAAGGGAGCTCAAAACGTGATGCAGGTTTTTCTATTTTCTACATGGGAATCAACCTTGGCGGATTTATAGCTCCAATTGCCTGTGGTACGTTGGCAACTTATGATATGCACCTCGGTTTTGGGCTTGCGGGATTGGGAATGGTTTTCGGACTAATTCAGTATAAACTGTCCGGGGGAATACTGGAAGGATACGGTGAACCGCCGTTGGTGGTGACCGAAGAAGAAGTATCGGGTCAAAAGAAATTGAGATCCTTGGTGACTTATATAGGACTTGGTGTGGTAGCGGTAGTTGGGGTGCTATTTATGGGTGTGATACCGATCAATGTTTCTGCCATCGCAGGAGCTTCGGGTACGATTATCGCACTGGTTGCTTTCGGTTATCTGGGATATGTGATAATTTTTGGAGGGCTGGAAAAGTCAGACAAAAGCAAAGTAGGGGTAATTGCTATTCTATTTCTTTTCTCCGCCATGTTCTGGTCAGGATTTGAACAGGCAGGATCTACACTGAATCTATTTGCTGAGCGTTTTACAGATCGCACTATTTTGGATTGGGAGATCCCTACCAGTTATTTCCAGTCTATTAATTCTTTTTTTATTATCCTTTTTGCACCGCTTTTTGGAGCACTTTGGGTATGGATGGGCAGAAGGAACCTTGAGCCAAGCTCACCTCTGAAATTTACGTTTGGGCTTCTGTTTTTGGGCATTGGTTTTTTTGTGATGTATTTCGCTACCAAAATCGCAGCTTCAGGTGAGCTTGCAGCACCTACTTGGCTGCTGGTCACTTTTATGTTCCATACATTCGGTGAATTGAGTTTATCTCCTGTAGGGCTTAGTCTGGTGACTAAATTGGCTCCAAAAGGCTATGGAGGGCAAATGATGGGAATCTGGTTTTTATCCATTGCTCTGGGAAATCTGTTTGCAGGCTTGATAGCCGGTGAGGCAAGCGGTGGTACGGATGAAGCCTTGGCCCAGATGCCTGACCAATACATGTTGATCGTTTATACCGTCTTCGGTTCTGCTGCCTTACTCTTCCTACTGAGGCCTATGATCAAGAAAATGATGGGAGATGTAAATTGATAATTAAGTTGAGCACCATCTACTAAGTATATAAATAAAGGCTGTCGAAAAACCTTCTCGACAGCCTTTATTATTTTATACTACCTGTGCTCTCTTTACTTGTACTAGAATAAGCTAGTTTGCACTGTAGTTTTCTTGGTTGCTTGAATAGTGCCTTTTAGCATTTCCTGCATAAGACGAAGGAATCCCGGTTCCCAGTTTTCAGAGTGGATTTTTAGATCTTTGCCTTCATATTCTATCGGACCGAGCATTTTCTCATAGCCAATGATCATACTCCAGATCGTGTAAAAAGTAATTTCCGGCTGTAATTCTGCCCGAATACTGCCGTCTTTGATCCCTTGACTCACCATCATTATTCCTATTTTGGCAGGCTCATGATGGATTTCCAGGAGTTTCTGAAAATGGGTAGATTCCAGTGTTTTCGGATCAATTAATTTTCGTGTTTCCGGATTGTTGTACTTCTTGAGTAGATCAAGGAAATTGAGAATAGAATCGTAATACACTTGATTGGCTTTCGCAAAGACAACAATCTTCACCAGCAAAGAACAAAGCATATCCAGCCCTGTTTTCCCCTTGGATCTAGTAGACCATTCGTCGCGGAATTCATCCTTGAACTGATCGAAGGCTTTCTTGGTCAAAGCCATAAAAAGGTCTTCCTTATTTTTGTAATAGAAATAGGTGAGGCCTTTGCTGATCCCGGCTGCTTTGGCCACATCCTCCATTCTAGTGGCCAGATAACCTTTGGAAGTAAAGAGTGCTACAGCTGAATCTAAAATGAGTTTTTCCTTATTTTTCTCTCCTGCCATGGATATTAAATAGTTTATAAAAATAGAGTTCAAAGATATTAAACTTGGGTCAAAAACAGGCTTGCGGTCATTTATTATTTTGACCAAAAGTCCTAAAAAAAAGGCTTTAGAGATTCCCTAAAGCCTTTTTTGGAGTGAGTATCATGTACTTACTTAACTTCCACGATGTAATAATTTTTCTTGCCTTTTTGCACAAGCAAATATTTGTTTTGAAGTAGAGTCAAATCAATTGCAGCGTTCGGATCCGAAAGCTTTTCTTTGTTGATACTTACTCCACCTCCTTGGATCATTTTTCTGGCTTCTCCTTTCGATGGAAAAACAACTCCCTGAGTAATTTCCCCAAAGAGATCCAGAATAGAATTTAGTCCTGCATATTCTTCCCGATCAACCTGAACCTGGGGAACGCCCTCGAAGACCTGAAGGAAAGTACGCTCATCCAGTGCCGCCAAATCTTCAGTGGAAGACTTGCCAAATAATATCTCCGATGCTTTCACGGCCATATCAAAATTGGATTCACCATGAACCATAACCGTGATTTGCTTCGCTATTTCCTTTTGAAATACGCGAAGATGCGGTGCCTCGGCATGCTCAGCTTCCAGTGTTTCAATTGTGGTCTGATCCAAAACGGTAAAAATCCGGATGTATTTCGTAGCATCTTCATCAGACACATTCAGCCAAAACTGGTAGAATGCATAAGGGGAAGTTTTTTCTGGATCCAGCCATACCGAGCCGCCTTCGGTTTTGCCGAATTTCGTTCCATCTGCTTTGGTGATCAAAGGAACGGTCAGCGCATAAGCACTTCCTCCTCCCATTCTTCGGATCAATTCTGTGCCTGTTACGATATTTCCCCATTGATCTGATCCGCCCAACTGAATAGAGCAGTTTTTATTTTTCCACAAATGATAAAAATCATAGCCTTGGATCAGCTGATAAGTGAATTCTGTAAAGGAAAGCCCATTGCCGTCTTCCAGTCGTCTTTTTACAGAATCCTTGGACATCATGTAATTCACGGTGATGTGTTTTCCTATATCGCGGATAAAGTCCAAAAAGCTGAATTCTGACATCCAGTCATAGTTATTCACCAGTTCGGCTTTGTTAGCCGTAGAACCGGAAAAATCCAAAAACTTCGAAAGTTGGTCCTGAATGCATGCCACGTTGTGATCCAGTGTAGGTTTATCCAGAAGATTTCTCTCAGCGGATTTGAAGGAAGGATCTCCGATCATCCCTGTAGCACCGCCTACGAGCGCAAATGGCTTATGTCCGGCACGCTGGAAGTGCAGTAAGGTCATCACACCTACCAAGTGACCAATATGCAGGGAATCTGCTGTAGGGTCAAAACCCAGATATGCCGAAGCCATGCCTTTAGTCAGGTGTTCTTCGATTTCGGGGGTCATATCCTGAAGCATGCCTCTCCAGCGTAATTCTTCTATAAATGAGTTCATCCAATGAGTTGATTTTTCGAGGTGCAAATATAGTCTTGTATACCGAAGGAATGAAGGAAAGCTTTAATCCATTATAGGATTTTAATCCTAAGTGTACAGAATAAAGCCGATCAAATAAAGTCAGGTAATTCAAATTCGATTTTTGTTTAATTTAAAGCACTAAATCCAACTTTATGACTAAAAGATTAAAGATTTTTGCACTGCTCATATGCTGTTTATTGGGCAATATTTCAATAGCACAAGAAGCTCCCAGATGGATGCGCTATCCGGCTATTTCTCCCGATGGAACCCGGATTGTCTTTACCTATAAGGGTGATCTGTATTTAGTAGCCAGTTCTGGGGGAGTTGCCCGACAGCTTACATTTCACGAGGCTCATGATTATCAGGCTGTATGGAGTCACGATGGAAAGACAATCGCTTTCGCTTCTGACCGCTATGGTAACTTTGATATTTTCACCATGAGTCCTGAAGGCGGCCCTGCTACCAGACTTACATTTCATTCGAATGATGAACTGCCATTTGAATTCTCCGCGGATGATCAATCGATACTATTTGGAACCCAGCGGATGGATATGGCTGAGCATAGACAATATCCATCGGGTTCGCAGCCTGAGCTATATTCCGTCCCCCGTAAGGGTGGAAGGGTAGATCAGATCTTGACGGTTCCTGCTGAATATACGAAGGTGAGCAAGGACGGAAGCAAGATGATCTACCACGACAAAAAGGGAGGAGAGAATGAATGGCGCAAGCACCATCAGTCGGGCATTGCCAGAGACATCTGGCTCTATGACACCAAAGCCAACACCCATAAAATGCTGACCACCTTCTATGGAGAAGATAGAAACCCGGTCTTTTCTCCTGATGAATCGGAGATCTATTACCTGAGCGAGGCCAATGGAAGCTTCAATATCTTTGCAATGAATGCTGCCGATCCTTCCCAAACAGAGGCACTTACTACATTGGAGAATTTCCCAGTCCGTTTTTTGAGCATTTCCAGTGATGGGTTGATGAGCTTTGGATACGATGGAGAACTCTATACACTTCGCAAGGGGCAAGCTCCAAAGAAGCTCGCGATCACGCTCCAGACACAAGCAATTACCAATTCAGATAATTACATCTCTATCAATGGAGGCGTAAGAGAAATGTCCATTTCTCCCGATGGCAAAGAGATTGCTTTTGTGGCTAGAGGAGAGGTTTTTGTGACTTCAGTGGACGGATCTTTCACTAAAAGAATCACAAATACTCCGGAGCAGGAACGCTTTGTGGAGTTTGCCCCTGACGGAAAATCACTGGTCTATGCAAGTGAAAGAGAGGGCAAGTGGCAGATTTTCCAAAGTACCAAAGTAAGATCAGAAGAGCCTTTTTTCTTTGCTTCAACACTGCTGGAAGAGAAACCACTCGTAAAATCAGAAGGTGAGGCTTACTTACCCAAGTTTTCCCCGGATGGGAAAAAGCTGGCTTATGTGGAAGACAGAAGAACTCTAAAAGTATTGGACTTGGCATCGCAGGAAACTGTTACGCTGATGACTCCGGATGAACTTTTCCATATGCGTGATGGAGATCAGTACTTCACTTGGGCTCCTGACAGCAAGTGGCTTTTGGCTACTTATAGACCTACAATGGCAAATTCCGAAGTCGTGCTCTTGGATGCTTCCGGCAAGCAGAAGATGAAAAACCTGACTAAAAGTGGGTACGGAGATGACAATGCGATGTGGGTGAACGATGGAAAACAAATGCTGTGGTTCTCCAATCGAGACGGTTTGCGGAGCTATGCTACCAGTGGACAAAGCCAGAATGATGTCTATACCCTCTTTTTTGATAAGACTGCTTGGGAGAAATTCACCCTATCCAAAGAAGACTTTGACTTGATGAAGGAAATAGAGAAAGCCAATAAGAAGGAAGAGAAGGACGATAAATCAAAAGAGGATAAGGAGAAGGACAAAGAAAAAGACAAGAAGGTTGGGGATTTGAAGTTTGAGTGGGATGGAATAGAAGACCGGAAAGCCAAATTGACGATTCATTCTTCTTCTCTTGGAGATGCGGTTTTGTCAAAGGATGGAGATAAACTTTATTATTTGGCGGCATTTGAGAAGGGAATGAATCTATGGAGCACAGATCTTAGAACCAAGGAGACAAAGCAGGAACTTAGCTTAGATGCCAATTATGCGAATTTGACCTGGGATAAGGATCAGAAATTTCTTTATCTGCTAAGCAATGGAAGCATCTCTAAGATCAATCCTGAAGGGATGAAAAAGGAGGCGATTAAAATCTCAGGTGAAATGACGTATGATAAGGAAGCAGAAATGGCCTATATGTTTGAGCACGTATGGCTCCGCACCAAAGGCATATTCTATACGCCGGACATGCATGGGGTTGATTGGGATTCTGCCAAGGTAGATTATCAGAAGTATCTTCCATCCATAGGTAATAGCTACGAGTTTTCTGAGATGATCTCAGAGATGATAGGAGAATTGAATGTGTCACATGCCGGTGCCCGATACTCAAGATCTGTGGATATGGCTGATGCCACTGCATCTCTGGGTGTGTTTTGGGATTATAAACATACGGGTGACGGCATTAAAATCACGGAGGTTATTGCAGGTGGACCTTTGGATAAAACGGGTTTAGACATCAAGAAAGGAATGGTTATCGAGAAAATAGATGGTCAGACCCTTACGGCTGAAAGTGATATAGCAAAGTTTCTCAATCGAAAAGCGGATACATTCACATTACTTGAACTGGTAAATCCGGAGTCGAAGGAGAGAAAGCAAGTTACTGTCAAGCCGATTTCGCTTAGGACAGAAAATCAATTGCTGTACAAGCGATGGGTGAAAATGAATCAGGCAGAAGTGGACAGTCTTAGTGATGGCAAACTCGGCTATGTGCATATTCCGGGCATGAGTGATGAACCTTATAGAAACGTGTATGAGGAGATGATGGGCAAATACCATGATAGTGAGGCTGTAATCGTAGATACCAGATTCAATGGAGGCGGTGATTTGGTAGCTGACTTGGCCATGTTTTTCACGGGAGAGAAATTTCTGACTTACGCTACTGAGGCGAGGGAAGTAGGATACGAGCCTACTGCCCGATGGACTAAGCCTACGCTGGCGATGTTCAATGAAGCCAATTATTCTGACGGGCATTGCTTCGCCTGTGGTTACACTGATTTAAAGATAGGTAAGACAGTGGGAATGCCTACGCCGGGCACCTGTTCATTTGCCGGCTGGGAAGCTTTACCTGATGGATCACGCTGGGGAGCCGTACCTATATCGGCTAAGAATAAAGCGGGAGAATGGCTGGAGAATAACGAGACCAAACCTCAATTTGAAGTGAAAAATATGCCGGGCAAAATTGATCAGGGACAAGATCAGCAACTTCAGAAGGCTGTAGAAGAATTATTAAAAGAAGTGAATTGATAAAGTCGAAAAAGCTTGCCGAGATATGTCGGAATAACGCCTATCGGGGCAAAAATGGAATATAAGTTAGAGATAAAAAAACCTGGTATTACTACCAGGTTTTTGTTCTTTTTCACTTTTTCAAAAATGGCTATTGATACGATTTCGTATTCAGTGTCTCGTCATTTTTGAAAAAATCAGTGAGTTTTCCGAAAGAATTTTCGAAATAGCCATCCAGCATTTTCTTAATGATGAATGAACGATATTCGTCTTTGGAAACAATTGGAAAGTACTCGTGACTTTTACCGTAAGATTTGTGGCTTACAAATCCTTTTCTTTCCAAAATCCTGACAATTGTCGAGACAGTGTTATAGGCGGGCTTCGGTTCGCTCATCGGAGTAAGGATATCTTTCACGAACCCTCGTTCGATATCCCAGAGGATCTGCATGATATCCTCTTCTGCTCTTGTTAATGGTTTCATAAATAAGGCGTTAAGTTTTAATTGCTAGAAAATTATTCGTTTAGTTTCACAATTGCAAAAAAAACCACCTTTACTTTTAATATTTTTTAACCAAAGAGATCTGACGTTTGTACTCTAATTTATCGATTTCAACAAAAATGGCCTCATTTGAGGCCATTTCAATTATGCAGGTCTTAATTTGATTATCCTTGTCATGTGAAGCAATTTCACGATCGGGTAAGTAGGGTCAAATTCATACCATTTAACAGCGAAATTTGGTCTGTTGGGAAGTCTGTGGTGATTGTTTTGGAACAACTCTCCCAGCATCAAAACGTCTAGAAGAAGACTGTTTTTAGACTGGTCATTGTTGTCAAAATTCGCATACCCGTACTTGTGCCCGCTCCAGTTTACAATAGCGCCATGCACTGGCCCCATAAGGAAGTGAATAGGGAGAAGGAAATACATCCACCAATGTGTACCGGGCAGATCAAATACAGAGATACAAAGTACATAGATGGCTACATACAGTAATCCCCAGCTTACCCTCACAATCATGGTGTCTGCAAATTTGTCAAATTTGTTCCAATCAGGAATATCCTTGGAGAATCGCTCTTCAGGTTTCAGACGGAAAGAAAAATACTCATTGTAAATATTCTTTGTCTTCCACATCATGGTAAATAAATTCTCTGTATGATGAGGGCTATGTGGATCTTTTGGGGTATCACTGTAGGCATGGTGCATTCTATGTAAGATAGCATATGCCCGTGGAGAAAGGTATGAGCTGCCTTGCCACATCCATGTGAAGAAATAGAAGAACTTTTCCCAATACTTATTCATGTAGAACATTTGATGGGCAGCGTATCTGTGTAGGAAGAAGCTTTGGCAAAACAGGGAGAAATACCAATGCAACAAGAAGAAGACTATAATTATCACTCGGCTTAAGATTAATGTTAGAAATACAAATATAATGCAACGTAAATCAAGTAACGAAATTCATGCCCTTTCCATTCCATCTGATTAGATGATATTTATCAGGTTTTCAAAAATGCAGGCCGGATTTAATACGACTTGCTTAGATGTAAGGGGCAATGGTTGAGCTTTCAAGACAGAATGCTCTGTGAGTCACTCATTCTCTTAAAGGCTTAGTCCATGATTTGAAACCCTCTATTCGAGAAAATGATTTTTTTGAGGCAGAAATGTAGGAAATGAAGATTATTTGACCATTTCATTCGTTCTAATAATGCGCCTTATTTTACTCTGCCTAAAAATCAGTAAATACGAAAAACAAAAAATTCACTCTTGCAGTTATACTGAAAAAACAAAAATCAATTTTCTCCTTGAATTTCAGGGTATTGTGATTCTAAAAAACATCCCATTTCATTACAATTTCTTAAGAAGACTTTGTGTAATTAATAAAATTCGATTAGATTTTGATGCTATATTACTAAAGGATTTAGTACTATTGACCTGCTAATCACTTAAACTAAATATTCTTTAAATATTTGACCTATGTCAATCTCAAATCCAGGTTTTGACCCGCAGCGCATCGAGGAGCTAAAGGAAGAGCTAAGTAAGCTCAATAAGACCTTCAAAATCATTCCCGATGAAGAAAACTCCGACGAGTTTGTGAATTTCTATTTCATAGGAATGTATCAAGGCAAAGAAGTAATATACGATGCAGCATTGTACACACTTAGGCTACATCATGCCAGTGAAGTATATGAATTGGCTGAACATAAGGCCGCTCAGAAATTTCCAAATTTTAAAAGTATATCCTATGAAGAAGATGAAAATGGCAATCTGAAGCCATTGACAAGTGAGGAGGAGGAAATCGGTTGGTTTATCACCGAAATTATCATGGAAATCGAAGAGGAGGAAAGTGTGAAAGTACAGGAATTCGTAGATGTGGATACTCATCATGATTTCGGCATAGGTGTAGATGCCGGTTTGAATGTGGATCATATAGATGAGACTGTGATTTCAAATTTTATTAAGGAATTTAACGATGACACGCTAAAGCTTGACGATACCATGTATGCTTTTCAATCCGAAGAAGAGGAGGATATCGAAGATTGATGGTATTTTAGCCGTAAACACCAAACAACGCTTGCTAACCACAAGCGTTTTTTTATGCTGAAAATTGCATTTTCGCCTATATATAAGCATCCATTGCCCGAAAATCATAGATTTCCGATGGAGAAATATGAGTTGCTCCCGGGTCAGTTATTATACGAAGGGGTGGTGACTGAGGAGAATTTCTTTGAACCGACTCCTGTAAGTGAAAAATGGATTCTAAATACCCATACGAGGGAATATTGGAATAAGCTTAAGCAGTTGACTTTGTCCAAATCAGAAGTTCGCGCTACGGGTTTTCCTTTGTCTAAAGAACTGGTGGATAGGGAGGTTATTATTGTGCAGGGTTCTATACAAGCTGCGCTGTATGCCTTGGAGTATGGGGTTGCGATGAACATAGCAGGAGGCACCCACCATGCTTTTGCTGATCGGGGAGAGGGCTTTTGCTTGTTAAATGATATTGCTGTTGTGGCTAACTATTTGATTGACAATCAGTTTTCTAAGAAAGTTTTGATTATTGATCTAGACGTACATCAGGGCAATGGCACTGCAAGTATATTTGCTGATGATCCATCTGTTTTCACGTTCAGCATGCATGGAGAAAAAAACTACCCTATGCACAAAGAAGTTTCTGACCTAGACTGTGCGGTGGCGGATGGGACCGGAGATCAGGAATATTTAGCAATTCTTCAATCTCAGCTTGAACTCATTCTGAAAAAATTCACACCTGACTTCATCATCTATCAGTCTGGGGTGGATGTGTTGGATAGTGACAAATTGGGAAGGTTGTCATTGAGTTTAGCCGGTGTGAAAACCCGCGATGCTATTATTCTGAAGCTGGCTAAATCTCTGAATGTACCAATAATGTGCTGTATGGGCGGTGGATATTCCTCTCAGGTATCCAAAATAGTCGAAGCTCATACCATGGTATATAGGCTAGCCCAAGAGTTGTATTTTTGAAAGGTGGATTTTAAAGTTTGAGAGAGATTTTTAGTCAATTCTTGTAAAATCAATACTTTCTTTATATTTGCGACCTTGTAATCATTAACATCTACAAAGTGAAAAGAGGACTAATACTAATCGGTGCATTGAGCCTTGCTACAATGCTTCTATACAGCTGTGATAAAGCTGAAACTTCTACAGCGGCTGGCGAAAGCACTTCCAAAGAAGTGAAACAAGGCGAATTGAACATCGCTTTTGTTTACACTGACAGCGTGATCAATAAGTATGATTACTTTAAGAAGAAATCAGAAGAGCTTACCGAAAAAGGAAAGAAATTTGAAGGCGATCTTCAAAGCAGAGCTAGGGGATTTGAACAGGAAATCCAAACTTTCCAACAGACTGGTGGCAATATGACTCAAAATCAGGCTAGAGCTAAGCAAGAGGAATTGGCTAAGAAAGAGCAAAACTTGATGACCTACCGTGATAATCTGATGCAGGAATTGTCGGCTGATGAGTCTACTCTTTATAGCGACGTTTATGACAAAGTTCAGAAGTATCTTAAAAGTTATGCCGAAACCAATAACATTGATGTGATCTTGAGCTACACCAGGGGCGGAGCAGTTTGGTACGCCAATGATGCAATTGACCTTACTTCCACCGTAATTGAAGGAATTAATAAAGAGTACACTTCGTCTCCTACGGACACAGCTAAATAAGTTGAGTTACTCTTTCCAACTAGTGAAACCCGGTTTAGACTGGGTTTTTTTGTGGGAAAAAATTGGGTAATTTTGGCACTCTAACGAAAATTTATAGAATGAAAATCACTGAATTTTTAAAGCATAACTACCGTCATTTCAATGCAGCCGCATTGATCGATGCCGCAGAAGGATATAAAAGCCATCTGGACAATGGTGGTAAGATGATGGTCACCCTGGCGGGAGCGATGTCTACTGCTGAGCTGGGTATTTCTCTTGCTGAGATGATCCGTCAAGACAAAATCCAAATCATCACCTGTACAGGTGCAAATTTGGAAGAGGACGTCTTCAATTTGGTGGCGCATGATTATTATGAGAGGATTCCAAACTACCGTGAGCTTACTCCTGCACAGGAGCAGGATTTGGTAGAGCGGCACATGAATCGTGTGACTGATACCTGCATTCCTGAAATGGAAGCTATGCGAAGAATTGAAAATGTGATCTTGGAAGAATGGGTAAAGGCGGATCAGGCCGGAGAAGCTTTCTTTCCGCACGAGTTTTTCTATAAAATTCTCCTATCCGGTAAGTTGGAAGGGTCTTATCAAATCGATCCCAAGGACAGCTGGTTGCTGGAGGCAGCTAAGAAAAACCTGCCTATCATTGTGCCGGGATGGGAAGATTCTACGTTGGGAAATATGTTTGCAGGTCATGTGATCTCCGGTGATGTGAAGAATGTACACACCGTACGCAGCGGAATTGAGTACATGATGTACCTAGCCGAATGGTATACTAATACCGCAACCGACGAAAGTACTATCGGATTTTTCCAGATTGGCGGGGGAATTGCAGGAGACTTCCCTATATGTGTGGTGCCGATGTTGCATCAGGACTTGCAGAGAGATAATGTGCCGCTTTGGGGATATTTCTGTCAGATCTCTGATTCGACCACTTCTTACGGTTCGTATTCCGGAGCTGTGCCAAATGAAAAAATCACTTGGGGCAAGTTGGGAATAGATACTCCGAAATTTATCATCGAGTCTGATGCAACGATCGTAGCACCATTGGTATTTGCCATTGTGCTGGATCAATAAACTATGAGAAAATTCACGAATGTATTAAAAGGAGCAAGTGGCGCAATGCTACTTGCTTTTTGCTTTTCAGGTAATCTGGAAGCTCAAAAGATAGTATCACTTTCCGGAGCCAATAGTCCACAGGATGATATGAATCCGGTATGGATTGGAGACAATACGCTACTGTTCACCCGTGCTTTTCACCCTGATAATATTGGGGGCATCACAGATCCCGGAGATATCTGGATGACCAGAAAATCCGAGTCCGGAGAATGGCAAGAAGCAGTTCACCGCGCAGATCTCAGCACAGATGGATATGATTTTTCCCTGGGCTTGGAAGATTACCTTACCCTGCTGGTGTATCATACAGGAGGTAAGAGATTCGGGATTTACCAATATTCCAAGTTTGGTACTGAATGGAATTTTCTTCGTCAGGTAACCATGGATGGTCTGGAAGGGATTTCCGGGCAGGTCACCGGTAGAGTGGCTTCGGGCGGGAATGTGATTTTTCTTTCAGGAAAGGGAAAAGATTCCAAAGGAAATGAAGATATCTATGTGAGCGAGAAAACCGGACCGATCGCATGGTCAACCCCTGTCAACATTGGGGCTGCTATAAATACCAAGGGACAGGAGATGAGTCCTTACTACGATTCTAAAACACAAAAATTGTATTTCTCTTCCAATATGCACGAGGGAGCACAGGGGAAGGATATATTTATTTCAAAACGAATGGGAGACGGCTGGGATAACTGGAGCAAACCGGTAATATGGCAGCAAGTGAGTTCTCCGGGATCTGAAGTTTCAGTTACATTTATCAATGAGGAAGAGGTGGTGTGGACTAGCACGCAGAATAGCGATGGTTTTGCAGACTTATTAACTTTCGAAACCGTGGTTCCTCTAGTGATACCGGAGGAGTTTACCGCGGCTGCTTCTGAGCCTTTGACTCCTGAGATCCCTCAGGCAGAGGCCAAAAGCGTGTCAGTGGTGCCAATTTATCCTTCTACTACTATTGGAATTCCTGAGGTGAAAGTAATGGAAAAAAGTGCCGATAAGGAAGAAAATCCTATTTCTTGGTTCGTCGTGGATGCAAAGAATAAGAAATTGGTTCCTTACACTATCACCTGGAAAGTAGGAGACTCAATAGTTTCCAAAAGTGCAACTGACCCTATTAAATTTTCAGAATTGGAGGATACAAAAGTGGGAGAGATAAAGGTCAATGCCGAAGGGTATTTCCCGAAAATTATTTCACTCAATGAGATAAAGACCGGTGAGCCTACTGTGGTTCTAATGACAAAAGCAGAGTCTGGAAATGTGGTATTGCTTGATAATGTGAACTTCAAAAGAGGAACTGCAGAATTGGAAGGAGAGCAGACAAAAGCTTCATTGAAAGAATTGGCGGAATTCTTATTGGAAAACCCGAGTATGAAACTCAGAATCCATGGGCATACGGACAATGCGGGGGATCCGGGGCTGAACAAAGGACTTTCATTGGAAAGAGCCGGAAGCGTGCGGGATTTCTTGACCGGACAGGGAGTTGCCTTCGAGAGTCTCAGGATCTCAGGCTGGGGAGGTACAAAGCCACTTGCTTCCAATGCAACAGAAGTAGGGAGATCCAAAAACAGAAGAGTAGAACTGGAAGTAGAGCAATAGTGAAAACGGCTTTGAAAATATTTTCAAAGCCGTTTTTTTTATTAAAGTGAATAATCTCCTCTGTATTCCCTGCGAACAAATTGATTGGCAGGTTCGAAGTTGGTAACCTTCATCTCAGGACCATCCCATACTAGCTTGATTCCTCTGCCCGGATAATCGAATTGGTTGGCATTATCAGGCTTAGGGGTTCTGTAATCGTAGCTTCTTATAGCAAGATTTCCCATCAGGACAGATTCAGTCAATGGACCTGCGATAGAGAATGGTGAACTTAAGTTCTTGAACTCCTCTGATCCATGTCCGGCGATACAGGCTTCTACCCAGTTATTGTAGTGACCACTATCTCCACCGGAAACCCTGTGCAGCGTCTGAGGAGTATTTACTTCTTGGGTTTTTGAAGTAGGTAGCAACTGCGGATTTTTACCGTATGTAGAGCACATCATTTTTCCTTTAGTGCCTTCTATTATAACGCCATTACCGCCATCTCCCATTTGCTCGTTTGGAGCCAATTCCTCAGGTCTGGTAGGTTGAATGCCCCCATCCATCCAATGGAATTCAAGGTCATCTTTTCCCGGTCTGTCAAATCGTAAAGTAATATGGGAAGAAGGAGGACAGCTTTCAGGGAAGTAGCCTCTTTTAAATTCACCCACATATACAGAACCTACAGAACACTCGGCGGATTTCGGATAGCCAAGACCCAAAACCCGGAATGGAGGCTCCATAATGTGGCAAGCCATATCGCCTAGTGCACCTGTTCCATAATCCCACCATCCACGCCAGTTAAACGGAACTAGATTGCCTACGTAATCTTTGTATGGTGCTGTCCCTAACCAAAGATCCCAGTCCAAATCAGCGGGAGGAGTCACAGGTTCTGTAGGCCATTGGATCCCCTGAGGCCATACCGGTCTATCTGTCCATGAATATACTTTGGTAGCGTCACCTATTAATCCTGCTTCGTACCACTCCACCATTTGACGGACACCATCCCCTGAAGAACCCTGATTACCCATTTGGGTGACTACTTTATATTTTTCAGCTGCTTCAGTAAGCATTCTAGCCTCGTAGATATCGTGGGCAAGTGGTTTTTGCACATAGACATGCTTACCCATTTTCATGGCAGTCATGGCCGCTACAGCATGCATGTGATCGGGAGTGGATACAGTGACTGCGTCAATATTCTTTTCCTCCTTTTCCAGCAAGTCCCGGAAATCCTTGTAATAGTTAGCTTTTGGGTGTAATTCCCTACTTGACTTTGCTCTACTATCATCTACATCGCAAAGTGCTACAAAGTCAACTTTTCCTGTTTGGGTTATACCACGTACATCACTTCCTCCCATTCCACCTACACCAATACCGGCTACCCTAAGTTTGTCACTTGGAGCTATAAAACCGGGACCTCCTAAGACATGCCTGGGAACAATGTAAAACCCGGCTGCTGCCAATGCAGAGCCTTTGAGAAATTTTCTTCTGGAATTCCCAGAATTTGAGCCTTCACTTTTCATTAGATTAATAGTTATGTTAAAGAGGGTTTTGGATTTATTTGACCGGACAAATTCCTGATCTGTAAAATTTGAAATTATCAAAAACAACGCACAATCTTGAGTCCACTCATAAAAATACTTCGACTTATGCTGAAGAGATTTATGAATAGACAAGAATAGCTGTTTAATTATAAAATCAATTAGTGCTGGGGAGATTATTGAAAAAATAGATTAAGTTTACTCAAACCTTTTATCTTATGAAGCATACCTTACAGATCATTGCTGCACTTGTAGCATTTTCTATCAGTTCTTGTCAAGCGCCAAATTCAATACCTTTGGACCAGACGGGCATTATTCCAATTCCAAGCTCTATCTTATCCTCATCGGGAGTATTTGAATTAGGTTCAGGATCTTCCATTCAATTGGTAGGAAGTGGTGAGGACTTGAAAAGGGTGGGAGATTACTTGGCAGAAAAGCTACGTCCGGCCACCGGATATGATATTCCTGTAGGCACTGGTAAAGGCGATTTGATTTTGGAATTGATCTCCGGAGAGGCCTCAGAAAAATATAGTATTGAAATCAAAAGTGATTGGATAAAAATATCATCCACTTCTGCCGCTGGGTTGTATTATGGGATGCAGACTTTAATCAAAGCTCTTCCTGTGGAGATAGAAAACACTTCTGTCGTAGCTCATGATTGGTTGGTATCAAATGGCAAAATTGAAGATGAACCGGAGTTTGCCTATAGAGGAGCAATGCTGGATGTGGCTAGACACTTTATAAGTGTAGAAGACGTGAAGCATTACATCGATCAGATGGGAAGCCTGAAATTCAACTACCTCCATCTACATTTGTCTGATGATCAGGGCTGGAGAATTGAAATCAAATCTTGGCCAAAATTGACCGAAATAGGAGGGAAAACCGAGGTTGGGGGAACTGAAGGTGGATTTTTCACCCAAGAAGATTATGTCGAAATCGTCAAATACGCAGCTGATAGATTTATCACAGTCGTACCGGAAATAGATATGCCGGGTCATACCAATGCTGCTTTGGCGTCTTACGGAGAACTAAACCCGGGGGTGAATCTGCCGAATGGTGATTTCGCTATAATGAATGAAGGCAAGATTGATTTTGACATTCTTGACAAGAATCCTCAGCCTGCCGAGATTTACACGGGGATTGAAGTGGGATTTAGCACATTCGCCACCAACAAAGAGATCACTTATACTTTTGTAGAGGATGTAATAAGAGAACTGGTAGAGCTTACTCCCGGACCATATATTCATATTGGTGGAGATGAGTCACATGTCACTGAGAAGGCTGACTATATTTATTTTGTAGAGCGTGTGCAGGAGATCGTCACCAAGTATGGTAAAAAGAGCATAGGTTGGGATGAAATAGCCACAGCAAAACTGCTACCCGGATCAGTAGCTCAGTTTTGGGCGTTGGAAGAAAATGCAAACTTGGCTAAGGAGCAAGGAAATCAAATACTGATGTCACCTGCCAAGCGCGCCTACCTTGATATGCAATATGATTCCACTTCTACACTGGGACTTCACTGGGCAGCTTATATAGAACTTGATGATGCGTACAATTGGGATCCTGCCACTTATTCAGAAGGGATAAACAAATCGGATATTTTGGGTGTTGAAGCACCGCTGTGGACTGAAACTATCGCCAGCCGTGCAGACATCGAATATATGGCTTTCCCTAGATTGGCAGCTTTGGCCGAAGTCGCCTGGTCATCCAATGAACGGAGAAACTGGGAAGATTTTCAGAAGAGAATTGCTATTCAGGGTAAGCGCTGGGATATCAACGGTATAGGCTTCTACCGATCTCCAAAAGTCAATTGGTAAACCATATTAAAGAATTAAAAGACCCGGCGGAAGTCGGGTTTTTTATTGCTTAGACGGAAATCTTCTTTGAAATTGATTAAAATGAACCTAATATGGATGTTAATTTAAATGATACAATCAGGTAATTTGATTACCGGAACAATAAACACTTAATGGGCGAGTACATTATTTCCTTTGCTAACTGGATTTGGGGAACCCCAATGCTTATCATATTAATGGGCGGAGGAATGGTTTTATTGTTTCACTCAGGGTTTGTTCCTTTTCGTCGCATAGGTCATGCGGTAGGATTGCTTCGCGGGAAATACGATGATAGTATGGCGCCTGGTCAGATCACATCCTTTCAGGCATTGTCTGCGGCTATTGCAGCCACGGTAGGTCTTGGAAATATCAGTGGTGTGGCTATCGCAATAAATATGGGCGGCCCCGGTGCAATTTTTTGGATGTGGGTCTCTGCTTTTGTAGGCATGGCAACCAAGTTTTATACCTGTAGTCTCGCCATTATGTATAGGGGAAAAGATTCCGAAGGACAAATACAAGGAGGTCCCATGTATGTAATAGAAGAGGGGATGGGAAAAAAGTGGAAGTTCCTGTCGGTCATTTTTTGTACAGCAGGCATTTTAGGTTTGCTGGCGATTTTTCAAGCCAATCAATTAACTGCCGTACTCAGAACGGTAATTCTCGAACCGGCAGGACTGGACGAAGGAGATAAGACGCGATGGATTATAGGCATTACAATGATGGTACTTGTAGCGATCGTAATTCTTGGAGGAATCAAGAGAATCGCTGCAGTGGCGGCTAAGATGGTTCCGTTTATGGTCGGGCTGTATTTTGTCACGGTGATTATTATCGTATTCAAATACCTAGGAGATGTACCTGAGATGCTGTTGAAAATCGTAACTGATGCATTTACAGGAGAGGCGGTGGCAGGGGGAGCTGTAGGGGCTGTGATTGTCGTAGGAGCGAGACGGGCAGCCTTCTCCAATGAAGCGGGTATTGGTACTGCTCCCATGGTACATGGTGCTTCCAAAAACAATGAGCCTATTCGTGAAGGTTTGATTGCAATGCTTGGTCCTTTTATCGATACAGTGATCGTCTGTACGTTGACAGCTTTGGTGATTATGCTTACGGGCGTGTGGGAATCAACCGAAAAGGATGGTGTGAGGCTTACACTCGCGGCTTTTGATATGGCGCTTCCGGTAGTAGGTAGATACCTGTTGATGTTTGCTGTATTGGTTTTTGCGCTGTCCACTATGTTCACCTACTCTTATTATGGTCATAAGTGTTTTGGCTATCTGTTTGGAGCCAAAAGAGCCGATTATTACAATTATTTCTATTTGATCACAATCGTTGCCGGTGCTGTAGCTTCCCTGGAGGTGGTGGTTAGCTTGGTGGATGGCATGTATGCGATTATGGCCGTTCCTACTATGGTCTCCACATTTTACTTAGCTCCAAAAGTAAGAGCTGCTTCAAAGGATTATTTTCGAAGAATGAAAAATTCCTGATTGCTATGAATATCCTGATTTCTCCCAATGCATTCAAAGGCACGATGAGTGCACGTGAATCAGGTGAAATAATACAGACTTTTATCCGCAATAAGTTTTCCAAGGTCAATACAGAAGTTCTTCCAATTGCTGACGGTGGAGACGGTACCTGTGAGTTGTTGACTGAGATTCTAAAGTTGGAAAGAAAGAGTGTTTGGGCTCTTGATCCCTTTGGAAGACCCATTCCCTGCTCCTATGGATGGGATAAAGACGCTAAAAAAGCCTATATAGACGTTTCTACTGCCTCGGGAATAGCAAAGTTGGGAAATGAGGCCAAGAAGCCCTTTGTAGCATCCAGCTTTGGTACAGGTCTGCTTATCGGGCATGCTGTGGACTTAGGCGCTGAGGAGATAATATTGGGACTTGGCGGAAGCGCTACAGTTGATTTGGCAATAGGGATGCTAGCCGCTTTAGGAGTAGTTTTTTTGGATGAGAGGGGAAGGGAATTGACACAGTTTTCTCCTAATTATCTTTCCAAAATCAGACACATTCAGAGATCTTTGCGAACACCCAACAACATTCGTTTTTCCTGCCTTTGTGATGTTAGAAATACTTTTTTCGGCGATAGGGGAGCAATTCCCGTATTTGGCCCGCAAAAAGGAATTTTGCCAAACCAAATTGAGACTTACGAAGAAGAATGTAAAACTGTCATTGACCGCTTGTTTCTTAAACAGAAGAAAACTTTTGAAGACAGATCTGGATTTGGAGCTGCGGGCGGAATTGCGTTGGGCTTATCGGCTTTTTTTGAGACGGAAATCAAGTTTGGATCCGAGTATTTTTTTGAGACGGTGAATCTGGAAATTAAAGTGAAATGGGCCGATCTGATAATTACGGGAGAGGGGAGATACGATAGCCAGTCTTCTGAAGGTAAGGCTTGCTATGAATTGCTGCAATTAGCCCATAGGAATGCAAAGAAGATAACGCTGATTACCTCTGGCCGGGAAAGAGGAGTAGAACAATTTGATCAGGTGATGACTTTGCCTGATCTGGATTTTTCACAGGAAAACTACAGAGAAAATTCCAAGAGAAACCTCCTCGCTTTACTGGAAAGTGAATTTTCTCCGGAAAGTTGAATTGATGTGGTTTGGTCTCTAAGCGTGTTTCAGTGGGCATAAAAAAAGGAGGCATTTGCCTCCTTTTAATTAAGATATAAGTTATTAATGATCAGCTTTCTTCTTCTTGGTGAATGTGCTCCTGGTGTCTATTGCAGTTATTCCGGCTCCAAGACCGATTAATATACATACAATTACTAGGAAGGTCTGGGCACCTCCGGCGAGCGGAGAACTGAAAACGTCAAGTAGTATCATGATCAAATTGTTGAAATTCTAAAGATTGCCCGAAGATAAATTCTTCAGTCCAATTAACCAAAGGAATCCCGTTAATCGAACTGATCATCATCGAAATCTTCCTCTTCATCGGCCTCATCAAAATCCAAGATGTTGTCATCGACAAATCCACTCTCTTCGTCGAGATCATATTCATCTTCGAAATCATTGTCGAAATCCTCCTCATCAGCGAAGTTGTCGTCATCTTCGAAATCGTCGTCAAAATCCTCCATAGTAGTTTAGATAGGGGTTTTTTAATAGTTGAATGATACGAATTAAAGTAAAAAAATAATTAGCACCATACTGCGGATATATTTTTTTTCAACTTTTTTTACGCGACCTATATTCCGATAGTTTTACAGGATAGTTCTACGCTGCCATCTCTATATGGCAGCTTAGGTGAGAGAAAGAAAAATGGTGGATATTAAGTTTGAAAGCCCGTTTTTAAGCAAGTAAATGCCTCTGTCGGGAATTAATTGAAAATAGATTTGATATTTTTTTTTATGAGGGGTTTTGAGAGATAGTCTTTCACTACACTGTAGCGGCTGGCTTTGCTGATATCCCTCTCGTCCACAGAACTACTCAATATGTAGATTTGAGCTTCGGTCTGCTCAGAATTAAAATTATCCAGAAAATCCCAACCTGTCATCTCCGGCATGTTCAAATCCAAAAATAGGTAATTGGGCTTGATGGAATAGATTTCTTTAAGAGCCGCCTTTGCACTTAGATATTTATAGAATTGACAGGGCTCTTTCACATTTCTGGAAATGAGCTTTTCAGTAATAAAGGTACTGATTGGATCGTCATCTATCAGGACAATGGTTAGCATCAAATGACTAAAATTTGTGTTTGAAATACATTATATATGTTACAAAAGTAACAGTCAATTAATGCGCCACAAATTTTTTGCCAACTAAGTATCAAATAAAAATGAGGGTTTTATCAGAAAGAGGGGGCGTTTTGGATACGGATGAAATCCGGGAAAAGCCGGTGTAACCGGCTTCCGGGAAATAATGTAGAAGCTATTGGCTTTGCTTCAACTCATATAGGAAGTAATCAATGATTTTATCAGTGGTTTTCAGTACTTTTTTACTTTTACTTTTCTGACTGCTTACTTCAGTTACCCCTGTCAGAGTCATCAGTAGTTTATCCTCTTTCTGATCGATAAAATCTACAATCACCTGAACTAATTCGTAGTGGGTTGTGCCCGAATTGTTATTCCGATTATTGAAGTATGGATTGTACATCCAAGGATCCCATACTCTGTAACCCCAAAAAGGGTAAGGGTTGTAATTCTGGAAATTTTCTCTTTTTCTAGGATCTTCGTTTGATGTGTAGCGGATTACCAATTCAGGAGTTGTTTTATCGTAAATTAACCCGCGTGCTTCCAAAGCTTCTCTTAAGTGTATTTGTACTTGGTGATCTATAAATTCTGAAGAAAAACCTCTCATCCCCACTTCCTGATTGATGATGACAAATGACTGATACGGGTTTTTGATGGGGATTTCATTGTTCTCTTCAAAAATTTCTATGGAGCTGCAAGAGGTAAGACCGATTGCCAGAATAAGTGTAAATAGAAAGAGGCTTTTGCGTTGATTGTTCATTGCTTTAATCTTTTCTTCTCAATACGGGGAATGTATCTGAATGTTAACTTATACTTTATTAACGAAAAACTTGCACCAAAAATTTAGGATTCTTACCCGCCTTCGATTTCTAATGCTAATTTTGGCGAAAGTATAAGAAATGATTAGACCTGATTTTGATGATATTTTTATGGAACTGGCGGTCAATTTGGCCAAACGTTCTCATTGTATCAAGAAGCATGTGGGAGCTGTTCTCACAAAAGACACACGTATTATCTCTATAGGCTATAACGGCCCTCCTGCCGGAACTCATAATTGTGATGTTGAATTCCCCGAAAAAGGATGTGCCAGAGACAGTAAAGGAAGCTGTTCACTAGCCCTGCATGCTGAGCAAAATGCAATACTTTATGCGGTGAAAAATAACACTTCAGTGGAAGGATCAACACTTTTTGTGACACTTTCTCCTTGTCTTGCCTGCTCTAGAATCATTTTCTCCATGGGTATTTCGAGAGTTATTTACCTTTTTTCATATGCAGAATACAAGGGCATAGGCTCCGACGAAGGGGTGGATTTCTTGAGAAAATTCGGCGTACAAGTGGACAAATACGAAAAGACACTGGAGGTCAACGATCCCTTGGTTTAAAGGAAATTCACCTCCGGGTGAATAGTTATACCAAATCTCTCAAGGACAGATTGCTGAATCCTTGTCGCCAAATTTTTGATTTCATTTCCGTCTCCTTCACCGTAATTCACCAGCACAAGGGGCTGCTTTGCATGTACGCCTATTTCCCCAAACCGCTGTCCTTTCCAGCCGCATTGCTCGATCAGCCAGGCAGCCGGGACTTTTATCCCTTCGGCATTTGGAAAACCCGGAATGGAAGGGTTCTCATTTTGCAAAACGCTGAAGTGCTCCTTAGAAATAGTCGGATTTTTGAAGAATGAACCTGAATTTCCTATTTCTTTTGGATCGGGAAGCTTTGATTGGCGAATATGAATCACTGCATCTGATATTGCTTTTAGGCTAAGCTCTTTTATTCCTGAGGCTTCCAACGTTTCCTTAATAGCTCCGTATTCTGTATGGAATTTCGGTTCTTTGCTCAACCTGAAAACCACGGAGCAAATCACATATTTGTCCTTGAGTTCATGCTTGAATATACTTTCTCTATATCCAAATTTGCACTGCCCGGCATTGAATTCCTGTAGTGTTAAGGTGTCGCGGTTAAGCGCTTTCAAGCTGGAGAATACATCTTTGATCTCTATTCCATACGCCCCGATGTTCTGCATGGGGGATGCGCCTACGGTTCCGGGAATCAGTGATAAATTCTCTATTCCTGCCCAGTTATTTTCTATGGAAGTAAGGACAAACTGATGCCAGTTCACTCCGGCACCAACTTCGACGAAATAAAACCCATCATTTTCTTGAACTACCTTGATGCCTTGAATTTCAATTTTAATCACCAATGTTTCCTGATTTTGGGTTAATAGAATATTACTTCCTCCACCAAGGATCAAGGGATTGATATTCTGTATTTTAGCCCATTCTAACGCTTCTTTCAGCTCATCTACTGATTTTATTGAGACAAAAAACCGCGCATTTTTAGCAATTCCAAACGTGTTGTATGCCTTGAGGGAAATGTTTTCTTGTATATTCATAAGCCTAGAGTGCCTTGCGAAATAAGCAAGATTTTACTCCAATAAGAAATGAAATCATCCAATTGAATTTATTACATGAAATCGAGCCGTCAGGCAGACATGATACCTTACCTACGGGATCACACACTGGGATGATATAAAGCCGGCAAGATTCTCCCGATCCGCCGCGACGGACGGGACAGGCTATCTGACCTCTTAAAATAAAATATAAACAGATGAAATACCCATGACAGGCGGTCGACGTACAGGGATTATATCCAGGCATACACCGCCTCAGCAGATTTGCTTGTTGTTAGGGCGCGTTAGCCTGTCCCGATAACGCAGTGTATCGGGAGGGTGACGCAGCACGAGGGTGCGGCTGGTCTGAGGGCGGAAGATTGCTGGCGTCTTGGCCTTTTGGTTCTTTTGGGCCAAGCCAAAAGAACAAAGAAATGAAGCCTGCCTGTGGCCAGACAGGCTTCATCCCGTACCTACGGGATCACACAGAAGGTTATTTAATAACCCATTTAAACTCGACTATTTCTCTAAAAGAAAAAACTTAATTTATAAACACACATGAAAGAATTGGTCATAAACGGTGTGCGGATCAGATCGGGTCAGTCAATGAATATAGAAATTGCAATCGCCAAACTCCCCACCCATACATTAATTGATCTTCCTATTTTCATTCGATCATCCAAAGAAGACGGCCCTGTAGTTTTGATCAGTGGCGGAGTACATGGAGATGAAATCAATGGTGTGGTAACTGCCAAGAGGCTTTTGGAGGAAATAGACGAGGGGCTGCAGCTTTTGAGAGGGACCTTGATATTTATCCCTTTGGTGAATATATACGGCTTTCTTTCCAATAGCCGGACTTTTCCTGATGGGAGAGATTTGAACCGTAGTTTTCCGGGGAGTAAAAAAGGATCTTTGGCAGCTAGTATTGCCTTTATTCTCAGCAATGAAATTATACCGCAGATTGATTACGGTATTGATTTCCATACGGGCGGGCGTATGCTGGGTAATTATCCGCAAGTTCGCGTGGATTATAAGGATAAAGTAGCGGTAGATCTGGCAAAAGCTTTCGGAACCCACTACATACTCAACTCAAAATACATAGAGAAGTCCTTCAGAAAGGAGGCCTACAAAGCACGGAAACATATCTTGGTCTTTGAAGGTGGAGAATCTATGCGTCTGGATGACTATGGAATAGAGGAAGGAGTAAATGGGACAAAGCGTATGCTGGCAAGCTTAGGAATGCTTGCGGATGCTCCTGCGCCTCAAACGACTGTTTTCCTGAAAGAAAGTAATTGGGTAAGGGCTAAGGCTTCCGGGATTTTCAATGCCAGTGTCAAAGTAGGCGAATCAGTAAAAAAGGGTCAGATCTTGGCACGGATTTCGGATCCTTATGGTCAGATTAAAATTCCCGTTAAGTCACCGACCAATGGCCATATCATCGGAATGAACAATATGCCGGTGATCAATACCGGTGATGCTTTGGTGCATATTGGCAAGGAATAAAAACCATAACCTTATATCTTGTAGCTTATCTATTAGACACATATGGATTTAACAGAAGCTTTTCAGGGAGTTAGAAATTGCTCCCTTCATCTTTGCTCAAATTTAATTACTGAGGATTTCAGCCTACAAGCCTCAGAGGAAGTGAGCCCTCCCAAGTGGCACTTGGCCCATACTACTTGGTTTTTTGAGCAATTTATCTTGGTGCCAAATGACCCCACTTATGTGGTGAAACATCCCCAATTCAATTTCCTTTTCAATTCCTATTATAATTCTTTAGGAGCCAGAACAGCGAGAAATCAGCGAGGGCTGATGTCCAGGCCTTCTGTCGAGGAAGTGAAAACTTATAGGGCTTATGTGGATGAGGCGATGAAAAATCTGATTCAAAAGAATATTGCCGGGATAAATGACCTGGTAATCTTAGGAATGAATCACGAGCAGCAGCACCAAGAATTACTAATCACGGATTTAAAGTACAGTTTGTGGTTTAATCCGTTGAATCCAAGTGTGATGGATATCAAAGAATATGCTTCTGAACCAAAGTCAAAATGGATTGCTGTTGATTCAGGTATTTATGAAATTGGATATGGAGGTGATGATTTTTGCTATGACAAT
The DNA here is from genome assembly GCF_031457395.1 of Algoriphagus sp. 4150. Taxonomy (NCBI): domain Bacteria; kingdom Pseudomonadati; phylum Bacteroidota; class Cytophagia; order Cytophagales; family Cyclobacteriaceae; genus Algoriphagus; species Algoriphagus sp. 4150. The sequence continues at coordinate 640,739 of NZ_JAVDWS010000001.1, forward strand.
GAGCTTAATCCGCATAAGGTCTATATCAATGATTTTGCAATCTCCTCTGCTTTAGTTACCAATCAGGAGTATTTGGAGTTTATGGAAGCCGGGGGCTATGAAGAACCGACCTTTTGGCATGATGAAGGCTGGGCTTGGGCAAAGGAATTGAAGGTCAAAGCTCCACTTTATTGGGAAAAGAAAGACGGCGCTTGGTTCTACTACACATTAAATGGATTGAATCCAATTGATAAAGAAGCAGCTGTTGCCCATGTGAATTTCTATGAAGCATCGGCTTTCGCAAGTTGGAGAGGGGAGAGATTACCCACAGAATTTGAGTGGGAAGTAGCCCAGAGTCAATTTGACTGGGGCAAAAGATGGGAGTGGACCAACTCTGCTTATCTGGCTTATCCGGGCTTTAAAGTTGCTCCAGGTGCGATAGGGGAGTATAACGGCAAATTTATGATAAACCAGATGGTTTTGCGGGGAGCTTCTGTTGCTACATCTGAAGATCACTCACGACCTACTTATAGAAACTTTTTTCATCCACAGTTTAGATGGCAGTTTATGGGAATACGCCTTGCCAAATCACTTTAATTTATGAATGCAAAAAACACAGATTTTGGGACCTTCGCCCAAGATGTAATGCTGGGACTGAATTCTAGGCCCAAAACACTCCCTTCCAAATATTTCTATGATGCTAAAGGAGACAAACTCTTTCAGCAGATTATGGCGTTGCCGGAATATTACCTCACACGCAAGGAATATGAGATATTGGAAGAACAGCAGGAGCAAATATTGGCAGGAATTCTTGCTTTGGGAAAACCGTTCAATTTGGTGGAACTTGGTGCCGGTGATGGATTAAAGACGAAGATCTTACTGAGATATCTAGTAGAAAAGAGAGTTGAGTTCAGCTATTTCCCTGTGGATTTTTCAGGATCGGTATTGGAAGAGTTGCAGCAAAGTTTGGCGTCTGAACTTCCTGAATTATCGGTTAGCCCTATTCAGGATACCTATAGTGACTCACTCAAGAAGCAAATTTGGGAAGATGGAAAACCGAACTTTGTCTTATTTCTTGGAGCCAATCTTGGAAATTTTGGGGTAAAAGAAGCCAAAAATATTATAAACCATTTACGTGTGGGAACTAAGCGCGGAGACTTGGTTTTGATTGGTTTTGACTTAAAAAAACATCCGCAGACCATCTTAGATGCTTATCATGATAAGCAGGGAATTACGCGTGAATTTAACCTTAATTTGCTTGACCGAATCAACAGAGAATTGGACGCTGATTTTGACCGGGATTCATTTGTGCACTGGCCTACTTATAATCCTGTAAGCGGGGAGTGTAGAAGCTATTTGGTTTCTCAAAAAGCCCAGCAAGTAACCGTTGGAGCCTTAAATCAAACTTTTGAATTTGAGGCATATGAGTCAATTTTTACTGAAATTTCCAAGAAGTACAGTTTGAGTGAAATCCATGCTTTAGCATCATCAGGTGGATTTCATGTAGAAGAAAGTTTTATGGATTCGGAAGGATATTTTGCTGATGTGTTGTGGAAAAGGCAATAAAAAAGCACTGAGAAATCAGTGCTTTTTGTAGTTTGATTGGTTAGGATATTAGCTGAAATATCTCTTAAGTCCTTCCAGTTTTTCAGATAAGGTAGCTTCTACTTTTCTGTAGTCTGCTGCATTGGTCAATGGAGCATTTACCGAGAAGTAATACTTGATTTTAGGCTCTGTTCCGGAAGGTCTGGCAGAGATTTTACTTCCGTCAGTAAGATAAAACTGCATCACATTGGATTTATCCATATCGAGTTTTTCTGACTTTCCGGATTTCACATCTTTTACGGTACTTTCTTTTACATCCACTATTTTCACTACTTCCACACCATTCATTTCTGCAGGTGGATTATGACGGAAATCAGTCATTAAAGCTTGAATTTGCTCAGCTCCGTCTTTGCCTTTTTTGGTGACAGAAATAAGTGATTCCTTATAGAATCCAAACTGAGTGTATATCTCGGCAAGCACATCAAACACGGTCTTGCCTTGGGTTTTGTAATAGGATATTGCTTCTGCTACCATGGCGCAGGCACTAACCCCATCTTTGTCACGTACAAAATCACCAATCAAATATCCGTAAGATTCTTCCCCGCCACCGATGAAGGTCTGCTTCCCTTCAAGATCTTTAATGATTGCGGCGATGTTTTTGAATCCTGTTAGAACCGAGAAACATTTCACTCCAAATCCTTCACAGATTTTATCAATTAGCTCTGTGGTGACGATGGTGTTCACCATGAACTGATTACCGTCTAATTTACCCGATTTTTTCCATTGGCTGAGTAGATAGTAGGTCAGAAATGCACCTGTTTGATTTCCGTTCAACAGTTCAAATTCTCCGGAAGCATTTGGTACAGCTGCTGCGTATCGGTCACCGTCGGGATCACAAGCCAACACTAATTCTGCTCCTACTTCTTTTCCAAGCTTCAGTGAAAGTGTCAAAGCCTCTGCTTCTTCGGGATTTGGGTATATGACCGTCGGGAAATTTCCGTCGGGTTCAGCCTGCTCTTTTACGATGTTGATATTTTCAAATCCAAAGGCCCTAAGAGCTGCAGGAACCATTTTGCCTGAAGCTCCATGGATTGGAGAAAAGACTATAGGCATATCTTTTTGTGCAGCAATAGCATCAGGAGCCAGGCTCAATCCTTTGACAAGATCCATGTAAATCCCATCGAAGTCTTCTTCGATGTACTGGAAAAGAGCGTCGTTTTTATCCCAATTGACATCATCAAAAGAGGTGATTTTTTTCACTTCATCGATGATGTTTTTGTCGTGCGGAGCGACTACCTGTGCACCGTCGTCCCAATAGGCCTTATAGCCATTGTATTCTTTTGGATTGTGCGAAGCTGTGATCATCACACCGCTTTTGCAACCGTAATGACGTACAGCAAAAGAAAGCATGGGAGTAGGACGCATTTCTTTGAAGTAGAGTACGTGAATTCCGTTTGCAGTGAGGACATTTGCCGTAGTTGTGGCAAAAAGTGTATTATTTATTCTACAATCGTGGGTAATTGCTACACGGATTGTTTCACCGGGAAAGCACTTCAGAAGGTAATTTGCCAGCCCTTGGGTAGCCATTCCTATCGTGTAGACATTCATTCTATTGGTTCCTACACCCATCAAGCCCCTAAGTCCTCCGGTGCCGAATTCCAGATCCTGATAGAATGAATCTGTTAACTCTGAGGGATTTTGATCAATAAGTGTTCGGATTTGGGCTTTCGAGTCTTCATCGATATTGCCATTAAGCCAAAAGTCTGCTTTGGCTGAGATGCTGGGATCTATGGTAGTCATGTTTTAAAAATTATTTAGGTTCTAAGATATATAAAAACACAAAATATGCCATCTGTTAATTCTTTCGATATTGAATATGACTGGGTTAAATTTCTCTCAGCTCCACTGCTAAGCCCCCTCTAAACCATTTGGATAAATTCATTTACAATCGCCAATCTTATTTTAACCTGCATCCACACCATCTTCTCTTCCTGGCTGATTTTCTTCTTTTAATTCATCCACTTCACCTTCCACCACAGGATCTTTTGGCGGAGGGACATAATCCCCTTTAAGTACTATCTCCTTTTTTTTTACTCTGGAATAATGTTTTTTGGGGATAATGCCATAGCCATATCTTATGGAGAATACTTTGGTAAATTCGGCACCATAGAAGAAGATCAAGCAGGAGTAGGAAACCCAAAGTAAGATCAGAATTATTGAGCCTGCGGCTCCGTAGGTAGATCCCGGTTCTGCAGCCCCAAAATATATACCCAGTAGGAATTTAGAAATGGAGAAAAGGAAAGAAGTGAGAAATGCTCCGACCCACACGGATTTCCATCTGATCTTTGCGTCTGGCAGGTATTTGAATATTAAGGCGAAAAGGGAGGCGATTACTCCATAAGAAATTGCGAAATCCACGACAAACGCAAAAACTACAACAAACTCAGGTAATATACTTTTGATAAAATCACTGAAGAAGGACAGGAGTGCAGTCAATACAAAACTGATCAATAACAAAAAACCTAACACTAGTACAAATCCGAAACTGAGGGCACGATCCCACAAAGTATAGTACCATTTTACGTCATCTGTTTGCTTGAGTCCCCAGATGGCATTTATAGAGATTTTCAAGTGAAAGAAGACACCTGAAGCACCGAATATCAAAACACCAATCCCAATGATAGAAGCAATCCAGGACTTGCCGCTACTCTGGGTTTGCTCCACCATGTCAGTCATGAATTTTGCCGTTTCCGGACCCATAGCTGAAGCAAGTTCATTGTTGAGTTGGCCTGTGACGATCTCTACGCCCCAGATTGCTCCTACAGTATTGATCACAATCACCATAAGTGCCGGGAGAGATAGCACAGCATAATAAGCTACCACGGCACTGAGCCTCCATGGATCAGCGTCATTCCATTGCTTAAAACTCTCCACCATTAAGTTGGGGATATGTGTGATTTTAAATCGCGACGGGGTTAGATTTCCCATATTTTGTTCGTTTTCCATTAGTAACTCACGGTTGTATTTGAAGAGCCAAATTGAGTAGTAGGGAATGATCCTGCCAATTGCTTATAAAGCTGATTACCATCTTTGGTTTCAAAACCCAAAGTACGAATTGGGAATGGTATCATAGTAAGGTTTTGAGCAACTGATAGTTTCATTCACACTGAATTTTTTGTGATTGTTTCTTTCGGATAATCGCATGGAAATAGTAGGACAGATATGATGTATATGACTAATTGGAAGATTAGGTAGCTTCTCTGTCAAAATGTAAGGTCATCCACTTTGTTTGTGTGTGATTTGTGCAAATATCTTTTGGATGCTATGCCTCACATCGGTTCTGCTCATAGTTATATTTTCTTTGCTTTTTTAGAGTTAAAAAAACATGCCAAGGTGAGTTTATCGAAATTTAGCTAATTCTGGAACAAAGGATTTTCATCAGTCGAATCTCTTCAGGTTTGTATCCTCTATTGGAAAATCCTTTAGGTAAGCAATTCTTTAGCTTTTGGGGATTCAGGCATTGGGACAAAATTTCAGGATGCAAATAGGAGTTTTTGCAGACAGCTACTGTATGTCCCATTTCTTCCGCTACCAATTTGATTAAAGTAGTTTCAGGCTTTTTTTTTGTCCCTTCACACAGGAGTTTTACTTCATCTGTATGTTTGATACAAACACAGTTTGCTCCCCAAGTTCTAAAATATTTGGCAGTATAATAATCATCTTCCGGAGCTTCCTGGCTGATGTAGTCGTTTAATGAAGAAGAGCCTACTGTATGCCACACATCTCCATCCCGATACCTGAAGAGCTCATATCCGGGGAGCTGAGAGCAATCTTTGAGCAGCCGGATCAGTCTTTTGTCGGTGAGTGAAACAGAGCGTTCTTTTCCGCTTTTTGCCGTGTAATTGATCAGCAATTTTTGACCATCTTCCTTGAGGTGCTTTCTTCTTAGCGTAGTCAGTCCATGGGTATTATTGCTCTCTGTATAGTGTTTGTTACCCACACGTAGGTATAATTCATCCAGCAATGCCGTTGCCAGAGCCAAAACTTTATTTTTATTCCAGGTTTTTTCCTTTAAGTCCTTCTTGTACCGCTCTCGCAGAATGGGCAAATAAAACCCAAATTTGAGCAGGTCGTCATACTTGATTTTAGTTGAATATTCTGACCATTTTGGATGGTATAGGTATTGTTTTCTGCCCTTTTCGTCTATTCCTGTAGCCTGTAAATAGCTGTTCTTTTTTGGGCTGATCCATACATCCTTCCATGCCGGTGGAATTACCAGCTCTTTGATCCGCTCTAATTGTGACTCATCGGTAAGCTTTTGGTTGTCTTTGTCCAGAAAAATAAAACCACGGCCTCGTTTCTTTCTAAGTATTCCGGGCTGTGAGTCCCGTATATACACAAGACCTTTTGGGAGTTCGGCTGCTGTGACCATTTGCTCGTCATGTTTGGGTAATTTATCTCTACTTAACAAGACTCATGCGCAAGCAGATTTGGTGACAGAAAGCTAAAGTCAGGCGAGAAGCTCTCCGGCTTATCCAGAGCGCATCTTTCAGAAAGCATGGATGTGGAAAGAATTGCAAATCAAAAGCCGACCTTATCAGAAGTCGGCTTTTTGTTATTATAGGTTTCCCCGGAGTCCCTGTTCTCTCTCGATGGCTTCAAACAGTGCTTTGAAGTTTCCTTTTCCGAAGGATTTCGCACCTTTTCGCTGGATGATTTCATAAAACAAAGTAGGTCTGTCCTGCACAGGTTTGGTGAAAATCTGCAACAGGTACCCTTCGTCATCCCTGTCTACAAGGATATTTAGGTGTTTCAATGGCTGAAGGTCTTCATCTATTTTACCCACACGATCAAGCAGGTCATCATAGTAGGAAGCGGGCACCACCAGAAACTCTACTCCTCTTTTTCTCAACTCCGTCACGGTGTGAATAATGTCATCTGTGGCTATAGCCATGTGCTGTACGCCCGGACCATGGTAGAAATCAAGGTATTCTTCTATTTGCGATTTCTTTTTGCCTTCTGCGGGCTCATTGATGGGGAATTTGATGTAACCGTTGCCATTGGACACCACTTTGGACATCAACGCGGAATATTCAGTGGAAATATCCTCGTCGTCAAAGGTGATGAGCAACTTGAATCCCATGACATTTTCATAAAATTCAACCCAACGGTTCATTTCCCCCAGCGCAACATTTCCCACACAATGATCTATATATTTGAGACCAATGGGCTGAGGTGAATAGGTACTGGATCTCGGCTGATATCCGGGAAGAAAAATTCCGGTATAGTCCTTACGCTCCACAAAAGTATGGATGGTTTCTCCGTAAGTTTCAATGGATGCCAAGACCACATGACCGTTTTCATCCATGACCGTTTGTGGCTCCATAGCGGAAACAGCCCCTCTATTGGTTGTTTCCAGCCACGATTGCTTTGCATCATCCACCCAGAGAGCCAGTACTTTTACCCCATCGCCGTGTTTTTGGATATGTGCAGCTATCTCTCCATCCGGTTGTAGGGGAGAAGTGAGTACCAATCTGATTTTGTCTTGCTTCAAGACATAAGAAGCCCGGTCTTTCACGCCGGTCTCGGGACCCGCATAGGCTATCAGTTCATAGCCGAAAGCGTATTGATAGTAGAGCGCAGATTGTTTGGCATTGCCTACATACAATTCTACGTAATCAGTCCCTTTTAAAGGTAGGAAGTCTTGACTCATGGTTATATTCTTTTGGGTTTATCTCTTCTTTCAAAGTTATAAAATATCCCAAAGAAAATTTTGCCAGGGTCATCTTTATTCCTGAGGATTTTTATTGCCTACGAGGGAAATCCAAGCCATAATCAGGAATGCCAACGCCCAGCTTCCAAGTGAGGTATCCATCGCTAACCAAAGCAAGAATAAATAGTAAAATGGAGCTAAAGCAAAGCCTATCATAAACTTCCAAGTGGATGAAAAAACAGGGTCCTGTACACTTGGCTTTTTCCATAGCCACAGCCAATAGAGTGGAAAATGGAAGATTTTCATCAGTTTGTTTTTTAGTCCTGATGCTTCTGCTACAGGATTTGCAACTTCGCCTGTTTCCAAGAATAGATTTACATCTGCTCTTGAACTCAGGTCTACTTGATGCTCTATTAGGTTTTCCAGATGCTGCTCATATCCTTCATTCGGTATCTCCACCACGAGGTCTTGCAGCGCTTTTTGTACCGATTTGGTCAGTAGACCGGATTTTGAAGCAGGCATGTCCACAGGAATAATTTTCCCAATTGTGATGCGTGCAATACTTCCGGACCGCTTATGTGCACTATAGTCTAATGCTACCGGCAAAATTACCGGGATAGTATCAGGATATTTTTCTTTGAGACCAAAAGCTATTCTGGTAAAACCCTTACTTAGAGGACGTAGATTTCGGATCAGACTATGACTGCCTTCAGCAAAAATAATCACTGATCCATTTTTACGAAGTACTTCATAGGTTTGGTCAAAAGTGCCTTGATTTTGCTGAATTGTAGCGAATCCATCCCGTACTCTATATACGGGTAACATTTGGATGAAATTCAGCAATTTGGCAACAAATGATTTTTTGAAAACAGATGCACGAGTTAAAAAATATGGTTTTAGCGAAGTGTGTGTGGCCAAAAGTAATGGATCAATCAGTGCATTTTGGTGGTTTGCTACCAAAAGAATGGGAGTGTTTTTCGGTATATTTTCAGCACCCTCAATGATGATTTTCTTGAAATAGCCCTTCAACGAGATCTTAACTAGTAAGCGAAGGAATTCATTGATTAAGTATTTCATTGATTTTTTAGCGTTTCACAAACTGTTGTCATAATTCAGACTTTTGATTTCCAAAGACTTGCGATGCTCATTCCTGAGATTAGGTGCCAGATGCCCCACCAGGCCGTAATAATAGCCATTCCACCAAGTCCATCAAAATAAGTGAAAATCAAAACCAGCCCCAAACCTGAATTTTGAATTCCTGTCTCTATCGTCAAAGTTTTCACATCTGCCAGGGGCAATTTGAAGATTTTGCCTGTAATAAATCCCGAGCCCATTGCCACAAAATTATGCACCAATACCCAAAGGAAAATAAGAGAAATGTATGTGGTAAACAGCTTAAAATTCCCTGCAAAAGCAATCACCACAAAGGCCGCAAAAATCAGAATACTCAATGGCTTGAGGATTTTGGAGGTTTTTTCAGCAAATGCAGGAGCATAGCGATGTGTGAAAATCCCAAGAATCAACGGAACACCCAGAATCAACAAAACTGTAGAAAAGACATCAGAATAGTCCAGACTGATTTCCCGAAGTAAATCTGAAGTAGGGGCATAGAAACCTGCCCAAAGTGCAAAGTTCAAAGGAGTACTGATAATGGAAATAGAACTGGAAAATGCAGTGAGACTTACCGAGAGCGCTGTATTTCCTTTGGCGAGACTTGATAGGAAATTGGAGACATTTCCTCCCGGACAAGCTGCTACCAAAAACATTCCCAAAGCAACCGATGGCGGGGGATTCATAATCAGCACCAGACACCAAGTAAGAAATGGCAAAAGTAGAAACTGGGAAAATACGCCCAGAAAGAAGCCTTTGGGATTTTTTGCCAAGTACTTGAAATCTTCGAACCTCAAGTTCAAGGCTACGCCATACATGATCAGCGCCAGGGCGAGATTGAGAAGCAACAAATCACCGGAGGAAAAATTGAGTTGGATGGAATCCAGTTCTGCGTTTGGGCTCATTTAATTGATAATGGATAAAAAGATAAGCCCTGAAAGCATGGCGGTTCCAAAGCTCAGCAAGGTTCCGATCAGAATGTATTCAGTGAGCTTTCGCTCTTTGGATTTTCTTAGATCGCCGAATCGGAATACAGATTTGGCAGCGAGCAGGAACCCCACTGCCTCCCAATGCCCGGTGGCTATGAAGGAAAAAACAAACAGTCGCTCTAGTATCCCTATGTATTTGCCTGCATCCTGAAGGGATTGATCAGGCTGGGTAGGAATGGAATCAGACCATTTTCTGAGCAAAGTTGATAAGATAATGGACGTAGGTTGAGTGAGAAAAAACACCAATGTAATCAGTGCAAGGATCGTAGGATCCTGAAATAGGGATTGCCAATCCAGGGACACTTTCGTGAAAACTGCCCAAATAATAAAAATACTCCCAAGATGCATCACTTGGTCTGCGACAAACCACCTTGTTTTGGTTTTAGGTTTCTGAGCGTAAAGTTTGAGCAGATCAATGAGCCCATGTGCAATGCAGATAGAGAGGGCGATTGGCCAAAGGCCAAGATCCCAAAGAAGCAACAGGACAAGGCAACCATGGATCAATAGATGAAAGTAAAGTTTTGGAGAGGTAGCTTTACGCTGTTCTTTTTCCTTCACCCAAGAGGTGGGCTGCAACAGAAAATCCCCAATTAGATGAGCGAGTATGAGTTTTATAAGAATTAGCATTAGAGTAATTGGCTGAGTTTCTTTCTAAACAATTTTTCCATTGCCATAATATCTTCTCCATGTGCTGCTTTGTACCGTTTACTCACAGAGTTTTGATTGATGTGAAGCACTTCTCCTATTTCTGTTTGTGTACGCGCCGGGTTGGAGAGCATTTCTGACATCAGTTCACCGGAGGAAATCGACCAACTATCCATTTGGATCCCTGCCAGTTTCAGGTAGAGATTCATTTCGATATTCCAATCCGTCCAGGGTGAATTAATGGCTAGTGTGATCATTTCACTTTTCAGTTGCTCAAATTTCTCACCTGATCGTACAAAAGCCTCTCCGTTGCTCTCGGAGATTCTACTTGCGTCATAGGTCTTGGAGCCTATTCCTATCGCCATGCGTACATCGATGGGAGAGCTTCTTTTATTCTCATCCGGATTATGAAGGCTTTTGATTAGCGCTTTAATCCGTAGGGCTGCCAGAAGACTCTCTGTGGGATCCGGTATTTCCAACTGAAAACTATCACCACGGAATATCTCCCATTGCTTGGGTGTTTGTCCCCAGTTGCTCAGCAATTTCTTAACCGGTTGGATCCAGAGATTCTGATCTTTCAGTTCTCTGGAATTGATAATATCTCCTGTAAGTAATGCAATCATGGTGCTAATATCACCGTAAATGGTGATAAATCAAAATATCACCGTAAATGGTGATAAAATAGAATATCACCGTAAATGGCGATAGTGTCCCAGTATATCAGCGAATTTGGAAATCGACTTAAACACGCTGATTTCCAATATTTTGATTAATAACATTTAGTAAATGAGATGAGGAAATATTGAAATATCGATCATATTGAACACCCCACCTGACAGGTTTATCCAGTACTTTTCACACTTAACATTACACTAGCTACAACTGATTTGTCTTTCGGAAATAGTGAGAACCCGGTGGTTGTACAATAAATAACGCAATCGTTTGCACATGTTATTTGGCTATCCGGATAATTAGTATTGGTGGAAAGAAAGAGATTGATTAGATTAAAAAGTCATAGCTGAAGAACTGATTATGAGCGAACAAGCGATGTATCTAAAAACTCAGAAAAAACACAACAAACCCTATAACCTTATATCAAATGGAAAAAAGAAGAGAATTCATTAAGAAAAGTCTCTTAGGTACTGCCGGAATAGCGGTGGCCGGCATGAGTATGAGTGCCAAATCATACGCTTCGATCATTGGAGCAAACGAACGGATCAACATAGCCGTCGTGGGAATCCGGGGACAGGGAAGCAATCACATCGATCAGTGGTGCGCTTTGAAAGATAACCGCAACGTCAGATTGAAAACCCTATGTGATGCGGATGAGCAGTATTTCGAACCGGGCTCAAAAGTTGTAATTGAGAAAACAGGAATAACTCCCCTGACTGAATGGGATATACGCAAGGTACTGGAAGATAAAGAAATAGATGCGGTGTCTCTTGCTATACCAAATCACTGGCATGCGCTGGCCACTATATGGGCTTGCCAAGCCGGAAAACATGTCTATGTAGAAAAACCTGCCAGCCACAACGTATGGGAGGGAAGAAAAATGGTGGAAGCCGCCCGCAAATATGACCGCAGGGTACAGGTAGGCTTCCAAAACCGGTCCATTGCCAATGTAATGGAAGCGATGGAATTTCTTCACGGTGGGGGAATAGGCGATGTCTACATGGCCCGTGGCACATGCTTCAAGCCACGTGATTCTTTTGGCAAAGTGGCAGATAGTACAGCACCCGATTCTTTGCACTACGATTACTGGAGAGGTCCTGCTGAGATGATTCCATATAACGAAAAGAAAGTACACTACAATTGGCACTGGCACTGGGCCACAGGAAATGGAGACACAGGAAATCAGGGACCGCATCAGTTTGATGTAGCCCGATGGGGAATGAACAAGAATGAGCATCCTGTTTCAGTTTATTCTGCCGGAGGAATCTACGGCATCGACCCGAGCGAATGCTCACAGGAAACTCCCAATACGCAAAGCTCGGTCTTCAAATACGCCGATGGCACTATGCTGGAATTTGAAACCAGAGGGAGATATACAAATGGAGAATCCAGCTTAGATGTCCATATAGGCAATGTGTTTTACGGAACCAAAGGGTATCTGGAGTTGAATGGAGGTAGGTGGAAAGCTTTCCGTGAGAAGGAAACGGAGCCTTTTGCCCAGTCTAAAAAAGAAGCCGTTCAGGAGCCGAGTAGCCAAGTTTTGGCAGCGCCGGGAGGTGCAGAGCATTATGCCAACTTCCTGGATGCAATAAGAGCAGGGAATAACGAGGCTCTTCACTGTGATATAGAAGAAGGTTTTAAGTCATCAGTGCTACCATTGATCGCCAATGTATCTTACCTGACAGGTCGTGAATTAAGATTTGACGGCACTACCGAAACGTTTGTCAAGGATAAGGAAGCAGATAAAATGCTCACAAGAGCGTATCGTGATCCCTACACCATTCCAACTAAAGTTTGATTTTTATGAGCAATAACAGAAGAGATTTTATGAAGAAAAGCGTAGCTGCCAGCTTGAGCATGGCAGCGATGCAGTTTCCCCTGGATGCTTTTTCCATGGCAAAGTCAGGAATGAAATTCGGATTGGTAACCTATCAGTGGGGTAGGGATTGGGACCTTCCTACACTTATATCGAATTGCGAAAAAGCCGGTGTGCTCGGTGTGGAGCTTCGTACAGAGCATGCTCATGGAGTGGAAACAAGTCTGACAGCTACAGAAAGAGCTGAAGTGAAAAAGCGATTCAAGGACAGCAAAGTGACTTGCTTGGGTTACGGAAGTAATTTTGAGTATCACAGTCCTGATCCGGCAGTACTCCGGGAAAACATTGAGGGAACTAAAGAATATATCAAGCTTTGCAAGGACATAGGAGCTACAGGGATTAAAGTGAAACCTAACAATCTCCCGGCTGATGTTCCCAAGGAAAAAACCATTGCCCAGATTGCGGCTTCCTTCAATGAAGTTGGGAAGTTTGCTGCTGATTACGGACAATTGGTACGGGTGGAAGTGCATGGGCATTTAACCCAAGAACTTCCGAATATGAAAGCAATTTTTGATCAAGTCACTGAACCGGCCGTTAAGATATGCTGGAACTGTAACGACGAGGATCTTCTGCCTCCCGGATTAGAAGCTAATTTCAACTCAGTGAAAAAATGGTTTGGTGACACGGTTCATGTGCGTGAATTCAACGATGGCGACTATCCTTATCCAGCCCTTTTCAAATTATTCAATGACATCAAATACGATGGCTGGATTCTGATGGAAGCCAGAACTGAACCAACAGACCGGGTAGCTGCTCTGAAGGAGCAATTGGCTTTATTCAATCAATTAAAGAAGGAGAACAAATAAGACCAACTGAACTTATCGGCCTTAATCTTTAAAACTATTAAAATCAAAACCAGAATTATACGATGATTTTTCATAAACATAAACTCTTTAGCTACACTACTGTAATAGCTTTATCAGCAGCGACTTTTGCCTGTGGTGGAACTCAGGAAAAAACAGTGTCAGAATCAGAACCCGAACAGATGAAAGACAGAATAGAACTGATCCAAGACGAAGCTGCCAAGAAAGTAGATGTCCTCATTGACGGAAAGCTCTTCACCTCGTACATCTATCCCGATTCTCTGGAAAAGCCGGTTTTATATCCAATCAATACAGCAAATGGAAATGCGATTACCAGAGGCTGGCCAATTACACCCCGTCCGGGAGAACGTGTGGATCATCCGCATCATTTGGGACTTTGGTTTAACTACGGAGATGTGAATGGTCTTGATTTTTGGAACAATTCTTCTGATATCAAAGACAAAACGAACTATGGGCATATCGCACATAAATCAATCAAGTCTGTGAAGAGCGGTAAGGAAGAGGGTGTGTTGGAAGTAAGTATGGACTGGATGAATAGTAAAGGAGAAGTGCTTTTGACGGAGAATACCACCTTTATTTTCCGGGGAAAAGATGACCAAAGATCCATTGATAGAATTGCCACGCTGACTGCTCCTAACGGTGAAGTGAAACTGACAGATAACAAAGAAGGTATGCTGGGTCTTCGTACCGCCAGGCAATTGGAGCATCCTTCCGATAAGCCCGAAATATTCACTGATGCTTCCGGCAAAGCAACCGATGTGCCGACGATGAATAATGAGGGGATCACAGGAATGTACTTGAGTAGTAAAGGAGTGGAAGGACACGATGTATGGGGAACCAGAGGAGAGTGGGTCAGTCTTACAGGCAAGATCAATAACGAGAATATCTCTGTTGCAATCCTTGATTTCCCTTCCAATCCCGGTTATCCGACTTACTGGCACGCAAGAGGATATGGTTTGTTTGCGGCAAATCCACTGGGTCAAAAAGCGCTAAGTGATGGCAAGGAAGAGCTTAATTTCAAACTTGAGAAAGGTGAATCAGCAACATTCAAGTATAGAGTCATCGTTTATTCCAATGAAAGTATTTTCGACGGTCAAGTCAATCAGGATTATATCCAATGGGCGAAATAGTTTGTTGTTTTAGCCTACCACAAATGATTAAACCGCCAAACTTCTTTTCATTCCTTGCAATATCTTTTTGCGTACTCGGAAGTGGCGTAGTAGCTTCCGGGCAGCAAAACAGTCAAAATGAAGATTTAATCCGACGAATTGAAGCTACAGAAGGAATGGTGGCTTTCTGGAAATTTGATGAAAGTGCAGGTGAACCTAGATTGGCACAAGGCAAAGGAAAATTTCCCTTATCGGAATTTCCCACTAAGGTCAAGCGGGTTTCAGAGGGGCCGATTTCAGGATTTTCATCTTATTTTGACGGGACAAATTTCCTGAGTTTGCCCAGTGATCAAACAGCGGAACTCAATATCCATGGAAAAAATCAGGGAGTCACTGTGATCGCCTGGGTGAAATGGTCAGGCGAGCCAACAGGTTTTGTAGGAGGTATGTGGAATGAACACGAGGAAGGCGGGAAAAGGCAATACGGACTCTTCGTATCTTTGGGCTATTATAATGGGGCAGATCAGGTTTGTGGTCATGTCTCTTGGTCTGGAAAAGCTACTCCTCCTTTTCCATATTCCATTGATTACTCAGCAAGTAAGCAACTTGTAGTGAAGAATCAGTGGAGTTGTATTGCATTCACTTATGATGGGGAATACATCAAGTCATTTGTGAACGGTGACTTTGAGTCCCGAGAACCTGAACTGCTTAACCATACCAAAGGATTTGAAGGTTATCCAGAAGGTTTGGTGCAATCGAAAAACCCTTATCATTTTCCTGATGGATTGGGTGATAATGGATCTGATTTTACTGTAGGAGCTGTTTTATTGGAAAGAGGAATGGGAAATTTCTTCAAAGGCCAGATTGGAGGTCTGGTAGTTTTTGATCGGGCACTGACTGAGCAAGAAGTTAAAGACCTTGCAAATTTCTAGACTGTTATAAAAAATAGATAATTATTTCTAATCCTGAGGTGTTACCATCTCAGGATTTTCTTTTTTACATCCTTATTTTATCTTATGTTTGGCGTATTAAAATCTCTTTATAAAATAGCTGAACACCCGATCTGTTGCTAGAAGCAATGGAATAACATTTCCAATCAGGGAAGATGTGAGGGTACATTTTTATCACATTTTATAAAGAATCCCATGAATACAAATAAGAAAATAGCCGTAATCGGCGGAACCGGAAAATCAGGTAAATTCCTTGTCAAAGAATTGGTTAAATCAGGTTTTCAAATCAAGATGCTTGTCAGAAATCCTGATCGGGCACCTGCTTCCAATCCTCAGATAGAAGTTGTGTTAGGTGATGTTTTAAACCAAACTGTAGTCAATAAATTACTGGAGGATTGTGAAGCTGTGATCAGCGCACTGGGCTGGGGTGTGCCTCCAAGTAAGAATACGATTTCCTCAGAAGGAACTGGGAATGTACTTCAACAAATGAAGCTGCATCAAATCAAGCGATATGTGGTGGTGACAGGAATAAATGTAGATGCACAAGGAGATAAAAAAGGAGCCACTACAAAAGCTGCTACTGAGTGGATGTACGCAAATTATCCTGATTCTACTATTGATAGGCAGTTTGAATATAAACTACTCAAGGAGAGCCAAGTGGATTGGACTTTGGTGAGATTACCTTTAATAGTTATGGATGAGGAGAACAAGCCAATCAACGTCTCACTGGAAGATTGCCTTGGGGATCAGATCTCGGCGACGAGTCTGGCTCACTTTCTCATTGATCAACTGTCAGATAGACGGTTTATTAAACAGGCTCCATTTATAGCTAATCAATAGAAAATAGAGGTTGTTTCATAACTCATAATTGTCACCCTGAGCGGAGTCGAGGACCCTTCGACTCCGCTCAGGGTGACCCACCTTTGTACCTAAATCCCTTACTGTCCTAATTTTTTCGTAAATCCCAAATTTTCCTTACTCAGCCTGACAAGAAAAGTTGACTATGAGACAGCCTCAAAATCTTATTTCAGGATAGTTATTGAGTATGTTTTCACATCACTTTGATGAGCTTCCAATTTCAGAATACCTTCTTTTTCCTCAAACTTCTGATTGGAATCTACACTATCGGCTATTCCCAACCATGGCTCGATACAAACAAAGGAAGCTCCGGGCTTTGCCCAGATTCCCAGATAATCGAAATCATCAAATTTTAAAGACAGGAGTCCTCCTATATTTTTATTCATTAAGGTAATTTCCCGGGATTTGAGATTTTTGAAAATCAACGCGTCATCATCAAATAGATGCTTGTGGAGGGGCAATGCCGAACTGTTTTCCAATACCGGTTTGGTGTCCGTTCCTATAAGTCCGCTAGACTCTACGTTCCAGGTGGAGTCAGTTTCAGGATAGGCGAATTGTAGAAAGTAGTCCTCGTATTCCTCTCCTTCATTTAGCGGACAATTGAATGCAGGGTGTCCGCCTAAACTATACCACATCGTTTCTTCACCCTGATTTAGGATTCTATGGACAACTTCAATTTTGCTGCCCAGCACAGTGAATTGGATCTCCAGTTCAAATTTAAATGGGTACTGTTTTAGACTTTCCTCATCCCAAACTAAAGAAAATAACAAGGAATTTTCTGTGGATTCCTTTAGGACAGGTTTAGGTGAATTTCTTAAAATTCCATGTTTTGGAATGGCATACTTTTGATTTTTATATACCATAAAGCCATCTTTCAGCGCTCCGATAATGGGAAACAATACAGGTGCCTGACCGCTCCAAAAAGCTGGGTCACCTTGCCAAAGGTATTCAGTATTTGTATGTAGGGATTTTATGGAGGAAAGCTCCATTCCGGTCTGATTGATTTCTATGGATAATTCTGAAGAATTAATTCTGTGTTTCATGTTTTATAGTTGATTTTTAATGGTCATAACCTGCCCAGTGGCGAAAGAAACAGGATGAACTGTCTAGCAGGGCAATAATCATCCCGGTGTGTCATCCGGTACCTACGGGATCATGCCTGTCTGGCCTCAGGCAGGCTCGATTTCATTTGAAAATAGGTTTGAACCCGAAATATGCATTGGATTTTCTATTACAGGCTGATAGATCCGGGTTGTGTTGATTTGCCAAAAATAATTCAAGAAGATGGTTGACTATGCTTCAAATCCAAAATATTTAAAATAAACCGGATAATTTTTTCGCCCTAGGCAACTGTTTTTGCGCAGCTTCTGTTTTACCCGCATTAATCTATAACCACTACTTAACCTATTTTAATGATGAAGTACAATTCTGTCGGAAATACCGGCTTAATGGTTTCTGAGCTTTGCTTTGGAACCATGACTTTTGGAGGTCAGGAAGCTGACATGTGGGCCAATATCGGCAAGCTGCAACAAAACGAAGTGAATGAAATGCTTGATGCTGTGGTAGAATCGGGCATTAATTTTATCGATACTGCCAATGTTTATTCCTTTGGGCAGTCGGAGAAGCTATTGGGCCAAGGCTTACTGGATTTATCTGTGCCAAGGGATGAGGTGGTTATAGCGACCAA
The DNA here is from genome assembly GCF_031457395.1 of Algoriphagus sp. 4150. Lineage (NCBI taxonomy): Bacteria > Pseudomonadati > Bacteroidota > Cytophagia > Cytophagales > Cyclobacteriaceae > Algoriphagus > Algoriphagus sp. 4150. Next base: position 658,696 of record NZ_JAVDWS010000001.1, read on the forward strand.
GCTACTGGCCAAGATGAAGGATAAACCAAATAGCGCCGGACTTTCCAGGTACAATATTTTCAACTCGGTAGAAGCCAGTTTGAAAAGGTTGCAAATGGATTATGTAGATATTCTATATGTCCACGGTGCAGATTTTTTGACCTCACTGGAGGAAATTGTCCGCTCGCTAAACGATATCGTGGAATCAGGCAAAGTCAGATATATAGCAATCTGTAATTGGCCTGCATGGATGGTGGCAAAGGCCCAAACGATTGCACACTATAGAGGATGGCATAAATTCATGGGCTTGCAGTATTATTACTCTGCGGTGAGTCGTGATATTGAGCATGAGCTGGTGCCTATGGCAATAGATCACGACTTGGCCATTTTTCCGTGGAGTCCGCTTGCAGGAGGTTTCTTGACGGGAAAATTCACCAGAGAGGGAGCAGATTCGGATTCGAGAAGATCAAAATTTGATTTTCCTCCGATTGATAAGGAGAAGGCCTATGACCTGATAGATGTGATGGGAGATTTGGCAAAGATCCATGATGCAAGTATCGCACAGGTTGCGTTGGCTTGGGTAAGACAGCAGAGAGGAATTACCAGTACAATTATTGGGGCAAAAACTTTAGAGCAACTGCAGCTAAATATAGAATCTACGAATCTTATTTTAACGGAAAATGACTTGAAAAAAATAGATGAAGTCAGCCCGCTTGCTATGCAATATCCCGGCTGGATGGTAGAACGTCAGGCGAACTACAGAAAGTAATTTTAACCCGGAATATGCATTAGCAATTCTATTGTGGCCATTAATTGCTTCAAAATCAGCCATTACATTGCCGTTTTCGAGTTCACCATAGCGGTGCTATGCCTCACTTTCCAAACAACCTGATTTTCTTGCAATTAATGTCCTCATAACGAAACCTAATGCATAATCCGGGTTTAAAAACCCCTTGCCGAAATAAAGCAGCAAAGGGTTTTCTAAGTTTGGTAAAGTCTATAGACCGTTGAATATTATCTGGCAAAGAGCAGCAATTGCTTCATTGCCCAGGGTTCTTCACCTTTTTCAGTAGTTTCCATTTTCAGAAACCTTGCATTTTCTTCGGCTTTCCATTGAATGGTATTCAATCCTTTTGCACCTGATCCCTGGGCAACCTCAGTCCAGTTTTTGCCATCAGGGGAAAGTGATACTTTGTACTTTTTAGGAAATTTTTTATCACCGGCATCAAACTGTATTTCAGTCAAGTTTCTTTCTTTTGGAAGTTCGATCTGGAACCACATCCCTGATTCTTGTGGAGTTTCTGTTTTCCATCCTTTGAAGCTGAAAGCGTAAGAAGGATCTTTCGTAGAGCCCACACCCTGCAGTGCAGTGCTGCTTGCAGTGATTTTCCAGTTATCCTGATAGCTAAGTGCCTTGGGTATTTCCTGAATTAGTTCATCAAATTGGTATGTACCTTCTCTGCTTGCAGTTTCTTGTCTCAGTTGAGTTACAAATTCAGGACTCACAAAACTTCCTGAATTGCCAAACTCATTTCGAATGTATGAAACGACTGAGGCGATCCACTCGTCGTCATTGCTATCCATAGCAATCATCACACCTTCGTATTCTTTGCCGTCAATCGCACCGGTCAAGCCATGCAGCAATGTTTTTACAGCATATTCCGGGTGCCCCATGATTCTTGGTGATCCGGAGAAAGCTGGTGCAATCAGTTGCCCTCCGCCGGTAGGAGTTCCCAGACCTTTTACTCCATGACAGGTAGAGCAGTAGCTGTCAAAAATGCTTTTTCCTTTATTAAAAAGCGCCAATTCCTCAGGAGCATACTGGGTAGCTGAGAGTTCCTTCTCCTTAGCCATACGTTCCAAAAGCTGGGTTCCAATGACCTGAATTCCCTGTGCTTGATTCTCTTTTAGCGTAGCTTTGATCAAATCCTCTACCTGATCAATGTTCACTACATAAGCACTTAGCAATGCCTGTAGTGCCACATCTGTAGACGGGTCTTTGATTAGTTCTCTGTAATCCGCAGCCAGACTTTTCTCTCCATATTTGAATAGGCTTTCACTTGCACGAAGTGCCTGAATCCGTATTTGCGAACTGGAATCCTTCATCAGTTTTTTGACAAGGGCAAGATCCAGAGAACTTAAGCCTTCCAAAGTCCATAGCGCATGAATACGGGTCAATTCATTATCGGAAGTGTTCACCAGATTTTCCAGCTCCTTCACCACCGATTTATCCTGATTTAGAATGATCAGCTGCTGCGCTTGATCTCTCCACCAACCGTTTGGATTGCTCAGGTGACGTACAAGCTCGGCAGAAGTTTCCTCGTACATTCTCGGCTTCTCCTTGTTTCTTTCCATTCCTTCATAGGTCAATCTCCAAATTCTTCCGTTGCCTATGATATCATCCATTTGATATTGTTGGATTTTGGTACGCAGGTAGCTGCCATCCTGAGTCCAATTTCCCTGCTGGATAATGCCGCGGTACATATCGACGATATACATGGTGCCGTCTGGGGCAGTTGCCATATCCACCGGTCGGAAAAGTGGATCGGTAGATTGGATGAATTCCGTCTGGGCTTCTCTGTAAGGATTTTGGATATACGAAAGTCCTTCCGATTTCTCTACTTGGACTTGACGTATAATTCGTCCCACAGGCTCACCGTAGAAGTATTGATTTTGGATTTCCTTTGGAAGTCTGTCCCCTCTGAACACATCATTTCCTGCTGAACCGGTTACATTACTCAGCGAGCCATCAGGTTTTGTTTCTCTCATGCCGGGCTCGAAATCAGCCAGTTTCACCAAGCTAAACGGTTCTCTGAAACCATCTTGAAACTGTCCCTTAATAGCAAAATTGCCATAGACGATTGGCAAATTGAAGTTTTGCGGCACACCACCTGCGCCATCTTGAAACCATACCTGACCGTAGTTGTCCTGGGTTACGCCCCATTGCCCATAAGGGTTTCCTGTAGGTTCCTGAATGACTCCATCGGGTGTCCAGCGGATCCTTTTCGAATTATAGGTACTGTACATCCAGTTGTCCATGGTCCAAGTCAGGAAACTCGTCTGATGCTCGACGTTTCCGGATCTTCCCAGTCCGGTCGCAAAAAGCTCCTTTTTGTCTGCCTTGCCGTCGTTATTGGTATCGGTGTATTTGTAGACATTATCCTCGTTTGACTCCATAGATAGAATGGAGTTTTTCCCAAAAGGAACTACAAATCGCGGGAATATTAAACTGTCCAGAAAGATGACACTGGTTTCATAAACTCCATCATTGTCCTTGTCTTCCCATCTTGATATCCTGGAAGTCGGCATTAGTTCTCCATTGGCATCGATATCCTGCATGTATGTTCTCAGCTCCAAGACATACATTCTCCCGTTACCGTCAAACTGTATCGCTGCGGGCTCCCGGATCTGAGGTTCAGAAAGAATCGGTTCCAGCTTATAGCCGGGCTGCAGCACAAAAGTTTTCAGCTGTTCATTTGCTGAAAGGGGAACCACAGGAGGCTGGGGAGATAAGTCTATGCCCTTCCAGCGTGGGGATTCCATATCTGTTCCTTCGGGAATACTGATGGAAGGATAGGGAGCCTCCATCCTTTTTGGATCCAGAGAATCTGCGGGAGAAACGTCAAACGGAGATTTTTCGGGGGTACAGTTGGAAAAAACAACAAGTGATATGCTACAGGAAAGAAGTAGCTTAATAGGTTTATGCATTTGGAGAATAGGTTTATTTAAAGTTTTTCTGAAAGACTTTTAACCACGAAGTACATAGAGGTTTTCGCAGAGGACACGGTATTAGCGATAATTGTCAGACTGAGCGCCTGCCCGCCGAAGGAAGGGCAGCAAGTCTAAGTCTTATTTTCCAAGAACAATTTTATGCCTGTTTATGAAGCCCTACTTCATGATTGTTGTCTTAGCAGAAAGGATTTGCAAATTATGGGATTATTGGAGTTTCTTTTTTACCGAAAAAGTAAAATGTGAAGAATAGTATAGAGCTGATTCTTTATGAATCCATCTATCCTTTGCTTCTTTTTGCTGCAAGATGAATGATGCTTGCTTGACAGAAGTACTAAAGTTTACCAAATCCCAGAATGCTTTTATCTTCTTTCACAGGGGAAGTCTGTTATCGGAATTTTTGAAAAAGTCCATTATCGGTCAAAGATGTTCTGTTGCGTACGCCGGAAGTTTAGAAATAGCCTTTCCTTAGGCAGATTAGGGGGTTATTATATTGGCACGACTCTTATTCCTACAATTAGAGAATATACTGTATGCTATGAAAGATTATCAACTGGGGGAGTTTGAAGAAATCGTGATTCTTACTGTTGGAATTCTGAATAATGCTGCCTATAGCGTTGCGATCAAAGATGAAATAGAATCCAGACTCACCAGAACTGTGAGTATGGGAGCTCTGCACACGGCTTTGAATAGGATGGAAGACAAGGGCTACCTCAAATCCTATGCAGGTGAATCTACCGAGGAGAGGGCAGGCCGCCCGAGAAGGTATTTCGAAATCACGGCACTGGGGAAGAAAGCTATACAATATGCCAAAGATACCCGGGATGAACTCTGGAGAGCGATCCCGGAGACAATTTGGCAATCAAACTTAGCAGGAATATAAGCGATGAAGGAAAAACAAATTTCTCCTCCCGGACTTTTCCTGAGCTTTTTCCGCTGGTTTTGTCAACCAAGACTTCTGGATTACATAGAAGGAGATCTACTGGAAGTATATGACCGTCGCTACAAAGAATTCGGAAAACGTAAAGCTGACTGGAAATTCATTATCGATGTAGCCCTGCTTTTTCGTCCGGGCATAATAAAATCAAGAAAAGGATATCAAAAATTTAACACAAACGGTATGTATAAAAGTTATTTCAAAATCGGCTGGAGAACTATCATTCGGAACAAAGAATATGCGCTGATCAATATTGCCGGACTGGCACTCAGCATCACCTGCTGCATTTTAATTTTCGCACTGGTGAAGCATCATACAGGCTTTGACGATTTTCATGAAAATGGGGATAGGATATATCGAATAGTAACCGAGCAACATCGTGAAACGGTTTCTTTTGTCAATGCGGTCCCCTCACCATTGGGAGAAGTTTTCAGGGAAAATCATACTTACGGAGAAAAAGTAGCGAGGCTGTTCAATGAAACCGATGCGCTGATCACATTTGAACGGGGAGGGGAGCTGGTGAAAATCAAAGAACCAGAGGGAATAGCTTTCACTGAACCGGCCTTCTTCGAAATCTTTAATTTCCCGCTTTCCCAAGGGAATATCACCACAGCATTAAATGAACCCAATACTGCAATCATTACCGAACGGATGGCTCGGAAGTATTTTGGAACCCAGAATCCCATAGGCCAGGTGATTTCCTATAACAATAAAATACCTTTTACCATTACGGGCATCTTGGAGGATCTGCCTGTTACCACGGATATCAAAACGGAGTTATTTGTTTCTTATCCTACATTGAAGGATTTCAATCCCTGGCTGGCAAGCGAAAACGCCTGGGGAGGAATCAGCAGTGGGATGTATTGCTATACTTTGCTTCAGCCTTATGTGACTCCTGCGGACGTAGAGGAAGCGCTACAGCCTTATGTAAAACAGTTCCGGCCAACTAGTAAGAATGTACATCACTACAAATTACAGCCGCTGTCGGACATTCATTTCAATGCCAAGTACGGAGGAGCCATAGAGAAGTCTGATTTATGGATTCTGTCAGCTATCGGGATTTTCCTTTTGATTACAGCCTGTGTAAACTTCATAAATCTTGCTACTGCGCAGGCACTTAAGAGATCAAAAGAAGTAGGCGTAAGAAAAGTTCTGGGCAGTCTCCGCGGACAGCTTTTCTGGCAATTCCTTATGGAAACAGCCATAATCACGTCCGCAAGCATATTCTTGGCACTAGTGGCAGCATATTTCTTGGTACCCTCAGTCAATTCTTTTTTCAAAACACAGATACCGCTGAATTTCGGAGTAGACGGAATGTTCCTGCTGTTTATTGCAGGTCTGGGCATCTTGATTACTTTTCTTGCAGGATGCTATCCTGCGCTTATATTGACTGGATTCAAGCCGGTGACTGCACTGAAGGGAAAACTTTCCATGCAGCAGTTGGGCGGCTTCAATACCCGGCGCTCACTTATTGTTACGCAGTTCGCTATTTCACAGGTATTGATCATAGGTCTGATTGTCATTATGAATCAAATGCGTTTTTCCAGGCAGGCGGAACTTGGTTTCGACAAAGAATCACTGGTGATGGTGAAGCTGGGCGGGGATTCTCTGAATACTATGCACACACTGAAGAATGAGTTTTTAAGGTTACCGGGAGTGGAAAAAGTTTCGCTTTGCCTTGCTGCTCCTGCTTCAACCAATGATTGGGGAAACTCTATCCGGTTCGAAAATGATACGGAAGAGGTAAATTTTCGGACAAATATGAAATTGGCAGATGCGGATTATATCTCCACGTTTGATTTGGAATTGCTGGCGGGAAGAAATCTTCATCCTTCAGATACAGTGCGGGAGGTGGTAGTAAATGAAGCTTTACTTCACAAACTTGGGATAGAATCATACGAAGAAGCACTTGGAAAAATGATTTATGCGAATGGTGGGTCAATGAAAGGGCCCATTGTAGGAGTAGTTCGGAATTTTCATGATAAATCATTCCATGAGGAAATTTCCGCAGCATTGATTGCTACCGGAAGTGATTGGTATTCCAACTTTGCCATTAAGATCAACAGTAACACAACGATTGCTACTCTGAGTGAAATAGAGAAGCTTTGGCAAGAACACTATCCGGATCAACTTTTCGAGTACTCATTTGTGGATGAAAGTATTGCCCAATTTTACGAATCCGAGGAAACTATTCTAAGAGGAATTCAGATTTTTTCTTTTATCGCAATCTTCATCGGATGTCTTGGCTTGTATGGATTGGTTTCATTTATGGTTGCTCAGAAAACCAAGGAAGTAGGCATCAGAAAAGTAATGGGTGGTGGGATAGGCCATATTATCTGGATTTTTGGACAAGAATTCGTCCGGTTGATAGTGATCGCATTTCTTATCGCAGCACCACTGGGTTGGTGGTTTATGAGCAATTGGCTTCAGGATTTTGCATTCAAAATCAAATTGGACGTTTGGACATTTGCTATTGCGGTAGGCTGCTCATTTTTGATAGCAGCACTATCTGTGGGATATCAGGTAGTCCGTGCGGCGGTAATTAATCCTGCTGTAAGTCTAAAAACAGAGTGAAGAAAATAGGCAGCAGCGGGAAAAGTTTTCGGTTGCTGCCTGTTTTTTACTATACCACTGATAATGCTGCGGATAATCACCTATCTTAATTAGTAGCCAACAAAACCCTTACTGTGACCAGCAATTGCCCAACATGCCGCTGGGTATGTTCTGCAGCATGAAACAATAATCCACCGACAGTGGAAGGTAACTGTGCTCTTCCCACTCCCCGAAAATCAGGCAAGGTATTGACATCGAGGACAGAAAGAAAATCCAAGAATTCAGTGATCTGATCGTCCAAGTTTCCGACTAGAATTTCTTTAGTCAGGTCTTTATTGGCCAGTCCTTCATTTTTCAAATAATCAAATTGTTGCTGAGCTAGGGTTTCCGCTTTAGCATATGTGACCATACGATCCAGTACTCCTGTGATATGCTGAAGATGAAATCCGGGACTTGCCATTCCCGCAGGTCTTTTCCAGAGCAGCTCCGAAGGAAAGTCTTTCGTCAGCTGATGGATTTCTTCCTGTGCCTGCAAAATAGCATGCACCACAGGTTGCAATGCTGAAGAAAAACCGGTCACGGGCCCTCTTAACCAAACTTCGGGTTGGGTTTTCATTACCATTAGATTTGACGTCTTGTACTTAATGAGTTGTTTTATTTTTGCGTGTTTTTAAAATTAAGTAAAAGCTGAATACTTTTGGGGGATCATGGAATTGAGAGAACTAGCTGACGAAGAATTTGATTTGCTTTATCCTGTAAAAATCAAAAAACTATCCGGTACACATTGGACGCCGGTGGATGTAGCAAAGAAAGCTATAGCATATTTGGGTGAGGGAGGAGGTAAATCTGTCTTGGATTTAGGATCGGGAGTTGGAAAGTTTTGCTTGGTGGCGGCGGTAAATTCTGAAGCTAAAATTACCGGAGTAGAGCAGCGGATGAATCTAATTCAGATCTCCGGAAAATTGGCAGAAAAATATCAGGTAGAGAATACAAATTTCATTTGTGATGATTTGAGGAATCTGGATTTTAGTCTATTTGATTCCTTTTATTTCTTCAATGCATTTGAAGAAAACATAGATCTCAGAGATAAGCTTCACAAGGATAACGCCATCAACCATGAGCAATATCATGCGTATAAGAAGCTAATCCGGGAGAAGTTTGAAGAACTACCCGTTGAAACCAGAATCGTAACCTACTGTGGTGATGCTTCCGAGATACCCGAAAGTTACCGACTGATCAAGTCAGGTAATAAAGGGAAATTGAAGTTTTGGGAGAAGAGAGTATAAAGTGGAGAATAGCATCGTTAACTTTATTCCGGTTTCTTAGGTTCTATCACGGAATATCCACCAAAACATTATCCCATTGGGCACTAAAAAATACATTGTTCCTAAAATTGCCGTGGCGCAATTCTGCGAGGAGAATGGTTTTTATACTACAAAAGCCCGCTCACTGAACATGTCCAAAATCAAGTCAAAGGGGACAAAACCTGAGAAACTGCTGAGAAAAGCACTTTGGGAAGCGGGAGTGAGGTACAAGACACCAAAAACGACTCTTACGGGAAAGCCTGATATCAGTATAAAAAAGCACAAGCTTGTGATTTTTGTAGACGGATCTTTCTGGCATGGCTACGATTGGGAAAACCGTAAGCATACCATCAAATCCAACCAAGAATTTTGGATTTCCAAAATCGAGCGAAATATGCAGCGGGATAGAGAAGTCAATGGTTTTTACCATTCAAAAGGCTGGACAGTGATTAGATTTTGGGATTTTGAGGTGAAGAAGGAAACAGGGATCTGTTTGAAGAAGATTTTAGATGCGATTGGTCACCAGTATACAGCTAGAACTGACGATTGATGTCAATTTTTTAATATTATGCAATTCCATATAAGAGGCTAAAATGATAATGGATATATTTGAATCATCTTATTTTAATGAGAATTAGTTGAGGGCAGTTTGTTGGAAAGTGTCGGCTCAGCCTAATTTTACCCAGAATGAAATTTAACGAGAGCATATCCCTAGAAGAGGTTTTCAGTCAGAAGCCGAAGAGAAAAGAAGTTGAACCTTCTGATTTTGGCAAAGCTGCCTTTACTCATTACATGCATAATAGTCAAAATGGAGTTTCTCAGTTTTATAAAAACGAAGCCATTCAGCATGTGAAAAGGGCTATGGAGTTTAAATACCCGGATGTGGAGATTTCAACCACGGATGCGGAAAAAGTACTTGAGGATATGCTTTCTGACTCAAAGCTTGATGTTCCATTCCCTGCTCCTGTAGAGCCGGAATTCAAATTCATCGATTTATTCGCGGGAATTGGAGGTTTCAGAATGGCGATGCAAAGTTTGGGTGGCAAGTGTGTGTTTACCAGCGAGTGGGATGAGCAAGCCAAGAAGACTTACCAAGCTAATTTTGGAGAAGTTCCTTTTGGGGATATTACAAAGGAAGAAACAAAGCAATTTATACCTGATGGGTTTGAGGTGCTTTGCGCGGGATTTCCTTGTCAGGCTTTTTCGATTGCGGGAAAAAGAGGCGGGTTTGAAGATACCAGGGGAACTTTGTTTTTTGATGTGGCTGAGATTATCAGAAGGAAAAAGCCAAAAGCCTTCTTCTTGGAAAATGTCAAAGGGCTACGCAATCACGATAGAGGAAGAACTTTGGCAACGATACTTAATGTATTGAGAGAAGATCTGGGGTATTACGTGCCTGATCCGCAGGTGATGAATGCAAAGAACTTCGGAGTTCCTCAAAATAGAGAGCGGATTTTTATTGTGGGATTTAGAGCCGATCTTGGTGTTAGTGATTTTGATTATCCTGCTCCTCTTGATCAGGCAGTTTCTTTTGAAGACGTAAAGGAAAAAACTGTGGTTTCTGTCAAATACTACCTTTCCACGCAGTACATGAAAACCCTCGTTGAGCACAAAGCCAGACATGAGGGAAAAGGAAATGGGTTTGGATATGAGATTATTCCTGATGATGGAATTGCGAATGCAGTGGTGTGCGGGGGAATGGGAAGAGAGCGTAATTTGGTGTATGATCATCGATTGGAAGATTTCACTCCTGTTACCCATATCAAAGGAGAAGTAAACCGACTTGGAATAAGGAAAATGACACCAAGGGAATGGGCAAGGCTTCAGGGTTTTCCTGATAATTATGTCATTCCCGTTGCAGATGCATCAGCTTACAAACAATTTGGAAATTCTGTGGCGGTGCCCGCAATCAAGGCAACAGCCCGGCAAATATTAGAAAAGATGGATGTTTTTTAAAAATATTTGGGACATCGTAATTTCAGACAATTATATGTCCGTAATAAGAGAGCCCAAAATAGTAGTCAAAGAGTTAGAGGATCAAATTGAAAAGTTAACTTATTCAGGAGAATCCAAACCAAAGGATTTTAAGGTTGAGCACACTAAGTTCCCACCTTTTATACAGGCATTTTATTACCTGTTTTTTGCTTCACTTAAAATCCCAAGTGAAACTGAATTTCTCCAAACCTATTTAAATAGCTTTGGGAAAATCGAGCACAACAATTTTATTTTTAATGGAGAAGTGTTTGAGCTTGAGGGACTAAAGAATAGAATTCTCAGAACCTACCCAAGCCTAATCAGGGATTTACATTTTGTTTATTTATTGATTGAGTCCGCAAGATTCGATCAGGTTACCTATTCTATGAGAACTGATTACATTGATGGTTTGGATATTAAGATCTCTTATTTAAATGTCGATTATTTCATCTCCTTGTTTATCAATACTTCAAGAGCACAATTTTACAAGCGGGAAAAAGAAAACAGACATGATTATGCAGGTATCAAGCAGGTAGAGTTTTCAGTAGACAGATCTTCACTAAAGAAGTGCGGGCAGATTTTATTGTTGACAGAGACTCACATCGATTCCTTGATTTTAACCCTAAAAAGCCTATGATGCTTACCGGGAACAAAGGAGAATGGAGTGAATTGTATACACTTTTTAAGATTATCTCAGACAGAAAACTTTTTGCCGGAGACGGTCAATTGAATAGAATTGATGAATTGGCATTTCCGGTACTGAAAGTTATAAGAACTGAATCAAATGGGGTTTTTGAGTTTACTGTCCAAGATGATTTTGTGGAAATAGCTCTTAAAGGAGTTGAATTTTCTCCTTCATTATTCAATTTAGCTAAAGAAGAACCATTACGAATTCCTATTGAGCGGTTTGGAGAAATGGCCCGGATTCTTCTAAAGGAAATGAAAAAGGCTTCCGGAGCTTTTGCTGTGAATGAAGTGATTGACTTTATAAATTCTTACAAATGCCATTCATTAAAAGCAAATTCTACAGTTAAAAGTGATATTGATATAGTATTGCATGATCTAAGAACAGGAACAACTCCCCAATTAGGCTTTAGTATCAAATCCCAGTTAGGAGGGGCTTCCACACTTCTAAACGCCGGCAGAGCTACCAACTTTATCTACAAAATAACCGGAGCTTCTTTATCAGATTTGCAAATCAATGAAATCAACACGATAGCTACCAAGAGTAAGATTAAAGATAGAATTGAGAGAATAAGGGGATTTTCCGGAAATCTGGAATATGCACGTACTGAGAGTGCAGTTTTTGGAAATAATCTAACTTTGATAGACAGCGCCTTGCCGGCAATAGTTGCTGAAATGGTTAAACTGTTTTTTAGTGCAACTATTTCAAAAACAAAGGAATTGATTTCAAAAGTCTCTACAGCAAATCCAATAGGTTACAATTTTGATACTAGGCATCCATTTTACCTCTATAAAGTTAAACGCTTGTTGACTGATATTGCGTTGGGAATGATGCCTGCTAAAGTATGGACTGGAGAACTGGAAGCTACGGGAGGTTATCTAATAGTCAAAGAAGGTGGCGAAATAGTATGCTACCATATTTACAATAGAAATGAATTTGAAGACTACTTGCTAAACAATACAAAATTTGAAACGGCAAGCAGTTCCAGACATGATTTTGGTAAAGTCTATAAAGTAGGGGATGAGTGTTTTTTTAAACTGAATCTTCAGATTAGGTTTTTGAAATGATCCTCTAAACCAACTCCCTCAAATCAACCGGAACCACCCTAGAAACCCCGGCTTCGATCATGGTAATCCCATAAATAATGTCCGTGCTGGCCATGGTACGCTTATTATGGGTCACTATGATAAACTGGGATTCTCCACTGAATTGCTGGATAATCTGGTTGAACTTGTCAATATTGGCATCATCCAGCGGGGCGTCCACCTCATCAAATATACAGAAAGGAGCAGGTTTCAGCAGGTAAATAGAAAAGAGTAGGGAAGTGGCTGTAAGCGTCTTCTCTCCTCCGGATAGCTGGTTGATCGTCAGCGGTCGCTTACCTTTTGGCTTAGCCATAATCTCTATCGCAGATTCCAGCGGATTACTTGGATCTACCAAAGTCAAATCACAATCGTCCTGCTCGGTAAAGAGGGAGCGGAAAACTTTGATGAAATTCTCCTTGATCTTTGCGAAAGCTTCCAGAAATGTCTCCTTTGCGACTTGATCGATCTCTTTAATTGTGGCCATCAAAGATTCCTTGGCTTTGATAAGATCTTCTTTTTGTATGGTGATGAAATCATACCGAACCTTAATCTCATCGTAAGCTTCCATCGCCATGGGATTGATTGGTCCGATTTTATCGAGTTTCTCCTTTTGTCTACTTACGAGCTCACGGAGCTTGTCTTCGGCAAACTCCCTGAATTCCTCATCTATTTCAGGATTTTCCTCCATCAGTACATCCAGATCCAGCTCAAATTCCACACTGAGTCTTTCCTTCATTCCGGTCATTTTCAGTTTGATTTCATTCACTGCGTTCTCCAGTTCATGAATCAGTTGGTCATAGCTTTCCTTTGATTTTTGGAAACTCCGGATTTTTTGATCAGTCTCGTCTATCAATCCCCGGGAAGAATAATAATCCTTTTCTGCCTCTTGAACCCCTTTTTCGATTCCTTCTTTTTCTGAATACAGCTCGATCAATTCGTCATCCTTCACTTCATTATTGTCAAGCAAGGATTTGACTTCCGTGTCCAGCTGGGAAAGCTCAGTTTGAGATTTCTCTATCCGTTCTTTGGAACCCTCATAAGCCGATTGCTTAAACTCTATTTCCTGATCCAAACTCGTCACACGGTTCAGATGCTGATGGTACAGAATATTTTCGGCATTGAAAGCCTGGGATTTTTCGGTAAGTAGTCCGGATTCCTTTTCGTAGGACTCGTTTAGCTCTTCGAGTTCGTCGTGCATGGCTTCGAACTCAGCCCGCTCATCAAAGAGCTGTGGCTGAATCTCGGTCAAACTTTCTTCGATGAAAGCAATTCTGTCCAGAATATCCTCCCGCTTATTGGCATTGGAGCTGAGTAATTCTGCCAGCTGTTCTTTTTTGGTGCGAACAGATACGAAATCCTGATTGATGGCATTGATCTTATTTTGCCATTCTTCCAAAGTCTTTTTATAGCTGATCTCCTTCAGCTTCATCAGTTCAGACAACTTGTTGTCCAGGTTATTTCTGGTGCTGCTGACTTTCTTGTTTAGTTCTTTGATTTCCTTGTCCAGCTTCTCCAAGTTCTTGGCTCTACCGATTCTTTTCCCTTCGAAAAGGCCCACAGAACCTCCTGAAATGCTGAATTTCCGTTTGGTATATTTGCCGTTCTCCGAGATGAAGACGGCCTCAGTATCCTGTGGAAAATCTCTGTGTTCACCCTGAACTATGTACACATTATCCAAAATAAAATTGATCAAGCGGGAATACTTTACATCAAATTCTATAATCTCTGTAGCCGCGGTTGCATTGGCAAAAAGCTTGTTTTGACTCGGTTTGAACCGCTCAAAATGCTCAAGTACAAAGAAATTGGCCTTTCCTCTGGCAGAGTCACTCAGTAGTTGGATGGCAGTAATTGCCTGCAATTCCGTCTCCACTACATAATAATTCATGTAGCTGTCCAGATAATTTTCAATGGTGACTCTATACTTTTCTGAGGTAGTCAGCAGATCGGAGAGTAGCGGTACATCCTTTCCCCAGCTTGGATTCTTCTTCAGGAATTTAATTGCCTCAGGAAAACCTTCCAGATTCTCGACCAGAGATTTGGTGAGGTTGTACTCGTTGGTTTTGGAATCGAGCTTACGGGAAGATTGCGTCAATTCCTCCCGTATCATTTCGATCACCCGATTGGTTTCTTCGATCTTCTGATCCAGATCTTCCTGCTTAGTTTTTAATTCTTGATAGCCACTGTTTGACTCATCGAGTTCGGCTTTCAGTGCAATCAGTTTCTCTTCGAAATCCACCAAACTGGCCTCCTGACTGGAATCATCGCTGGAAGTTCTTTCCAATTCCTGCTTAAGTGTAGAAAGCTGAATTTGTTTGATCTCAATATCCTTACTTAGCTGATAGACTTTCTCTTTAAGAGCTTCGAAGTTGTGGTTGATTGTCTTTTGGGCCTGTTGTTTCTCAGCTTGAATTGACTTTTGGTTTTCGTAAGCTTCACGCAGTTCCGAAACGATCATTTCCTTCTCGGCAAGCATCTTTTCGGCTGATTCCTTTTCCTGCTGTAGAGATCGGATACTAAAGCCGGCGCGATCATTTGACTTTCGGTCAGCATCAATCTGTTCCCGCAATTTTTGGGATCGGTCTTCCAAAAATCTCAGGCGTTCATTCTTGATTTTCTTTTCCGACTCAAAAGTCCTGATCTTATTTACATGTTCATTCAGTGCTTTTTGACGGCTTGAAAGCAATTTTTCTTTTTGGATCAAATCAGCCTTTAATTGGCTGAGTAGTGCTTCTTGGTCTGCAACCTGCGTTTGAAGTTGTAGTTTTTTGTCTCCTTCTTCCTGGATTTTATGATTTGCCTCAATAAGCGATTTACTGTATTTCTCTATGCTTTTCTTTGCCAGATTGATACTTGCTACTCTATAATCCTTTTTAATCTCAAAATACTTAGAAGCCTGCTTAGCCTGTTTTTCAAGGCTTTTCAGATTTTTTTCTATTTCATAAAGCACATCTTCCACACGTGCCAAATCATCATCTGTATCCTGAAGTTTTCGGAGCGTCTCCTTCTTTCTGTTTTTGAATTTTGAAATTCCCGCAGCTTCCTCGAACAAATCCCTTCGTGAGTTATTCTTGTCATTGAGGAGTTCATCGATCATTTTCAGCTCGATGATGGCATAGCTGTTTGAATTGATCCCGGTATCCATGAAGAGATTCGTGATATCCTTCAGACGACAGGTGACTCCGTTGATTTGATATTCACTTTCTCCGGATCTGTAGTATCGACGTGTGACGGTGACGTAGGTGTATTCGGTAGGAAGTAGATTTTTGGTGTTTTCAAATGTCAGGGACACTTCGGCAAGGTTGGATGCTTTCCGGTTTTTGGTACCGTTAAAAATCACATTCTCCATCTTGTCCGAACGGAGCATACGGGTTTTTTGCTCTCCGAGCACCCAGCGGATGGCATCCACCACATTGGATTTGCCACAGCCGTTTGGCCCTACCACACCGGTGATTCCCTTGTCGAAGTTGATCACCATTTTATCCCCGAAACTCTTGAACCCTTTGATCTCCAGCTTACTGAGCAGCATCCTTTTTGATTTGTCTTAAATAATTAACAAAATAAGATCATTTGTGAGATTGTCCAAAGATTTGTGGTTTAGCCGGGAGGAAAAAAAAGCCAGTGATCAGTTTTCAGTCGCAGTGGTCAGTACTCAATGATCAGATTCAATGTTCAATTTTCAAGTTGAAAAGAATCGAATTGTGCTCTCTGCCTCACCTCCGCAAACTCCGTGGTAAAAAACTAGGTAATACTAAATGAAATGGATTAACTTACACCTGTGGATTTAGGAAATATACTTTATATCGTCGCCATATTGGCTTATTTTATTTATCAGGCTACCAAAGGCAGGAAAAAGAATCAGGATGGAGAGCCACAGGAAATGGTGGATGAGCCTGAGCAGAAACCGGTTTCCTTTGAGGATTTGATGCGGGAAATCCGTAACGCGCAGAAGCCAACGCCTGTAGAGCCTCAAAAGCCCAGAATGCAGCCTGCACCGGTAGATCAACCAAAGCCGGTGGAATACAAGCGCACAGCTGAGCCTGTCGTAAGACCGGAATGGAGAGCAGATCCACCTCCGGCAGTGAAGAGGTTCCCCACCAAGAAAATGGAGGATACCGACGATGATGAGATTGAGTATTATTCCGGAGCTTTTGATAATGCCAAATCTGATTTAAGTAAAACTTCCAAGGGTATTCCTGAGATTCCTTCATTGAAGGAAGTGACTGTGGAATCTTCCAGTGCAGGGAAAAGCCGCTATGCACGTATGCTTAAAAATCCGCAATCCATCAAAGATGCGGTGGTGCTCAAAGAAATTTTGGATAGAAAGCATTTTTAAAGACAGCAGTCAGTGTGTTTGGCTTTTTTTCTGAACGTTTTCAAATGGCTCCCGCAGATGATCGCTGAAAAGGACGCAGATTGCCGCAGATTGTATATTACAGGATTTTATTTTTCCTCTCAGATTGTGAATTATTGATTCAGAAATGTTTTTACAAGTCTTAAAGGGCTCCCGCAGATGATCGCTGAAAAGAACGCTGATCGCCGCAGATTGTATAATATAGGATTTTATCTTTCATCTCAGATTGTGAATTATTGATTCAGAAATGTTTTTACAAGTCTTAAAGAGCTCCCGCAGATGATCGCTGAAAAGGACGCAAATCTTCGCAGATTGTATAATACAGGATTTTATTTTTCCTCTCAGATTGTGAATTATTGATTCAGAAATGTTTTTACAAGTCTTAAATGGTTCCCGCAGATGATCGCTGAAAAGGACGCAAATCTTCGCAGATTGTATAATACAGGATTTTATCTTTCATCTCGGTTTGTGATGACCCGAACGGCGGCGGAAATTTTGGATAGGAAGCATTTTTAAAGGCAGCAGTCATTGTGAGGCTTTTTTTTCGCAAGTCTTAAATTATTCCCGCTGATAATCGCTGAAAAGGACGCAGATTGCCGCAGATTGTATATTACAGGATTTTATTTTTCCTCTCAGATTGTGAATTATTGATTCAGAAATATTTTTACAAGTCTTAAATGGCTCCCGCAGATGATCGCTGAAAAGGACGCAAATCTTCGCAGATTGTATAATACAGGATTTTATCTTTCCTCTCAGATTGTGAATTTCTAATTAGAGATTTCAAATTATTTCAGCTCTTTCACATAGATTCCCTTCCATAATACTCCGTCACTTTCTTCTTTCTTCAAGCTGTATCCCAGCTGCTCAAGCTTTAGCAGCACACGATCAATCTCCTCTTGTTCCTGAGGATAGGCATGCAGGTAATAGGAGTACAGGACAAGCTTAATTGTATCCGCTTTGGATTCATTCCAGCTTGAAAGACTCTCTAACCCATTGAGTTTTTTTTGACTGATTTCATCATCAGGGAAAAGTACCTGATCACTGAATTCAAGAAAATCATTGGTCAATAAAAACGATTGATTTCCTGAAGATTGAATTTCTTTCGTTAAAGTTTCAATCATAAAATCATACTGCTTCAGATTTTGTTGATACGGTATAGCCAACAAGGCTGGAGCAACCAGAATTCCTGCGAAAACTATAGGCTGAAATTTAGTATGATAGACAACTACAGCTACTACCAATGCGAGTTGAAATCCTGCCATTTTCCAATCCATTTGAGCGGAGCTTATAATTGCACCGAAGGCGAGAAGTGCTATTATATACATTCTCCATTTTTTGGAATTTTGCCATTCATTCCAACCTAATGCAATCAACATCGCAAGAATGGGAATAAGTATGATCAAGTGTCTTGGGTTGAGATAAATTGGATTGTAAAATTCCAGTGTGGAACTCATCAACCAAAAGCCAACCAGCAAACATAAGAATGTAAGGGAAAACTCAAATGACGGAGTTTTTTTTGACCTCAATCCGAGGGCTATCCCCGGAAGGGCAAAGACCAGCCAAGGCCAATAAGATCGTTCTATAAAAGTAAGGATTGGCAAAACTGTCAGTCTTCTAAGCATTGACCATAAGCCCTTGTCAGCGTAAGTAAATTCAGAGATGTAATGGCCCGCATTTATAGAACTGATGCGGTGAAATGGATCTCCAAATTTGATCCAAAAATAACCCAAATAGATACTGAGAAGTACAATTCCGGCGACCAAAATGGATAAGTAAAATGCCGTTGAAATCTCCTTTTTCTTCCAATCAAAAACCAAAAGTAGCATGGGAAACGGTCCTAACAATATGCTGGTTTCCTTGGTGAGAAAACCTAAAAACAAGGCTAAAACCAGCATACATCCGGAAAATACCGGTTTAGTATTTCTGTAACAAGCAGCTACAGGGACAAGACAGACAAAGAATATCAGTAAGCTGTCCGGATAGACTTTGGTGAGGAAATGAAGAAAATAAACCTGCGTACAAAACCATAAAACCAATACCCAAGCCGGCACTGATTTAGGAAGGATTTTTAGCAACAAAAACAGCGTAAACAGGTAGCTTATAAGTGATATCAGAGAGATGGTATGCGCATCAAATCCAAATAAGTATCCAATAAGTCCAGCCGGCACATAAGCACCCCATCGGCTGGAGAAATGATAGTCATTTACTTCCATTTCGCCACTCCAGAATTTTTTGCCGGCGAGTAAGTAGTAGACGTCATCACTGAACGTAATCCCGTCGTACCCAAAAATCCAATACCCCGACAGAAATAGAAAACCTACTGCGAAAGCTTTCAATTGTGCTTTTTCTAAAAATGGACTGGGTTGTAACTTATTCATTGAGCTAAAAATAGGGGGAAATTTGTACTTATAACTTAAAAAAGTAAGTTAGATAAACTGACAATACACGTCAATTCGTTAAATACCTTGCCTCATTTGTTTACTTTTAACTTTCTAAATTCTGAATTAATTATGAGCCAGGCAGGAAAGATCGAACAGCAAAAAATACTTCGTGTTTTCAAACTGATAAACCTTTTGCAGAGCAATATCGGCAAGCCTGTGCACAGACTTGCAGAACTTCTGGAAACAGATGAGCGGACGATCTATCGCTACTTCAAGCTGCTGGAAGCATTGGGTTTTGAGGTGGTGAAGGAGTTCAGTAAGTATAAAATCCAGCAACGTTCAGGGACGGATCAAACCTTGAATTACGGGACTTTTTCGCAGGAGGAAAGTCAATGGCTGCGAAGTGTGATAGAAAGCCAGGGCAAGAATAACTTGCTTCACGATTCGATTATCAAAAAGCTTGATGTAAGATCCGAAGTAAAACAGGGGACAGAGCAACTTTTTAAAGCGAACTTGGGAAGGTTGGTAGATGAAATAGGCCAGGGGATTCAACAGAAAGTGCAAGTCTGGCTGAAGGATTACTATTCTCTCAGTTCTGACACTACCAGTGATCGCTTAGTCGAGCCGGTGGCTTTTTCATCAAATTACGAAACTATCCATGCATTCGAGCCTGCAAGCAAAAGCATGAAGGTTTTCAAAATCGAGCGGATTGGGGAAGTGGTCTTAAGTCAGGGAGCTTGGAAATATGAAGGGAAACATCAGCTTCCCGGAACGCAGCTATTTGGGTTTACCGGTAAAAATAAATTCAAGGTAAAATTAAAACTAAGTAAGAAGGCTTATCAGTTGATGATGGAGGAGCATCCGAATGCCCGTCCATTTATGGCCATCAAGAACAGAAATCAATATTATTTCGATGGGGAGGTTCCGCAGCTGCCGGGCTTGGCCAGATTTATTCTGGGATTGCCGGGAGAGATCAAAGTGGAAGAAGGAGAGGAGATGAAGGCTTATTTAAGGGAGCAGCTGGCTAATACAAGTTTCGTTTAAGTTCGAGTGTATCCATTAGCTGTAGTATTCCTGTTTTACTAGTAATGATCTTCCGCATTTCTACAAAACATTCACTAAAGAGGACTTTACGAGCGGTGACGAAATGGTAAAATCCTGCTTCTGGAGAAGCAGGATAATATGGAATGACAGGTGCTCAGCCCGATGTACCACGCTAAACTTGTGTTGCCCTTTGAATTGTATTTATTCAGTTTTTTTTACCCGCTTATTTGTAAGTATTTTCCCAAAAACAATCAACACTACTGCACCTATTAAGATTACGGAAATATTAATACTTCCACTTAAGGAGGGCTTATTTAACCCAATTGCAGCAAAATGTCCGGCAATTAGTATTATCCCCATGAGACAAAAGACAATAAATGCAAATGTAGGCAAGCCGTTGCTTATCGAATTTTCTCTTTCTCTCTGGGATAATTGATTGTAGCCCGCTAATAGATTTGGAAATATCCTGATCAAAATGCCGATTGCTATAAAAAGTATGCCTACATAAATGGTTCCCATGATAATTGCGTTTGTAATTTTTAAAAAATCATAACCTAATATAGCAATCTCAAAATTGTTTAACAAGAAATATAGATTGATTTAAACTTCTCCTTGAGCAGGGGACTTTACAAAAGATGGAAAAAGTGTCAAGTAAATCCAGCTTCTGGAGAAGCTGGATAGCACAGAAAAACGGGCTTAGATTAATATCCATGCCCGTTTTTAAATTTATAATCAACCAGTCTAGTTTCTGATGTCTAGAATCTAACGTCTCATTTTAGATTCTTGGTCATCTTCTCCACTTTTTTGCTCAAGTCCAAAATTGCTTTTGAATAGCGCGTATCCCATTCTTCCAAGCGGTCTGTTGACTTGGTTTCTACCTCATATTTGATGCCCGGCAAAATCCAGGAAGCATAACCTGAGAATGGATCTGTGCTCACATAGAGAGATCTATACCAGCTACCAAAGTACATTCCCTTTGGATCGATCCAGCTTTTCTCCAAGCCGATCAGTTCTTTGTTTAATACACGGATCTGCTTTCCGGATAGTTTATCCGATTCCAAGGCAGTATTTATAGCTTTTTCGTAAGCGTCCGAACTTACCTTCAATTTTTCTAGTGCAGCATCTACTTTTTCAAAAGTAGCGAACGAAGAATCCATTTCTTTTACAGATTCCACCGCATTGTCAAAGTGCATCCTCAAGTCCTGGGCATATCTCGGCACATCGTAGGGAATGATCGTAGCATTTGCCAATCGGAGGGTAAGCACACCGATCACTGAAGCTACGGTTCCACCCATTTTGAATGTAGGATCCACAAACTTACTGTAGTAGTGGAAGTTGTCATAGTTGGAGTGATAGGCAGAAGTTCCGCCGGTTCCTCCACTCAAACTTGGCACTCCTGCATACATATAGAAGGCAATGTGATCGGATCCACCACCGAGATTTCCGATTCTAGGCTCTTCGTCCTTTCCGGCCCAGACCTCATAGACTGATTTGGCGGAATCCGGATAAGCGACTTCCTTGGAAGCTTCTATGATCAGATTCTTCAGCGTAGGGGCAGCGGATACCCCAAAATTCCTTCCTGAAACAGCTGCATCAAAATTCATATACACTACGGCCTTTGCCCCCAGCTCATCCTTGAAATGCTCTACCCATTCGGTAGAACCTATCACGCCTTGCTCTTCCGCGTCCCAGTGACCGATCAGGATTGATCTTTTTGGTCCTTCACCTTTTTTGATCAATTCTCCCAATGCCTCAGCCAATGTGAGCATCATTGCTGTGCCTGAATTCGGGTCAGTAGCCCCAAAGCTCCATGCATCGTAATGACTTCCCAGAATAATCCACTCATCGGGGTATTCACTTCCCGTAAACTTTCCTATCACATTATTTGCTCTGATATAATCGATTGGCTGCTCCACTTTGACACGTACTTTCAATTCAGAACCTCCGGTGATTTTATACTCAAAAGGCAATCCTCCCTGCCATTCTTCGGGCACAGTGACTCCTTTCATCCTGCTCAAAATCTCCTTGGCTGCCCCATACCCAATCGGCGAAACGGGAATCGAATGAAAAGCAACATCTTTAGGGTCCAAACGCTTCACTTTTTTGTCTCCATCCAGTGGAAGTGCAGGCTCAAAAGGTGTCAAAGGATCTCCCGTGTAGTCCAGTGTCAGTAAAGAGCCTCGTTGAATAGTAGTTTCGTTATAAAATGGCCCATCAGGATATACCTCACCTTTTTCAAATCCGGAATCTTTTGGGTCAGTATAAATAATCAGTGCAGCTGCTCCGTATTGCTCGGCAAATTGTGCTTTGTACCCACGGAAATTTCCACCATAGCGGGCTATGACTACTTTGCCTTTTAGATCAACTCCCATTTCGGCGAGTTTCTCGAAGTCAGCTTTCACACCATAGTTGGCGTAAACCACCTCAGCCGTGACATCTCCTGAGCCTGAGTAGGCATTGAATCCCTTATGAAGTCGGGGATCTGTGGAGAAAGGATCTCCTTCGATTGGTCCCTCTTGCTGAGATAATGTGATCTGGTCCGGTGTAATGATCTCCAGAAGTGACTCTCCGGGATCGTTTGGCAGATACACATCATAAGGATAGGAGGTTGCCTCCATTCCGGCTTTACTCATCACACTGGTCAAGTAAGCAGCTACTTCTTCATTTTCGGGTGTCCCTGCTATATGTGGTGCTTTAGTCAGCTCTTTTAGATGAACTTTGAAGCTTTCAAAGTTGATAGTTTTCAGCAAATCCTGCTCAATGACAGTTTGCTTACTTTTATCCTGTGGGAAAAAGCCGGTGACTTGTTGGGCATTTGCTGAAATGGCTAATCCAACAGCGAAAGCAATGCCTAAAATAGGTTTGTTTATGGACATATTTATTTGATGGTTAAAAGTTCTGAAACGGATAAAACATGCTCCGAAGAAACGTTGACAATTCTTTTTGTTCTAAGATATCTTCCTAATTCATACTCGTCGTAATTGGGGTTTTCGGGATCAAAGCTTGAAATCCTTACCAAACCCCTGGAATGGATAAATTCTCCATTGCCTATCCACATGCCCACGTGCACTACCCGCTCTTTTTTCTCAGGAGTATCTTTTGTTCCAAAGAAAAGCAAATCTCCCACTTGGAGTTTCTCCCAGTTTTTGTCCGCATCGACCAGCTCACCTTCGTTGACTTGCTGGGATGCATCCCGAGGAATAATCTTTCCATTTAGATAATAAATCGTTTTGGTAAAGCCACTGCAATCCACTCCTTTGATAGAAGTTCCTCCCCAGAGATAGGGGATGCCCATCATTTGCTTTGCTGTGGAAATTAGGGCCTCAGGTGATGTTTCTCTTGACGCTATCCAGTTTTCCCAGTCTTGGGCTTCCTTATTGGAAATCCAGCCTTGGCGACCGTCCGGGAGGGACACTTTTAGGAGATCCTTGGTTTCTTCCAGAAGTGTGAGAATATTTCCTGCAACGAGGTCAGACACCATTTCTTTCTGATCAGTATTTTGCCAGAGGTGGCCGCTGAGCGCAGTGAAAACTACTTTCGGCTCTTTGTACCATCCCTCCAGTTCCGCTTCTGTGATCAACTGTATTCCGGCTTTATCTACCCAGGAAAGATATCCATCAGGAGTTTGCACCAGAAACCATCCATCGTCTTCTTTAAGGACATTCAAAGGAGTTCCCATCAATGCTTGGGTGGCAAGTTCAGCTGAGTGTTTGGGATTGCTTCGAATATTGGCCACCGAGATGGTCACTAAGGCTTTGGTCTTTTCTCCAAGCGCAGTATCCGGCAAGCGTAGAACGGCATCTGTGAAGGTGGTTTGTTGGGCTTTGAGTTCTTTGATTAATTCTTCCAAAGCTTCCGGCTGATCTGTTTCACCTTTCAGAGAGTCATTTTCGAAGGTCAAATCCCAAATTGCCACACGTTTATCGGGAGCAACTTCTGTTCTTTTCGCCTCAATTAACGCTAATACTTGTTCGTCGTGTTCATTGTTTTTGCAGGAAAAAAAAACAGTAATCACTGCAATTAAAATCGGGGTATATATTCTTTTCATGTGATTATAATTGATTTTTATTGGCCACTACCTGTCCCGAGAATCGGGATGGAATCTCGCACGGTTTATAATCATCCCTCTCCCGAAGCAAGTTCGGGACAAGTTGTGTGACGTTCTTCGTCATGCTCGATTTCATGTGTTTATAATTGTTTTCTACTGGCCACCCCGATTAGCCGGGGCAGGCTATGGAATCTCGCAAGATTATAATCATTCCACTGCGTGTCGCTTACGACATGCTCGATTTCATAGCTAAGGCAAAATAAAAGAAAACCACAAGAAATGCCCCAAATATGAGCTTTCCCTGTGGTTTTTTATTCTGATTGATTTTGGAAATTAATTCATGTTCAATCCTGGAGAGCGATCTAAGAACTCTTGGTATAGTCTGATCTGACGGTTAGACAGCGGCATTCTATAGCCATCGATAAACACATGTTGGATATTGGTCTTGGTCTCGAAAGGATCTCCATCCGCCACGATCAAGTTGGCTACTTTACCGACTTCCACAGATCCGTACTGATCAGCCAAACCGAAGATCTCGGCAGGATTGATCGTCACAGCTTTCCAAGCTTCTTCCTTGCCCATACCATACGCAGCGGCGAAGGCTGCGAAGAAAGGAAGATTTCTCACATTCTCCTGTCCGTTGGTTCTGATGGCCACCTTTACTCCGGCTTTAGCCATTTTCCCAGCATTCGCATATGGAGCATCGTAGCGATCGGATTCTCTGGTTGGAAGTGATTGGATAGGACCCGTCACTACGGGTATTCCTGCTTTTGCGATTTCGTCGGCAACTCTCCATCCCTCCGCCACTCCGGTGAAGATGACTTTCGCATCTTTATCTTCCAGCCATTTGAGCGCACCCTGAATATCAGAAACCGTATTCACTTCAATCAGAAGTGGCAGTTCGCCCGTAGTTGCTTTAGCAAACTGCTCCATTTCCGGATAATATTCCAATTCAGCACCATTTGCACTTAGAGACGCATAACTCTTGGCATTTTCCCAAAGTGCTTCGGCTTCTTTAAGGGATTTTTCATTGGCCTTTTTGATGTCCTCATCAGACCTGCGGTCAAATCTGCCTCTTCTACCTGAGCTAGGGAAATTCATTACTATACCTTCAAAACCTGCATACATCTGATCGGGAGTGTATCCATTGAGATTGATTAATGCGGCTGTTCCCGGAAATAAACCTCCGCCCGGAACAGAAAGTACCGTTGTTACTCCCGAAACTCTTGTCACGGGAATGGCAACAGAATTAGGATTCACGGCAGTCAATGCCTGCATGTTAGGAGTGAAATTTCCTAATTCCATATGATCCACCGTTTCCTGAACAGAGTTGATCTCCACCAACCCAAGTTTGGTGCCTCCATCGATCATACCGGGATAGATGAATTTCCCACTACAGTCTATTACTTCAGCTCCATCCGCTGAAATACCCGTCCCAACTTCTTTGATTTTACCGTCTTCCACTAGGACAGAGGTATTGTTAAGTATGCCTTTGGTGATGGTTACCACCGTGGCATTTTGCAATAGGAACTTACCCGCTCTAGGCTTGACCACTTCTCCGTCAAGCTGTTGTGCTACTGCCAACATGGGCAACAAGGCAAGGAGCAAGGCGAAAAAGGTTGTATTTAATCTTTTCATATCTTCTTTCGTTGCGGATGATTATTGATTTAATAGGAAAAGAGAGTTGGTAGTCTCAAAGAGATGTTCTGTATCCTGCATGCATCGGTCGTTGTGGTCGTCAGCTATCGTCACTGGTTCTACCATTTCAGTTGGGCTTACTTTTAATCTCTGGTCATCGGCATCTTCCTTGATATCGAAATATTTCACTCCATCTACGAAAGTCATCTGAGGTACAGCGTAAGAGGAAAGAGGGTGGCCTTCGAAGATGACCAAGTCAGCCTGCTTGCCTTCCTCGATAGATCCTACTTTATCAGAAATTCCCAATTGTTTGGCCGGATTGATCGTGATCATGGCGAGTGCCTGCTCATCTGTCATTCCGCCATAGCGCTGGGTTTTGGCAGCTTCATGGTAGAGGTGACGAATCAATTCGGCATCATCTGAATTGATGGAGGTGATGGCTCCATTTTCCGTTAAGATGGCTGCGTTGTAAGCAGTGGAGTAGTACACTTCAAATTTATACGCCCACCAGTCCGCAAAGACAGAAGCACCCATTGTGTATTTTGCAATTTCCGGTGCAACCTTGAACCCTTCATTGGTATGCTGGAATACCAGCTTGGTGATGTCAAAATCTCTTGCCACATTGATCAACATGTAGATCTCATCCGCACGGTAGGAGTGGCAATGGATGATTATTTTGCCCTCTAAAATGTCTGATAAAATCTGAAGCCGTTCATTATGTACAGGAGGTAGTGCGCTGCTGTTTTTTTGGGAAGAAGCCGAGTTATATTCATCCCAAGATTTCTTGTACTGAACCGCTTCATTGAATCCGTTTCTAAGAATAGCTTCTACACCCATTCTGGTACGTGGTTGGATGCCATTTCCACGTCCATGCACTCTGGTTGGATTTTCGCCCAGCGCGAATTTGATGGTACGGGGAGCATCCTGCATGATGATATCTGCCGGATCTGTAGATCCCCATCTGTGCTTTAGCGTGGCGTTTTGACCACCGATTACATTTGCAGATCCATGCATAGCATGAGAAATAGTAACACCACCTGCTAAAGCGCGATAAATCCCTACGTCGTATGGATTCACGACATCCTTCATCCTCACTTCAGCTACAATAGGTGAGGTAGCTTCATTTATTACATCCAACCCGAGGTGTGAATGTGCATCTATGATTCCTGGCATCAGGTATTTTCCGGTAGCATCCACTGTAGTCACTCCATTGGGAGCACTAAGATTTTGTCCGACTTTCTTGATGGTTCCATCTTGGACGAGCACATCCGAATTTTCAAGGACTCCTTCGGTAATCGTAAGAACGGTTGCATTCTTTATTAATACACTGCCTTTTTTCACTTGGGCTGAGGCAAACTGAATACTCAGACCCAGTAGAGCGGCAAGAAAATAAGTTGTTTTCTTCATGTCTTTACTTGTTTGCGGTTAGGGTTGGATTGAGTGTGCCTTTGAATGGAAATGATCCAAACTCGCCTACCGTCATAGTGGCATCATAGCTGCCTTCGCTTACTTCTCCTGATACATCTACTGTGATCTCCATGCCATTTGCGGAGACATCAAATGAAAAGGACAAATTGCTTCCGTCTAGAGCCACATTTTGAATCGTTGCCGTAGCCATACCGGATCCTGAAGGATCATCGTAAGTGATTGTGCCTGTGAAATCAGCTCCATCTTTCTTTATAGTCAGGACTCCTCCCGAAGATCCTGCAGGACTTTCTGAAGTATAATCCCAGTTTCCTTCGATTTTCACTGACCCTTCTCCTTTATCTTCTTTTGAAGCTTTCTTTTTAGTTTTGGTTTCGTAGTCATACAGATAGCCATCGACTATCATGTGCTTGATTTGAGCATCTTCTGCGAAAAGAGAGTCAGCGCTCAAAATCAAATTTGCCATTTTACCTTTTTCAATTGATCCCGCAACTTTGTTGATGCCTAATATGTCGGCTGCATTAGTAGTAAGGGCCGCCAGGGCTGCTTTTTCGGAAAGACCATTTGCTATCATTTTGCGCAAAGTCTTTAAAATATCACCTGATTTCACACCCACTGTAGTGAAAGCGAAGGGAATTCCCGCTTCCTCCAATTTTCCTGCCTGCGCAAGTGCCTTGTCATATGCTTCCTTCACTCTGGTATAGAGCAGTTTCGCTTCATCTGAAGCATCCTCTTTCTGAGCTTTGAGGGCTTTATCATCCGGAATTTCCAATTTGACCAAGACACCTACTCCCGAAGATTTCACCACATCCAAAGCGCCTTCATATTCTACCAGATTAGTCAGTATTAATTTGAAACCTTTTTCTTTTTGAAGACTGATCGCCCGTCTGATTTCCAATTCGGATGAAGCAGAGAACAATACAGGAATTTGACTTGTAATGACCTCCTGCATAGCACTGTAGGTAGGAGTGATCTCAGGACGCTTTAGCCCGGTTACAGTTGTATATTTTTGAGCTCTCTGGGAGGTAAGTACAGCATTGTCATAAACTTCACGGAATTTAGCCATCACACCCACGGCAGTTCCGGGATACATCCCTCTAGAGCCGTTAAAGCTGGCAGCCAAAGCAGTATTTTCCATCAATAAATTAGTGGAATGCTCATTTCCCAAAAGGACAATTGCTGTCTTTCCTGCCAGCATGCCACCATCAGGAGTAATCTGGACTATGGCAAAACCGGTTTTCCTCAGCTCATCAATTTTACCGTCTTTGATAGAAAACTGATCAACTGCGGATCTCCATGGAGTGATACCGGCGATTTCATCCGGTGGATTTGAAGAGACGAAATCCTCAGGCCGTTCAGGATCTTTTGGCTTGGTGATTCCGACATCACTCGCACCGGCTATAAAGGCCGGGTAGATAAACAACGAGTCGCCCGCAATGGTTTTTGCTTCTTTGGGTAGGGTGATATTACTTCCTACACCCTGTATTACGCCATTTTTGATCAGAACAGTTGCTTTTGTCCCTTTCTCGCCCGGTGCAGTAAAGACGGTTGCATTTGTGATTGCATAGGTATCGGTGATTCGTTTCTTTCCCGATGGATCACTCTGAGCATGAGCCTTGGAAGAAGAAAGAAAACCGGTAACCAACATGCAAAAAACTCCTGCATACAGTAATTTTTTTTTCATGTGATAGAATTGGTTTTAAATTAAGAGGAAGGATTGAAACTATTAATTGAATGTTCTTGCAGTCATTCCCGGCTTCAACCTCCTCAGGATTGATGGTTGAGTTTAAGAAAGCAAGCTAGTAAAAGCACTTTCGGAATCCATTTGGAATTATTTTTTACAACCTATTATTTGATCAATGGCATGTTACTGGGTCTGAAATACTCTTTAATTTCTATAAAAATCACCCTAGTTAATGTGAATTTATTTGACTGGTAAATAAGGTATGGTTTCAAGCATTAGCTGTTATATTTGAGACTAGTGACACCTAAGAAAGAATGAAAAAAATCCTGATCATAGAGGATGATTTGCTTATTTCCAGCCTTGTTCAATTCCGCCTCAGAAAAGATGGGTATGAGACAGTACTGGTAAAAGATGGAAATGCGGGGATCGTCGCCATCGACACAGAAACGTTAGACTTGATTATTACAGATGTCATGATTCCTTTCAAAAACGGGATAGAAATCATCCATCATGCCAGAAAAACAAAGCCTGAAGTTCCTATCATAGTCCTAAGTTCCTTGGGGGAAGAGGAGAAAATTGTTTTGGAAGCGTTCAATTTGGGTGTTGCTGATTTCATTCCCAAGCCATTTAATCCCAATGAATTGGCCATTCGGGTAAAGCGTATTCTTAAGTCATAATTCATGTTTGCTAAAAACGCAGTTGCATTCGTGTTCTTGCTGTTTTTGATAACTAAAACAGTGATTGTTTTAGGTCAGGATAAGGCTGTTTTTGCTGACTCAATTTCTTTTGCAGGATTTTTAATTAACCAGGGAGAAATTTCGGGATTAGAATTTCGATTGACAGACAGCTCAGGCAGAATATTTTTGGACAGCAGTCTCAATGTTTTGTCAGAAATAGGACAGACAGCCGATTTTAAAACTGCGCTTCTCCTGAAGGATAGTTTATTAAGATCGGATTCTTCAGTATGGGAAATACAGTTTTTGGTCTATGAACAGGAACATGCCTTTTCTGCAGTACGGGAGTACGTTTCCAATCTTCTCAGAAATGGAGACATAGAAGTCACCACTCCCGATACAAACGTAAAGGACTATATTTCATTGGCCAGTAAAGAAAGGTATACTCCTTTATTTCCGGGAACATCTGTATATGGTGGTGATTATAAGATGGT
The DNA here is from genome assembly GCF_031457395.1 of Algoriphagus sp. 4150. Taxonomy (NCBI): domain Bacteria; kingdom Pseudomonadati; phylum Bacteroidota; class Cytophagia; order Cytophagales; family Cyclobacteriaceae; genus Algoriphagus; species Algoriphagus sp. 4150. The sequence goes on from NZ_JAVDWS010000001.1 coordinate 688,681, forward strand.
TATTGTCATTCTGACTATTTCTCTATTTGTGCTGTTTGCATTAGGGATGATCATTTTTATGTTGATCTACAAAACACGAAGAAACCGAAAGGAAAAATTACAAACCTTATATGATGAACTAATTATAGCACCGCTTTCCGAGATTTTATTTGAGAAAACCCTTGACGAGTTGGAATCCTTGAGTGATGAGGAACTGTATTCAAACTTTCCAGCCAAACAGTTGAAAAAATCTCTTTACACTCAAGTGCTGGTAGGGCGGATATTGGCACTAAACAAGAAAATGAAAGGTGATTTTAAGCTCAAACTGAAAGCACTCTATCGAAGATTGAAACTTGAAAAGGCGTCCATTGAAAAGTTGAAGAGCTCTAAATGGGACACTGTGGTAATGGGGCTGGTAGAGATAAATGAGATGGATTTGAAAGAAGGATTGAAAGAAGTAAAGAAGCTTGTCAATTCCCCCAATTTTCAAATCCGGTCACAGGCCGTAGCGACTGTGTTAAATCTTTCGGACGATGTTGATCTTTCTTTTCTCCGTGATCAGGCTTATCCGCTTTCCCGCTGGCAGCAAATGAATTATCTTAGGATTATAAAACACCTAAATTCATCAAGGGATCTTCATATCAACAGTTTGTTTAGCTCTAAGAATCAGAGCATACGAATGTTCGGCTATAAATTGGTGCGTATTCTGGGGCTGGTAGATTTACTGGCGGAATTGGAAGAGAAATTTCAATCGTCAGCTGATCCGGAGAAAATCGAGATTATCAAAACCTTCGAATACTTGGGAGTCCCTTCTGAAATGCAGCTTGTAAATGCCGGTTTGAAATCTGCAAACTTAGAATTGGTTGCAATAGCAGCAAAAGCTGCAGGAACAATTGGGGATGATAGTACTGCCATAATAATTGGGGAAATATTGGAGAATGCTCCTGACTTTGGGCTGAAACTGATTTTGCTGAGGAGTCTCTTAAATCTAAATGGGGACCTTTATAGGCAGTTCATCACTGACAACCCGACTTCTGATTCGCAAAGAATCAACAATCACTTACTAGACCCATTATTAAAAGATGTATAGTTTCCTGTTTTACCTTATTATGGAGGTTTTGGGGGTTATTTTTCTTTTCCTCAGTTTTTCTGTGATCGTTACCTACTTGTTTATTATGGTATTGAGCGCACTGGAAATGCGTGACCATCGTAGGAAAAATAGATTTGCCGATTACCAGGATATCATCACATCCCCGATAGCTCCGGGGGTTTCTATTTTGGCTCCTGCCTACAATGAAGGAGAATCTATAGTACAGAATGTGAAAAGTCTGCTCTCTCTTCATTATGGAAAGTTTGAAGTGGTGGTAATTAACGATGGGTCAAAAGACGATACCCTTGCTAAGCTGATTCAGGCTTTTGAATTGGAAATAACCGAATTTGCATATTGTGAAGAAATCCCGGCGCAGCCCGTGAAAGGAGTCTATAAATCCAAAAACCGTTCATTCAACAGGCTTGTGGTAATCGACAAAGAAAATGGAGGGAAAGCAGATGCACTCAATGCAGGGATCAATGTTTCGTCAAAAGAGCTATTAGCCTGTATAGATGTAGATTGTATCCTTTCGCATGAATCTATCACCAGAATGGTCAGACCATTTATGGAGGAGACTAATCGTCAGGTTATTGCAGTGGGAGGTGTGATCGGTATAGCCAATAATTGTGATGTGCAAGACGGTACAGTGACCAAGTATCGAGTGCCGATGACGCTCTTGGGGAGGTTTCAGGTAATAGAATATTGTAGAGCTTTTTTGATGGGAAGAATGGCTTGGGCTAGGGTAAATGGCTTGATGCTTATCTCAGGTGCATTTGGTTTTTTCAAACGTGATCTAGTCGTGGAAGTAGGCGGGTATTTTCCCAAAACTGTCGGGGAGGACATGGAGTTGGTCGTACGGATGAGACGTCATATGGAAGAGCGGAAAATTCCCTATAAAGTAGGATTTGTACCTGATCCGCTATGCTGGACAGAGGTGCCTGAGAAGGAAGAGGTACTGTCACGTCAGAGAAATCGATGGATTCGCGGGACAATCGAAACACTGCAACTGCACAGGGTTATTAGCTTTAATCCAAGGTATGGAATAATGGGTATGCTCTCTTATCCTTATTGGAGTGTATTTGAAAAAATGGCTCCTGTTTTAGAATTACTGGGCTTACTTTATACTTTAGTCCTGATCATTCTTGGTGATTTCTCGGCATTCTATTTTATTGCTTTGTTTGTGGTTCTTTACTTGCTGTCCATCCTGGTATCAGCCTTCAGTCTCTTGTATGAGCAGATTTCATATAATAACTACAAGGATAAAAAAGACCTTAACAAACTTATACTTACAGCTTTTCTTGAACCGATGATGATTCATCCAAAGATTGTTTATTGGGGGCTTGGTGGGCACTGGGACTTTATCAAGGGCAAAGGCGGGTGGGGACAAATGATCCGGACAGGCTTTAAGAAATCAGAAGATAAAAAGAATATGGAAGCCGATACACTTAATTCTTCATCATGAAATCGAGCATGTCAAAGGCGACACACACTGGAATGATTATAAACTATACGAGATTCTCCCGATCCGCCGCGGCGGATCGGGACAGGCTATCTGGTCATTAAAAATCAAATTATAAACAGATGAAATCGAGCATGACCCAAGAGTCACACACTGGAATGATTATAATGCATGCGAGATTCCATCTGTCCTTTAAAAATCAAATTATAATCAGATGAAATCGAGCATGACTCAAGCGTCACACAACTTGTCCCGAACTTGCTTCGGGAGAGGCATGATTATCAATAAAGCGAGATTCCATCCCGATTCTCGGGACAGGTAGTGGCCTTTAAAAGACAATTTATAATCACATGAAAAAAATAGCAGTTTTTCTGATTTGCTTTATGGTTTTTTCAATGGCTGTCAAAGCTCAGGATTCATTTGATCCGGATGTTTTGCTAGCGGAAGCAAGAGCATTGATTTTGGAAGGCAAATATATGGAGGGCAGAGAAATTGCTTTTCGGGCGTTGTCAAAGTATCCGGATTATGCAGATATACTGATCTTGGTGGGTAGAAGCTACGCGTGGGAAGGCAAAAATGACTCCGCTTCTATCTATCTGGAAAGGGCGATAGTAGCTGCTCCTGATTATGCAGACGGTTACTCTGCATACTTGGATAATTTGTCCTGGGCAGATCAATATAATGAAGCAGATATTGTGTTGGCAGAAGCTAAAAAGAATCTAGGTGATATTCTCCCGGACGACCTTCGTTACAAGGAATCCAGATTGCTTTATTACAAAGAAGAGTATCATGCTGCCTATGCAATAGCAGCCGACCTGTTCCGGAAAAAATACAAGAATGAAGATATGCTTGAATACTTGAATACTTTGCAGCGCTTGAGAAGAAATAATGCAGTGGGAGTTACTTACGATTATGATTCTTTTGAAGGAGACATTTCATCTTGGAATACCTATTCCTTGTATGGCAGAACAAGGACGAAATTGACCGGTACACTTATAGCAAGAGTAACTCAATCTTCCAGATTTGATGGCAACGGGACATTGTTCGAGCTGGATGCATATCCTTCTTTTGGCAAAAAAACATACGCCTATTTGAATATTGGTGGATCTTCCGCCAGCTTCTTTCCCAAATTCCGTGTGGGTGCATCTCTTTACTACAATTTACCCCAAGCGTGGGAGGTTGATGGAGGATTTAGGTACTTACAATTTTCTGATGCTACTACCATTTACACTGCTTCAGTAGGCAAGTATTTAGGCAATTGGTGGTTTAATCTTCGTGGAAATTTAATTCCAGGAACAGGAAATAGCCTTGGTACCTCCGCAAATCTTCAAGCGAGGTATTATTTCAAAACTGCAGAGGACTTCTTCTCGGTTCAGTTAAGCACAGGAGTATCTCCGGACGAAGAAACCCGGGACCCAACCCAACTTTTGAATTCTTATAGAATTAGGCTAGGCTATCAGCAGTTGATTATCCCACGTTTTATGATTTATGGATTTACCGGGTATAGTTATGATGAACTTGGACCTGACAGGTTCAGAAACAACTTGAATCTTTCACTGGGTGTTGAATACAGGTTTTAATGAAGAAAATAGTTACTGAGGAATTTAAGTTATACGCAAGTAGGGTTTTTCCCTTTGCTGTCATTCTTATTTTTATTCCGCTGATCAGCTATTTGACCTGGGTAGTATCTCCTGCCAAAGAGATGGAAATTGTTATAGTTGATAAAACTGTTCCTACGGATAGTTATCAAGAACACCAGTCGATTTTTTGGGCGCTGGAATACCTTAAGTTTAAGAATAAAGAAGGCAAGTTCTACGACAAAAGACAGGACTATTATGGTTTTTTTCCTGATCATTCCCCTTCCTATGGAACATCTAGAGACCTAAGAGAACTTTCGGAGAAGGAGATAGTGGAAAAAGCTGCCAGCCTTGATATTCTATATTTTGCTGACACCTATGGGGTGTACGAGGATGATTTCAAAGAGATAGATTCAGAAGAGCGATCAAAGAAAATTTACGGTGGATTGAACCGTGGAGATATAAATTTATTGGTTGAAGCTGCTGCTCAGAACAAAACAATCATTGCAGAATTCAACACCATGGCTTCACCTACCTCAGCGGGAATTAGAGCAGAGTTTGAGAACCTCATGGGTCTCAAATGGACAGGCTGGATTGCGAGATATTTTGATGAAATGGATACTACTGTCAATAAAGATATTCCTGATTGGTTTATTAGTGAGTATGTAGAGCAGCATTCAGGCACATGGGTGCCGGCAGGCCCCGGTATAGCCTTCGTCCATGAAAATGGAAGAGTTGAGGCTTTTTCAAATGGAAGGGATTACAATGGCGAAACTCCAAAAATCCGTACCCAAAAGATCAATCAGCATGGATTTAAGCTCCCTGAAATAGTTCCATATCCTGAGTGGTTTGACATAGTTCTTATTGAGCGCGATTATCAGGTGATTTCCTATTACGACATAGATCCCTCGGAGATGGGGAAACAGCAATTAAGGGATATGGGATTACCGAGGTATTTTCCCGCTGCGGTGATGAAAGACACCGGAAAAGGACAGTTTTATTATCTGTCGGGGGATTTTTCGGATATGAGAAATTCCACCGGATCTCCGCATTTCAAAGGACTCCCGATGCTATGGAGGGGATTTCACATTGTCACTGATTACACCGACAGAGAAAGTTTTTATTGGAATTATTTTTATCCGTTACTTTCTCAGATTTTGACCAAAACTTACAAAGAAAAGCATGCTGAATAAGAGTCGTTTCTAAGGCAATAATTTACGAGTTTGTATGATATAATTGTTTTTGTTTTTGAAATCCTCAAATTCTCCGGATAATTTATTTTTGAGATTTTGATCTTCGACGGGATCAATATTCAATCCGTCCGTGATAACAAAAATCTGACCATCAGAGAATAAATATTCCCCATTGAGGTATTCCACCAGTTGGCTTTTATTACGCATGAGTGGCATAGCTATTCTTGACTGGAATACGCGTGAGGTATCCAATACCTGACCCATCCAAATATCCTGTTCGGGAAGTTGTATTCCTATTTGAGATTCCAAAAAGGCCAATAAAGATGGAGTAACTTCAAAATGGCTAGTCATTCCTTTGAAATAAGAAGGTCTGTTGATCAAGGGTGAATAGATAATGAGGGGAACATGAAATCTGTCTAGCCTGGAAGACATGGGGATTTCGGGCAAGCGATGATCCCCTGTGAATACAAAGATGGTATTGGCAAACTCAGGCTTCTCGCTATAGCTTGTGATAAAATCCCTTACCGCATCATCAGCGTACAGGAATGTCATGTAAATGTTTTTATAGTCCCTATACTCAGATTTTTTTTCCTCCGGGAGTTTTAGATAGGTTTCTAGATGATTTTCAAACTTAGCTAAATAGAATTCGCGTTCGGGAACCAAATAGGGATCGTGGGTGGTCATGGTTTGGAATACTCCAAGTTGAGGTTTTCCTTTATTTTGAGATATAATAGGCAATCCGTTACTGAATAACTCTTTATCGCCGTATCCCCAGGAGAAGCCATTGACAGAAGGCATTTTCTTATATTTAGGGTCGAAATGCTGAATATCAATCAATTGTGAAACACCCGCATATTCCAAAAAATCCCTTTCATGATCAAAACTTAGATCACTGCCGAGGAAAAAACTGATATCATAGCCATTATTTCCCAAGATACTAAAGAGGCTCTGGTGGTGAGGAAAATCCTGATATAGCTCCAGAAAACCTCTTTCTCCATAGGGTAATCCGGCAAAAAGGCCGGGAAGTAGTCCGAATGTTCGTCCTGTAGATGAAATTGCATTTGTCCATACCAAACTATGTGACTCTAGTGAATCAAGAAAAGGAGTAAAACTTCCCAGATAAGCATCTTTGCCCGAATATGCCTTTCCTAAACTTTCTATAAGCACGAAAACTATATCCGGTGCAGTGGAAACACTGTCAAAATAAGAACTCAGTACATCAGGATAATCTGCCGTATGCAGAAATGGATAGGAGGGATCGATAAATTCTTTTTTGACAAACAAAGCTTCATTAAGTGATCGAAGAAAAAAATCGAAATAATACTCATCCTTATACATAAAGTGATCGAAAGATTGCTCTGAAAGATATTTGGATTTATTCAGTTGAATATTCGTTTTTACTTCGTCCAGCGAATCTGAATCAGCAATCGGTACAAAATAAAAAAAGATCAAAAACAAATACATAGCAATGGTAAAGGCCAAGGATGCGTTTGATTTAAAAATCAGGTACTTATTCGCAAAATTAAAAATGATAAAAACCAAAATACAGATCAGTAATCCACCGGCAGCGGTAGTAGCATTGAGCTGACCGGATGATCGCACAGTAAGGAGTATGTCCTCTATGTTGTACGCATAGAGATCTATACCAAGTGGCTGGAATGTTTTGAGAAAATAGAAAATCAAGACAGCTTGGACCAAAAGAGCAAGAACTAGCCAGATTTGCGTGAATCGTTTTGCTAAACGGATAGACAGTAAGCTATTGATTATGTGCAGGATAAAAAGTAAACCCAGAAAATAGAGAATCCAGCTAAGATCGTCAAACAGGCTAAAGCCGATTACATCTTTATATCCTATACGGACAGTATGGCTATTGAAAATCAAAATCAATTCGACTACTCTCAATAGAATCATTAAAACAGAGAAAATCAGTGACATACCCCAGAAGTTGCTTAGGGTAGTTTGGATTTCTGCCGGTAGATTAGATCGAATTTCAGCCTTTTGGGCCATATTTAAGCGTTAACTTTATGTCTATAGACTGAAAAGATAGGGCAAAATCAGGTATCTTCAAGAAGAGAATTAAATAATATATGAGTAAATCGGGTTTGTTGTTAGAGCTTTATTCCAACTTGAGCACTACTGGGGCATTGACATTCAGTTCAAAAACTTTAGTGAAAAAGATGCTTGAACATGTTGAGTTTGAGGGGGCTAAATTAATCATTGAATTGGGGGGTGGAGATGGAAGTATTACAAGGGGAATAGTGGATAAATTGGATCCCGGTACGGAACTTCTGGTTTTCGAAATCAGCAAATCTTTTTGCAGTACTATGGAAAAATTATTCCCTCAAGAAAATGTGAGAATTATAAATGATTCAGCCGAAAACATTGGCAAATATATCAATGGACAACAGGCAGACTATGTGCTTTCCAGTTTGCCTTTCAGTTTTTTCGCACCTGAAGTAAGGAATAATATCCTTTCCCAAAGTAAAACAGCACTTACTCAGAATGGGAGATTTGTTCAGATTTGTTATTCCTATATGTTGAAGAATTTGTTCAAAAAGCACTTTGGTGAAGTGGATACAAGCTTTACGCTTAAAAACCTTCCGCCCGCATTTGTGATGGTTTGTAGATAGCTCCTTATGGAAGTGCTCAGAACGGCAATTTTAGATATGCTTAGGCGTAAAAAAGGGGAAAGTTTTCCCGCGGCTGAAGTAGTAGAGCAAATGTTTCCGCAGGACTGGGAGCACTTTCTAGAAGAGGTGAATAAGGAAGCTGTGAATTTGTATCGAGAAGGGCTTATAAGTATAAAGTGGAATGAGCACCAAACTGAAGCCGGGGCCTACAAGACCGATTCTCTGCAAATATTACCGCCAAATAAACTAAAGTAGATTCTTTTCAGTTTGCATGGCAAAAAGAAATTGACCAAATGGACAACGAATTGAAACTACCCGCAACAGATGTACGAATTCCCGAAGGGTTAAACTTAATCACACTTGGAGCTGGTTGCTTTTGGTGTGTAGAAGCAGTTTTTCAACGCTTACAAGGGGTGGAAAAAGTGATTTCAGGCTATTCCGGAGGTTTTGTAGCTAATCCTACCTATCAGGAAATCTGTACCGGAACGACAGGACATGCAGAGGTGATTCAGGTTTATTATGATCCTTCTGTGATAAGTTTAGCAGAGCTTTTGGAAGTTTTTTGGGCTACACATGACCCAACTACCTTGAACAGACAAGGAGCTGACGCAGGGCCGCAGTACCGATCTTCAATATTCTATCACAATCCTGAACAGGAAAAATTGGCAAAAACCATCAAGGACCAACTGAATGATACTAAGGTTTTTGACGATCCAATTGTAACAGAGATTTCGGCTTTCACCAACTTTTACCCAGCGGAAGAATATCACAGGGATTATTACAATCAGAACGGAGCCCAGCCTTACTGCCAGTTTGTAATTAAACCTAAAATAGATAAGTTGAAGAAATTCTTTGCTGAGCGCTTAAAATAGTATTTGCTATTTTTGTCCCGCAAAACCCATTTGCACTTATGATGAAAAGAACCCGAGCACACGAATCCAGAGCCGCGATTGAGCGATTGTACATCACGATGAGGCACCTTTTTACCAGAGGCAGTTACAAACCTATGGGCGTCTCGGGTGAAAGTCTGGTCGATGCTTTGCGTGTATTGAGTCCTGAGATTTATGGATTGGTTACAGATCACGAAAAGATGGAGTTGGATGGTTTACTCTACGTGATGGAGAGATTGCCAAGAGGCATAGAAGAGTGCCGCTTTGTGCGACTGATTAGCCGTGAGGGATACGAAACATCTAAGTTGGAGGCTATTGTGCCTGCCAAGCGTAAGCGAAATTGCTACAGATTGGACGAGCACATCATGTATGTGGAAATGACCCGTGGCCGTTCTGATATCTATGATATTCTGACTCACCTGACATTTTTATACATAGAGTCAAATAAAATCTATAACAACAGCACTGATGCTAAAGGCAAGATTTCTACCAACTGGCTTATGCTGGAGGAGTTTGTGCAGAAGGAAGCAGCAGGTGAAGAGTTTGAAAAGGAAGCCGCAAGTGCTTACTTGAGTCATCTTATTGGCAGAACTTACGAGGAGACGGTACATGCGGTGGATAAATTTGAGAAAAGCAGTAATTCAAATAGCCTATTTTCCATAGTTTATCACATGGGGAAACTGGCGCAGGAAGAAGCTACCAAACACTTGGATCGTGAAATATCGTTTTCTACTACTCTAAGGGAGAGAATAGGACATCACGTCTATGGAGAGATGTGGGCGGCAAGAATAAAGATTGCGCTTGATAAGCATGATTTGCTGAAGCGTCCCATACATATCATATCCGCCAATCTTCACTCTGTAGCCAACACCATCTATGGAACGCAATTGCTCGGTCTGAAAGACTACGAAGCACTTGAAAATGTGGTGATGGACATCTCCGTAAAAGCAAAAAACAACAAAGGAGCAGCTATAGATAAGTATGCCGCAAAGCACGGCTTCATCAACCTGCCGGATGAGTCAGGTACAAACATCGGTGCCCAGATCATCGATACGGCTCTTTTGGAGAAGGATGAGTTGATTCCCGGCGTGAAACTACCAAAGGAAAAGGAGAAGAGACCCGTGTTTGTGGTGATGGATTATGCTTTCGGAGAACAGGCATATGAATGTTTTGATGAATTGCTTAAGCCTTATAATAAAGATGAAAAGTCAATCCCGCTGGATGTGGTATCCACTTCTATTATGGGAAAAGCGGGGATACTGTACGGAGGAAAAGGAGATCTTATGATTCCTGATGCCCACGTATTTGAAGGTACGGCAGATAATTATCCATTTAAAAATGAATTGAAGAAGGCTGATTTCGAAGGGTTTGGACTGGGAGTGTACTCTGGCACAATGATTTCGGTTTTGGGCACTTCTCTTCAGAATAAAGACATTCTCACCTACTTTATGGAGTCATCCTGGAAGGCAGTGGGTCTGGAAATGGAAGGAGCACATTATCAGAAAGCTATTCAATCCGCATCAAAGATCCGGAAATCCATACGATCAAATGTAAAGGTTCTCTATGCTTACTATGCTTCAGATAATCCACTGGAAACAGGAAGCACGCTGGCTTCCGGGGCTTTGGGAATGGAAGGAGTAAGGCCTACTTACCTGATCACCTATAAGATTTTGGAGAAGTTATTCGGTTAATTATCAGTCAGGTGGTAGCGTTTGACTTGTTTTTATCGTCTTTTTCAAAAAGCTCTGCTATGAAATATTGTTTTACGGTTTCGCTCTTGTTTTTCCTTTTTCTCCAAAGTTGTCAAGAGGAGAATACATTAAACCTTTTGGAATTCTACTGGGAACAAACTCACTGTACTGATCCATGGTATAATAATGCTCATGAGTCTGATAGAGAAATCCTACAGGCGGTTGAGGATTATTTGAAAGAAGAAGGAATAATGGGGGCAAAAGTAATTTCGATATCAAGGACTGAGTCTCATTTAGTTTGCTATGCATGTTCCTGCACAACGGGTGCAAGAGTCAATATTGGAGTTCCTCTTACCCAAAGAAGCAAGATGATAGCGTTAGGGTTTCAACAATCCAGTTAGCAGTTGATTGTTTGTTGTGTTTTGAAGTAATTATACAATTCATGATAAAATCTTTCGCTCCGCAAATCTAATTTTTAGCTTTTGATAATCCACTGGAAACAGGATGCACGCTGGCCTCAGGGGCTTTGGGAATGGAAGGGGTAAGAGCTACTTATTTGATTACCTATAAGATTTTGGAGAAGTTATTCGGGTAAAAATCAGGGGGATAGTAGCACTTATCATAATTTTATCGTCTTTTAGAAAAAAGACAGAGCATGAAATACTATTTATCCTTTCCGCTTCTACTTTTCCTTTTTCTTCAAGGCTGCCAAGAGGAGAATACATTAAATCCCGTGGAATTCTACTGGGATCAAACCGGTTGTTCAGATCCATGGAAAACGGGTTCTAACGATTCTAATGAAGAAATCCTCCAAGCTGTACAGCATTATCTGAAGGAGGAAGGAGTTAAGAATGCAAAAGTAATTTCTATTACTGACAATGGTATTCGACAATTTTGCAAGGCTTGTTTTTGCACAACCGGAGCCAGGATTAATTTAATCGCTCCTGCAAATCAAAAAAGCAAGATGATAGCGTTGGGATTTCAGGAATCCAACTAGCTAAAATTAGCCGTAGTAGCCTTATTCATGTGTTTATAATTGATTTTTATTCGTCACATGGAATCTCGCCAGGCGAATGATCATCCCTCTGTGTGTCGTCTTCGACATGCTCGATTTCATTGTGCTTTTATTTAACCGGAACCCAAAATTCCTCCTCAGAATTCGGGTCATCGCTTTTATACCTTTCTCCCATCACAGCAAAATGAGGTCTATGGTCAAGTTCGTACACTGAATTGGGTAACCAGTCTGACATTATGTATTGATACATTTTGGGAACTTCACTCTCGGATCCCCTAAATGGAAACGCAGCATAAAGTCCTGTTGGAATAACCAGCTTTTCCATACCAACGGGAACAAATACAATATCTTCCACCTTCACAGCAGCCCATTTCTCAAATTCACGGGCAGGATCAAAAGAAACGAAATAGGAGAGGGAGTCGTACACTTCCACAGAATACAATTCACCCGGGATGCTATGCCGGATTTCCTTTTTTCTAGGCATGAGCGATTTCCATAACTGTCCTGTCCTATTGTTTAGTAGGCTCATTCTTTTCTTTATCCCAACCAGTTTTGTCTCAGGAAGTGTGATGATAGTTGGACTGATCATGTTCTGTTGTTAGAAAAGGAAATTCCATTCCTCCCATTTCAGATCAGGCTTTGACTTCTTCCGGTCTGAAATGGAATAGGAATGGTACATGCATTAATTTACTGAATGGTTGTATTATTGCAAATTGGAGTTAATAGGAGGAGGGCCGTCCGGTACAATTCCTTTATAGACATAATCTCCTTTTTTCTCCTTGAATTCTTCTTTTACGGCTTCTCTGAGTTCTGCACTTTGGAATAGATCTACCATCGTCATAGATAGCGCTTTTGCCGCATAGGCCATTCCTTTATGACCTATAGACATCCCGCCGGAAGCTACCACAGCCCAAGAGTGCCATGGCGTGCCATTTGGTGCAGTAGTGGCACTTAGACGTATTGTAGGGACTACATAGCTCACGTCCCCTACATCGGTGGATCCGCCCATGGAATGTTCCTCAGTTTCTTCCATTGGCTTGATTTCAGATACCAAGCCTATTTGTGGTTTTTCAGTGCTTTCTTGGATTTTCTTTGCAAAAACCTGTTCCTCTTCGGTGTATGTGATCGGGCCAAGTGTTTCTAAGTTCTTTTGCAATGCTGCAGAGCCGGTTCGGTTCACCAGTATTTCATGAATTCCTGAAATCAGACTTACTTTATAATCCACGTTTGCCAGAATAGCCGCGCCGGATGCCATTTTTTCTACCTGCTTCCAAACAGGCTCCAAACCTTCTCTGCTAGAATCACGGACCCTAACCCATATTCTACTATAATCGGGCACCACATTTACTACCTGTCCCGCATCCTGGATATGATAATGGATTCTTACCGTGGGCTTGATGTGCTCTCTGTAATAGTTAATACCTGTGGTATAAAGCTCTAAGGCATCTGCTGCACTTCGACCATTCCAGGGATCAGCGGAGGCATGTGCCGCCTGACCATAAAATTCCACCTGAAAATCAACCAATGCCAGCCCCTTTTGAACGGCAGTTTTTGTTTCTGCGGCAGGATGCCAGTCCATCATGACGTCTACATCGTCAAAAAGCCCGGCACGGATCATCCATAGTTTACCAAAGAATTTCTCCTCCGCCGGGGTGCCGTAGAATCGCACAGTACCTTTGATTTTCCCTTCATCAATGAGATCCTTGATGGCCGCAGCTGCCCCCAAAGAAGCTACCCCAAATAAATTATGCCCACAACCATGCCCGGGAGCACCCTCATGCAGGGGGCTTTTGGTCGGCACGGTGTTTTGTGATAAGCCCGGCAACGCGTCAAACTCGCCCAATATTCCGATAATGGGAGAACCACTTCCGTACTCAGCCACGAAAGCAGTGGGGATTTCCGCCACTCCACGGGTTACTCTGAAACCGAGGCTTTCAGCATAATCGGACAATGCTGCCGCGGATTGGGTCTCTTGGAAAGCAATCTCCTCAAAGGACCATATTTTATCACTCAGGTCTGTCAAGGCTTCAAAGCGTGAATCCACAGAGCTAACCACCTCAGCTTTGAGGGGATCAGGTTTGGTCTTTTTCTGTGAATATGCCGGTGAAAGAATGATAAATGTGCTTAAAAAAGCAATGGGTAAATTCTTTATTTTCATTAGTTTATAGTTAGTGGTTGATTGATGTTTTAAATTGAGTTTCCATGCGATGTTCATTGCTGTTGCTCTTACCAGGCAATCCCATAGTCATCTCCGTAGTCGCTGCTGCCACCCCAAAAGGTACCATGCCTCCAGTCAAACCAGATTGCGTTTATAGGACCGGAAGTTTTGTTCCAGAATTCCAAGTGGTAGCCTTTTTTTACCAGAGCTTTGCGGATCCAATCCGAAGTGTCATCCCTTAATACCATCGCCCCTGGACGTACTTCATGATCACCAAAGGAGCTCTGCATCTGGTAAGAATTGAAATTGGGGGCTTCAGTCGCTTCCTGCACATCCATGCCGAACTCAACGATATTTAAGAACAGTTGCAATAGATTTTGATCTTGAGAATCACCTCCCTGCACTGCAAACGAAAGGAAGGGTTTTCCATCCTTCATAGCCAAGCTGGGTGTGAGCGTTACTCTTGGTCTTTTCCCCGGTTCCGGAAGATTGAAAGGACTTAACGTTTCATCCAACACAAAACTCTGCATACGCTGAGACAGTCCAATTCCTGTATTCCCGGCGACCACGGCGGGAATCCATCCGCCACTGGGTGTTACGGAAACTACCCAGCCTTCGGCATCGGCAGTTTCTACAGAGGTGGTACCGCTATGAAAGTCTGTAATAAACTGCTCATCTAAAGTGCTGTTAATTTGTTCCGGTGAAAGTGATGCTATAGTTGCTTGATTCTTCTTCAGCAATTCCCCGTAGGGGTTGGTTTCATTCTGGAAAGGATAGGGATCGCCCGCACCTATTTTGGGGTCATTTATTTCTCCGATTAGCTTTGCACGCTCCTTTGCGTATTCCTTAGAAAGCAGTCCTTTCATCGGAGAATTTACATAAGCTGGATCCCCATAGTAAAAGTCCCGGTCTGCAAAGGCCAAACTCATAGCTTGATATACCGTGTGGATGTAATTGACAGAATTGTAGCCCATTGACTGAAGGTCAAAGTTCTCCAAAATATTCAATGCCTGTAGCAATGCAGGACCTTGGGTCCATTCCTGTAGCTTATAGACGTCGATTCCTTTGTAGTTGACATGTAGAGGTTCTTCGATTTTCACTTTCCAGTTTGCCAAATCGGCCTCAGTGAAAAGCCCGCCCTGTTCTCTGGTTCCTCTCACGATTTCTTTGGCAATATCTCCTTTATAAAATCTATCGTAAGCTGCATAAATAGCTTCCTTTCTGGTTTTGCCCGCTGCCAAAGCTTGCTTCTCTGCTTCTACCAATTTGGCTAGTATCTGATAAAGATCCTCTTGTACGAAAATTTCCCCTGCAGATGGTGCTTCTCTAGCTTCTCCCAGATGGGGAAGGAAGATCTTTTTAGAATAAGGCCATTCCTTGATTTTTGCTTTTTGAGCTTCAATCGCATCGGCGGTTTGGGCTTCTATGGGATATCCTTTGGCGAGTTCCATCGAAGGTTTTAGGATTTGTTCCAAACTCATCGAACCATATTCGGCCAGCATTGTCATGATACCGCCTGGAGTTCCGGGAGTAGTGGCTGCCAGCGGGCCATATTGAGGAGGGTAATCCATGCCTTGGGATTTATAGAAATCTACCGTGGCACCGCTGGGAGCATAGCCCAGAGCATTGATAGCAATCACCTCTTTGGTGTGTGGGTTATAGATCAAGGCTTGTGTTTCCCCGCCCCAGGAAAGTACATCCCACATAGTGGAAGTGGCTGCGATCATGGCACAAGCTGCATCTACCGCATTGCCGCCTTGTTGGAAGATCGCCGAGCCGGCTGTTGCGCCAAGTGGTTTTCCGGTGATAACCATCCAATTTTTCCCATGTAATATGGGTTTGTTGTTGGGAGTGGTTCCTGCTCCCAATCCGGGAAGGCCTTGGCTTTGGAGTTGGAAAGTGATGAAGAATAAAGTGATAAGGTAAAGTTTATTCATATGTTTATAATTGTTTTTCAATGGTCATAACTTGTCCCGTGACGAAGGAAACGGGATGGAATCTCGCCGTGTGAATAATCATCCTTCTCCCGAAGCAAGTTCGGGACAAGTTGTGTGTCGTCTTCGACATGCTCGATTTCATATGATTATAAATTGATTTTTAAAGGCCATATGGAATCTCGCATCACATATAACCATTCCTCCGTGTGACTCTTGAGTCATGCTCGATTTCATATGAATCAGGAAAGCGGTTTAGTTATATTTTACCAGCGTTGTCATTACAGGTTTGAAATCAGGGAATTTGGCATTGTAAAAAGTGAACAGCTGAAACAGGGTGTTTGGATCCTTTACGGATAGCTCATTTGAATTGACATATTTCTTCATTTCTTCGGCTTTTTCCCCGAAGATTCCGAAAAGGTTTTTCCGGTTGGAAGGTACCTCTATCACATCCCTGCCTACCAGGTAATAATAAATATCCCGCTTGATTATTTGATGGTTTCTGTTGCCTACCATTAAGGCTTCATTGTAATTGGACTCTTTGAAAATGGCCTTAGTTCTTCTCATTAGCGGTAGCTCACCATCCACCAGCACTTCAAAAAAGCCTAAAATTGGAGCTCCCTCATCCAAGAAATCTTTTCCATTGACAAAATACCGGGGAACCCTGTGCGCAGAATCGACCCAAACTAAATTTTGTACTCGAATCCCCGGCATAGAGCTTATTTTTAGTGTCTCAGGATTAAATATCTCAACTACATTGGAGGTAATGTTGTAGCGGACTCTTGATCCTTCAAGCATTTTATTATCTCTGTAGAGAAGGAGGGAAGCAGTATTCCACTTGGAATCCAGGTAATTATCCCCCTCTACCTGGGTAGGTTCGGGAGCGATGCCATAGATCATATTGCCCCCCATCAGGTTAGGCCTTTCATTGAAAAGATTGGTAATATTGGTAGCCCTGATCGTATGGTTCAGTGCTGCTCCTGTCCCGGAAGCCCCTTGCTTTAGCAAATAGATTGTGCCCAAATCCAATTCATCTTTCAGGTTAACTACTTGTTCATAATGTACATACCCTTTAGCATTTATGAAAAGAGTATACTTGCCTTTGGAGACATTCTCTAATTTGAAATAACCTCCTGCCACAGACACTTCACTGAGCTCTGAGCCCTTCAGATTAATATTCGCATTGTCTATGGATTTTTGGGTTTCGGCATCAAGTATCTTCCCCCTAATCTCAAAATTCTGACCATTAATCACCAATGGACTAGTGAAAAACAGAACGAAAAAGCAGCCGAACAGCAAGAAAATCCGATATTGTAGTTTAAAATAAAGCATGATTTATCAATTTCAATGAAATATAGTCCAAAAGAAGGATTCAAGCCAATCTTAATCCAAGAGAAGTTTGGGGATTAAAGTAATTTGATTTCTAAAAATCCAACTATTTGTGTTTCTGTACATTTAGGGGTTATATTTGGGAAGGCGAAAAGGTATCGCCTGCTTTTTATAATACTACACTCACCTCAATTTGGAATTCTCATCATTTAATTTCGAAACCTCGCTTCAGGAAGGACTGGACGCAATGGGTTACGAAAAACCAACTCCAATCCAGGAAATGGCCATTCCGGTCATCATGGAAAATAAGGATCTTATCGCTTGTGCCCAGACGGGAACAGGTAAGACCGCCGCATTTATACTCCCTATCCTTAATAAAATAAGTAAGAAAGGGACAAGTACGCTGAATACACTTATTCTGGCTCCCACACGTGAACTTGCTATTCAGATAGATCAGCAAATTCAAGGCTTTGCCTATTTCTTGGGAATAAGCTCCATTCCAATTTATGGAGGAGGAGATGGAATCGTCTGGGAGCAACAGAAGAAAGCCCTTGAAACAGGTGCTGAGATTATCGTGGCTACTCCCGGTCGTCTGATTGCCTTGCTTGCCGGTGGAAAAATTAATCTGACTACACTGGAGCATTTGATCCTCGATGAAGCCGATAGAATGATGGATATGGGATTTTCGGATGATATTCTGAAAATAGTAAACTACCTTCCCAAGGACCGTCAAACTGTTCTTTTCTCAGCTACCATGCCGCCTAAGATCAGGCAGTTTAGCATGAAATTTCTAAGAAATCCTTCCGAAATATCAATCTCAATTGGAAAAACTGCTGAAGGCGTAACTCAGGCAATGTATTCTGTGTATGATACGCAGAAGGAAGAATTAGTCAAAAATATACTTTCTCAGAAAGCTTACGAAGCAGTGATAATTTTTGCTTCGACTAAGGATAAAGTGAAATCACTTTACAAAGTGTTGAAAAAGCATTTTGATATAGAGGCTTTTCACTCAGATCTAGAGCAGGTAGACCGGGAAAAGATCATGTCTGCTTTCAAAAATAAATCAGTCAAAATCCTGATTGGTACGGATATCATTTCCCGAGGAATCGATGTTGTCGGAATAGAACTGGTGATTAACTACGATACCCCGTCTGATCCCGAAGATTACGTGCATAGGGTAGGGCGTACTGCCCGTGCAGATGCCAAAGGTGCTGCCATTACTTTTGTCAATCCTAAGGACCAGTATAAGTTTGACAATATTGAAAAACTGATCGGGATGAAGATTGTCCAAAATCCACTTCCCGATGGATTTGAGGCTGGACCGGTATATACAGGAACTGCTGAAAAAGGCAAGTCTGGCTTTGGTTCAAAGAAAAAGTCGGGATTCAACAAGAATAAGAAATCAGATTCCGGTGGAAATAGAAAACCTTTTCCGAGAAGAGAAAATTCTAAAACCGATTCGAATACAACCGCAGAGGCTAAGCCAATACAAACGAAACAGCCAGCCGGGCAGAAGGATTCTTCTGAGCCAAAAGCAATGAAGCCGGGGAAATTTGGGATGCGAAAAAATGTGATTGACCCTGATTAATTGCTGACAGATGTAATTGCTAATATGAAGCACTTCAGTTAAATTGAAGTGCTTTTTATTTTTAACTCATATAGCAATGCAAACTATAAGACTGAGATCAAGGGGCTCGTCTGTTTCATTTTTACAGGAGCTTCTCGGTAAGATCGGCTATGATATTCCCACATCAGGATATTTCGGGCTCCAAACAGACACTGCTGTCAAAGACTTTCAGGGAAAAAATCAACTCGTAGTCGATGGGGTAGTGGGGATTAAAACTTGGACTTTACTGATTGACAAAACAAAACCCGCGGATGTATTTGGTGATGTATTCCTTGGGGAGCATGATCTTATTGATTTTGCTCATAAATATCAACTGGAGCTGGCTGCAGTAAAGGCTGTGAATGAAGTGGAAAGCTCAGGAAAAGGATTTTTAATAGACGGCAGACCCAAGATCCTTTTCGAGGGGCACGTTTTCTGGAGGCAGTTAAAAGCCAGAGGCATTAATCCGGAGCTTTTCGCCAACTCTTCCAACGAAAGCGTATTGTATAAGAGTTTTGTCAAAAAACACTACTTAGGAGGCACTGGAGAGTACCGGCGTTTAGAGCAGGCAATTTCGATTTCCACTGATCCGGGATTCAAAGAAGCTGCACTTGCCTCTGCTTCATGGGGAAGCTATCAGGTCATAGGATTTCATGCATTACCTCTTGGGTATGACTCTGTTCAGCAGTTTGTGGATGAAATGCACCTGCATGAGAGAAATCACTTGGAAGCTTTCGGTAGGTACATCCTTAAAAATGGGTGCTTGCCATATTTACAAAATAAAAACTGGGCAAAATTTGCGAATTGCTATAACGGACCTGCGTACGCTCAGAATAAATATGATGAAAAAATGGCTAAAGCCTATTTGAAGTATTCAACATTCTAATAAACTATGGCAATTAAAGAATTAATACAACTTTTTGAGCGGGATACAGATCGGTTAAAACTGGAAATCAACGCTTACTCCAACGAAGAGAATTTGTGGAAGATAGACCACGCTATTGCAAATTCAGCCGGCAACCTTTGTCTTCATTTGGTGGGAAATATGTCACACTTTGTAGGCAAAGAAATAGGCGGGTTTGACTATGTCCGGGATAGAGAATTTGAATTTTCCGGAAAAGACGTTCCCAGATCTGAACTGGTGGGTATGGTGGAGAAATTGCAGGGTGTAGTGACTGCCAGTCTGGAAGGCTTGGATGAAGCAATGCTTGACAAAGACTATCCTTTGGAAGTATTTGGATCTAAAATGTCTCACAGTTATTTTCTTATTCATCTTTATGGTCATTTCAACTATCATCTAGGCCAAATAAATTACCATAGAAGGCTTCTGGATAAGTAAAAGACCGATTAGGTTTCTGTCAAAAGGAAATGGAACCTGTAGCCGTCAAGGAAATCGCTTTTACCCTAAAAAACCTTCAAGGGTTTGCATAAGTGCGCTTACTTTCAAACATATTAACACTTGAAGGTTCTGTAGATTGGATTTTTAAGGGTGATTTTCCTGCTGTAGTCGTGTATCTTTCCTGACTTAATTGATTAAGACATAAATAATCAACCATTTATTCATTATGAAAAAATTCACTAATCTATTAATGAAATCATGCCTATTGATTATTCTACTATTGTTAATGGCAGTGCCTACATATTCTCAATATAAATTAAGCAAGATTGATGAATTCAAAATTAACTCTCTGCTTGATGTGGATATAGTTGACTACTCTCCAAAGAATAAACTTTATTTGGGTTTTATGAATTCTAGTGAAGGAGACAGAATACTTCTTATCAACAAAAAGGGAGAAATTATTGCAAACAAAAATTTAAAAGGTCAGGAGCCAAATCAATATGTCTCCAATCTAAATGCTATGACTTTTTCTAAAGATGGGGATATTTGGTTACAAACTGTAACACATATTCTGCTATATGACCAAATGCTTGTTCAAAAGAAAAGAATTCCTTATCCATCCAGTGTTAAAATGCAGATTTATGGGAGAAAAGAAGCTTTTCCTTATTTCTACAAAGACAGTCCTGAATCTGGATTTTCATTTATCACAAATCCTTCAGGAACGAACTCATATATGCCAAATGGAAAAACAAATAGTGACTTAATTGAAGTTTATAATACTGAGATTGACGAGTTGCATAGGATAGCACCGATAGCAGACAGGTCGATTTACGGGAAGCTGGACAATTCCTTAGTGAGTTCACTTTATTTCATTGTGTATAGCATCAATAAAAATAGCCGAAAAGTATTTTTAACAACTAGACTAGATGATGAAATCACGGTATATAATTTAGAAACAGGAAAATTGGAATCAAAAATAAAGATCAACCATGGTGATTTCAAGGTTTTAAAATTAAATACTATTGCATCAAAGGATTTGAGTTCAGATGGGAGAGAATCATTAGGCGCGAGAAACCATAAGGTATTCTCAATGGACAATGACCTAATAGTTCTAGATTATATCAAAGAAATACCGTATGGAATTTATGAGATCAAGAAGGCAGATGATCCTAGCTATCAGCATATGCAGGATGCAGACTATCATAAGTTGATACTTTTCGATGGTAACAGACAAGTGTCTGAAGATATCCCTATGCCCACAAATGGGCATTTGATGCTAGGGTTGCTAGATGATCAACTTCTATTTAAGATTGTTGACCCTGATGTAGAAGAAGATTTTATAAGATATCAAGTTTTTAAACTGGTAAAAGAATAAGCGCCTTGTTCAAGAATAAGTTTGCAAAAAGGCAAACTATGGCTAGGACGAAGACTCAGGTAAAACCAACAAAAAAGTCCCGCTTTGACGGGACTTTTTTGTTGAGAATGAATCATATTTCTTAATAAAGAACTCTGAATCGTATAGTTCCCGGTATAAGTTTTAATGCATTGATGGCTTCGTTGGAATAAGCCTTGTCGATGTCTGTGATCACATATCCGATTTTCTCGTTGGTTTTTAGGTATTGACCTACGATATTGATTTCGAAGTTCGCCAAGATCTGGTTGATTTTTGCCAATACACCGGGCTCATTCAAGTGAATATGGATAAGTCTATGTGCATTTTGCAAGAAAGGCAACTGGATATTGGGGAAGTTTACGGAGTTGTATGTATTGCCCGTGTTGATGTACTCCATGATTTTTCCTGGAACAAATCTAGCTATATTCTCCTGTGCTTCCAGCGTACTGCCCCCTATATGCGGAGTCAAAATTGTATTAGGCAAGCCAATCAATTCAGATACAAACGGTTCTTTGTTGTTTTTAGGTTCTTCCGGAAATACATCGAAAGCACAACCTGCTAATTTTCCGGAAAGGATTGCGTCACGAACAGCAGGGATTTCTACCACATGGCCACGACTTAGATTTACTAAGTAGGAGCCGGGCTTCATTTTCTCTATTTTCTCTCTACTCAGGATATTATGATTTTCTTTTCTGCCATCTACATGAAGAGAAATAATATCGCATGTTTCAAGCAATTCGTCCAGAGAATTGACTTTCGTGGCATTACCAAGGGCTAGCTTTTCTATGACATCATAATAGAACACATTCAATCCCATATTTTCTGCAAGAACTGAAAGTTGAGCGCCGATATTTCCGTATCCAATGATTCCTAGCTTTTTACCTCTGATCTCGAAACTCCCTGAAGCAGATTTGTCCCACTTACTTTCATGCATGGAAGCGGTTTTATCTACAAAATTTCTCATCAGGAAGATGATCTCGGCGATCGCCATTTCCACCACGGATCTGGTGTTGCTGAAAGGAGCGTTAAAGACAGCTATTCCTTTTTCCTGGCAGGCTTCCAGATCGATCTGGTTGGTACCTATACAAAATGCACCCACAGCAATCAAGCGGTTGGCATTTTCCAGAACCTTGCGGGTTACAATCGTTTTGGATCGAATCCCAAGAATGGAGACGGTTTTGATTTTCTCGCAGAGTTCTTCTTCTGACATGGCAGAGCTCACGACTTCTACTTCGTAGCCTTCTTCTTTGAGTAAATCGATACCGATTGGGTGTACGTTTTCAAGGAGCAATACCTTGATTCTGCTTTTCGGGTAAGAGAATTTCGTGTTCAAATTATTGACGTATAGGATTTCATCCAAACTTGGCGCAATATGATCTGCCTCTTTGGTTACTTTAGGACGATTTACATTTTCGGTAAAAGCATAAAACTTATTGGCTAGACCGGATTTCTTGATTTCGTAATCTGTGTAACCATCACCGATTACGTAGATTTCCCCTTCAAGATTGATTTTTTTGATGGTTTCCGCTTTGCCGTTATTTTGAGAAAGCGGGTTGTCACGGTTGAAATCTACGATATTATCCGATTCATCGTATACAAATTCATTCGCAAAAACATTGTCTTGGTGGATGCCATAATCGGCTACAATAGGTATAATGAAATCCTTAAACCCATTGGAAACGATGTATATGTTTTCTGAATTATCCTGAAGAAATTCTTTGTTGCGCTCAAAGGATTTGGAGACTTTTAGCTTTAAGGCCGCTATCAAATCCGTTATTTGGGACTTGCTGGCTTTTAGGATATCGATTCGCTGGATCAGACTGTCGCGAAAGGTCACATTTCCTTCCATTCCTTTGTCAGTAATATCCTTGATTGCCTGTAGTTTTACTTCGCGTTCAGGGTCGTTGAGAAGACTGATTTCTCCCAGTATATCCAGAGCTTCTACTTGCGTGAATGTACTGTCAAAATCAATAATAAACTTTGTTGGGTGGGGCATGTGCAGGGTCAATAGGTTAATTTCCACGTAAAATTACAGGATTGTTAAAAAAATCGAAGTTTTATTGAAAGAATTGTTTCAATTCTTTTTCGCAATCGATTTTTTTGCAATCAATCGAGGAAATAGGCAGGGATTTCGAATTCAGATAAGTTTACCAAACATTCCGGCATTTCTTTTACTCTCCAATTCAAACCCGTATTTTTGTATAAATCTAATTTTGCTATGAAACATTCTCATTTGGTTATACTTGCTTTTGGCCTTGCACTCAGCTCAGCCTGCCAAAGCCAGAAGTCTGAAATAGTATTGGAAGAAGTAAATGCTATAGTAGATGCAGCTGACACTATTCCCGGAGCTTACGGAGCTGAAGTAGCTCTATCAGGAGTAGTTTCTCCTGCTGAGATGGTGTCCGTAGTGGAGAGACAGGGTAATTTCGAAGGGAAGATTTCCGGAGAGATAAAGGAAGTATGCACCAAGAAAGGCTGCTGGCTTACCATGGAGCTCCCTAACGGTGAGAGCATGCGGGTGACATTCAAGGATTATGAATTTTTTGTTCCGACTACTTCTCAGGGATATCCCGTGATTTTGGAGGGGGTAGCTGTCATGACAGAAACAGATGTGGAGACTCTAAGACACTATGCTGAAGACGGAGGAGTGAGCAAGGAGGAAATTGAGGCAATCACTGAGCCTAAACGTGAGATTACTTTTGAAGCTGTCGGTGTGGTGATACAGAACAAAGCCTAATATGCCAATAGCACTTGACAACCTACGGGTAGGTAGAAAATATCAGTTGGTCAACATGGGGGAAATCAGACAGGTGGAGATCATCTCCCGTATAAGGGGTACAAATTTCAAAGTTAAGGATCTTGACACGCTGGAATATTATACCATCGAGGAACTTCTTCAGTGGGGGATAGGCAAAGATTACGATATAGACGAGATCTTCCGGTAGAGTTAGACAGATGATTTCTTGTCATTTGTTGTAAACCCGGACTATGCATTAGGATTCGTAGCAGCCTGTCCCGATTCTTTTCGGGAAGGGTTCAAACTGCAAGAAAATCAGTCACTTTGGAGATCGAGTCGTAGCACCGCTACTGTGAGAGCGAAAAGTGAAGCATAGCGACTGATTTTGAGGCGGCTTGAATCCGTGGTAGATTTTCTAATGCATAATTCGGGTTCAAGCTTTTTTCGCGTCCGATTTCCACTTTCACAAAAAATGATAATGAGTAATAAAAGTACGATTAAGGCTGTCATAGGGGCCAAATGTCCTCAATGTCACGAAGGTAAGCTGTTTCCTGTGCCGGTCAATAGCTTTCGAAAATTGTCTGATGTCAATAAATCCTGTTCAGTATGTGGAGCAAATTTTCATGCTGAACCTGATTTTTTTTATGGAGCGATGTATGTTAGCTACGCCTTCTCAGTGGCTCTGGTGATCACTGTCATGGTAGCCTTAAATGTGCTGATGGTAAGGCCAGAGCTATGGATGTACCTTACGACAGTTGCGGTTTCTAATGTCCTTTTGATGCCTATAATGCTTCGGTATTCCAAGGTATTGTATCTCTACAATGTCGGAAAACTGAAATATAGAGGCTATTGATTCTTTAAGTAGGTCTTGCTGAAAAACCGTTGGCATGAAAAAAGGGTTAATCATTCAAAATGATAGCCTTTGATCTTTTACCGGCGTTTTTCAGCATGTCCTAAGTATTTTTTTGGAGAAATAAGAATCATCAACAGGCATACCGAAACTAGGAACAGGAAGAACAAAGCAGGCAGTCCGCCTATTACAGACAAAATACGTACACCGTCTATCCCTGAGTAACTTATCATTATCCAGGACAGAAATCCAATCAATACTCCCCATATTACTTTCAGATTGGTGTCCGAATGAAATGGATCTCCGTCTTGTTTTTTCATGCTAATACTGGCCAATGCATCTGTACTTGAATCAGCGGCAGTTACATAGGAAATAAAAATAGCTAGAATGAATAGCTGTGCGAATAGTTTGAAATAACCCAGGTCATCAAAAACCCTGTAAATGATGGACTCGGGTCCTGAGTTTTCAAAAAGATTTCTATAATCATGAGAATTCACCGCGGCAAAGTCAAGTGTGGTTCCTCCAAAAATCCCCATCCATATCAGGCAAAAAAGAGCAGGCAAAAACCAGTTGACCAACAGAAACTCTCTAACGGTTCTTCCGACTGCTATTTTTCCCAGAAATAAAGCAGTCATAGGAGCCCAAGCCATCCACATAGCAAAATTGAATGTCGACCAATCATAAGTCCATTTATTTCCAGACCCGCTCAGCTGTAGACTTAAATCTGCAAAATTCAAAAAGTAGTGGCTGAAGCCTGTCCCAATTGAGCTGATAATTTTGCCTTTTTCCCCTAGAAAGACAAATAGAATGGCTATCAGGAAAAAGAATCCCAAATTGAAGAGTGAGAGGTTTCTGATTCCTTTCTCAATTCCTGTCGAAGCAGAAATAATGAAAGTGATCAGAATTCCCAGCGTAACAAAACCCGAGAGTAAAGTTCGATCCAAGTTGGGAAAGAAAGCCGAGAAGCCACCTGAAAGACTCAGTATTCCCGCTCCAAGAGCTGCAGCCATTCCGGTAACTAAAGCAAATAGGCTGAACAAATCCAGCCCGGTTTCCCAGACTTTATGAGGTGAATGACCGATCATCGGTCTCAGCATTATTCCAAGGCTGAACTTGCTCTTGCCTGAATAATACATCAAAGCAAAAACCAGCGCCGGAATAGCATAAATCGCATAAGGAGTAAAACCCCAATGAAAATATAAAGCTCCCAAAGCAAAGGACTTTGCCTCCTCCGAGTTTGGAGCGAATGTCTTGAAGTCCGGCGGATATAGAAAGTGGGAGAGCGGCTCAGCGCTTCCCCAGAATAAAATCCCAACTGCTATGGTGGTGCAGAGAACAATAGCAAACCAACTGATTCTATTCAATCGGGGAATAGCAGAGGTACCGCCTATTCTATAATTACCCAATGGGGATAAAAAGACAGCAACGGCCAGTATGGTCATTACTAAGGAAACCCAGCTAAACCCCAGCGAGAAGTTGGTGAGTATGCTTTGCTGCATACCCGTGATCGCCTCGATAAAAGAATCGGAAAAAACAATACTGCATAGTACAGCAAGTATTAGAAGAATAAAAGGAGGCCAGAAGACCCAAGGTCGGATATTTAATTGAAGAAAACTTGATTTGCCGTTCATTGGAAATTAAGGTACCTGATTTTTGGGAAGTCAAAAAATCATATCAAGTAAGTTTTGCACTTCTGGTTGCTGTTAGGATAAAATTCCTTTCCATGCGTCTATATTTTTCTTTCAAAGGTCATATGCAAGTGTATTCTAATGGAAAATAGTATTTAACAATCGTTTGACACAGTATGAATTAATGATTATCAGGTATTATATCGCTGATTTATTTTGATTCAAAAATTATATACGGAATTAAATTTTAATATTTAGTAACTAATCCAAATTCTAGTCAGTAATTGATGCTGTTAGTAATACTAACTTTTTGAAAGATTTGTTAACTTTTTCATTAAATGGTCGTTTCTTAGATCGTCGTATACTTTTCTATGGAGAACTTATTGAATAATTTGAAAATGGAGGTGCATGATAACCTCTACTTGAAGGAACCATTTAGTTCCGAATTGGGTAGCTCCATAGTACAAGAAGGTGCTATACTCATACGGGATCTGGGCATGGAGCACTTCACGTTCAAAAAGCTTGCGGTGCATATTGGGGTTACAGAGGCAGCAGTGTATCGGTACTTTGAGAATAAGCACATGTTGCTTCTTTATCTTACAGCTTGGTATTGGGCATGGATGGAAGTAAATTACGTGTATGCTACTGCAAATCTGGAAAGCAGTAAGTCCCGCTTGTCCATAGCCATGAAACTTTTGGTGAATGGACCGGTTTTTATAAAAAACGCACATATAGATCCTGAGGATCTGCGTAGCATCGTAGTCAATGAATCCCTGAAAGGATACTTGACTAAAACTGTAGATACAGAGCATGAAAATGGTATTTTTGCCCAAGTCTATAGTTTTGGTGAACGAATTTCCGAATTGATAGCAGAGATAAACCCATCCTACCCCTACCCAAAAACCTTGGCATATACAGTCATGGAGTCAAGCTTACTTCATGCCTTTAATTCACAGCATTTACCCAATATGACAGAGCAATCATTAGATGCGGAGAACCGGTTGGTCTTTTTTGAAGATTTAATAGTAAAGGCAATTTCAAATGAATAACGCAAAGAAAATCACCCCAATAAAGCGGTTTTTCAATCTGCTGAAGGAGGAAAAGGATCAGGTATATTCAATTTACTTTTATGCTATCTTGAATGGTCTGGTTGCGCTATCCCTTCCGCTTGGAATTCAGGCAATTTTGAATTTTGTCCTTGGTGGAAGAATTACTACTTCCTGGGTAATTCTGGTTATAATAGTAGCTGCAGGTATCGCTTTCGGTGGTTTTCTGCAGATTTCCCAGTTGCAGATTACGGAGAAACTTCAACAAAGGATATTTGCCAAATCCGGTCTTTCTCTGGCGTATAGACTTCCGAAGATCAAATCGGAACTCTTTCATGGTGCATATGCTCCTGAGCTTGTAAATAGGTTTTTCGATACCGTCAACCTTCAAAAGGGTCTTTCTAAGATTTTAGTGGATTATTCCACCGCGCTGATTCAAGTGTTTTTTGGATTGATTTTACTGTCATTTTATCATGCCTCCTTCATCTTATTCGGGATAATATTGATCATCATTTTGTTGACCATATTTTATTTCACCAGTCCCAAAGGGATGTCCACTGCGATGAAGGAATCCACCCATAAGTATGAGACTGCTTATTGGCTGGAAGAAATAGCAAGAACGATCAACACGTTTAAGCTGGTAGGCGGTAATTCGAAATTGCCAATTTTGCGTGCTGACGACCTGTTAAAACGCTATGTGGAATTTAGGATGCGGCATTTTTCTGTTTTGGTTTTTCAGTATAAAATACTCATTGGGTTCAAGGTTCTAATCGTTAGCGGTCTTTTGGTTGCAGGAAGTTTATTGTTGATTAACGAACAGATCAGTATAGGCCAATTCGTAGCAGCGGAAGTTATAATTGTGATGGTAGTCAATGCTGTGGAAAAATTGATTATCTCTCTGGAGACTGTATATGATACGCTTGTGGCTTCTGAGAAACTGGGGCTTATCATGGATATGGAACTTGAGGATCACAAGGATTCCGAGAAAGATATCACGTCCCAATCCAAGGGTATCAAACTTTCTATGGAAAATGTAGTTTTCCAACCCAGAGATGTGAGAAAACCTATTTTGAATGGTGTCACCCTGACTATTGAATCAGGTTCGAAAGCGGTAATTACCGGCAAAAGTGGTAGTGGAAAAAGTGCGATGCTGGCTCTCTTTTCAGGGTTATATGAAAGCTATCATGGAAGTATAAAGATCAATGATCTATCTCTGGAGATGATTCATTTGGATAAATATAGAAGTGTAGTCGGAGACTGTATGGAGCTGCAGCAGATTTTTCACGGGACTATTTCCGAGAATATTCTAGTAGGGCGCAAAACTGACCCGAAACAGCTGAACTTCCTTATCGAATTGGTGGGATTGAAGGAATTTGTATACCAATTGCCTGAAGATTTGCAAACCATCCTACTTCCTGAAGGCAGAGGACTGTCCAGAAAGATGGCGCAGGCGATAATCTTGGCCAGATCACTTGTCGGGGAGCCTCAGGCCATGATTCTCGAAAATGCCTTACAACATGTGGATGAGGATGTAAAAGAACGTGTGAAGGCTTATCTGTTTGGCGGTGAGTGGACACTCTTGATGGTCACTCAAGATGAAGAGGTGATCAAACAAGCTAATCAAGTAATAGTAATGGAGGAAGGCCATATTATTTACCAAGGTAATCAGTCAGGATATCAGGATTTTTTAACCCTTAACTCATAACCCTATGCTAAATATCTCTGAAAATAAAATCAAAGATCGAAGGCCTTTTGAGCAGGCTGAAAGTCTTAAAATGACTGAAGCCAGTGAGCAGAAAAAGAAGAGAGTTAGGATTCTTTTTGTAAGCTGCTGCATCGTATTTCTTTTACTTTTTCTCCCATGGACTCAGTATATACGATCCAAAGGGTACGTCACTATGCTTCAGCCTGAGCACCGAGCCCAGACCATCCATTCTGTGATAGCAGGCAGGATTGAGAAGTGGTATGTGAATGAAGGCGCTTTCGTGAGCAAAGGGGATACCATAGTAAGTATTTCGGAAGTGAAAGACGAATACTTCGATTCCTTGCTTTTGCCAAGGACACAAAGGCAAGTGGAAGCGAAGAATCTTTCTGCATTGTCTTATAGAGAGAAAGTTAAGGCATTGGACAGCCAGATAGCTGCATTGAAGCGAAATAATATTCTGAGAAAAGAACAGGCTAGAAATAAACTTGAGATGGCTGAATTGCAGGTGGAGTCTGACAGTATTCGTTTCGAACAGGCCAAAGTCAATTATGAAATTGGCCTTAAGCAACTAGGTAGAGCGGAAAAACTCTACGAGGAAGGCTTACGATCCCTCACAGATCTGGAAACCCGCAGGCTTCAATTTCAGGAAGTACAGGCAAGTGTGATAGGTGTAGAGAATAGTCTGCTGAGCAGCAGAAATGCATTGATCTCTGCTAAACTGGAATTGGATGCAATAGACAATGATTTCAAGGACAAGCTATCCAAGGCTGAATCGGATATGTATACTGCACAGTCAAGTCAATACGATGCCGAAGGTTCTGCTACCAAGCTTGAAAACCAATATTCCAACTATGAGGCACGAACCGGCTTTAGACATATTTTGGCTCCTCAGGACGGTTTCATAGCAGAAGCTATCCAGGTAGGTCTGGGAGAGACGATCAAAGAAGGGGATCAGATAGTCAATATTGTGCCTTCAAATGGTAAACTCGCTGTTGAGATGTATATATCGCCCGTTGATTTGCCATTGATGGAGGTCGGCAAAAAAGTACGGTTCATCTTTGACGGCTGGCCTGCAATTGTTTTCTCCGGGTGGCCAAGATTATCCAACGGTACCTTTGGTGGGGTAATCGTGGCAATAGATCAGTTTGCCGGAAGAACGAATCAATATCGTGTTTTGGTAGCAGAAGATCCCGAAGAAGTCCCGTGGCCAGATATGTTGAGAGTAGGTTCGGGAGCAGATGGAATGGCACTTCTAAATGATGTACCGGTATGGTATGAAATCTGGCGACAGCTAAATGGATTCCCGGCTGACTTTTACACCAGAAATCAGAAGGATGATATAGCAAAAGGAAAGAAATGAAAAGATTACTCTTCACTTTCTTATTAATTTCCGGTAGCGTGAGCCTCCATGGGCAAGTTGCTGACACGTTGACTTTTGATACCTACTTGGAATGGGTGAGAGCTTATCATCCGATCGCAGCCCAAGCAGACATTACGCTTACCATGGGTGATATGGAAGTCCGCACGGCAAGGGGCGATTTTGATCCTTTGCTGTATGGGAACTTGGATAAGAAAAGCTACGACGAAAAGACTTATTATGAAAAAAGAGAAGCAGGTATTTCTATACCTACTTGGGCTGGAATAGAACTAAATGGGGCATTTGAACAGAATTCAGGGCAGTATCTTAATTCTGAAAGGACAGTCCCGGCAGGAGGTTTATTTTCCGCAGGAGCTTCTGTAAATCTCGGGCAAGGACTGATTTTGGATGATCGTAGAGCAGGTTTGCGGAAGGCTCAGATTTATCAGCAATCCACAGAGTCAGAGCGAAAAAACCTGTTGAACGATTTATATCTACAGGCAACCGGTGCTTATTGGAATTGGTCTCTGGCTCACGCCAATAGAAAACTACAGGCTGAAGGAGCTGACCTAGCAAGAACTAGGTTTGAGGCAGTGAAAATAAGCTATGAACAGGGGGATTTTCCGGCAATAGATACTGTAGAAGCGTCTTCTCAATTTCTGAATAGAGAATACTATCTACAGGAAGCAGAAAATGAGCTTTTCATAAGAACTCAGGAACTCAGCAACTTTCTATGGGATGAAACAGGAAATCCAATTGCTCTAGATCCTGGAGTACTCCCGGAGGACTTGTATTCTGACCAGCCATTGATTTTAAACGAGGGGGAACTGCGCATGATGGTCTCAGATCATCCTGAATTAATGCTGGCAGACTATGAATTGGCTAGTTTGGATGTGGATAGGAGACTCAAGGCACAGCAGATTCTGCCTGTTGTAAAATTCAAGTACAATTTCCTCACAGAAAGCCTCAATCAGTTTGATCAGGCAAGTTTCTTTGAAAATGATTATAAATGGGGACTTACTGTTTACACTCCCCTCATGTGGAGAAAGGCCAGGGGAGGGATGCGCCTTGCGGAAGCCAAAATTAATTTTAAGCAAAACTCCAGGGAGTTGAAAGAACTTCAGCTTCGGACTAAACTCGAAAATGAACTCAATGGATGGACTGTGATAAATTCACAGATAAGTACTTATACCCGCAATGTTGAGGCATTGGAAATGTTGCTTCAGGGAGAATTAAGGAAGTTTCAAATAGGCGAAAGTAGTTTGTTCCTAGTGAATACCAGAGAGGTTTCTGTTTTTAGCTCAAGAATCACTTTAAACGAATTGCTCTCTAAGAGGAAGATTTCTTTTGCCAAAGCTAGATATGCTGCCGGTGTAGGGTTTGAATGATCTCAAAAATTAAAGTAGATTTACTTAGATTAAACCACAGAAGTTATGCCTGCCTTTGTAATAGTAGAAGTAGATGTCACTGATCAGGAAAAGTACAATGCGTACAAGGAATTGACTCCTGCGACAATCTCGCCTTTTGGAGGGAAGTTTATACTTCGCGGCAATCCCGTAACAGTTTTAGAGGGGGATTGGAACCATGAGCGTTTGGTTATGTTACAATTCCCTACCAAAGAAAAAGCCTTGGCATGGTACAATTCGGATGGCTATCAACATGCCAAATCAGTAAGGGCAGGAGCTGCCGATGCCAAATTTTTATTAATAGAATCGTAAATCAGGATATAATTTTATATCAAAAAAAGCTTCCGATAAGAAGCTTTTTTTTTAATTGAATTTCAGCTGGTTATAAATCAGGCTGAGGAGTGGTTCTCAAGTAAGGTTTGATTACTTTGTGTCCTTTGGGGAATTTTGCAGGAATATCCTCGTCTTTAATTGCCGGGGCGATCACCACATCTTCACCTTGCTTCCAGTTGGCAGGAGTAGCTACTGAATAGTTAGCCGTCAGCTGAAGGGAGTCGATTACTCTGAGCAGTTCTTCGAAATTTCTGCCTGTACTTGCCGGATAAGTGATAATCAGCTTAATCTTCTTGTCATTTCCAATCACAAAAACGGAGCGAACGGTAAAGTTTTCATTGGAATTGGGGTGGATCATATCATACAGTTCCGATACTTTTCTGTCCTCATCGCCGATGATGGGGAAATTCACATTGGTGCTCTGCGTCTCATTTATGTCAGAGATCCAGCCTCTGTGGCTTTCTACGCCGTCTACACTTAGCGCCATTACTTTCGTGTCGCGCTTCGCAAACTCATCCTTGAGCTTAGCCACTGTGCCCAATTCCGTGGTACATACCGGAGTATAATCTGCGGGGTGGGAAAACAAAATTCCCCATCCATCTCCTAAATACTCGTAAAAATCAATTTTTCCTTCTGTGGTGTCGGCCGTAAAATTTGGGGCCAAATCGCCTAGTCGTAATGCCATGTTGTTTATTGTTTAAAAGTTCTGAATTCAATACGCTCAATATAACATCCATGGTACTTTTCAGTTCCTGTTTTTTTATAATCTTTATAAAAAGTTGTAGAACCTAAACCCATTTCCAAAAATGTGAGTTGTAAGTCTAACCAATACTTTTACTTCGTAAATAATCTAAACAAAGCACCCATGAAAACTTACTACAATCCCGAAGATCTTAAGAATTTTGGCAAAATAGGTGAATTTCAAAAGCCCCTTGCAGACAAGTTTTTCGATTATTACGGAGAAGTCTTTGCCGAAGGCGCACTTACTGCCAGAGAAAAATCACTTATAGCACTGGCTGTAGCCCATGCGATCCAATGTCCCTATTGCATCGATGCTTACACTACAGACACAATGGAGAAGGGCTGCGATGAAGAACAAATGATGGAGGCCGTCCATGTGGCAGCTGCCATCAGAGGAGGAGCTTCACTCGTACATGCCACTCAGATGATGAATAAAGTGAAGGAAATATCCATGTAATCCATGAAGTCTCTCAAAGCACAAGATCACCCATTATCCAGCTCTGAAGCAGAGATTCAATTCTTAGAAAGCGATATGCCAGGTTTTTCGGGAGATCGTTTTGCCTTTGAGCTGGAGAAGTCAAATCTCTTTCCATTAAAACCCACCCGGATAGAAATCCTACAAATCAATCTGGGAAAAATGTGTAACCAAGTCTGCAAACACTGCCATGTGGATGCTGGACCCGACCGCAAGGAAATTATGACCCGGGAGACTATGATGGATTGTCTTGAGGTTATTAAGAATCATGAAATCACTACAATTGACCTGACGGGTGGAGCACCGGAGATGAATCCTGATTTCCGATGGTTTGTAGAATCTATCCGATCCATCGATGCTGAGGTGACTATAATCGTGCGATGCAATCTCACCATCATCTTGGCAAATCCAAAATACCACGATCTGCCCGGCTTTTTCAAAAAGCATAAGATTGAAGTCGCCTCTTCCTTGCCCTATTTCACAGCAATGAAGACTGATTCACAACGCGGAGACGGTGTCTTTGACAAATCTATAAAAGCTTTGAAACTGCTAAATGAACAGGGATATGGAATGGAGGGAACGGGGTTGATATTAAATCTGGTGTATAACCCGTCAGGAGCTTTCATGCCTGCCGCGCAAAGTGGTCTGGAAGCCGAATTCAAAAAGCGACTAGCTGATAAATTTGGGATTTCCTTTAATTCTCTCTTTACCATTACAAATTTACCGATTAGCCGATTTCTTGATTACCTGATAAGGAGCGAAAATTATGAGAGGTATATGGAAAAGCTAATCGATAGTTTTAATCCCGTAGCGGCAGCGGGGGTAATGTGCAGAAATACGATCTCCGTAGGCTGGGACGGATATTTATACGATTGTGATTTCAATCAAATGCTGGAACTAAAGGTGACAGCCGAAAATTCCCAACATATCAAAGACTGGAATGAAAAATCTCTGACTGGAAGAGATATTGTAGTCAAAAACCACTGTTTTGGCTGCACTGCAGGAGCAGGATCAAGTTGCGGAGGAACCACTGCTTAAATGAAAGACGGATTACTGATTTTCCAGAAAAATGCTGAACTGGGCAAAGTGAAAACAAGACTTGCTGCCACACTAGGAGACCAGGCTGCTTTTGAAGTATATGGGCAGTTGGTGCAATATACCCATAGTGTAGCTTCCCCATGTCATGCCCAAAAGATCCTCTTTTTCTCGAATTTCCCAGAAGGAGACCTTTCGGAATATCCTGCAAATTATAGATTTGAACTACAGTCAGGTAAGGGGTTGGGTGAAAAAATGAGGAATGCATTTCAGCTGCTTTTCGACGAGAAATTTGACAGGTTGGTAATAATAGGAACGGATTGTGCAGAGATTACATCAGAACACATTTCTGCTGCATTTGAAAAGTTGGGTACAAACGATGTGGTCATCGGCCCTGCTGAGGATGGAGGATATTACCTGCTTGGCATGCGTATATTTATTCCGGGGTTATTTGAGGGAATTCCATGGAGTACGGATCAAGTCACCTCTCTTACTAAGGAATATTTGACCCGAAATGAGATTTCCTTTACCTTGCTTCCAACACTTTCAGATGTAGATCTTGAAGAGGATTGGGAGAGAGTTAAGGATAAATTTAAATCTTAATATTTCTTCAATCTTTGGGAGGAATTAAGGTAACCCCTCATCTTATTGTAGATTTGACCCATTGAAAATTACAAAATCAGACCCTTTACTTCTTGATCGATCCATATGTATTTAAATACCTTTAAGTCAGTTAGTTTTATTCTAGTCTTTCTTGCTTTCTCTTTGGGATCAAGCTTGAATGGCTTTGGCCAGACCAAGACAAATACTTATGACATTGTGCTTGCCGGATTCACAATCGGTAGCATGCAGGCTGACAAAACTACTACTCCAAAAGGGGAAGATTATCAGATTCACAGTAAAGTGGAATTCTGGTTTTTCGGAAAAATCCATGTGGAGTTTTTGCAAAAAGCCCACTACGAAAATGGTCAGTTGATGAAAGCAACCACAAATTCAGATTCCAACAGGGGGAATTTTTTGACCTCGGTCACTTGGAACAAAGACCATTACGACGTGGACGCGAATTCCTATAAATTCCACAATGAGGAGCCTATCAATCAGATCATCAATTCAAGTACGGCCGCATTGTATTTTCATGAGCCAAAAGCCGGGGATGTGCTAATCTCTGAGAATTTCGGAATGCTGACTACCGTGCGGGAAATAGAAAAGGGTGTGTATGAGATTGACGTAAATGGAAACATGAACCGGTTTCACTATGAAGGGGGAGTTTTGCAGAAGGTAGTACTGGAAAACAACATCAAAAATTACACGATAAAACGCAGAGTTGATTGAAGCGAATAAGATTTCGGTAATAATCCCATGCCTAAATGAGGAAGCAAATCTCAAAGATCTTATTCCTTACCTGATACAGCATGGAAATGGATCAATCTCTGAAATTATTGTCGTAGATGGAGGATCCAAAGACAGTTCTCTAGCTATTGCTAAGTCATTAGGAGCGCAGACTTTCCAATCTTCTATTA
The DNA here is from genome assembly GCF_031457395.1 of Algoriphagus sp. 4150. NCBI lineage: Bacteria > Pseudomonadati > Bacteroidota > Cytophagia > Cytophagales > Cyclobacteriaceae > Algoriphagus > Algoriphagus sp. 4150. The sequence continues at coordinate 724,797 of NZ_JAVDWS010000001.1, forward strand.
GCAATAGAGCAGCCCAATTAAACTTGGGGGCAAAACATGCCGGAGGATCCGTTCTTTACTTTGTGCATGCCGATACGAGACCGAACAAAGAATTTGCAAAAGTGATTTTTGAAAATATTGCTAAAGGAAAGCATACCGGATGCTTTCGGTACAAATTTGATTCTGATAGTAGGCTTTTGAAAATTAATTCTTGGTTTACGGGATTTAACGGTCTTTTCTCCGGAGGTGGGGACCAAACGCTATTTATTAAAAAACTATTTTTCGATTCTTTAGGAGGCTTTGATGAATCCTATTGTATCATGGAGGATTTTGAATTGGTAAGGAGAATCCGTCAAAAATCTGATTTCCATGTTCTTCCGCAGGAAATTACAGTTTCCGCACGTAAATACAGCTCAACTAGTTGGCTGAAAGTGCAGCTGGCAAATCTTATGGCTTTTTCTCTTTTTTCGTTAAAAGTTAAGCCGGCTTCAATCAAAAGTTTATATTTAAATCTTTTAAACCAAAAGAAGTAAAAGCATAACAGTAGTTGAATGAATCAAGCAACAATTAATGGAATCCAGCAAGTAGGGATAGGAGTAAAAGATGCAAACCAAGCTTGGGCTTGGTACAGAAAAGCATTTAGAATGGATGTGCCGATCTTCCAGGATAGTGCTGAAGCTAAATTGATGACTCGTTACACTTCTGGTAAGGTAGAAAGCAGGCATGCTATTCTAGCTTTGAATATGCAAGGGGGCGGAGGGTTTGAAATCTGGCAATACACATCAAAGGAACCTCTAGCTTCCGAAAAAGAGCTCACATGGAAAGATTTGGGGATTTTGGCTGTGAAAATGCGCTGTCATGATATTCAGAAAACCCATGCTCACCTGAAAAAGATAGGAGCAACCATGCTGGGTGAGCCTGTGAAAAATCCCATGGGCGTTTGGCATTTTTATGTTAAAGACCCTTATGGCAACACATTTGAACTGATTGAAAACGGTTCTTGGTTTAGCAAAAACAAAGACCTTACAGGCGGAGTTTTGGGGGTGGTGATCGGCGTGTCTTCTGTAGACGATGCATTGCCTGTATATCAGAAGCATTTGATGCAAACTGAAATTCTTTGTGACAAGGCCGGTGTTTGGGCAGATTTCGTGCAAGTGGGCGAACCTACTACAGAATATCGAAGAGTTATCCTGCAGGGATCTTCCATAATGACAGGTGCATTTGGCAGATTGTTCTGCCAAACTCAGATCGAATTGATTGAAACAAATGCCCAGCCTAGGAATAAGGCATTCGAGAATAGAAACTGGGGAGATTTGGGATTTATCCACGTTTGCTTTGATGTCAATGGTATGAGCGATATCAAAGAGAAACTGGCAAAAGATGGTATAGAACTTACAGTGGATAGTCAAAATGAATTTGACATGGGAAAAGCAGCCGGAAGATTCTCTTATTTGGAAGATCCGGATGGAACCCTCATCGAGATGGTGGAAACTTTCAAAGTCCCAATCATGGAGAAGTTTGGCTGGTATCTCAACCTGGGAGAACGAAAAAAGAAAGGAAACTTACCAAACTTTGTGGTGAAGCTCCTTTCTCTGAATCGCGTAAAAGCTTAATCTCACTTATTATTTTCTGATATCAAGCGGGCTAGGTCTACCAAACGGTTGGCATAGCCCGCTTCGTTGTCATACCAGCCTACGAGTTTGATCATTTTTCCTTTGGCTGAAGTAAGCGCAGAATCAATGATGCAGGAATGTGGATTCCCTATGATATCTATGGATACAATAGGGGAGTCTTCTACTTCCAAATAACCCTTCAAATAGCCCTTACTAGCCTCTCTGAATGCACTATTTATTTGCTCTTCGGAGACCTCCTGTTTTAGCTCCACAATCATATCGGTCAATGAACCGTCCGGCACAGGAACCCGCATTGCTGAAGCTTCAATTCTCCCTGCCAAATCAGGCAATATCTCATCCAGTGCTTTTCCCGCATTGGTCGTAGTGGGAATAATGGAATAGGCAGCAGCTCTTGCACGTCTCAGGTCACGGTGGGGAGCATCATGAAGGTTTTGATCATTGGTATAGGAATGGACCGTGGACGCGAAACCTTTGACCACTCCGAAATTGTCATCCAGCACTTTCACCATGGGAGCAAGGCAATTTGTAGTACAGGAAGCATTGGAAACGATTTTTTCATCTCCTGTCAAAGTAGAATCATTGACACCCAAAACCACCATTTTGATAGTAGGATCCAGTGAAGGTGCGGAAATAATAACTTTTTTGGCACCGGCTGTCAGGTGTTTTTCGGCTCCGGGTCTATCCGTAAATCTCCCTGTACATTCAATGACAATATCAATAGCTAAACTTTCCCAGGGAAGTTTTTCGGGATCAGACTGTCCAAACAGCCGGATTTCATGTTCATTTACTTTGAGGATTGAATTCTCAAGCTCGATTTTACTACAGGATTTCCCGTGAATGGAATCGTATTTCAGCAAGTGTGAGATGGCGACTTGATCTGCCAAATCATTAATAGCTACGAGATTAAATCCCCTTTTTTCCAAGATCAATTTGGCCGTATATCTGCCTATCCGCCCGAAGCCGTTTATGGCTACTCTGATGTCTTTTGTTGGTTTCATGGGTAGTTTTCTAATTGGAAATCAAAAGTAGGAAAATCAACAACAATCCATTCTAAGAAAATTTTATTCCTTTGGACTCAGCTTTTTAACTCAAATCAGAAGAAATTTTCGAAGCCAAATTGGTTTTAAAAACTTAACCCTCTATATTTGCACAACCATTTGAAAAAGCAAGTTTTTCAAGGTCATTAATGGTCGGTTCGTCTAGGGGTTAGGACGTATCCCTTTCACGGATAAAACACGGGTTCGATTCCCGTACCGACTACATTGTCGCCTGATTTTCAGGAAGTTGTGATATTTTTGATTTATTTTGGTCGGTTCGTCTAGGGGTTAGGACGTATCCCTTTCACGGATAAAACACGGGTTCGATTCCCGTACCGACTACCAAGACGTTTAAGCTCAATCCCCGCTTTGTCTTAAGAAATTTTTGTTTTATGGTTGTTAGTGGTTAAAGTGAACAAAATCCCGATCCTTGGTCGGGATTTTTGTTTTTACAGCCTTTTTGATTAATGGCTTAAAAGCCATTGGTACTTTCTGGCTGCTTAAACTTAATAACATACCGGTTTATAAATATATTCTCTAAATTAGATTCAATGATAAATTAACATAATCAGCATGTTGAGCTCATAATAGAGCTTGGAAGCGCAAGAAGTGGTTCAGATCAGAATAGAGCACATAGGCATGTGTGGATTGATCATGTGTGGGTTGATATATCTAGATGCAAATGAATGAATCTTATGAAACTGAAATTGCCCTATATCAATCCCTCCGATTTCACCACTGCATTAATTGAAAAGCATGGGTTCCTCTCCCATGAGGTGTGGAATGCTCGCCATATTGGTTTTCCGGAGGAGATGGGCTTTGGTTCACTGTTGCTCTTTGTGCGTAACGATATTCATTTTTTTCGTGGCAAGTGGGATTTTAAAGCACCCACCACTTTTCTTTCTCCTGATGAAGTTGGTAAGAATGGAATAATTGATCTGAGAATTAGTTCAGACGGCACTATAGATTCGGCTGCCTTGAAGGGGCACAGTAAATTTCAGTACGATATTACCACAATTGATGGAATGCGGATATTCATTCCTGAGAAATACTTGCTTGGAGATCGGAAGAAAATTGCTTCAAAGCTTGATTATTATTGCCTCAATCCTAATATCAGCGAAATGCTCAAACAGTTGTTCCGCATAGATTACGAAGCTCTGGGGAATTCTATTCTAGTTGAAAGCAAAATACTTGAATTTATTTATTTATTTTTTGAATTCTTAAAGAAGGAGGACGTAAGTGCTCATTACGCTGATCTTTCGGATCATCAGCTTGCCTGCTTGAGAGCAGCTAAAGAATTGGTGGACGAAAACATAGGGATGGCAATATCGCTTAAGGAATTAAGCCAAAGGATCGGCATTAACGAATGCGATCTTAAGAGTGGCTTTCGCAAAATTTTCGGGTTACCCGTTCACCAGTATATTATCAAAGCTAGACTGGAAAAGGCCCATGACCTCGTAGTTCGCACGGATATTCCCATTCAGAGCATTTGTGATCTGGTGGGTTACACCAATAGAGGTCACTTTGCGCAGCTATATCTTAAATTGTATGGTGTTACTCCCCTGAATGATCGTATTCGCACTATTACAACTTCCCATAAGTGAGGCATACATAAAAACGCAGGTCTGACAAAAAATGCCATAATTCTGATTACTTAGTACATTTTTCAAAGTCTGATTTATTAGCAAAACATATACGTTTTACAGCTTTCTGCAAATTATTCCCGTTTCGTGTCAAATTGTTCCTGTTTCGATATCCGATTTAGGCAAACGATTGCGATCATTATTACAGTATTGATGCCTGTGGATGAAATGTCATCACTCTCAACTGAAAATATCATGATCAACTTATCGGTAATTCTCGAAGACAGCACCCGCAAGCATCGCCGTAATCCGGCGTTCACCTGTGAAGAAATCTCCTATACCTTCCAGCAAATAAATGACGAGGCCAATAAAGTTGCCAATGGTTTAAAAGCTATGGGTATGCTACCCGGCGATAAGGTAGCGTTGAATTGCCTGAATCTCCCCCAGTTTCCAATTATATATTTTGGAATACTAAAGGCTGCCGGGGTAGTTGTTCCGTTAAGCGTTCAACTTAAGAAGGATGAAATTACCTATCAGCTGAAAGACAGTGATGCGAAATTTTTCTTTTGCTTTGAAGGCACTGCTGACTTACCGATGGGACAATATGGCTGGAGCGCATTTGACGAAACGCCAACCTGCGAGCATTTCTTTATGATCATGCCTAGGCATGGCATGAAATCAAAAATAGAATCGGCTAAAACCTTGGATGATCTTACTTCGCGGTGTTCGGACGTATTCGAAACAATCCAAACTAGCGGCGAAGATACGGCAGTTATTATTTACACATCAGGCACTACAGGTTTGCCGAAAGGAGCAGAGTTAACGCATTCCAACCTTTTGTTGAATGCAATGCTCTGCGCTGACAGCGTCCTGAATCTTAAGCCGAAAGATGTTCAGCTTATCGCTCTTCCACTTTTTCACATTTTTGCCATGACTTTACAAATGAATGCCAGCATTCTTCAGGGTGCGCATTGTTTGCTCCTCACACGTTTTGATCCGAGCGCAGTATTGGTGTTGCTTAGCAGGTATAAGGTGAGTGTGTTTGCCGGTGTTCCTACTATGTATTGGGCATTGTTGAATTTTACCAAAGATGAGCCTGGGCATGAACGACGGGCACACCAGCTGCGTCGTTGCATCTCAGGTGGCGCCTCACTCCCAGTTAAAATTTTAAAGGATTTCGAAGCTAGTTTCGGTGTGCCAATATTAGAAGGTTATGGGATGAGCGAAGGCTCACCTGTTGTGACGTTCAATCATCAACAGATTGGTAGAAAGGCAGGCTCAGTCGGCACAGCTGTGTGGGGGGTTGAAGTAAAGATCGTGGGTAGGGACGGGAATGAAGTAGCCACGGGTGAAAAAGGTGAGTTATGGTATCGGGGTCACAATGTGATGAAACGATATTATAAAAAAGATAAAGAAACGGCCGAAGTAATCACAAACGGGTGGTTGCATTCCGGAGATATTGCGGTAAAAGATATTGATGGTTTTTTTTTCATTATAGACCGCATAAAAGACACCATCATACGAGGGGGAAAGAATGTCTATCCGCGGGAGGTAGAAGACGTAATGATGAAACATGAAGCCGTGTCACTGGTAGCGGTGGTTGGTGTTCCGTGCGAAAAAATGGGCGAAGAGATAAAAGCATTCGTTGTCCTGCAAAAAGATAGGTCAGCCACCAAAGAGGAAATTATTCTGTGGACTAAAGATAAGATAGCCGCTTATAAATATCCACGGTACGTAGAGTTTGTCGATTCACTTCCCATCAATGCTTCCGGCAAAATCCTAAAGAAAAATTTAAGAATACAGCCTTTGTAAAGACAATAACCCAACTCAACCAAATTAAAATGAAATCAGGAATCTTACAAAACAGAATTAGCAGTTTGAAAAGAAGAGGAATAATAGCCAGCTCTTTTCCATTGCGTCATTACCTCGCCATTTTTGTCCTTGTGTCACTTATCGGAAGCTGTACGGCAAGTAAAACGCCGACTGGAGAAAGTAAGCAAGAAAAAATTAATGATGTGGCCTATGGTACTGATCCCCGCAATGTAATGGACGTTTACCTACCTGCTCAGCGAAATGTCAATACTCCCTTTGTGCTATTGATCCATGGAGGAGCATGGGTAAAGGCAGGAAAGGAAAATGTCCGCGATATTCAGGATACGCTTCTTAATCATGGTATTGCAGTAGCCAGTATTAACCACCGCTATGCAAATACCAGCGATGTTCATTACTCACAGATGCTGGACGATGTGGATCAGGCACTCAACTATTGCAGTCAGCATGCTTTAGCATGGAATACTCGCAAGGATGGTTTCGTGATGGTTGGAGCCAGTTCGGGAGGCCACCTTGCCCTTTTATCAGCATATACTACGTCAAAGAACATAAAAGCAGTTGTTGAATTCTCAGGTCCAACAAACGTGAATGATACTACATTATTGAATTATGCTTCGAAAGTAGGCTTGATAGACGCTATTCAGAGAATGACTGGAAAAAACTATATAAAAGGAGCTCCTCTTGATATAGCCTACGCTCAGTCAAGCCCGATAACTCAGGTCAAAAATATTCCTGTATTGATGATACATGGAACGTCTGATGTAGTTGTCCCTTTCTCACAATCTGAAATGCTGGATCGAAAACTCACATCACTTGGGTTTGAACATAAGCTACTTGCAATCCCTAATGCCGGCCACGATCTGAATATGAATGATCTGAAAACGCGTTCTCTAGTACTGACATCTGCAGTGGACTGGGTTTTGAAATATGGTCATTAAAAAATAGGGGAATAGCATAACTGCAGGCAGGCTCATCGGGTCAAGGGCCGGAGTTAAGAATCAGCTATTACAGATACTGAAACCATACATTGATTATGGCTAGTGCATTCATGCAGATGCACACATTAGATATATCACTCTCTAATTTAATATTAACAATAAACCCTATGAAAATAAATATTTTACTATTAACAAAATTAGTGCTGCTCCTATTTATGCAATTGTCGGCCGGCACTGTATTCTCCCAAACGAGAACAATCTCCGGAACGGTTTCCGAATCAGATGGTACCACATTACCGGGTGCAACTGTGCAGGTAAAAGGCACCAATTTATTTGCTGTTTCAGATAGAAACGGATCTTTCTCCCTTGCGAATGTTCCAAACAATACCGTTACACTTGTTGCATCATTTGTAGGTTTTGCCCCCACTGAAATAACGGTTGCCGCTAACCTAACCTCCATATCTATTGTACTAAGTGATAGCCGGGCATTGGATGAAGTGGTGGTGACGGGAGTATTTGATGAGCGTACAAGAATGGATGCTTCGATCGCTATCACTACTCTTGGTAGAGAGATTATAGATAATCAGGTTCCTAACAGTGCACCGGATCTACTAAGAAATGTCCCTGGAGTGTATGTGAATTCATCTGTGGGTGAAATCCGCAACAGTGTTTCTTCACGGGGTATAACGGTTGGGTCAACAGATGGAAGTTTTGGATATGAATATGTGTCCATGCAGGAAGATGGATTGCCCATAACAAACACAACATATTTCAGCTATGGTCCGGATTTTTTTCTTCGTGCCGATGCTACACTCGAACGATTGGATGCTGTGCGGGGTGGTCCTGCTTCCGTGGCGGCAGCTAATGCTCCCGGAGGTATTTTTAACTATGTCTCCAAAAGAGGCGGGAATATATTTGGAGGCGAGGTACGTTTGAAACAGGGGCTGTTAGGAAACGGAGCAAATAGTTTGACCCGTTTGGATGGCAATATCGGAGGACCTTTGGGGAAAAACTGGTTCTATAACATCGGAGGTTTTTACCGCTATGATCAGGGTGCGCGATATCCAGGTTACCCGATGAATGAAGGAGGGCAGGTGAAAGCCAATGTCGAAAAGAAATATTCAAAGGGAAGTCTTAAAATATTTCTTAAATACCTTGACGATAAAAATGGATTTGCTCAGCCAATTTTAACAACTGGATATGATAACCCCCGACTGGCACCGGGATTTAACAGCAGCTCAACCAATTTTCCTGAAGCATTTAAGTATTCGGCCAAGGATCTTGTGAATGGAGGCAACTATGATTTTGACTCAAGAAATCAGGTAAAGAATAAATATAAGTCCATTGCTTTTACATGGGATCACGAACTGGGGAATGACTGGAGCTTTACCAACTCTGCCAAGTATGCCGCTAACTCTGTCTTATATAATACGCAAGGCGGCGTAATTCCTTCTTCAATAACTGATTTAACTCCCTACTTTTTTTTGGGCGGTTTTGGCGCAGGGTTTCCAGGAGCTTTCACTTTTAGTAACGTAAAGACTGGGGAAACATTAGCAAATGTGTCAGTAACAGGTGGTGTGCCAGTGGTAACATCAAGCACTCTTCCGGGACAGGATATCCTTCCAAATTCTATTCTCCTTATTCCGCTCAGTTACTATGACAACACTGTCAATGAGTTTTTGGAGCGTTTTGCATTCAACAAGAAAATAGGCAATATGAATTTTAATCTTGGAGGGTATTTTGGTTACTCAGATGCCAAGCGTTACTCAGGTGGAGATATTGGCCTTGCTACAATGGAAAATCATCCTAAGATGCTTTCATTAAGTTTTGCGGGCACTCCGCTCTATGGCATAAGCAATGGTGTACCTATTACTGGAGCTCCGGGTGTCTATCAGTTGACAAACGCGGCGGGGGTAGGCCAGGGAACGGGTAATCTCGGAGCTTACATCTCCTTTAACGCTACGCAAAATCAAGGCGCCCTATTTTTCGGGCACACCTGGAACCTTAGTGACAAATGGACATTCGACTGGGGTGTGCGATACGAAAGTGTGAACATAAAAGGCAATAACATAAGGCCTAATCTTATAGGTTCTCCTTTCTCGGGTGGTACAGATGGAGACATATTTACTACCTATGACAACAATAGTCTGGACACACTTGGGAGTTATAAGTTTGATTATACGATTAATACGTTCTCTTACTCAGCTGCTTTGAATTATAAGCTGAATGATAACCTTGCTATATACGGACGCTATTCTCAAGGTAAAAAAGCTCCTGATCTCGACTTCTATTTTACCCTCAATACACCACAAAATTTGCTATTATACAGACCAAAGGTTCGTAGCACAGAACAAATAGAGCTTGGATTGAAATCGGGGTTTGGTAAATCCGATCTGTTCGTAACACCATTTTATAGCGTGTTGAGTGGGGTACCGGTTGGTCAGATTTTTCAGGATACGAACGGAACTTATTATTTTCCCCCCAGAACATACGCCAAGTATCAGACAGTGGGAGTAGAAATTGAGACGAATATTTATGTCAACCCACACTTTAGTGTGCGCGGTGTTGCAACATTTCAAAAAACAAAGCTTGGAGAGTACGAAGTATGGGAAGCAAATGCAAATGGACCCGAAGACGATACAATACTATCGTACTCGGGAAACGAAGCGGACAATGCTCCTCGGGTGATGCTGAATGTCACTCCAACCTACACTATTAGTAGATTCTATACATTCCTTACCTGGTCTTATCTGGGAAGTCGTCAGGCGAATGCAGCTAATGTATTCAAGCTGCCTGCTTTCTCACAGTTCGACTTTAGTGCCGGGTATAATTTCTCGAAAGCTCTTCAGCTGAGTTTAAATGTCAATAATCTTTTCAATACGTATGGAGTGATGACCTTTCAGCGTCCTGGAAGCTTAGGTCAGGTGCTGGGCGGCAATGCTAGTTTCTCTAAAGCAGAATATGATGCGGCAGTAGCAGCAGACACACCATACTCTACTGTGGGGATTCAACCGCGAGCTTTTTATCTTACTGCTACATTCAAATTTTAATGGATCAGCCGGTTTTCATAAACAATGCCAGCCATTCCCTAGGTAGAAATTGTAAAGATAAAATCAAGCACGACGGCAAACTATACATGGTTGGGAGTATCAAGCCTGTGTGATTCTCCCGAATCGAGTTAGGGGAGAGCTATCCCGATTTTCGGGACAGGTAGTGGTCTTTAAAAATCAAAATATAAACAGATGAAATCGAGCATGTCGAAGACGACACACAGAGGGATGATTATAAACCCAGCGAGATTCCATCTGTCTTTTAAAAATCAAATTATAATCAGATGAAATCATTGAAAAAAATTCTAAAATGGTTCTTTATTTGCCTTATAGCGATACTTGTAGTTGGTTTTTTCTACGTCTATTTTATTTTGCTAGCGAAGCCCGACAGCGTGGCTCATATGACCGAAGTCAATGACCATGCATGGCATACAGTTAACCTTGGCGGTAGATCATTGTGCAGTGATGGGTCTGACTATTTCATTTTTGTGAGAAAGGGAAAATCCAACAACACTATCATTCATTTTTCGGGGGGAGGAGCTTGTTGGGACGATGCTACATGTTCAGCCCCGATCACTATTACCGCTGCTCTTTTGCATGGAGATGAAAAAGATCTGAAGGTTTTTTACTATCCTAAAGTTCTTAACTTCTTTGATAGGTTCTTAAAGGGAGGAATTCTAAATAAAGAAAATGAAAATAATCCATTCAAGGATTGGAACATTGTCTTTATCCCGTATTGCACAGGCGATTTTCATGTTGGGAATGCTACTAATACCTATACGGTTGATGGTAAAAGTACAGAGGTACACCATAATGGTCGAAATAATACATTAACTGCGCTTGAATGGACATTCGCTAATTTTAAGAGTCCGGAAAAAATTCTGATTTCGGGCGAAAGTGCCGGTGGATTTGCATCTGCATATTGGGCACCTTATGTTGCCGAACATTATACGGACGATGAAAAGATCTATCAGCTTTCGGATTGTTCACAGCTTACTTCACACCGTTGGCCCGCCATTATGGATTCTCTGTGGAAAAGTGATACGGAAGCGTTTCTGAATTTTAAAATTGACAGTGATGCATATGGAGATGCGCTACTCAATAGAACAAACTCTACTGCAAAAAAAATAAAACATCTAAATAGTAATACACTTTACGATGCTGTCCTTCCGCGGTTCTACGCAGTGCTCCATCACCGTCACACCAGCAACAATGAATACATTTTTGACTGGTCAAAAGGCATGCGCGAGTCAATCAAGAGACTTGCAAGTGGAAATATTGATTACGAGTATTTCTTGACTGACTGCCGATATGATCCTGAAAAAGTAGCAACGCCACATACGTTACTAGGTTCTGATTCAAGTATATATGCCTGTAAGGCCAACATGCTGACATACATAGAATGGCTACGACTAAATGTAATCGACGATGAGTCTGTCTCAGTAGGAAGCGAGTTGCTGGAGACACCTTGAATACATAACATTACCTGAAATCGAGCCTGCCTTCCGCAGGCAGGCATGTCGCTGCCGAACCACAGGGGATGATTATAAACCCTGTGTAGTTAAAGTGAACAAAATCCCGATCCTTGGTCGGGACTTTTGTTTTTACAGCCTTTTTGATTAATGGCTTAAAAGCCATTTTTAATTTTGTTAATTTCAAGATTGGAATAATAAAATTAACCTATGCCTCAACCCAAAATTAAACAATGCTACGCCAAAATCATTTTGGCCGCCGCAATCCCTCTTTTAATTTCTTGTAGTGAGAATGAACCGGTAGATCTCCGTGAGCGAACCTTGTCCAAGGAGGAAATCGCCCCTATGGTGCAGGCTGCTGAGGGAGGAATAAATCCCACGCTTAGCCCGGGTCTTAAACTTTCCATATGGGCGGTGGACTCATTGGTGTATGACCCTATTTCGATTCAGGTGACTGATGATGGTAGTTTATATTACACAAGAACCAATCGTCAGAAAAACTCTGAATTTGATATTAGAGGTCACCAGGAGTGGGAAATTGAATCAATTAGTCTGCAGACCATCGAGGAAAAAAGAGCTTTTCTCCAAAAGACACTATCTCCTGAAATGTCTGATAAGAACACTTGGCTTGATGACGTGAACGGTGACGGATCACACGACTGGAGAGATATGACTGTGGAGAGAGAGGAACTCTATAGACTTGAGGACAGAGATGGGGATGGTCTAGCTGACTATTCGCAGATCATGGTTCAGGATTTCAATGATGTGACCACCGATGTCGCAGGTGCCTTATTGAAGCTTGAGGATAATCTTTTCGTAGGAGTAGGACCGGATGTCTGGAGACTTACCGATAAAAACGGCGATGGTATCATGGATGAGAAAGAGTCAATCTCTCATGGCTATGGCATTCATATCGGTTTTGGAGGACATGGGATGTCCGGGCTTAAATTGGGGCCTGATGGCCGGATCTATTGGGGAATCGGAGATATTGGTTTCAATGGAGTGGGACCGGATGGCACTGAATGGAAATACCCCAATAGAGGTGTGGTGGCGCGGGCAAACCCTGATGGAAGTGATTTTGAGGTTTTCGCCATGGGCGTGAGAAATACCCATGAGTTCACTTTTGACGAGTATAACAACCTGATCTCTGTAGATAATGATGGGGATCACGCCGGTGAAAGTGAAAGACTGGTTTACCTAGTCAATGGATCAGATACCGGGTGGAGAATCAACTGGCAGTTTGGTAAATACCGTGATCCCGACAACAATACGTATAAAGTATGGATGGATGAGAAACTGTACCTGCCAAGACATGAAGGACAGGCGGCCTACATCACTCCTCCGATTCAGAATTACATCAATGGACCTACAGGAATGGTTTATAATCCGGGAACCGCTTTGGCCGAAAAATGGAAAAACACCTTCTTCGTAGCTTCTTTTGTAGGTAACCCGACGAGGTCAGGAATTCATGCGTTCAAGCTGGAGCCTGATGGGGCTTCATTTAAGATGTCCCAGACTGAGAACATCATGTCAGGGGTATTGGCAACCGGATTGGATTTTGGCCCTGATGGCTCTCTTTATTTTGCTGACTGGATAGATGGCTGGGGCACCAAAGACTATGGTAGAATCTGGAAAATTGAGGATGAAGGTGGAGCAAACTGGGAAGCTAGAAAGATCACTGCCCAGGTGATGAAAACTGATTTCAAAACGCTCACTGACGAAGCTCTGAGTGGCTATCTAAGTGATGAAGACATGAGAATCAGAAGAAAGGCCCAATTTGAACTGGCAAAGAGAGGTAAAGAGGGAGCGAAAATATTTCAGGCTGCTATTGATCAAAAAGCCAATCAATTGGCCAGGATTCATGCCATTGTGGGCATGAGCCAGTTGGCAAGAATGGAGAAAATGGACTATGCCGATGCGTTGATTCCGTTGCTGAAGGACCGGGATTTTGAAATTCGGGCACAGGCCGCCAAATGGCTTGGAGACATTAAGTATGCGAAAGCGGGTGCTGCCTTGATGCCCTTATTATCGGACAGTGAAATAAGGGTAAGATTCTTTGCTTCTGAAGCTTTGGGAAGAATTGCTTACGAGCCGGCGATTGAGGGGTTGATTGGAGTACTGGAAGCCAATAATGACCAAGATGCATTTTTACGCCATGCTGCAAGTTTAGCTTTGGCAAGAATCAATAAGAAAGAGCCAATTATTGCGCTGGCTTCTCATCCCTCAAATGCAGTTCGTCTTGGAGCTGTTTTGGCACTACGCAGAATGGCAGACCCGGGCATCACGGCTTTCTTAGCTGACTCGGACGAATACATCGTCACAGAAGCCGCCAGAGCGATTAACGATGATTTCTCCATAGAAGACGCGTTACCTGCATTGGGAGACCTATTAGTAACTACCGCCTCCCAGAATGAACCGTTGATTAGAAGAGCTATCAGCGCAAACCTGAGAGTAGGTAGTCAGAAGTCAATGGACAACCTCAAAACTTACATCGCTAAGCCTGGAGTAAATTCCATTCTGAAAGCAGAAGCTATTGCGGCATTGGGAACATGGGCAAAACCATCCGTTCTGGATCGTGTGGATGGCAGAAATCGAGGTGCTGTAGAAAGAGAGCTTGCGCCAATACAGGCTTCAGCCAAATCAACTTTAATAGAAGCGTTGAATAATAGCGATGAAGATGTGCGTGAAGCCGGTATAAAAGCAATCGGAAAATTGAAGATTGCAGATGCTGAATCAAAGTTAATCTCTTTGTTGAAAAATGATAAATCTGAAAATGTACGTGTAGCTGCGATTTTGGCCTTATCGACGACAAATCCTGAGTCCATCTCAGTTCCTATAGAACTGGCGATGAAGGACAATTCCAGAGCCGTACGGGTAGTCGGATTGGATCTGTTGACAAAAACAGATATCTCTCAGGACCTAATGGTGAGTTTGCTTCAGGATGTGATTCAAAACAGAACCACTACAGAAAAACAAGCCGCGTTGCTAAGCTTGGGTAACCTTGATAATTCAGCGGAACTTCCTCTTTGGAATACACTTCTTGATGATTTGTCAAAAAACAAGCTGTCAAATGAAGTGATGATAGAGCTGGAGGAAGCTATAGACGCTACCAAATCTACTGACCTAAAGGCTAAATATGAAAAGATTCAAGAGACTCGCACCAAGGGTGACTTGGTGGCTCTTTACAGCGGAGCGCTCGAAGGCGGTAGTGTGAGGGCAGGAAGGGCAATATTCTTCCAAAATCAAACCGCACAGTGTATCCGCTGCCATGGATATGATGATATGGGAGGTGTAGCCGGTCCGCACCTGAATGGTATAGCCAATAGAGTCACTAAGACAGAACTTCTGGAAGCGCTGATCGATCCGAGTAAGAGACTGGCACCGGGCTATGGTTTCGTGCAACTGGAATTGAAAGATGGAACTTCCCTAAGCGGAACGCTGATGGAAGAGAAAGCCGATGGTTTGGTCATGAAAGTAGGAGCTAAACCGGATACTTTGATCATGAATAGCAGCATTGCTGAGCGAAAAAACTCTCCTTCCAGTATGCCCGACATGAGGGCACTGCTTACCAAAAGAGAAATCAGAGATCTGGTAAGCTTCCTTGGTACGATGACTAAGGAATGGGAATGAGAAGGCTGATAATCAGCTTACTAATTATCGGGACCATCACTTTGGTGGTGGTCCCTTTGATTTTGATTCAGGTTGGTAAGTCGCAGCTGCATGATTCCGAAATCCCACAACATGAGCTGCTGTTCCAATCCGATGGCCCGAAGACTATTTTGGCATTTTTCCCTCACCCCGACGATGAAGTAACAGTCTCCGGCACCTTGATGAAAATGAAAGACGCAGGACACCGAATCATTTTGGTTTGCCTGACCAAAGGAGAAGCGGCCGAAACGGAAGGAAAATATTCCAGGGAAGAGCTAGGTCAGGTACGAACATTAGAAATGCAAAATGCGGCACAGACAATCGGAGCTGACCATTTGGAACTGTTGGATTATTCTGATAGTGGGATGGAAAAATTAGGGTTGGATTCACTCAAATCCATTGCGGAAAAATTAATAACACAGTTTAAACCGGATGTTTTGGTGAGTTATGATTCAAAAGTAGGACTCTATGGACATCCGGATCATCGGCTGACAGGATTGGCGATTGAAGAGTTATTCATGAAGAAATTCCGGGGGCCAAATTTTACTCCACAGAGGTTGTTTCAGGTTACGCTATCTCCCAAACAAATCCAGTTGGCACTGAAGCTTTCGGAAGGATTTCAAAAACATTATCCGAAAGACTTGACCCAAGGGCTTCCTGAACCTGACTTCTCCATCAATACTACCGCGTATTTTGATCGGGTATTGCAGGTGATTTATGGTCATGAAAGTCAGGCTGAGACCTTGAAGGACTTGCTGCCGTACCATGATCAGGTTCCTTCAATCATCTACTCTAGAATTTTTGACCGGGAATATTTCTATGAGGTAAAGCCAAAAAAGCCACCCGGAAATTTGCGGATGGCTTTCAGGTAAATTGGGCTAATGTTTATCAGTTTTTGCATCAATGACAAAATCAGAAAGATGAGCTATGATTTTTGTCAGCTTGTAGTAGGAATACCAAGAATTAAGAATTCCGAAACCTCAGAAAACAGCCGTCTGATTCATTCAAGCGGCCTGGATTACAAGGTAGTATTCAAACAAGTGCTATTGCACAGGTAAGTCATTTCCCGGGATTGCGTTTGGATTAAGCAATGGTATATTTGATCCCCATTTTGCATTTATCTCATTTATAAATTCATTGGCAATAAATCCATGAGCTCTTCCATTGGGGTGTACTCCATCGACAGAGAAGCCTCCGTTTGGTGGGATAATACTTGCTGTAAGTGCGGCCCCGCCGAAGTTTACCTGCCCTTGAAGAACGCGGTTCAGCATCCCGTTTATATCCACTAACACCAATCGATCCGCATTGCTCTCAACTGCTGATAAAATCACTGCATTGAAGGCGTTGATTTTATCTTGGATTTCATTTTGCTCAGTCGGAGTGAGGACATAGAGATCTTCTACCGGGAAACTGACGCCCCTCACTGCTTGCGGGTTACCGCCTACAGGCTGACCTAAAGCCTGAGAAAGTGTTAATGTTGGTTTATCGGTTGATTTACTTTGTCTGATAGAAGGAAGTCCGAATTGTGTCAAATCGGTTAAACTTTCATCCGACATCAGAAACCCGTTTTGCCCTGCTGTAAATTCTATTGTACGTAAAATCCTTTCCTCTTCTGTGATAGCACCCATGGACTGGATTTGGAGTAGACCACCATTATAGCCGGCAAACCCTTGGTTAACTGCCCCTGCAGTCGGTCCATCCAATGGCAAAGCATTCCAAGGGACAAGATTGAAATAAGGAAGGACATTTAAGTTTGGAATGTTTGCTACGGCTCCTTTAGCCTCCGGATTGGCTTGGAGCATAGCACCTAGCGCCAAAGAGAATCTTTGAGCGAAGGCATCATCAGGTGTCAAAATATCAGGGTTAGAAGCACCTCCAATAGCATAACCCAATACATCGCTATTACCAAGCCAGAAAGTAAAGAAAGTTCCACTTGTTCCTAATGCAGCAGCAGCATCTCCAATTGGAGTAGATGTCCCGGGATTTGAGGCAAACCTGGCATATAGGGGATTAAAAGCGGGGTTTTGAGGAACATTAGGTCCACCTGCCTGTGGTATTAATGAAATGCCTAAGGTCATATTTGGAGCTGAGAAGTTGTTCAATTCAGCTTTATTTCCATCGAAAGGAGTAGGGATGTCACCTATCCCAATCGGAGCAGGAGCTGTAGTTCCATTAGCGGTTTTGAGTATCAACCTTCCCAGTACTGTATTTCCAGGTCCCAAGGCATAAAAACCATTAGGTGAATTAATGGAAGGCAAATTAAAATCGCTTCCATTGATTAGCTTCATCTGTTCTGCTAAATGAACAGCAAATGAATTGCCTTGCCCTCGGTCGTAGAGGGCTCCGTCCATAAAACCTGCAGCAATTCCATCACCAATGACGATCATCTTAGTAAAATCTGCAGTACCTGCTGTGGGTTCCTGAATAGCTTCAACAGGAAAATCATAGTTACATGAAGCTAGAACTCCTACAACCGGTATAAATATATATTTTAGAATATTTTTCATAAACTCATGAATTTAGTTTAGCAATTCATCAAATGTGATGGAGATGTAATAAATGGATCCAATAGTAGGTCCTCCAAAATTCATGAAGTACCTATTGTTAAAGACGTTAGAGCCTCCCATTTTGATGATTGATTTGATAGAACTTACCTTGTAGCTAACCTGAGCATCGAAATTAGAAACCGCAGGAACATCGCCTCTAGCAAATGAAGATTCCCAGCGAAATGAAGTCTGGTATCTCCAAGCCACATTGAAACCAAGGTTTTTGGTCAATTTCCGATTGCCGAAGACAAGGTTTCCTTTATGTTCAGGAGTGTTGAAGTCATTCAGAAATCCTTCTGTAGGTGAAGAAATGAGCTTATTGAAGTTATAGTTTCCTGAAAGACTGTAGTTCTTTGGTAGATTAAATGTCAATCCAAATGCAGCCCCATGTGCCTTTACATTTCCGCTGGTAAAGTTCGTGTAGGTCTGAAAAGTATTTTCACTACCCGGAGTGGTAATGGGAGTAAGCAGGGTAGGTGCATTTACAGCATTGATAGCCAATTCCTCTCCGGTAGCCGGTACAGGGAAGACCGGACCGGGAGCCTTTCTTACTGCGTTTTGAGTAATGAAATCATTGTAAATATTATAGTAATAAGCAAAATCGACCAAAATCTTATTGTTGTTCAATAAGCTCTTGTATCCAATTTCAATTGATCTAACCTGCTCAGGTCGCAACTCAGGGAAATCTTCCTCAGTAGCCGGTTTTAGCAAACTTGTAGCTTCAGGTGAAACCGGGCTTGAACCGGAACCAACTTTAGCCACATAATCTTCAACAGAAGCAAGCGTAAACGAATTGGTTAAAATGTCGTATTTCTCACGGTAAAAAGGCAATCCTCCGATTAACCTTGCCGACACAACGTTTAAATCGATATGTTGTGCTTGTGTAGTAGGCATTCTAAAGCCTGTCTGATAAGAAACTCTGAAATTATGGTTTTTCTCAGTTAAGACTCCTGAAATTCTCGGGCTGAATTGGCCTTCAAAATTTTCATTTTTATCATATCTCAAACTTCCCGTGATTTTTAATTTTTCATTCAAGACCTTTTTACCTGCTTGTGCAAATGCGCCGTATTCAGAGATGGTGATATCATTTCCCTCAAAATCAGCGAAGATTGTACCGTTGGAACGGAGATCATATACCCGATATTGAGCTCCCACTTGGAGATCTATAAAATCAATTTCTTCACGGAAGTCATATTGACCTTCTGCCATGTACATCCGCGATTTGTCATTGAATAAGGAACCCTCCGGAATGAATTGTCCACGAACATCTCTAGCCGCATTTTCAAATTCTGCTGAACCCGGTTCATAGCGACCTTGATCAGCAAATCCTCTAGCAGCACCGTGAGCAATGGCTTGTTGATCTGATGTACCCAAAGTACCCGGAGCAACCTGCTGCTGGGCTAATGCACCCATGTAAGCTATAGTGTACTGCCCAAACCAGCTGGAATTGTCTTTCCACATTGAATTAATGTTTACCCCTGTAAGATCAGCGATATATGATTCCCCTGAGTTTTCGAGCGTGGTATAGGCTCTTACAAAATAATTAGATCCCTTTAGTTCAAGTTTGTGCTGTGTGATCTCAAAATTTCTCAGCGAATAACGCTGAGCCCCGGTATAAACCGATGTTCCTGCTCCATAATTTAAGGTGTAAGAAAGCTCTGATCTATCGCTTAATCTGTAGTGAAGCGCTCCGTTTAATTTATAGTTTTTAGCGCCATAATCCACCAAGTGACGCTCATCATATCCTGTACGGGATACAATTTGATCCGGAATACTACTTAGATATCCTTGTAATCCCAAAGCTTGGGCTTGTTGCTGAATAGCTCCCACATTTCTGAGCAGCCCAATATTATTGGCTACTTCATCCCCAAATACATGGACTCTGTTGGCTCCGGGATTAAAAGGCAAGTCTCCTTGAGCGGAACTTGAAAGATCCGTTTGGTCTGTACCATACCAATCCTCAGCCTGCATGAAGGAGGCGTTTATTTTGAATGCAAACTTGTTGTTGAAGGCTTTTGCATAACGTATAGACCCTTCATACATCGGTTGTGGGCTGGTGGGTTCGCCGGCAGTTCCTCCAAAATGATTGAATCCCTGCTTGTAAAACGCACTTAGTCCCTGATATTCAAATGGGCTTTTACTGTTGACAAGTAAAATACCGTTAAATGCATTTGGACCATAGAGAGCGGAAGCTGCGCCCGGTATAAATTCCACACTCTCCACATCCAATTCAGATGGTCCGTTAAGGTTTCCTATAGGAAAATTCAAAGCAGGTGCCTGCGTATCCATACCGTCAGTAAGCTGGACAAATCGTGTGTTACCGGTAGAATTAAATCCCCGTGCATTGATAATCTGAAAATTGATAGAAGAGGAAGTGACGTCCACCCCCTTCAAATTTGCAATTGCTTTATAATAGGTGTCCGCAGGAGTATCACGTATTGCAAGGATATCCATCTTTTCTATCGAGACAGGAGATTGTAGAATACTTTCCTCAACTCTGGATGCAGAGATGACCACCTCTTGCCCTAGAATGGTAGTTTCCGCAAGTTGGATATCTACCGTGGATTGGCCGCCTGTGATCTCCACCTCCTGGGAAGTATAGCCTACCATGGAGAAGATCAGTGTGAATGGCGGTTCCTGATTTACATTAAGAGCGTACTTACCCGATAAATCGGAGATAGTTCCGATTACCTTACCTTTCACCAAGATATTGACCCCTACTAAGGTCTCTTTGGTATCTGCATCGGTTACTGTTCCAGAGATTCTACTAGTCTGGCCAAAAACCTTGCCTGCTGTGAGGGAAACCAGAAATATCAGCAAGAACACTGAGGGTCTGATTTTAAGTGTAAAATTGCTCATAGGCTATTTTATTAAATATTTAGGTTTATTGAATTACAATTGAATATTCATACTGTAATTATCGAAAATTAGCCTAAAAAACGAATATTTAGCAGATTTCGAATAAAATATAATATTAACCTAAAAGCCTCAAATATTGGTTTAGTTGGAAACTTGGGCATTCACTTAAAAATCTAAAAATATTTAAGGTCTTTATTGACAATCCCGAATCCAGCTGTCTATTTCATTGACAATTCAAAAAACTATATTTTTTTATGGAAAGGGATAAAAATATAAAAGCCCGACATCTGCCGGGCTTTTATAGCTTGAAAATGGATTAGTTATTTCTTAACCGTTTTTATTCTCCTCATTTACATGTTTTACCAGACGGTCACATAGCTCTTTAATCTCCTCAGACATGTATTCGTCAGCTGTACTGTTCAGTATGGTCTGAGCCATTCCTCCCAAAATATCTATGTAAAACCGCTTCATTTCTACCACGGACATTTCTTCTGTCCAAAGATCAATTCGAAGTGTACTGTGATTTTGATTGTCCCAAACGTTTAGACTGATGCTTTTGGTATCTTCCAGACCTGCACCTTCTTTATCTGAAGCATCCCATTTGATAGTTTTTGGAAAACTGTTTTCATCTAAATCTACTTGGAATTTAATCTCTGAGTTTTTCATGTGTTTATTAATTGTTTTTCAATGGTCACCCCGAATAGTCGGGGCAGGCTATGGAATCTCGCATGGCTGATAATCATCCCAGTGTGTGATCTCGAACGTACGGGATCATGCCTGTCTACCTCAGGCAGGCTCGATTTCATGTGTTATAATTTGATTCCGATAGAATCTTATGTTGATTTTACAAAATTAATCAGGTTAACTATAGGAGTGTTGCCTGAGTTCATTTTTGATGATTTTATTCGAAAATCATCTCAGGCACTTCTCCTTCGATAATAAGTTTACCGGCAGTTTTGGATTTGATTTCTTCTACAGAGATACCGGGGGCTCTCTCCCGAAGTATAAAACCCCCATCGGGAGAGATCTCTAGCACAGCTAGATCTGTTACTATCTTTTTTACGCAGCGAAGCCCCGTGATAGGGAGGGAGCATTCCGGTAGGAGCTTAGACTCACCGGAGCGGGAGCAATGCTGCATGGCCACAATGATATTGTCTGCCGATGCTACTAAGTCCATTGCACCTCCCATACCTTTGACCATTTTTCCGGGGATTTTCCAGTTGGAGATATCTCCATTTTCCGAAACTTCCATTGCTCCGAGTATGGTCAAATGTACATGCCCTCCTCGGATCATTCCAAAGGATTCTGCGGAATTGAAAAGTGCTGAACCTTTTGCCATCGTAACAGTCTGCTTTCCTGCATTGATAAGATCGGGATCGATTTGATCTTCGGTGGGGAAGGGCCCGATTCCCAGAAGCCCATTCTCAGATTGGAGAACTACCTCTAAATCATCAGGTATGTAATTGGCTACCAATGTGGGAATCCCAATACCTAAATTTATGTATTGCCCATTTTTCACCTCCTTGGCGATTCGCTGGGCTATTTGATCTTTAGTTAGCATTTTGGGTTGTTTTTGAAGTCAAAGGAAAAAGACGAAATCAGGTTTCTTGAGTTGTGGTAACCAAAACCTACCAGGTTTATACCACTGGGTTTTGATGAATTATTCGGTCTGTGCTATTCTTGATGAAAAACCTGGCAGGTTTGTTTATGCGCACTATTTGGAAACTGTTCTTTGTTCTATTCTCTTTTCGTAGTTCTCGCCCTGAAAAATACGCTGAACGTAGATTCCGGGAGTGTGGATTTGATTTGGATCGAGTTCACCCGCTTCCACCAATTCTTCCACCTCGGCAATGCAAATCTTACCTGCCGCAGCCATCATAGGATTAAAATTCCGAGCTGTCCCCTTGAAAATCAAATTTCCCGCAGTATCACCTTTCCACGCTTTGACGATGGAATAGTCAGCTTTTAACCAGCTTTCCAAGAGATACATTTTCCCGTCAAATTCCCGGGATTCTTTTCCTTCAGCCACTTCAGTGCCGACTCCCGCGGGAGTGAAGAAAGCAGGAATTCCTGCCCCGCCGGCGCGCACACGCTCTGCAAGGGTTCCCTGCGGAATCAAATCCACCTCAAGTTCTCCACTCAGTAGTTGACGCTCAAATTCGGCATTTTCTCCCACATAGCTGGAGATCATCTTCTTGACCATCCGCTTTTTCAGTAATAAGCCAATGCCGAAATCATCCACTCCGGCATTGTTTGACACGATAGTCAAGCCGGAAATATCTCTTTCCAAAAGTGCTGAAATACAGTTTTCGGGAATGCCGGTCAAGCCAAAGCCTCCCATCATCAACATACTATTGCTAGGAATGTCTGCTACAGCTTCATTGGCATTTTTTACAGTTTTGTTGATCATATCGTTTGGGTTTATAGCAAGTTCTTTGCATTCTTCTGATCTAAGAAAAGCTGCGCTTTCAAGGCTTCTAATCCATCAAATTTCCTTTCTTCACGAAGGAAGGCCTTAATATAAATGGTAATCTGCTTGTCATACAAATCACCTTGAAAATCGAATAAATTAGCTTCTACGGTTTTTTGTGTTCCATTGACAGTAGGTCGATTCCCGATGTTCAGCATAGCCTTGTAAAGCGATCCATTCACCAAAGCCTCAACTGCATAAACGCCATCCTTGGGGATAAGTTTGTAGTCGTTCGGGATGTGAATATTAGCAGTGGGAAAACCTATGGATCTGCCGATCTGCTGTCCTTTGATTACCAGACCGTTCAATTCATACGGTCTGCCAAGGCAATTGACAGCAGTTTCAATATCGCTGGTCTCTAATGCACGACGGATTTTTGTACTGGAAACGGCTATATCTTCCACATCTTGTCTGGAAATCTCTTCCAGTTCGAATCCATATTCCTCATGATGAGCCTTAAGGTATTCGAAACTTCCCTCGCGATTTTTTCCAAAACGATGATCGTACCCTATGACCAGTTTTTTGGTTTGGATGGTATCCACCAATACTGATTCTATAAACTGTTTGGAGGTAAGTTGGGAAAATTCCCTGGTGAAAGGAATTGTGATCAAATGATCAATACCAAATTCCCTAAGCAGCTTAGCTTTTTCTTCAAAAGTGCTTAAAAGTCTAAGATTATGCTCATCAGGATAGAGAACTAACCTGGGATGAGGCCAATAAGTAATTATAACAGTCTCGCCATTAACAGAACGGGCGATTTCACGGATTCGATGAAGGATTTTCTGATGTCCAAGGTGCACACCATCAAAAGTCCCGCTGGTGACTACAGCGTTGTATAGCTTTGGAAAATCACTTAAGCCTTCATAGATTTTCATTCGTTCTTGCTTTGATTTCTTCTATCAAGGGCAGAAGCTCATGTGCTTCAGAGAGTTTAAAATTACCAATTCTTGTTCTGCAAAGCGAACTCATGTACGCTCCCACATTCAGTTTATCACCCAGATCTCTTGCCAAACTACGGATATATGTTCCTTTGGAGCATACAATTCTAAATTCTACTACGGGATTTTCGAATTTCGTAATTTCGAATTCACTCACCGTTACAGGTCGCGGATCCATTTTTACCTCTTTTCCTTTCCTCGCAGATTCATACACGCGTTTACCGTCTACTTTGATGGCAGAGTGCATAGGAGGGATCTGTAGAATATCCCCCGTAAGTTCGGCCACCACTTCCTTCACTTGCTCCATAGATACAGCAGAAGGATCGGCTACGGGAATTATAGGCTGCTCCAGATCAAAGGAATCCGTAGTAGCTCCGATCACGAAGGTTCCTGTATATTCCTTCTCCTGCCCCATAAAAGAATCAATTTGCTTGGTCATCTTTCCTGCACACACAATAAGAAGGCCTGTAGCCAAGGGGTCTAGGGTGCCGGCATGACCTACTTTTTTGATTCGAAGGGCATTTCGGACTTTTTTCACCACATCAAAAGAGGTCCATTCAAGTGGCTTGTTGATCAGAAATACTTCTCCGTAGGGTTCCTGCATTTGCATTCTATAAATATAATCCGGCTACAATAGCTATTACACCTACTATAAAGCAGTAGATGGAAAAATAACTGAGTTTACTGTTCCTTACGAGTTTGATCATCCAGGTACAGGCTGCTATACCCGCTACGAAAGCAGCGATGAATCCGGCAGTAAGGTATCCGATTCCTTCTGTTTCCATGGAAAGGCCTCCATCTAAAATATCTTTGGCAATTTTGCCTAAGATCAACGGAACGACCATTAAGAAAGAGAATCGTGCAGCTTTCGCCTTGTCAATCCCCAAAAGAACTGAGGTGGAAATCGTAGCTCCGGACCGGGAAATTCCGGGAAGAATAGCAATTGCCTGCGCTATGCCGATGATTAGTGCCTGACCGAAAGTCACTGGCTGGTCGGTAAATTTGGCTTTGTCCGCCAGATAAAGAAGTACAGCCGTCAAAATAAGCATAGAGCCTACAAAAACTATTTGTCCGCCAAACAATGTCTCTAATTCCTCTTGGAAGACAACTCCCACGATCGCAGCAGGAATCATAGACAGCACTATTTTAGAAACAAATTGTGTCTCAGTATTCCATTGAAATTTGAACAATCCTCTGAGGATCTCTCCGATATCCTTACGGAATACTACAATAGTACTCAAGGCTGTGGCGAAATGAACTACTACTGTAAACATCAAGCCTTCTGCCGGCATTTTACTTTCTCCCAAAATTGCCTTTCCAAGCTCCAAATGACCGCTGGAAGACACCGGCAAAAACTCCGTCAATCCCTGAATGATTCCAAGGATAATTGCATCAATAATTTCCACGTTTAATTACTTTCAGTTTTGGCAAAAATTGCATAGAATTCAAAAATAAACCCGGCCAAAGTGACGATGGGTCCTATTGTCAAACCCAAAACACCGTTTCCGTGCGGTTCGCTGTCCAGGCCTATGATGATAAATCCTAGAATAATCAAAGCGATGCCGATAAACATCAGTTTATAATTTTTGCGGGAAAAAGGAAAAGAAGATTTGCTCATTACTTTATTTAATAGAGTTCGTCCAAAGACATATTTAAATACTTATTTACAGCCCGTAGGGTACTTAGTACAGATAAAATTCCTCCTACAGTGATCAAAATACCAAAGAGGATCAATAGCATTTCTTGATTTTGAAGCATGGCAAACCCCTCAATATTTGCTTGGGTGTATTTCACCAAAGCAAAGAGAATGACGGATGCAAAAGTCCCTGCCAATAGGCCAAATAGAAACGCTCTGGAAAGAAACGGTTTTCTGATAAATCCTCTGGTAGCACCTACCAATTGCATGGAGCGAATCAGAAAACGCTGTGAGAATAACGCAAGCCTTATGGTATTATTGATCAGCATGACTACGGTGATGATTAGAATCAGGATGAACCCACCCAATACTATACTTACTTTGAGCAAGTTTTTATTGATCGAATCCACCAGGTCAGTCATGTAGGAAACTTCGAATACTCCAGGAATAGCTTCTATTTCTGCTACTATAGCTTCTAGTTGTTCGGAAGTTTGGAATTCCTCAGCAATTGTCAGGACAAAACTGTTGCGCAGCGGATTATCTTCCAGAAACTGGGTGAAATCTTCCCCGGTACTTTCTATGAAAGTGGCAGCAGCTTCCTCATCCGATACAAACTTAAGATTTAGCGTATCTCCTTTCTGAAGAATAAATGATCGCTTGGAAAGATTATCATGAATGGCATCAAGGTCTTTTTTTTCCAGGTTTTTCTCCAAGAAAACCTGCACCTCAATATTTTCCCGGATCATACTTGTCAGCGTTTTTGCCTGAATCAAGATCACTCCGAAAAGACCTACGATGAAAAGCGATAAAGTGGTACTAAACAGAACACTCCCGAACTTGAAGTGCCCCAACGTTTTTTTCTTTCTCGGATAATTGGCCATAGAATATGATTTCTGCTCAAAAGTAACCTTCCCCAAGGATATTGCCAATCAATTCCTGATAAAGGATTTCGATGTGATATTTAGTAAAGTTTCAATTGTACAAAGGAATCACGCATCTTCTGATCATATTTTACCCCCTACTATCGAAACAACCAATTGATTTATACCAAAATGAAATCTATTTGCTTCTTCTTCAGATATACCCAAAAGCAAAAGAACCAAATCATGGTTGGTATGGTTTTAGGTTAAATTTAGTTAAGTATGATATGATTCATGTGATTACATTTCCAATGTTGAAACTCAATTGATTTTTATGAAACCATGTAATTATGCTTCTTTGTCCGTTATAATGCTCCTTTTGAGCTTAGGATCGCTCCTTGCCCAGTCCAAGTCTAAAGTAGTAGGGGTGTGGTCCAACACTGAGAATACTGCCAGGATAGAGATTATGGAAAATGGCACTCAGCTTATCGGGAAAATCATTTGGATCAAGCAGGTTGAGGAAAGTGAGGAAACTTTCACTGATGTGTTGAATTCTGATACTAGTCTTAGAGATAGGCCACTAATGGGGCTTACTATTTTGGAAGGCTTTCAGTATACCGATGGGAAATGGGCAGATGGAAAAATATATGATCCCGAATCCGGGATTAGTTATGCCGGTGAGTTGCAGCTCAAAAAGAAAGATATTCTGGAGATCAAGGGATATCTGGGAGAGTCCTGGGTAAGCAGAACGATAGAGTGGAATAGAGTAAAAAAGTAAGACAGTTGCCCGCCTTACTTTTTATAGATTAATTCTCTAGTGCTTTTGCTGTAAGTAAAACGACTTCAGAATATAGGATAATTGCTCAAATTCGATCAGAAATGCATCATGCCCGGCTGTAGAGGTAATTTCCTTATAAGTTCCTCTTTTCACATGTTGACTGATAAACCGTGATTCTTCAGGTAGAAAAAGTAAATCAGAATCTACACCGATAGACAGTACATTTGCTTCGATTTTCCCCAGAGTGTCGGCTAATCCACCTCTGTTCCGTCCTAAATCATGGGAATCCATAGTCTTACTCAGTGTCCAATAGGAGAGCGCATTAAAGCGTTTGGCTAGCTTTTGTCCCTGATATCTCAGATAAGATGCCGCACGGTAATCATCTGTTTTATTCTCCAAATCAGATTGCTTAATTGCCAAGTCAAGCGGATGCCTGTAAGTCAGCATAGCTATAGCCCGGGCTGTTTCCAATCCTTTTTTTCCTGCGGTTTCATTGCATTCTCCCCAGGTACAGTCAGACTCTATCGCCATCCGTTGCGTTTCATTGAAACCAATCACCCATGGTCTCGTCTTGGAAGTTGATGCCAAAATGATCGCGTTCCTTAGCTTATCACCCAAGAGATAGGCCCACTCCAAGCCGACCTGACCTCCTAAAGACCCGCCGATAAGCGTATGGATAGTTTCTATGTTCAAATGAATCCTCAAGCGCTCCAATGCCTCAGCGAGATCTCGTGTAGTCATTTGGGGAAAATCGTAATAATACGGCTTGCCGGTGACGGGATTTTCGCTGAATGGTTGCGTAGAACCGTAGCAAGATCCCAAAAGATTGGCACAGATGATAAAATGATCAGCAGGGTCAAAGAATTTGTCTTCCCCGATCAGACCATTCCACCACTCTGAAGCATTCGAATCTCCTGTAAGCGCATGGATAACCCAGATCACATTGGATTTGTCAGAATTGAGTTGGCCATAGGTAGTATAGCCAAGGTCAAATTCCGGGAGAATTTCTCCTGATTCCAGATGTAAAGGCAAACTAGAATGAAATATTTCCTGGGTCATGGTAATCGAAGCGTACTGACTTTTAAGATTCATTTGGTAAGGTTAGATTTTATCGAAAGCTTGTTGCAGATCCGACTTGATATCTTCAATGTGTTCTATGCCGCAAGAGATTCGCAACAGGGTAGGAGTGACTCCCGCGGCTAGTTGCTCTGCATCTGATAATTGCTGGTGGGTAGTCGCTGCAGGCTGGATGATCAATGTTTTGGCATCACCCACATTGGCCAGATGGGAAATTAGTTCAAGGTTATTGATCAAGGCAGAAGCTTGCTCTTTGTCACCCTTCAGCTCAAAACTCAACACTCCGCCAAAGCCGTTTTTCAGATATTTTTTGGCCAATTCGTGATAAGGAGAAGACTCCAGTCCAGGATAATTTACTTTCTGTACGGAAGGATGAGCTTCCAGCCATTGCGCCAGAGCTAGTGTGTTTTCAACTGTTTTCTGAACCCGAAGCGAGAGTGTTTCTATCCCCTGAAGTAAGAGAAATGAGTTGAATGGACTGATCGCAGGCCCGAAATCGCGAAGGCCTTCTACTCTTGCACGGATTGCGAAAGCGATGTTGGGAAGTCCCAATGGGTTGTTTTCTCCAAATACCTCCCAGAAATTCAAGCCGTGATATCCTTCTGAAGGCTCAGAGAATTGCTTGAATTTTCCGTTGCCCCAGTTGAAATTTCCGCCATCTACTATAATTCCTCCGATGGAGGTGCCATGTCCACCTATCCATTTGGTGGCGGAGGAGGTTACAATATTTGCTCCATGGGCAATAGGTCGGCATAAATATCCTCCGGCTCCGAAGGTATTGTCTACCACCAGCGGGATATCATGCTTCTTAGCGACTGCTGCAATAGCTTCGAAATCAGGAATATTAAACTCCGGATTTCCGATGGTCTCCAGATAGATTGCTTTGGTTTTGCCATCAATCAACTCTTCAAACTCAGCAGGAGATTTTCCTTTGGCAAATCTGGCATCGATACCAATCCTTTTGAATGAGACTTTGAATTGATTGAAGGTTCCTCCATATAGAAAAGGGCTGGAGACGAAATTATCACCCGCTTCCATGATGTTGTTTAATGCCAGAAACTGGGCTGCCTGTCCTGAGCTCGTAGCCACGGCTGCCACACCGCCTTCCAGCGCTGCTATTCTTTTCTCGAACACGTCCGTAGTCGGGTTCATGATGCGGGTATATATATTCCCAAATTCTTTTAGGCCAAATAGGTTGGCTCCATGCTCCGCCGAATTGAATACATAGGAGGTGGTTTGATAAATAGGTACTGCGCGTGAGTTTGTAGAGGAATCAGGTTCCTGTCCTGCGTGTACTTGAAGAGTGTCGAAGTGAAGATTTTTTGACATGATTTTTTGGATTTATGGTTTGAAAAGTAGTAAGCATTCGAAAGCCCATTAGGAATTGCTCCGAAATGGGCATAAATGAAATCAACACATGAATAAAGCGCAATGCTCTACTGCGGATGATGATGAAATAGGGTGAATTGTGTGATATCCTGAGTGCATTTTACATTGAACTTATAGTCCCAAAAGAGAATATCTCTCTTGGCAGGAATTGGCACCTTGGACTTTCCAGGTTGCCAGAGGGTCTATGAGCCTGTCTCTCGCCTCTTCTTTATAAATCCGAGCACTTAAAAAGTGAAAGGATGCTGCAAATAAAAGGTCAGCGAATGGAAAATCAAAATTATTTTCACCCGCTGACCAAAAAACTTGAATTATTTATCCAATTCATCCATTTCAAACCTGAAAATAGGATTAATGGCCTCAAAATCGGATTCAATGTTCACCAATTCTTTTACCAAGCCGTCTTTCAATCCGTAAGCCCAGCCATGGATTTTTGGTGCAGACCGATCTCTCCAAGCTTTCTGGATAATTGAGGTTTTGATCAGATCTTGGCACTGCTCTATCACATTGTATTCTACTAGAGCGTTTACTTTATCTTCATGGGTTTCTATAGCATCAATCTCTTTCTGGTAGAGCTTGTATACTTCTTTGATATTCAGAAGCCATTTGTTGATGATACCGAAGCTTTTATTTCCAAGTGCGGCTTCTATTCCACCACAGCCATAATGACCGCAGACGATGATATGTTCTACCTTCAGCACAGCTACTGCATATTCCAACACACTGAGTAAATTAAGATCAGTATGCACGACCATGTTTGCGATATTTCGATGCACGAATATTTCTCCGGGGTCAGTTCCTGTTATCTGATTTGCAGGAACTCTACTGTCTGAACAGCCAATCCACAGAAATTTAGGGCTTTGTTGTTTTGCCAATCTTCCAAAAAAGTTTTCATCGATCTGCTTTTGGTCATCAGACCAGGCTTTGTTTTGAATTAATAGTTTCTCGTAAGGGCTCATAAGTTTTCGTAAATTTTGTGCTTAAATCCTTCTACTGTAACACGGATATTTCTATCCGAACAGGAAGCTATAAAGTCATTTAAAACTTCCTGAATGTCATGATCTATAAATTGTGCTTTTTGGGCATTGATAATCACTTTGCTATCGGAAGGGATTTTCGATAGATTCTTCATTAATAAGGCTTTGTTGAGGAAGGAAACATCCTTATGAAGCTGGATGAGGTAGTTTCCATTCATTTCGGTAAGTGTCACTGCCCGGACAAAATTTGTTTTAATCACAAAGAATAACCCGAAGACCATCCCAATGCCTATTCCTATCAAAAGATCTGTAAATAAAATCGCTACGACTGTTACAATAAAGGGAATAAACTGATCCCAACCATTATTGTACATGTTGACGAAAAGTGATGGTTTGGCCAATTTATAACCAACCACAAACAATACAGCCGCAAGGCAACTTAGAGGAATTAGATTTAGGATGTTGGGAATGCTCAACACCAAAATCATCAATAAAATACCATGGAAAATAGCTGACATCTTGGTTCTGGAACCCGAAGCTATATTTGCTGAACTTCTTACGATCACCGCCGTGATAGGCAGTCCACCGATCAATCCTGAAACTGTATTTCCCACACCCTGCGCAAACAGTTCTTTGCTGGGTGGTGTAGTTCTTTTTTGCGGATCAAGTTTGTCTGCTGCATCGATACTTAACAAAGTCTCCAAACTGCCAATGATGGCAATCGTAGCTGCTACTATCCAAAATGTGCTTTCTCCTATCATGGAGAAATCCGGGAAAGTCACTAGATCCCCCAGCTGTCCAAAATTGTCCAATACAGGAATACTTACGAGATGGTCTCCGCCCAGTTGCCATTCAGGCTTCCATATACCATATAGGGAATTAATAATAATTCCTGAAATAACAGCCCATAAAGCGCTGGGGACCGCCCCTAAAACTCTGTGGTTTCGAATTCTCGGACGATCAAATAGAATTAGAATGGCTAACGCTACAAGTACAATAGGAATAGCTCCGGGACTTAAATACTTGAAAGCATACCATATTTCTGTAATCGTGTTGTGGCTATCAGCTTGCAGAAATGCCTGATCTCCCATCGCATCTACATCGTATCCCAATGCATGCGGAATCTGCTTCAATATTAAAATTAGCCCAATAGCAGTAAGCATACCTTTGATCACTGCATGGGGAAAGTAATAACCGATTACCCCGGCTTTAGCTATTCCCAATGCCAGCTGAATCAACCCTGCTATCACCAATGTACCCAGAAAAAGCGGGAAAGTCCCCATACTATTGATGGAATCGAGGACTATGACAGTCAATCCCGCTGCAGGGCCACTCACACTTACGTGAGAACCGGAGAGGGCACCGACAATTATTCCACCTACAATCCCTGCTATAAGACCTGACATCGGAGGTGCGCCGCTAGCTATAGCAATACCCAGACAAAGGGGAAGTGCCACCAAAAAAACCACCAAACTGGCCTTTAAATCATATTTTAAATTTTTTCCTAGAAGGGTATTCATTGATGTGACATATGTATTTAAAGATTAAAGGGTGATTGTTGGGTATTTTTGAATGTAATATCTAGCTAAAATATTCAAAAAAACATATTATCCTTATTTTAACATATGCATAATCACTTGATTAATTGACGTAAAATTGAATTGCTTAACTGCCAGATCCATTTTCTGCTTGATTGCTTCTAGATTCAAATTCCCTATACTTCCTTCATGGGTGTGGTTAAGCTTACTTTGGTCGGGGTTGAAAAGATCTGACTCTATATCCATTCCCACTTGTTTGTAAGCATCTCTAAAAGGAACTCCTCTCAAAACTAAGTCATTGACTACTTCAACAGAAAAAAGATGCTTATAGAATGGATCTGCAAGTATATTTTCTTTGACCTTAATAGAGTTAAGCATGAAGCTTGTCATACGTATGCAGCTTTTCAAGGTTTCTATTCCGGGGAAAATTTCCTCTTTTAGCAGCTGCAGATCTCTGTGATAACCTGTTGTGGTATTTGTCAGTAGAAGGGAGACAGCGTTGGGAATCGCCTGGATTTGATTGGTTTTCGCTCTGATTAGCTCAAATACATCAGGATTCTTCTTATGCGGCATAATACTGCTTCCGGTAGTGAGATCATCCGGAAAACCAATGAAAGCAAAATGCTGGTTCATGAAAATACAAACATCTGAAGCCAGTCTGTTTAGCGTACCTGCTAGTCCCGCCATCGCAAAGCCCAGCGTTCTTTCTGTTTTTCCACGGCTGTTTTGGGCATTGATCACATTATGATGCAAGTCTCCAAAAGCAAGCAGCTCGGTAGTCATCGTACGATTCAGTGGAAAACTTGATCCATAGCCTGCGGCTGAACCCAGCGGGTTTTTATTTGCTAAGTCAAAGGCTGCTTTTAGCAACCCCATATCTTCAGACAGTCCTTCTGCAAAGGAGCTAAACCAAAGACCGAAAGAAGAAGGCATTGCCAGTTGGGTATGGGTATATCCCGGCATTAAGTCATTTTTGTGCTTTTCTGAAAGAGAAATGAGCAATTCGAAAAGCTCCGTACATTCTTCTACGATTTCTTTGACCGCATTTCTGTAGTATAGCTTCAGATCAACCAAAACTTGGTCGTTGCGACTTCTGCCGCTGTGCAGTTTTTTGCCGACATCACCGAAACGCTCAGTCAGTAAAAACTCTACTTGAGAGTGTACGTCTTCCACACCGGGAGCAATCTCAAACTGGCCTTTTTCTATTTCCGAATAAATATCTTTTAATCCGCGCTGTAAGATTTCGTTTTCTTCAGCCGTCAAAAGACCGATTGTGGAGAGCATCTGCGCATGTGCCATAGAACCCAACACATCAAAAGGAGCCAGAAGTACATCAAACTCGGGATCTCGGCCAATGGTAAACGATTCTACTTCCTTTTTGCTACCGGTTTCTTTTTGCCAAAGTTTCATTTCTAGTTAGTTTGATTAAGCATATCAGCATAGGTTTCAAGGATTTTTATGTATCCTTCTATTCCTTTCTGAATTTCGTTCAAGTAAATGTATTCATCTGCCGAATGTGATCGGGAAGAGTCGCCTGGGCCAATCTTGACAGACGGGTAGGGGATCAAAGCTTGATCAGATAAGGTAGGACTTCCGTAGGTATCCAGTCCTAGCTTTTTGCCGACTTGTAGGATCAAATGTCCTTGCGGCACATGAGAAGATTGAAGTCTCATTGAGCGGGGAAGCAGCTCAGCACTTAGGGATTCTTTTAATTCTTCCAGAGCTTCCTCCAGCGTATAAGCATCGGTGACGCGGACATCCAGCACAAACTCACAGAGATCCGGTACTACATTGTGTTGCTGCCCTGAGTGGATTACAGTAGCTGATACTTTTGTTTTACCTAGAAATTTGGATATTTTTTGGAATTCAAAATCCCTGATTTTCCCCAAATCATCCAAGGCAAGGTAAATTGCATTTATGCCTTCTTCACGGGCAGCATGCCCGGCTTTCCCCCGAACTTTGGCATCTATTACCATGAGGCCTTTTTCGGCTACAGCCATATCCATCAGGGTAGGCTCACCCACGATAGCCAGTTCACAGGGCGGAAGCTGGTCAACTACAGAAGAAATTCCATTTTTCCCTGAAATCTCCTCCTCGGCAGAAGCTATCACGATCAGATTGAACGGGAGGCTTTTTCCATAAAAATGGACAAAAGCAGCCATCAAACATACCAAAGGCCCTCCCGCATCATTGCTTCCAAGACCGTAAAGCTTACCGTCTTCAATAATTGCCAGAAAGGGATCTTTGGTATAACCTGCATTCGGCTTTACCGTATCGTGGTGGGAATTCAGCCAAATTGTTGGCTTAGTTTTATCAAAAGTATCTGCAAAAGCCCAGACATTGTTTCCGGATTTGTGTACTTCTATAGCTCTGGCATTAAAAAACTCTTCTATGACCTCAGCAGTCGAACTTTCTTCCTTGGAATAGGATGGGATTTCTATTAACTGGGTGAGAAGTTGAACCGCATCTTCATATAAATCCATCGTGATAGTCAAAATTTAAGGTTAATAGAGGTCATATCGGCTTCGCTCAATGGTCGTTCCCGAGAGCTTGCCCTTTGCAGCTAAATGAAGGTTTTCCGCTTTGCCGATCCACACATAATTCACTCCTTTTTCTAACGCTTCAAATGCATTGTCCAACTTGGGGATCATCCCGGAATGGATCACATTTTCCTTACGAAGTTCTTCATAAATATCCTCATTGATGAGAGGAATGATAGAATTTTCATTCTTTTCATCTATCAACACTCCGCTTTTATTGAAGCAAAAATAAAGATTGACCTGATGTTCCTTGGCAAGACTCGTGGCTAGGGCAGAAGCAATGCTGTCGGCATTCGTATTCAACAGCTGCCCTTTGGCATCATGGGTGATTGCATTTACCACAGGAAGCAAATCGCCTGAAAGCAAATGATCTATTAGTTTAGTATTAACTTCCTGAATATCACCTACAAACCCATAATCGATCCCTTTCACCGGACGCTTGATTGATCTGATAATATTCCCATCCGCACCGGTCATTCCTATCGCATTCACTTTCAGGGCCTGAAGCTTGGCGACGATGTTCTTATTGATCAAACCTGCGTAGACCATAGTCACCACATCAAGAGTCTCCTGATCTGTGATCCTTCTTCCATCGACCATTTCGGGCATTACCCCTAGAGACTCTCCAAACCGGGAAGCCATAACTCCACCTCCATGAACCAATATTTTGTGTCCGGGGAATTTGGCGAAAAGGGCTAAAAATTCATTTAATTTCTCAGGAAAATCGATGACATTTCCGCCGATTTTGATAATGCTGATTTTCATGTGTTTATAATTGTTTTTCAATGGTCATAACTTGTCCCGTGACGAAGGAAACGGGATGCCCGTCCCGACCTTCGGGAGAATCCCTGCCTGCGGCAGGCAGGTCGCATGGTAAATAATCATTCCTGTGCGTGAAGATTTTCGTCATGCTCGATTTCATAAATAGAGTTTACTTTAAAACTGCCCGAGCAGATGGCTGATAACTGCTTGAGCAGCAAAAATTCTGTTTTTGGCCTGTTCTTGTACCAGCGATCGGCTGCCGTCCAATATTTCGTCAGATAGTTCCAAATTCCTACGCACAGGCAGGCAATGCATTATTTTTGCATTTGGAGCATGGGTAAGATGATTCTCCGTAAGCATCCAAGAGGAATCTGTGGAGATTATTTTCCCATAATTATTAAAAGAAGACCAATTCTTAACATACACAAAATCAGCGTCTTTTAACGCTTTACTTTGATTATATTCTATAGTGGCTCCTTTGGTGAATTCCTCATCCAGTTCATAACCGGCAGGATGGGTAATCGTAAGATCATGATCCATTCCAAGAGTCCATTCCGCAAAGGAATTTGCCACAGCATGGGGAATTGCCTTGATGTGCGGTCCCCAAGTCAAGACTACTTTTGGCTTCTTTTTTCCAACCCAGTTTTCACGGATGGTGATCTGATCGGCTAAACTTTGTAAGGGGTGGCGCGTGGCAGATTCCAAGCTTATCACAGGGATTCCTGCATATTTTGCAAACTGTGTGAATACGAAGTCGCTCGTGTCTTCTTTTTTATTAGTCAGTGAAGGAAATGCACGGATCGCAAGAATATCAAAATAAGATCCCAAAACCGCTGCAGCATCCTTGATATGTTCTACCGTCCCTTGATTCATGACAGCACCATCCTGCATCTCCAGAGCCCAGCCTTCCTTGTCCATATTCAGCACTATAGGCTCCATTCCCAGATTTAAGGCGGCAAGCTGGGTAGATATCCTGGTCCTCAGTGATGGATTCAAGAAGATACATCCTATGCGTTTTCCGACACCTTTTGCTTTGTCAAGCGACGGATTTTCCTTGTAAAGTAGTGCTTGCCCGATCAGGTCGTTGCCCAAATCGAGAGATTCAAATTTGGTAAAGTGCTGAAGTGGCTGAATAATATTACCCATTAGTTAACTGGAAGGGGATTGACTTAAGATTTCTTTTAATGCGGATAAAAACGAATTTAATTGATTCCACTCGATATTTAAAGGTGGCAGCAGTCTTATCGTATTCTTTCCTGCCGCACTTCCTGTGAACATGTGGTATTTCTTCACCAGTTCTGAGCGCACCGGTCCCGCTTCCCGATCCAGATCAATGCCTATCATGAGGCCTGTACCGCGAATAGCGGTGATTTCTGGGATTTCTTTCAGCTCTTCTAAAAGTTTATCCCCGAGTTTTTCGGCATTCTTCAGAAGGTTTTCTTTCTCTATCACTTCCACTACTGCCAAGGCCGCAGCACACGCCAAGTGATTGCCCCCGAAGGTAGTTCCCAAAAGTCCATAGGTGGCTTTAAACTCAGGAGAAATCAGAATTCCTCCAATCGGAAAACCATTCCCCATTCCTTTGGCCATGCTGATAATATCAGGTTTTAATCCTTCTACTAGCTGATGGGCAAAGAATTTTCCTGTTCGGCCAAAACCTGATTGGACTTCGTCCAAAATCAATTTAGCTCCATACTGACTTGATAACGAAGCCAATCCATTCAAGAAATCAGGACTTGGAACCTGAATACCATTTACTCCCTGAATACCTTCGATAATTATCCCGGCTATTTCATTCGATTTTAACATCTCTTCTACAGCCTTCAAATCTCCCCATGGAAGAATATGAAAATCCTCACGTGCATTGCAGGGAGCCACGATTTTTGGATTATCCGTCAAAGCAACTGCTCCTGAAGTTCTACCATGAAAACCACCGGAGAAAGCAATAAACCCTGATCTTCCTGTTGCAAAAGAAGCCAACTTTATTGCATTCTCGTTTGCCTCAGCTCCTGAATTGCACAGGAAAAGTTCATACTCAGGGTAGTCGGAAAGATCGCCCAGTTTTGCGGCGTATTCTTGTTGGATAGGTATTTGAACCGAATTGGAATAGAAAGCAACCTGATCCAGCTGATCCTTGATCCGCTTTACATAGTGAGGATGTGTGTGCCCAATTGAAATGACGGCATGACCGCCATACAGATCTAAATATTCTTGTCCCTTTTCGTCCCAAAGTTTAGCACCATCTGCCTTAGATATGGTCACGGGAATCAGCGGATATACATCAAATAATTTCATATGGATTTACGAATTGCGAAATACGATTTACGAGTTGATTTTGAACCTCGTAAATCCGTTTCTAAGTTGGAGAATGATGAATGAGAAATGATGAATACTGAATTTCGAAGTAGCATTCACCAAATTATGAATCTTGTGTCTAGCCCCTAATATCTCAGAATGCTATACTTTTTAGATTTAAGCCCATCCTCTCCTCAAGCCCAAATACCAAATTGTAATTCTGCACAGCCTGCCCGGAGGCTCCTTTCAGCAGATTGTCAATAGCAGAATAAATCACCAATTGTCCGGCTTCTTTTTGTACATGAACAATGCATTTATTGGTATTCACCGCCTGCTTCATATCAATATCCTGATCCGAAACATGTGTGAACGCTGCATTTTTATAAAATTCCTTATAAGCACTTACCGCTTCCTCCTGAGTTCCTTCGAAAGGGAAGTAGGCTGTAATCCATATCCCTCTTGGGAAATTGCCACGGTAAGGCACAAAGAGTAAATCAGAAGAAAAAGCCGGATTTATTTGCGCGAAAGTCTGGTTTATTTCCTTTAAGTGCTGATGCGTAAACAGTTTATAGACAGATATATTTGAAGATCTGTAGCTGAAGTGTGAAGTCTCAGCAAGTTTCTTCCCCGCCCCTGTACTTCCCGTTACCCCTGAGATTTGGATCGCATCCTTTACCCACCCTTTTGCGACAGCGGGAAGCAAGGCCAATTGGATCCCTGTGGCAAAACAGCCCGGGTTTGCAATCTTTTTGGCAGTCTTGATTTTCCGAGAATTTACTTCCGGAAGGCCATAAGTAAAACCGTTTGATTCATCACGGAAGTCCGTGGACAAATCAATCAAAACTGTCTTGGGAGAAAAGGAATGCTGTTCTAAGAAGCCTTTGGTTTGACCGTGCGGCAATCCAAGAAATACTGCTTCAATTCCTTCAGTTTGCACCTCATCCGTGAAAATCAGATCACAATCCCCGATCAGATCGGGATGGACTTCACTTACTTTTTTGCCTTTCTGGCTATTGCTGTGTACATAGATCAGTTCGCAGGCAGGATGATGAACCAGCAGACGAAGTAATTCGCCTCCGGTGTATCCCGCTGCGCCTATGATCGCTGTTTTGATTTTAGTCATTGTCTGAGTTTACCTTGTGGAAAATCGAAGTCTGGTTACCCAAAATCCGGGTAAATCCTTTTACATCTTCTGCAGTGTAGCCTTTATTCATCTCACCATAGCTACCAAACTTATTGGACATCAGATCATGTTCTGAATTGATTCCCAGTAAAGTAAATCGATAGGGTTGAAGTAATACACGAACTTCTCCGCTTACGTAAGTCTGAGTGCTGCCCATGAATTCTTCCAAGTTTCTCATTACAGGATCAAGGTAGTGTCCCTCATGAAGGTGATTGCCGTAGAATTCAGCCAACTGGTTTTTCCAGAAAAGCTGCCACTTGGTAAGCGTATGTTTTTCCAGCAATTGATGCCCCTTAATAATAATCAAAGGAGCTGCTGCTTCGAATCCCACACGGCCTTTGATACCTATGATCGTGTCTCCGACGTGGACATCACGGCCGATACCATACGGTGCGGCTAATGCCTGTAGGGACTGAATAGCCTCTACCGGATCTTCATATTTCTTACCATCAACTCCCTTCAGTTCACCCTTCTCAAATGATAGGATTAATTCGTAGGGTTCAATAGCAGTAGCTTGGGTAGGCCAAGCCTCATCAGGAAGGTAATCAGAAGAAGTTAGGGTCTCTTTTCCTCCTACAGAAGTTCCCCAAATACCTTTGTTGATGGAATATGCTGCTTTTTCGAAGTTCATCGATACGCCGTGCTTCTTCAGGTACTCGATCTCTTCGGCACGACTCAATTTCAGATCACGGATAGGAGTGATGATTTCGATATCAGGAATGATAGTTTGGAAAATCATATCAAAGCGTACCTGGTCATTTCCCGCTCCTGTAGAACCATGTGCCACAGCTTTTGCACCTATTGATTTGGCATACTCAGCAAGTGATTTGGCCTGAAGAATCCGCTCAGCGGAGACAGAAAGGGGATAGGTTTGGTTTTTCAATACATTTCCAAACACGAGGTACTTGATCACTTCATTGTAATAAGTATCCATCACATGAAGTGTAGTGAAAGAAGCCACGCCTAGACCGTTAGCCCTTTCTTCAATATCTTTCAATTCTTCCTTAGAAAATCCGCCTGTATTTACCAAAACTGCATGCACTTCATAGCCTAGTTCTTTGGAAAGGTGCAGCGCGCAAAATGTGGTATCCAAGCCTCCACTGTATGCTAATACTATTTTCTTCATGTGTATATGGTTTTTTGCTTCCTATTCGGAAGAATTGATTTATAAAAAGATGCTTGAAATGGTGTCTTTCGACTTGTTTAATTTAAGCATCACGTATTTCTTTAATCTTACCCAGCGATCAAATAATTTGAGCTCTTTTTTGAAATCATCACGTAAGGCTAATTCCTGCGTATGGTTTCTTTTTGAGTTGGGATCATAGAGCATGGCTGTGCAAAGACAGTTTTGCCTGTTTTTACTCATCAGAATCTCGTAGTTGATGCAGCTTTGGCAACCTTTCCAGAATTCGTTGTCATCTGTAAGATCGGAATAGGAGACTGGAATGTACCCCAGTTCAGAATTGATTTTCATCACGGCGGCACCTGTAGTCAGTCCGAAGATCTTGGAATCCGGGTATTTTTTTCTACTGAGTCTGAATACTTCATTTTTGATTTTACGGGCAAGGCCGTATTTTCTGTATTCGGGGGAAACTATCAATCCTGAATTGGCAACATAGTTCCCGTGTCCCCAGGCTTCGATATAGCAGAATCCAGCCCATTTTCCATCAGACGTCAATGCAATTACGGCTTTTCCTTCTTCCATTTTGGTCTCCACATAAGCAGGGCTTCGCTTGGCTATGCCTGTACCACGAGCTTTGGCAGAATTCTCCATCTCCTCAGTGATCTGAATGGAGTAATTCTTATGAGAAGCGTTTGCTACAATAATCTGGAAGGTAATGTTATCCATGTTGGATTTGCATGTGTTAATTCCGATGGAATTCGGAAGATTGGTAAATAAATCAAAGTATAAATGGGCGGGTGAGTACTCCACGTAGGAATACAATTATTTATCGAAGGGTTAAACCCTATAGAAAAATCTACATGTCCTTATAGGACTGAAAAAAGCAATAGCATCAGCTTTCAATCCCACAGAAGTGGAACGGGTGCAAATGGGTGCTATGTGATTTACTTGTATCATGCGTAATAAGGTGGCAAAATTCATTCCTTACAAAGGAAAATGCAAGAGTTTTGGCAAAAATATTAGTGCAAACCTGATTTTTTTACAGTATTTACAATTATCGACTGTCTGGCTTGCTAATATCGCACAACTCAGAATATTATTTGGTGATTTGGTGACGAATACGAAAAAGTTCAACGGCCGGTGGTGTTTATTTTTGAACCACAAAGTCCACCAAGGAGCACAAAGGTTACAGTCGGCTTTCCCTGAGCATTGGGTTTGAAAATTGGAAATTGATCATTTTATTGAGCCACATAGAAGGATAGCAAACATAGAGGTGCCCGTATTTCAACAGGTCCATGTCAGGAGGCTTGAATTAGGTGGTGTTTATTTTTGAACCACAAAGTCCACCAAGGAGCACAAAGGTTAGAGTTGGCTTTCCCTTGAGCATGGAAGTTGAAAATTGGAAATTGATCATTTTTTTTTTTAACCACATAGAAGCATAGCAAACATAGCGGCGCCCATATTTCAACAAGTCCATGTCAGGAGGCTTGAATTAGATGGTAGTTTTTTCTGAACCACAAAGTCCACCAAGGAGCACAAAGCTTAGAGTTGGCTTTCCCTGAGCATTGGGTTTGAAAATTGATCATTTTTTTGAGCCACATAGAAGCATAGCAAACATAGAGGCACCCGTATTTCAACAGGTCCATGTGAGGAGGCTTGAATTAGGTGGTGTTTTTATTGAACCACAAAGTCCACCAAGGAGCACAAAGGTTAGAGTTTGATTTCCCTTGAGCATTGGGTTTGAAAATTGGAAATTGATCATTTTTTTAAACCACATAGCCACATAGAAAAGCATAGACAAGTCTATATTTCTGGCAAAAACTATGAGTCCTATGCTATGTGGTTTGAATAGCTTTACCACATAGCATAGCAAACATAGAGGTACCCGTATTTCAACAGGTCCATGTCAGGAGGCTTGAATTAGGTGGTGTTTATTTTTGAACCACAAAGTCCACCAAGGAGCACAAAGGTTAGAGTTGGCTTTCCCTGAGCATTGGGTTTGAAAATTGGAAATTGATCATTTTTTTGAGCCACATAGAAGCATAGCAAACATAGAGTCGCCCGTATTTCAACAAGTCCATATCAGGAGGCTTGAATTGGGTGGTGTTTATTTTTGAACCACAAAGTCCACCAAGGAACACAAAGGTTAGAGTTGGCCTTCCCTTGACCATTGAAGTTGAAAATTGAAAATTGATCATTTTTTTTGCCACATAGCCACATAGAAAAGCATAGCAAACATAGCGGCGCCCGTATTTCAACAAGTTCAATTCAGGAGGCTTGAATTGGGTGGTGTTTTTATTGAACCACAAAGTCCACCAAGGAGCGCAAAGGTTAGAGTTTGCCTTTCCTTGACAATTGAATTTGAAAATTGGAAATTGATCATTTATTTTAAACCACATAGCCACATAGAAAAGCATAGAAACGATCTGACTAGAAGTGAGATTAATTTTTCAGCCTGCATAAGCTCATTCACGGAAAGACGGTTGTTGAAGGTCTTCATGATTATATGCGAACGGCGTGCATGACGATGATCAGGTAAGAAAGACAGTGGGTCTTTGGTCTTAGCACTTTATGTACTTTGTTTCTTTTGTGGTTTGAATAGCTTTGCCAAATAGCATAGCAAACATAGAGGTACCCGTATTTCAACAGGTCCATGTTAGGAGGCTTGAATTGGGTGGTGTTTTTATTGAACCACAAAGTCCACCAAGGAGCACGAAGGCTATAGTTTGCTTTTCCTTGACCATTGAATTTGAAAATTGAGAATTGATCATTTTTTTAACCACATAGAAGTATAGCAAACATAGAGGTCCCCGTATTTCAACAAGTCCATGTCAGGAGGCTTGAATTGGGTGGTGTTTTTTTTAAAACCACAAAGTCCACCAAGGAGCGCAAAGGTTAGAGTTTGCCTTTACTTGAATATTGGATTTGAAAATTGGAAATTGATCATTTTTTTAAACCACATAACCACATAGAAAAGCATAGACAAGTCTATATTTCTGGCAAAAACTATGAGTCCTATGCTTCTATGTGGTTTGAATAGCTTTGCCACATAGCATAGCAAACATAGGGTCACCCGTATTTCAACAAGTCCGAGCCCTTAAATGTTTCTTGTTTTTTGCCGCAAAGTATATCTCCAAAGAAATTTGTCTCACAGAATGTACCTGAAAACCCAAATCAACAGAAGTACTATAGCAACCCAAATAATCCATGGTGAGCGCTGTGGGAATTCGAATTGGCATATGGGACAGATTTTGGCTTTGTCATCTACTTCCATTGCACAGGATGGGCATTCTTTTGTTTTCACGGTTAGCTGAACTCTTTTTGCTTGATTTATAGTTTAGCTAAAGTTACTTAAAGATTCTAGCGATGAAACCGAGCATGTCGAAAACAACACACACTGGGACGATTATCCCATATGCGAGATTCCATCCCGTTTCCTTCGTCACGGGACAAGTTATGACCTCTAAAAGCAAATTATAAACAGATGAAAATAGAAATATGGTCTGATGTGGCATGTCCTTTTTGCTACATAGGAAAGAGAAAAATAGAAAAAGCGATTGAGAAATTTCCCCATAAAGATCAAGTAGAGATCGAATGGAAGAGTTTTCTCCTTAATCCTGATCAAATCACCCAGCCTAACAGGAATTCTGAGGAATACCTGGCCGAAGCAAAAGGCTGGACTTTGGAACAAACGAAAGAGATCACCGCAAATGTAGCCAACATGGCTGCTCAGGAAGGATTGGAATATCATCTGGACAAAACCGTGGTAGCAAACACCAAGAAAGCCCACCGAATTTTGCATTTGGCAAAAAGCGTGGGGAAAGGTGATGAGATGAAAGAAAGGCTTCTGAAGGCATATTTTACCGATGCCCTCAATATTGATGATGATGTGGTTTTACTGACCTTAGCCATGGAAATTGGACTGGAAGAACGTGCTGTCAAGGAGGTGTTGGATTCTGATAAGTTTGTGAATGAGGTAGATCAGGATATTTACGAATCCCGACAGTTGGGAGTAAAGGGAGTGCCTTTTTTCGTATTGGATCGGAAATTTGGGATTTCAGGAGCTCAACCGGATGGGGTTTTCGAGGAGACACTTGCAAAAGCATGGAGTGAATATGCGAAAGCAAATCCTAAGCTTGAAATCTCGG
The DNA here is from genome assembly GCF_031457395.1 of Algoriphagus sp. 4150. Taxonomy (NCBI): domain Bacteria; kingdom Pseudomonadati; phylum Bacteroidota; class Cytophagia; order Cytophagales; family Cyclobacteriaceae; genus Algoriphagus; species Algoriphagus sp. 4150. The sequence continues at coordinate 769,084 of NZ_JAVDWS010000001.1, forward strand.
AAGGGGATGGGGAAGCTTGTGAGATAGACGGTAATTGCTAGTTAACGCTTGATGGGCTTGGTAATCCAGCGTACTGGTTTAACTAAGCTTTCAGAAAAAATGAATTATCACAGCAAACAAGAGTGGACACAATACCTGTTACATTTACCATTACCAAAATCACAGCGCATCAAATCCATTCCGAAAATACTTCTTCTAATCCTGGGTTTACTTCCAGGTGTAAGCAGGGAAGGTAATTCCCAAAGTTTTGTTAGGCGATATATAAATGGCCTGATCAATGATACTTCCGATATCAGCAAGCCTCAGTTTTTAGTCTATCCCACCTTAGCCTATTCACCTGAGACAAGCTGGGAAATCGGATTTTCCTCACTTTATGTGTATTATTCCCAACAGGATACCACCAACCGTTTAAGTGAGATCAGTGGCTTTACCTTTTTTACTTTGGAAAACCAATATGGGCTGTGGTTCGACCATGCCTTATATTCTGATCAGAGTAAATGGTTTTTCCTTGGGCGTTTGCGCTTTCAGAGTTTCCCATTGAAATACTACGGAATAGGAATGGATAGCTCACGGGATTACCTTGCTTTGGTAGAAGCAAATCAGATTCTCATTAAAGAACGTGTGCTTCGCAAAGTACGGGATAACCTCTTTTTCGGACTAGAAATAGATTTCCAGCGTCTAGGGTCAGTTAATTTTATCACAGCGCAGGAAACTTCTGATTTTGAGCTCCCAATCGGAAGTGAAGGCTCATCCAATCTCGGTATAGGAGCGGGGATAGTATACGACAACAGGCATAATGTACTTAACGTACGAAATGGTTTTTTCTCTGAATTGGGCTATTTGAAGTACTTTGATGGGATAAGTACCTATGAATTCAACACGATAATATCAGACACCAGAATCTATAGACCGGTAGGAAAGCACAATGTGTTTGCCGCACAGCTTTTGGGACAATTTAATCAGGGAAATACTCCCTTTAATCAACTGGCTCTCATGGGAGGAGACAGCATGATGAGAGGATATTATTCCGGTCGCTTTCGTGACAATAATCAGCTAGCCTCCCAGGTAGAAATGCGTTTTCTTCCTCTTCCATTGGGATTTTCTAAACGGTTCGGTGCTGCTGCCTTTGCCGGTGCCGCCACCGTCTTCCCTGATTTCTCCAACCTCAACCTGGACAAAATTGCCTGGTCAGCAGGAGCCGGTTTACGTTTTTTGCTTTTTCCCAAAAAGGATATTTATACCCGTTTGGATTATGCACTTACTGCTGAAGGTTCAGGTTTCTATATTTTTATTGGAGAAGCGTTCTGAACTATTGAACGGATTTATTCCTGCTGCGCTTAAAAGTTCTCCTAAGTACACGGTGGAGTTAATTACCCGAAAATACTCCTGTCGGGGCATGCTATGCTTTAAGCACTGGGGTCTAATCTTTTTTCTTTAGTTGACTGATGTTTCCCAAGAAATATAAATACATCATTATCAGCTATTTATTTTCTTTTTGCTTGCTGCTGATTTATTAGATTCATCTAGAAAGATGGATTATCTCTTAATCTTATTTAGATTAATTATAATTAAATTATACTTTTGCTGCCGTATTCACTCAAAAGCGGCATATGAAAACAAGTTTTACCTTATTAATTTTTAAGTTCAGCTTACTGGTTTCTTTTTATAGCTATGCCCAAACCGGAAAAGTATCAGGAACGCTGACTTTTGAGAATGGCGAGCCGGTAGCTTATGCCTCGGTATTTATACAATCAATCAAGAAGCATGCGCTATCTGATGAAAGAGGCAGATATGAACTTGCTGATATTCCCTTTGGTCCACATCAGGTGGAAGTGAGCAGCCTCGAAATTCAGAAGCATGGTTTTAATATTAGCTTAGACAGACCTAGCTTAGAAATTAAGACTGTTTTAAAGCGTGCCGATCTCAATGAGTTGGCCGAAGTTCTGGTAGTAGGGGAGTCTCATAAAAAAGAGATTGAAACCACCGGTTTTGCGGTTAACGTTATAGAAACCCTAAAAGCATCTCTACAGTCCCTACAAACCAACGATCTTCTAAATAGATCAGTAGGGGTGAGGGTTCGTCAGAATGGAGGCTTGGGTTCTGCTGTCTCTTATAATCTCAATGGAATGTCGGGAAATTCAGTGCGCATTTTTATCGATGGAGTCCCAATTTCTACTTATGGTCCTTCTTTTAGTCTCAACAGTATTCCACCTGCCCTGATAGAACGCATAGAAGTGTATAAAGGTGTAATTCCGGCACATTTGGCAGATGATGCACTCGGCGGGGCTATCAATGTCATCCTGAAAAAAGGGGCGATGAACAATCTGACGGCTTCTGTCTCTTACGGTTCTTTTAATACCCAACAGGCAAACTTGAGCGGTTCTTACAGAAATGCCAACACCGGATTTACAGCAAGAGCTTCTGCTTTTTACAATTATTCTGACAACGACTATGAAGTGTGGGGCAAATTTGTGCGAAACATTCTTGCCAATGGACGATATGAATATGTAAGGGCAAAGCGCTTCAATGATGCGTATAAATCATATGGTGTAAATATTCAACTTGGCTTTACCGATGTGAAGTGGGCTGATCAGTTTCATCTGGGGTATAATGGATCTGATGACTACAATGAAATCCAGCACGGCACCTATATGACCATTCCGTACAAAGGAAGATTTACCGAGTCACAGGCAAATGTACTTAGCTTGAATTATATCAAAAGTGATTTTCTCACCAAAGGTTTGGAAGTGACATTCAATGGGATGATCAGTGATCGTAAAGAAGTGGTAAATGATACGGTAAAATGGAATTACAATTGGTTTGGTGAGCAAAGTATCGGATTAAACGGTGATCCTATTTTAAGACCGGGTGGCGGCGCACAGCAGGGAGCTCCTACCATCAATCATATCAATAGAAATATCTCTACTTTCCGAGGAGGAGCTACTTATGCAATTACAGGGAAGCATAGGTTGGTTTTCAGTCATATGTATTACACAATTGACAGAACTGAGCGTGATGAAATGCGACGAGCAGTAGAGAGAGAGTTTATTGGTACGCGGGATTTGACAAAAAACATCTCTGCTTTGGCCTATGAAGCAACTCTTTTCGAATCAAAGTTCAAAGCCAACCTGTTTGGCAAATACTATCAACAGAAAATTGACAGGATGGATCCAATGCTGGTCACTGAAAATGGAGAAAGTGTAAAGATCGAAGATCGGGTGACCAGTGACCGCAGTACTACAGGATATGGTCTGGCAACTTCCTATGCCATCAAAGACAACTTGACTATTCTACTATCAGGAGAGAAAGCCGTACGGATGCCATCGGAAAATGAAGTATTCGGAAGTCCCGGCGAAAACATTATCGAAAATCTGGGAATTAGACCGGAGATCAGTAATAACCTGAATGTAGGATTGAGAAGCGGGCCTTACAATCTGAACGCTGACAGTAAAATTTCTCTCTATGCGTCAGGCTTTCTCAGAGACACCAAAGACAAAATTGTAAGAAGAATCAATCCAAGAATAAATGACGCTGTACAGACAGATCCATTTGAGAATTTGGGTAAGACAAAATCAATTGGTTTTGAAGGGGAAATCAACTATTCCTTTAAAGACAACCTAAGCGTTTTGGTTAATTTCTCCAAGTTTAACTCCGTGTTCAATATGAGGTATGACAATAACGGAAACGAATACACTTACTATAATCAGCAATTGCCAAACGAGCCCTTTTTCACAATCAATTCCACTGTTCAATACGGACTTAAGAATGTAATACAACAACGTTCTAAGCTAAACCTATATTACAGTTTTGGCTTTGTAGACCGATTTTATACCACTTGGTTGGAGATTGAAGACTTCAGAACTCCCCGCCAATTTATTCAGGATCTAGGAGTGAATTATGTTTTTCCAAATGAAAAACTGGTACTGAGCACTGACTTGAGAAATATTTTCGACAAGCAAGCTTATGATAATTTTGCCGTCCAAAAACCCGGAAGGGGGTTTTACCTAAAAATCAATTATACCATTAATAAATTTTAATCAACCTATTATATTAACCAACTACAAATAAATTATGAAAAAGCAATTCTTAAACTTTTTGGCACTTGGAGCTTTGATGAGCGCGGTGACCCTAACCGGCTGTAGTGATGATAACGAAGGAAATCCTGTCACCCCTCCAGGTGAGCAAGAAGACAGATGGATCACTGTTGCAGGAGCCTTAATGGGTACTACTGCGGGAGATGGAAATGGCGGAACCATGGTGTACTCCGTTTCCAAAGCAGAAGCACAGAATCCCGATGTACAGATCAATGTCTATGAAGGTGGATTTGGAGTAAAGTCCAATAGAACGGCCCGTCTTCAGTCTTCAGAAGATGGAAATACGCTTTTCAATATTGCCTATACCGGTGATAACGGAGGAGAGTTCTCAAGATATTCAGTGAACGGAGGCGGATCTTTTACGCAGTCTGACGTTTCTGCAAATATCTCGCAGTATGCAGGTACATCTCCTCGCTGGTTGAAGCTATTTGATGGAGACAAGACGGGAGTAGCATTGGATGTGGCCAATATTCGTGCAAATAATGCACCAACCGAAAATGATCCTAATCCTACAACGCCATTTGAATACTATAGAGGGACTGCCACTATTTTGGCATTGGACCTACAGGAATCCCTGATCAGAAACTATGTGCAGTATCAGATTCCACTTACCGAAGAGGAGGAAGCTGCGGGCCATACCATTTTCAGATTGGATGGATCTGTGCTAAATGCCGCAGGCAATAAGCTTATCATCGGTACTTGGATGCGTAAATATAATGTGGCAGCAGGTGTGGTAGAAGCAGAATACGAGCGATTGGGCACCAAGTCAGTGGTAGTTGACTATCCTTCTTTCGCTAATCCTACCGTGATTAATTCTTCAGTAGGACACGGGGACAATAGTGGTTATAGAAGTCATTTCAGCTACTTAGGTGATGATAATAACATCTATCAGGCTACCGAGAGGGATCCAAACGGTTCTCATATCCTGAGGATCAACCAAAATAATGAATATGACAATTCTTATGTTTTTAGTTTGAACGATGCGCTAAATCTTACCGGAGTGACTATTGAAGCTTGGAAATACGTCCAAGGTGGTAAAGCATTTGCGCTTGTGTCCCACAGTGGAGAAGATAGAGGCTATGTAGCCTGGTTGGATTTAAATGCCAGAACTGCATCAATTGTGGATTTGCCTTATGAAGCTGATTTGGTATTTAACCAATATCAAGGCTTTCTAGCCGATGGCACTAATCTATATATAGCCGTCACCCCCGTAGGCAAAAACGGTAACATCTATATCTTGGACAGCAATACAGGCGTGGCAATGAAAGGAGCAACACTTGTAAACCGTACGGGGAACCACTACATCGGTATTTTCTAAATCGGAATATTGCCTTCTTTATACTTTATGTTTTTGAAGTAAAGAGGCAGTAGACCAATAACGAAATCCCGAAGAAGAAGCATTTATACCGCTTTCTTTTTCGGGATTTTTTTTAACCACCGAGAGCACTGGGGTTCGACACGCTCACCAATCAAGGTTTTCTAGAGGTCTTTTGGCATGTGAGTGGAGACACTCACATGGGCGATGAACTTTTTTTAATCCAACGCCCCGTTCGTGCCTTCCGAACGGGAATAACGTATGGTATGCTGATTGTTTCATCGCAAACCGCGACAGAAAAAATCCAGCCTAGAAGCAGTGCTTGTCAACCTGAGCTTAGCCTCCAGCGCATAAGGCAAAGATTAATTTCCAAAGTAGGTATCTGAGACTGAAAACTGAGACTGATTTTACTTCTTACCAAACTCCTCTAGTTTTCATTTTCAAAGTATAAACGGCATCAGAGGCCGTGATAAAGAGTGTCTTTCTGTCCAGTGTTCCGAAGACCACATTTGCAGTCCATTTGGCAGGTACCTGGATATGGGCAATTTGCTCACCTTTACGGTCAAAGACAGTAACCCCATCTCCGGTCAAGTACACATTGCCACGTTCATCTATAGTCATTCCATCTGAGCCCATTTCACAGAAAAGCGTTTTGTTGATTAGGTAGCCATCATCGCGTATTTCGTATTTATAGGTTTTCTTTGCCTTGATATCGGAGACATAGAGGGTCTTACTATCAGGGGAGCCTACGATTCCATTTGGCTGCAAAAGATCATCAGCTACTTTGAACAATTCTGTTCTGTCTGCTGACAAGAAATAAACATGCTGGCCGTCCTGCTCTGATTCCTCGCCACGCCCTTCCCAATAGGGCCTAACATACAGGGGATCTGTAAAGTAAATACCTCCTTTTGGCCTTACCCAAAGATCATTGGGACCATTGAGTTTTTTGCCCTTGAATGCCGTAATCCACACCTCATGATTTCCATCAGTATCAAAAGCCCAAAGTTCATTTTTATTATCCGCACAAGCTACCAATGTACCGTCTAGGAGAAAGTACATGCCATTCGATCTTCCTGCGTCTTCCGCGAAAACACTTACTTCGTTGGACAGCGCATTCCACTTATGGATTCGGTTGTTAGGTTGATCGGTGAAAAAAACATCCCCAAAACGATTGACCGCAGGACCCTCTGTAAACGCAAAGCCATCCTGCACTTTGACCAATTCGGCATTTTTGGCGACGATGCCTTTCTTGTCTTCTATTTTCTGGGAATATGCTTGAGCTCCAAAAAGAAGCGCAGCCATTAAAAGGGTTGATTTAATAGGGTTCATAGAGTTTTGTTATTTTCTGTTCATTGCGACCACCAGCACATTAAGATCTTCGCTATAGGCCATTCGGGTGATATTTTCGTGTGTTTCAGAGGATATTTTGCCTATTGACCTCCATTCAGCATTCTTATATTTTCTTATGAAAATCTCATTTTCGGAAGCCATCAGCAGATAGTTTTTATCCAGCCAAATGAAATCTTGGGCACCTAAAAGCCCCTTATAATACATTTCTTTGGTTCCTTTTTCAATATCATAACTCTTAATAGTGCCGGGCTGATCTTCAGCAGACTCTGAAAGATAAGTGATTTCTGATGTCTTTGGACGTTTGTTTATAGATCGGGATATCCCTGAATCAATTTCTATCAAATCATTCCTTCCTCTAGCATAGATCAATTTATTTGGCTCTCCGAGAACAAACATAGCAGCTTTATTGTCATACCAGTCATAATAACCCACTGGCTCTATGTCATCGTACAGCAATTCGGCAGGTTCGAAACCGGTAGGGTAGAGCCAAATACGTTGTTTTTTATCCTCCTCCATAACGACAGCCGCAATGTACATTCCGCAGTCCGTGATACTGGGAGAAAACTCACTTCTGTCGGATGTCTTGGAAAGATTGGTGAATTTATCGGACTCAAAATTATAAATTATAATATCGTGATTGCCATTGTCGTCTGCAGCCGAAAATACCAATTGATGGTCGTTGATAAAACTGGGCTGGTTATCATATTCAGGTCTGTCTGTCAGCCTGCGTGCCGACTCTGTCAGCAGTTTCAAATTCCCGCCTTTTCCGTCAGTATTGATCAGCCAAAGGTCTGTCTGAGCATAAAGTGGGAAAATACCGGCGAAACATAAAATGTAGCAACAAGTAGCGAAGAAGTATTTCATTTTTGACGCAAAATTGAATCGGCAAAATACGAAATAGCTTTGTCAGGAGAAATCTTGCCGGTAATAATATCCGGTACGCTTAATATTTCCTTTTCCTTTCAAACGAAGAAATGGGATGGAGACAACATTGCACATACATATTATTAAAATTTTATGTTCATTTTCGAACATAATGTTGTTCATTTACTTTGCATAAAAATTCCATAACATTCGAAATTCGCCGTTTTAGGCTATGTTTGGGGAATGGCACCTTTTTCGTAATTAAGCAGAACATGAAGGTAATAACCCGATGGATATCAAACTTGCCGCTGGAGCTGATCTTTTGGATCGGAAGTTTGGCAGCAATTCTTCTTCTGGATCCTCATGGCGGCAGTCACTTAAGTCTCTGTCCACTGAGTCAACTGGGGTTTGAATGGTGTCCGGGCTGTGGACTGGGAAGGTCAATGAGTCTCCTCGCCAGAGGGGAATTTCAGGCATCCTGGGACATGCATCCGCTGGCTTTGCTTGCGTATGTGGTTATAATCTCTCGAATCTGGCAACTTATTAGAAACTTAAAAACAACACACAATTATGGCTAATGTATTAAGACACCTTCCCGAGTTGGAAGGAATGGAACTGGGCTACATCCAGGGTTTGATGAAAAATATGGATGAAGACCAAGCTTCTCTATTCGCACAGGTTTATAGAGCCAGAAGAAAGGATTCGCAGATGATTTTGATCCTGACTTTGCTTGGTTTCTTTGGATTTGCAGGACTGCACCGCTTCATTCTCGGGCAGATAGGCTTAGGTATCCTGTATATTTTGACACTGGGACTTTGTTTTATCGGAACCATAGTTGACTTGGTCAATTATAAGAGTCTAGCGTACGAATTTAATATCAAAGTAGCTCACGAGACGATGAACATGCTGAATGCGAACTATCCGGGAGATGTGACAAGTAAGACTACTTAATTTTAGATTTGACTATTGAAAGAGCCGGAAGAAATTCCGGCTCTTTTGCTTGGCGGACTACCGGGAAAGGTAATTCAACACAATAGCAGGAGAAGCGGATAGCTTTTCCTGAATATTTTTCGGAAGAGTTACTACTGTTTTCCCATCTACAGTTTTCCATCGAAGAGCTTTGTTTTCGCCAAGTATGGTGATTTTACTGTCTTTTTTGGGAGGATTCAGCGTCCAGGAAATAGTGTCATCCAACTTTTCTCCCTCTTCCAGCGGCACCAGTGCATACATTTCCCCGGCTTTCCCTTGTGTGAAATAAAGTTTTCCATCTTGGAAAGTCTCCAAAGCCCGGGTACCGTAAATCCCATTGCCGTTAAGCTCAAGCCATTTTCCGATTTCTTCCAATCTTGAAACCTGCTCAGGAAGAAAGAGACCATCGGCAGTTGGCCCTACGCCCAAAAGTAAATTTCCGCCTTTAGCCACTATTTCTATCAGCAGGTGAATCACTTTGCGGGAAGGTTTGAATTCGTCATTGGGCACATAGCTCCATGCGCCACCCAAGGTGATGCAGCTTTCCCATGGATCGGGAGACATAGCAGTAGGAATTCCCTGCTCCGGAGTCCGGTAATTTTCGAAAGGTCCATGCACCGTACGGTCTACGATCAGAATTCCCTCCTGGTTTTTTCTTACCATCTCAGCCACTTTGGGCATATTGATTTCCTGGTCAAAATCAGGGATAGGAGCTCCCCAGCTTATCACTTCTTCATTCACTGTGGAGAGGGGTCTTACCCAACCGCCGTCTAGCCAAAGGATATCTACAGCTCCGTAATTGGTAGTGATCTCGTTGAGTTGATTGTGGGTGAATTGCACGTATTGATTCCATCTCCATGGATGCTTGCGGATATCGTAATTCACATTGCGGTCCGGAGTAGCACGGTAGTCCCACCAATAGTATTGTGAATGCCAATCCGGCTTGGAATAATAGGCTCCTATCATCATGCCTTTTTCCCGAAATGCATCAAAAACGTGCTTTGCTACATCGGCTTTTGGATTGTTTTTGAAAGGACCGTCGGAAATCTTATAATCTGTGAATTGGGTGTCAAACATGTTGAACCCATCGTGGTGTTTGGTGGTAAAGACTACGTATTTCATTCCGGCTTTGGTAGCGGCATCGGCCCACTGAGCCGGGTCAAAACCTGTGGGATTAAACTGATCTTTCAGTCCCCAATACCACTTCTTATATTCTTCGTAGCTCTGGGTGGTATCATTTCTATTGATCCAGTCCTCGTTCACAATGCTCCATGACTCTATAATTCCGGGGACTGCGTAAATGCCCCAGTGAATCAATATCCCAAACTTTTGGTCTCTCCATTTTTCAAGTTTCTCTATGACTTTTGGATCCGAAGGGTATTCGTATTCGGAGGAAGTGGGATGTAGGGTGTTCTGTGCGTTGGCTTGAATTGCAACCAATAATGCAAGCGATGCCAGCCAATTGAATTTCTTGGACATGGTAATAAAATGAAAATTCGGTAAAATAGGTGAGTGATAACTTCTAGGCCTAAAGGTAAACTAGAAAGCAAATCCTAACAAGTAGAAATGCTATCGATTTTAACCGTAGTAGGGAGGCTGCATTCAACCGGATAGCATAAGTTGCGCCTCTGTACCCTTGCGGGAGTTATAGATCGTTAGTTGTGTAAAGAGCCTCCTTGACCATTGAATTTGAGCATTGATCATTGAATTTTATCAATCTCACCAATCTTCCTCCTCATCAACACGCCCTGAAGTATCAGCCTCCATGGAGCCAAAGATCTCCAGTCCACGTTCAGAAAGTGTCAAATGAATCCCGTTCAACTTCCTGTGGATTGCTTGTAGAGTTTCAAAATCAGGCTGCTGTACATGGAAAGGAATACTGATTAGGTTTTCTGCATTTTTGGAAAATGGGGGAGGAGTGTCGCTTCCGAAGAAGTAAGGCCAGAGCGTTTTGCCACAACTGATTCCCCAGGTTGTAATAGGGAAATTTCCCTCGTACTGCCGGAGACGTTCATTGATCTCCACAAAAAACTGTTCGGATTCTCCAAGTCTCATCCTGGAACCGGCTCTGGATTTTCCTTTGGTTTTTAAATATTTGATCTGGCTTTTCCCTTGCTTTTGGCGAACCATATAAGCGCGGAAAACCTTATGATCCAGCATAACCCCATTATGAAAATAGCCCGTGACGGCTATTCCTGCACGTATCATCACCAATCCCAAATGGAAATCATCTTTTACTGAAAGTAATCCCGAATCATTTGGTACTACATTCCAAGGAAGGGAAATCTTCGCAAGCCAGGAATCTGAATCAGAAATGATCCATTGATGCTTAGCCTTATCAAAGACTCCCTGCAGCCCTTTCTTTTCAGAAACTTCCAGAATAACCTGATACTTCTCAAGAGTAATTGATTTTGGATTGCCGGAAATCATAGCGGGGGAGGCTTTTCAATTATATTTGCACAAATAAACCGAAAAATCATGGAGGATGAAATCCAAGGCTTGATCAAGCGAATGTCTGACCCAAGTGAAAAAGAAGCTTTTTATTTTGCGGATAAGCTGGGCAAAATTCTGGATGAAAGTGGAAGAGATACCGTAATTGAGCTGGTGAAGGGTGATAATTGGGAGATTGCCTACTTGGCTTGTAGAGCGCTTTCTCAGTCTACTTTCAATGAGGAATCCCTTGATGCCATTTTTGATGCGATTAATGACAAGAAGAACAGAGCTCATCAAGGAGCATTTGTGCAGATTTTAGAGGAGTTTGACTTGAGTCTGCGCTTTGTGGATATTTTCAGGGTATTTCTCTTCGGTAATTTCAAGGCACAAACTTTGGCCAAGATGTATCTGGATGAGGTGGAATTTGATATGACCCCGCGTACGCTCCGTAAGGCTGAGAAGCATTGGAATCACTACTTGCACAATCCTGAGGATGAAGGGAGCTTGGAGCTGAAGAAACTGGAAGTTGAGCCAATTCTGGAAGAGATCCGGGAATTATTTGCCGAAGAATAGCATACTAATCTGACAGCTAGCCTTTGAGGTTTCGAAACCTCAAAGGTTTTAATTTTTTTCAGGCTAGAACCAGACCTACTTCTAGTACAATCAAACACTTCAAAACTTCCTCTTCACCCCTCTGACAGCTTCTGCACCAATCGGATCCTCGGGCCATTCATGTTTGGGATAGCGTCTTTTCAACTCCTTCTTTACTTCGAAATAGCCATTCTTCCAGAAGCTTTTCAGATCCTGTGTAAGCTGTACCGGCTTGTATCCCGGTGAAAGCATCTCAATCAGTACGTTGACTTTTCCGTTATTGACGGTGGGCGTTTCCAGCAAGCCGAACAATTCCTGGAGCCTTACGGCAAGCAGTGGTATATCTTCTTTTCTATACTCCAGTTTGATCTTACTTCCTGATGGAACTTCCAAATACTGCGGAGCAAGTCTTTCCAATTCCTTTTGCTGTTCAAAATCAAGTGAATGCAAAAGAATCTGACTGATGTTCAATTTTTTGAAATCATCATTCTTTTGGATACCATCAAGATATGGAGCTATCCATGCTTCCGGTTTCTCGCAAAGTGTGGCAATGGACCAATCAGGCCAGTTTTGATCCGGATTCCACGCTTTAAGTGATTCCACGCGCATAATCAACTGCTCCACCTCTTCATTGAAATCAAGTAAATACTCACCTTCCTCACGGATGGCTTCCAAAACCGCTTCCGTCACATCTCCCGGTTGATACTTTGCCAAGGGTCTAGTGCCAAGGATAATGGATCCAATCCGAATCTCAGAATGGGCCTGAAGTCCACCTTTTTTTCTGTCCCATTTCAAAACCTCTTTGGTCTTCAGCATGGGAGCCAAATCCTTTGGATTGATGGGAGCGGCCATCCATATTTTTCCCATTCCTTCCCGGGCATCCACATGGGCTACGGCAAGCCATGATTCGTGGGCGAGATCATCTTTGTGACCAATCTGTGCTATTTTTCCGTTGGCCAATTGGAACTGGGCATTGTTCCCGGGTCTTGCAGCTGCGATCCGTTCGGGATATGCATAGGCTAGGAGCAGCCCTGTCTGCCAGAGATCAACCGGGCCATTATCAGGCTGAATGGAAAACATTCTACGATAGGATGCAGCCATCTTCTCTATTTTCTTGATTCGTGCTATGCTTACATCGTGTTTTCTATATCTCCGCAGCGCTTCGATTCTCAGATTCAAATCCACACCTGCATCAGGACCCAGTGGATCTCGTTCGTCTAATATTGCGGCAATATCTGTAGCCAAACCCAGTTGATCAATCTCTTGCGCATTGATCAGCATATGGGCGATACGTGGATGGGTAGGCAACTGGTGCACTTCCTTACCATGCGGTGTCAGTTCTCCGTCCACGATAACTTCTATGGATTCCAAGGTCTTTTCTGCCAAAGCCAAGGTTCCGGCTGGAGGAGGAGTAAGCCAAGTCATGGAGCGGATATCCTGCTTGCCCCAGGCTTTCATATCCAGTACCAGTCCTGTGAGGTCGGCTTCCATCAATTCAGGCGTTCGGTACTCATTGAGTTGATTTTGAATAGCTTTAGTCCACAGTCTGTAGCTATGACCCGCGGTCAATCTACCCGCTCTACCACTTCGCTGATCTGCGGAGTCCTTGCTGATTCTATGCAATACTAATCGGGATAAACCTGATCTGGCATCAAATCTCGATGATTTGGCGAAGCCTGAGTCCACGACTACAGTCACTCCTTCGATGGTCAGGGAAGTTTCCGCAATATCAGTGGAAAGAACGATCTTTCTTTTCCCCGAAGGATGTGGCATAATTGCTCTGTTCTGATCTCCCGGTGAAAGTTGTCCATACAGAGGTAGCACCAGATCATCCGGTAATGCCTTCTTCAAAATTTCCTGCGCTTTTCGAATCTCCCCCTGTCCCGGAAGGAAAACCAGAAAATCCCCTTCATGAACCTTGGTCAAAGGAATTATCTGCCTTGCAGCATCTTCGCCTATGGCATATTCATCCACTTCATTCAGATAATTCACTTCCACGGGATACTGTCGGCCTTTACTCTCGATCACGGTTGATTTAAGCATTCCGGAAAGCACCTTTGCATCTATAGTCGCAGACATAAGTAAGATCCTCAGATCGGGTCTCAGGATCTGCTGTACTTCACGGCAGAGAGCCAAGGCAACTTCAGAATGAAGATTTCGCTCATGAAACTCATCAAAAATCACCAGCCCCACCTCTTCCAAGGCATTGTCTGAGTGAAGCATGCGTGTCAAAATCCCTTCTGTGATCACTTCCAGCCTTGTGTTCTTGGAAATAGCCGATTCAAAGCGTATTCTATACCCGATCATATCGCCCAATTTGGTATCCGTCATGGACGCCATTCGCTGTGCAATGGTCTTGGTAGCCAATCGTCTGGGCTCCAACATAATGATCTTCTTGCCAGTCATCCAGGGTTCATCCAGCAACGTCAGGGGAAGCAAGGTGCTTTTTCCGGCACCGGGAGGAGCCTGGATAATCAACGAATTGGCTTTGGAAAGCCGGGATTTAACTTGTGGAATTATCTCCGCTACCGGGAGGTCAAAGGAAAGGGGATCGAAATCTTGGAGCATGGGATGCAAAAATAGGATTTCTTGGCTAGAAAGGGAATTGTGGGAGTTTTTACGTCACTGCGAATGGTGAGGCACGAACCTGAAGCAGTCTCTTGTAGAATATAAAAATAATTGGGACTTATGAATGACGATTTACGAGATCAAGCTGGCAGCCGGTTAGGAAAAGTTTAAGCTTTTCAATTTCTTGTGAAAACTCCCAAAACTAGTTTGCGGCTACCTACGAAATGCTTAATTTGCTTACAGCAGGATGCCCAACATCGGGTTATATAGTGCTATAAACGTAATAGGAGAGGGCGATTGTAAATATGAGCTAAGTGTAATTCTAATCAACCGGAAATTAAAACGATATGGAAAAGCACATTGATGCAAACCCGGAAGCAGGGAAAAGATTCTATCAAGACTTTCATGATAAGGGAAAGGTAGTAATGTTGAATTTATTAAAGTTTAGAAAAATTGCCGACTACGCTAACTTGGAAAAAATAAGATCCATTGAGGTAATCAGCGGAGAAGAAGCATATCAGTTGTATATGACCGGGATCTTGCCTGAATTGGAAAAAGCGGGAAGTCGAATCATATATTATGGAAAGTGCAAAAATTTTCTAATTGGACCTGATTCGGAGGTATGGGATGCTATGCTATTGGTTGAACACGAATCTGTTTCAAAGTTTATGGAATTTGCCCAACAAGAAGATTACTTGAAAAATGCAGGACACCGGACTGCTGCATTAGAGGATTCGAGACTATTACCAACAAATGAGGTAAAGAATTATACGTAGTAATAAGTGATTTGATGAGTGAAGAGGCATAATCCATATCACTCTTTATTGGCGCGATCAAATGTAAAATGCGATAGAAAACAATACTTATGATGAAATCGGGCATGTCGAAAACGACACACAGAGGGATTGTTATTCATCGTGCGAGATTCTCCCGATGAAAAATCGGGACAGGCTATATGACCATTGAAAATCAAATTATAAACAGATGAAAACTCAATTATCAATATTAGTAGTTCTTTTATTTCTATTTTCCTGTTCCTCTACAAAGCAGATTTCTGATAATACAAAGCTATCTCCTGATGGCAATAGCTTTGTATTAACGGAGATATCTTCTGATAAGACTTATGGATTATCCCCCAAAAATCCTGTAGAAGTTGGCGGAGTAAAAAATTCTGAAGGCCCACTGAATGAGAGAAGGTATTTAAATTCGCTTACCGGACCGAATGGAGAAGCGATTTCATATTACCGGGAAGGGAGTTGCTGTCCGGTGAAAAGCGAAAATGGATTTATGGGAAGTGCTATGCTAGATAACTATAGAGTTACTTGGGAAAATTCGAAGGATACTGTTTCTATATACATTAATATGTATGATTCCGGAATATTGAAAGCTCCTCATGGATTTGGAATAAGAAAATAATTTTTCTTGAGTAAAAAGTAATGATTGTTTCCCCATGCCCTGTAACTCTCAACAGTGGTCTGTGTCTCCACAGTCCATTTTCGTCAGATGATTAAAAGTGCGCTCAATCCCATAATCCATAAGGTAATTTTCCTAATCCAAAAACCTCTCAAGCTGCTCCACATACCATCCACCAAATCCCTTGTTTTCATGGTCAAACTGAAATCCTGCGAGATGAGCTCCGGCATATTGGATCACTTGACAAGTTTCACCAAGTTTACTCTGAAGTGCTAACGCATCGCCATGAGTGGTGATTGTATCGTCGGAAGCTGTCAAAATCAGGAGCGGAACGTCAATGGACTGAATAGCTGTTTCGTAAAGCACGGGCTTCTCGGGAAGTAGGATTTGTTTATCCAGTCCCTTATAGCGATCCACAATTGCGGAAGTATCCGTCACAAATCCTTCTCCGATTATAAAATCGATTTTGTCCTTGATGTCCGGATATGCGCGGGAAACAATAGTTGTTCCCATCGACATTCCTAAAATTCCAATTTTCTTGTCTTTGAATTTCCTGGAAATGGTATTTATCACGGCTTGCAGATCCATGGTGAACTCTGTATAGTAAAGGTATTCCCGCTGAATTTCAAAATCGTCACTTTTTCCAAAACCCCTGTAATCAAACGTAACCACCGTATAGCCCGCATCGGCAAGAATAGCTGAGTGATAAACAAAATAGGACATATTTCCGGCATCAGGATAGGCCAGAATAAGGACGGTGTCTTTATCATTCTCCTTATCCGCTTCATAGACCCATGAAATCAGTTTCACCTGATCTGCAGTCCTGATTTCCAATTGCTCATATTTCCAGCCAACTGAGTCGGGAGTTAGGATGTATTCCCGATCAGGGTTAATGGCAAAAGCTGAATTGATAAGAATAAGGAAAAATGCTGAAGAAATAAAAAATGCTATTATTTTCATATGTTTATAATTTTTCTGTCACTTCATTTTTATATTTTTAGGTAAGGGTAAGAAAACGCTAAGAAGTTAAATTTTCATATTCATGCTC